>NZ_VUNO01000001.1:0-997874 GCF_009695665.1 Staphylococcus sp. McC-251-APC-3A2
GGTTCGAGGTGGAAGCATAGCGATATGTGGAGCTGACGAATACTAATCGATCGAAGACTTAATCAAATTTAAAAGTTTTGTTGGTTGAACTAAATTTTACTTACTATCTAGTTTTGAATGTATAATAGTTATACATGATATTGTCTGGTGACTATAGCAAGGAGGTCACACCTGTTCCCATGCCGAACACAGAAGTTAAGCTCCTTAGCGCCGATGGTAGTCGGACTTACGTTCCGCAAGAGTAGGACGTTGCCAGGCAATTATAAATGGAGGATTAGCTCAGCTGGGAGAGCATCTGCCTTACAAGCAGAGGGTCGGCGGTTCGAACCCGTCATCCTCCACCATTTAATTTGCCGGCCTAGCTCAACTGGTAGAGCAACTGACTTGTAATCAGTAGGTTGGGGGTTCAAGTCCTCTGGCCGGCACCATGTTTAGAGCCATTAGCTCAGTTGGTAGAGCATCTGACTTTTAATCAGAGGGTCAGAGGTTCGAATCCTCTATGGCTCACCATTAAACAAATATCGCGGGTGTGGCGGAATTGGCAGACGCACTAGACTTAGGATCTAGCGCCTTACGGCGTGGGGGTTCGACTCCCTTCACCCGCATTTGCAGAAGTAGTTCAGCGGTAGAATACGACCTTGCCAAGGTCGGGGTCGCGGGTTCGAATCCCGTCTTCTGCTCCATTATTTTGCCGGGGTGGCGGAACTGGCAGACGCACAGGACTTAAAATCCTGCGATGAGAGATCATCGTACCGGTTCGATTCCGGTCCTCGGCACCATCTTTGAATTAAGCGCCCGTAGCTCAACTGGATAGAGTGCTTGACTACGGATCAAGAGGTTATGGGTTCGACTCCTATCGGGCGCGTAATTAATGCTTCATCCTATGAAAAACGGGAAGTAGCTCAGCTTGGTAGAGCACTTGGTTTGGGACCAAGGGGTCGTAGGTTCGAATCCTGTCTTCCCGATATCTGCTAAAATAAATTTTAAAATGGGGGCTTAGCTCAGCTGGGAGAGCGCCTGCTTTGCACGCAGGAGGTCAGCGGTTCGATCCCGCTAGTCTCCACCATTTATTATTGATTCAAACTAAATTACAACGGCGGTGTAGCTCAGCTGGCTAGAGCGTACGGTTCATACCCGTGAGGTCGTGGGTTCGATTCCCTCCACCGCCACTATTATTAGTTGTAAATTATACTCTGGACCTTTAGCTCAGTTGGTCAGAGCTAACGGCTCATAACCGTTCGGTCGCAGGTTCGAATCCTGCAAGGTCCATATAATTTTGGAGGAATACCCAAGTCCGGCTGAAGGGATCGGTCTTGAAAACCGACAGGGGCTTAACGGCCCGCGGGGGTTCGAATCCCTCTTCCTCCGCCATTTTATTACAATTTAATAAATTTAATTATCATATATTTATGGAGGAATACCCAAGTTCGGCTGAAGGGATCGGTCTTGAAAACCGACAGGAGCTTAACGGCTCGCGGGGGTTCGAATCCCTCTTCCTCCGCCATTAATATCATTATCGCGGGATGGAGCAGTTCGGTAGCTCGTCGGGCTCATAACCCGAAGGTCGGTGGTTCGAATCCGCCTCCCGCAATTACATAATTTGGTCTCGTAGTGTAGCGGTTAACACGCCTGCCTGTCACGCAGGAGATCGCGGGTTCGATTCCCGTCGAGACCGCCATTATTTTAATATTATGGTTCAATAGCTCAGTTGGTAGAGCAATGGATTGAAGCTCCATGTGTCGGCAGTTCGACTCTGTCTTGAACCATTTTATACAAGCCGGCCTAGCTCAACTGGTAGAGCAACTGACTTGTAATCAGTAGGTTGGGGGTTCAAGTCCTCTGGCCGGCACCATTTTCATGGAGGGGTAGCGAAGTGGCTAAACGCGGCGGACTGTAAATCCGCTCCTTCGGGTTCGGCAGTTCGAATCTGCCCCCCTCCACCATTTAATTTAATAGGGGCATAGTTCAAAGGTAGAATAAAGGTCTCCAAAACCTTCGATGTGGGTTCGATTCCTACTGCCCCTGCCATGGCGGTTGTGGCGAAGTGGTTAACGCATCGGATTGTGGTTCCGACACTCGTGGGTTCGATTCCCATCAGCCGCCCTTATTTATTAATGGGCTATAGCCAAGCGGTAAGGCAACGGACTTTGACTCCGTCACGCGCTGGTTCGAATCCAGCTAGCCCAGTTTTATTGGCGGCATAGCCAAGTGGTAAGGCAGAGGTCTGCAAAACCTTTATCACCGGTTCAAATCCGGTTGCCGCCTCCATGAATTATGCGGGAGTAGTTCAATTTCTAGAACACATTCCTTCCCGGAATGAGATATAGGTGCAAGCCCTATCTTCCGCTCCATTTAATTTAATATCATGCGGGAGTAGTTTAACTCTTAGAACACATTCCTTCCCGGAATGAGATATAGGTGTAAGTCCTATCTTCCGCTCCATTTAATTTTTATATTATGCGGGAGTAGTTTAACTCTTAGAACACATTCCTTCCCGGAATGAGATATAGGTGTAAGTCCTATCTTCCGCTCCATTATCACTTCCTGATTGGAAGTTTTTTGTTTATAACATTGAGCCAGCGTGGCGGAATTGGCAGACGCGCGGGACTCAAAATCCCGTTCCTTTTTGGAGTGTCGGTTCGATCCCGACCGCTGGTATAAATAGCGAATTAGTATTTCTGAGAAACCTCATTATTATGGGGTTTCTTTTTTTATGGATTTCATTAAATACCATTGACTTTAAATATTTTGAACATTGAATAGCTACAAAATATTGTGAAAATTATTGGCCTGCAAGGGTGTAGAAATTTTATTTTTGCTTGATAATCTAATTATCAGTTTAACAATACATACTTACTCTACTGATTTTGTAAATAATAGGAAAGTTTGTTGTACATTTATTACATTGATAGTTTTTTAGTTATTTAAACTTTTTTCGCAAAATTTAAGTTGTCAATTTGTTAGAAGTGAACTGACAATTAAAAATCATTTCTTATTCAAACGGTGAGCTGTTATATATTATAAGATACTGTTAAATATTTAAATCTTGGTTTTTAATATTAAACTTCATATTGTAGTTTAGTCGAAAATATAATATTATAAGTCTAATGTTATATTTGGAGGATACAAGAATGGTAAAATCTAGCACAGCCAAGGTTACAGGGAAAACATTTTTTAGTAATATTTTACAAGCTGTTGGAGCAGGTGTAGTCATAGCATTAATACCTAATGCATTATTAGGTGAATTATTAAAGTTTTTTAAAGAAGGCAACCAATTACTAGAAACTATTTATCAGTTAGTCGTTTTGATTCAATCATTTATGGCATTTATAATTGGTGTTTTAGCAGCGCATCAATTTAAATTTAGCGGTGCTGGTGCCACGATGATAGGAGTTTCTGCTATGATCGGTAGTGGTGCTGTTAAGATGACACCGGATGGATTTTTACTTAATGGCATTGGTGATATCATTAATACTATTTTAGTTGTAATGATATCTTGTTCTTTATATTTGTTATTACAAAATAAATTAGGGTCACTGGAAATGATTTTGTTACCTGTTATTATTCCTGTTATAAGTGGATTTATAGGTTTGTTTACGTTAGGTTATGTATCAAATGTCACTAAAGGAATTGGTCATGTAGTAAATGCATTTACAGAGTTAAATCCATTGATGATGTCTATATTGATATGTGTCACATATGCTTTGTTGATGGTTACACCTATATCTGTAGTTGCTATTGCAACGGCAATTAGCTTATCTGGTTTAGGTAGTGGTGCAGCTAATATGGGTATTGTAGCAGCTTGTGTGACTTTTTTATTTGGTTCAATTAGAGTTAACGGTGCTGGCGTCAATTTAGTATTGATTATTGGTGCAGCTAAGATGATGATTCCTGTTTATTTTAAACATTTAATTATTGCAATACCATTAATCATTAATGGCGTGATTGGTGGATTAATAGCTTATTTTATTGGAATTAAAGGTACACCAATGTCTGCTGGTTTTGGTTATACTGGTTTGGTTGGACCTATCAATGCGTTTAATCGAATGGATGGAGATCCGACCATGAATATTATTTTATTAGTATTTGGATATTTTATAATACCATTTGTATCAGCATTCTTTGTGCATGAAATTTGTAAAAAAATGATGCGTAAATATACAGATGATATTTATAAATTTGAAATTCCTAAGCAGTAACAAAGTTTTACAATCACATAGATAATAAATAGTTAAGCGTTTTATCTATCTTTCAATATTATAATGCATGTTTATAACAGTCATTATACATATTAATTGATATAAATTTTGAAATCAGAACGACGAGCTAAAAAACACCTTCATATTAAATGGAGGTGTTTTTTTAATATATATAGAATATAGCTGTCAGTTGACGACATCAAATATACCATTTTATGTAATCATACGAACATGAACTTTTAAAATTAATAAAAATATACAAATCTCTTATTGAATATTTTTGCGTAATTATGTATAATAATAAATATTATAGAAAGGGGATTAATAGATGAAACAAATATTGAAAGTGATTACTGTTTTTTCATTCCTTATAAGTACTTTAATTATTTACATAAATCCAGAAGTAAATGCTAGTGAAAAAGATCAATGGCATAAAATTAAAGAGCGTGGTGAATTGCGTGTTGGTTTATCAGCTGATTATGCACCATATGAGTTTGAACATAATGTTAATGGTAAATCAAAGTATGCAGGCATTGATATTGATATCGCAAAAAAGATTGCGAAAGATAATCATTTAAAATTAAAAATTGTAAATATGCAGTTTGATAGTTTATTAGGTGCGATACAAACTGGTAAAATTGATATCATTATTTCTGGAATGACACCTACACCAGAACGTTTGAAAGAGGTGGATTTTTCAAACCCTTATATGACAGTCGATCAAAAAATGATTATTAAAAAGTCTGAGGCAGATCGTTTCAAAACAATTGAAGATTTTGCGAATAAAAAAATAGGTGTACAAAAGCAAACACAACAAGAAAAAATTGCGCAAACTGAAATCGATAATGCACAAATTCAATCTTTAACACGTGTACCTGAAGTTATAATGTCATTGAAAAGCGGAAAAGTTAATGGAATGGTAATTGAAGGGCCAGTTGCAGAAGCATATTTAAAACAAAATAAAGATTTAACTTTTGCTAATGATGTTAAGTTTAATGAAGGTAGAAAAGAAACGGCAATTGCCTTACCTAAAAATTCTCCCATGCTTATGGATAAATTAAACACCTCTATCAAAGATGTTAAAAATAAAAATTTGCTGGAAGATTATAAAGCGTCAGCTGCTGATGCAATGCAAAAAGATGATGGTAATTTCTTTACGAAATATGGCAGCTTTTTCTTAAAAGGAATTAAAAACACGATTTTAATTTCTATAGTTGGAGTCGTTTTAGGTGCTGTATTTGGTGCATTTATTGCATTATTAAAATTAAGTAAAGTGAAAATATTGAGATGGATTTCTTCAGCTTATATTGAATTTTTAAGAGGCACTCCTTTATTAGTTCAAGTATTTCTAGTTTATTTTGGTACCACAGCAGTTTTAGGTCTAGATATCTCAGCTTTGATATGTGGTATGATAGCACTTGTTATAAACTGTTCAGCTTACATTGCTGAAATTATAAGAGCTGGTATTAATGCAGTTGATAAAGGACAAACTGAAGCTGCAAGAAGTTTAGGACTTACATATGGTCAAACAATGAAATCAGTTATTTTGCCACAGGCTGTAAAAAACATATTACCAGCTTTAGGTAATGAGTTTGTTACTGTTATTAAAGAATCATCAATTGTATCCGTAATAGGTGTTAGTGAAATAATGTTCAATGCACAAGTTGTACAAGGAGCATCATTTGATCCATTTACACCGCTCATTGTAGCTGCAATATTATACTTTATACTTACATTTACTTTATCAAGAGTGATGTATTTCTTCGAAGGGAGATTGAAAGTTAGTGATTAATATTAAAAATTTATATAAATCTTTTGGAAAAAATGAAGTTTTAAAAGGGATAAATCTAACGGTGGATAAAGGTGATGTTGTTGCTATAATAGGTCCTTCAGGTAGTGGTAAAAGTACACTTTTACGCTGTATAAACCTTCTTGAAACCCCTTCAAGTGGTGAAGTGATATTTAAAGATCATAGTTTAACAAATGAAAAAACTAAATTAGAAACACTAAGACAACAGATGGGTATGGTTTTTCAAAATTTTAATTTATTTCCACATAAGAAGGTTATAGACAATATCATATTGGCTCCTAGTTTATTAAAAAAGGGTAATCAAAGAGATTTGAAAAAGGAAGCAATGGATTTGTTGAAAAAAGTTGGATTAGAAGATAAGGCTAATGCATATCCTGCTCAATTATCGGGTGGGCAAAAGCAAAGGGTTGCTATTGCTAGAGCTTTAGCAATGAATCCAGAAGTACTTCTGTTTGATGAGCCCACCTCAGCACTAGATCCTGAAGTGGTTGGTGATGTTTTAGAAGTAATGAAAGATTTAGCCAAAGAAGGTATGACTATGGCAGTTGTAACACACGAAATGAATTTTGCAAAAGACGTGAGTGATAAAGTTGTGTTTATGGCTGATGGTGTCATTGTGGAATCAGGTACACCACAAAATATTTTTGAGCAACCACAACATGATAGAACTAGAAACTTTTTAGCACGTGTTTTATAAATATAAAATCAACCAAGGTGTTTGGCAATGGATTATTGTAATTCATTCATAGCACCTTGGTTTTTCTAATAAATATTGAAAATTGGATTATCGAATTCTCTTATTAATAATGAATATGTTAAACTATAGAATGTATGTTTTTAAGGTGGGGTGTGAAAAATGAATGTAGATCAATTGAAACAAGATGTCATAGACTATGCTCACTCAATTGGTATTGATAGTATTGGTTTTACCACGGCTGATCCATTTGATGAATTAAAGCAAAAATTAGTTGATTATCATGAAAAGGGATATGCCTCTGGATTTGAAGAACCAGATATTGGTTTGCGTACTGAACCTAAGTTAACATTGCCTACTGCAAGATCTATTATTGCTATTGCTGTTGGTTATCCCAATAAATTAAAAGGTGCACCTAGAAGCGTGCGTGGAGACAGAAGAGGTATGTTTGCAAGGGCATCTTGGGGCCAAGATTATCATTCAATCATGAGAAAACGTTTAGATAAATTAGCTGAGTATTTAGAGGCTAGAGTCCCAGATGTGGAAATTAAATCTATGGTTGATACGGGTGTGTTGTCAGACCGAGCTGTTGCAGAACGCGCAGGATTAGGTTATGTAGGTAGAAATGGATTTGTCATAAATCCAGATCTCGGTACTTGGACTTATTTAGGAGAAATGTTAGTTAGTGTTCCTTTTCCTCCTGATGACCCAATCATTGATAGTTGTGGAGATTGTACAATTTGTGTTGACCGTTGTCCAACAGGAGCTTTAGTTGGTGATGGACAACTAAATAGTCAAAAATGTATTAGTTTTTTAACACAGACAAAAGGTTACATGCAAGATGAATATCGATATAAAATTGGTAATCGACTTTATGGCTGTGATACATGTCAACAAGTTTGTCCAAGAAATCGTGGCATTAATACGCAGCATGATGATATTGTGTTAGAACCAGAAACATTAAAACCAAGGTTAGTACCATTATTACAAATGAGTAATAAAGAGTTTAAAAATACTTACGGTCATTTAGCAGGTGCTTGGAGAGGTAAAAAACCAATTCAAAGAAACGCAATTCTAGCGTTAGCACATTTTAAAGAGGAAACTGCGATACCCGAATTACAAGAAGTCGCATTAAATGACCCAAGGCCTATGATTAGAGCTACAGCTTATTGGGCAATTGGACAAATTCAGGGAGAGCAAGCAAGACCATTTATTGAAGCACACTACGACAGTGAATTAGAGGAAGTCCAACATGAGATGTTAAAAGGACTAGATATGAGGAGAGAATAAAAAGCATGACGAACCACATTGTATTATTTCAACCACAGATACCCGGAAATACGGGTAGTATCGCTAGAACCTGTGCCGGTACATATACACATTTACATCTAATAAAACCATTAGGATTTAGTACAGATGACAAGATGTTGAAAAGAGCAGGATTAGATTATTGGGATTCTGTAAATATTAGTTATTATGAAAATATAGAATCGTTTTTTGAAAGTACGGAAGGTGAATATTACTTATTAACTAAGTTTGGTGAAAAAACTTATTCTGATTTTGATTTTACTGATGAAGATGAAAATCATTATTTTATTTTTGGTAGAGAAACTACTGGCTTACCTGATTGGGTAAAGGAGAAATATAAAGATACAGCATTAAGAATCCCAATGAATGATAATATAAGATCATTAAATTTATCAAATACTGCATCTTTACTTATTTATGAAGCGTTGAGACAACAAAATTTTCCAAATTTACATTAAATTATATATTAATCGATGAAAAACGACTTTGACATTTGTATAATGAAGATAAAGCTAAAAGTAGTTTTTGAAAATTTAGTTGATTATTAAAATTATATAGTTTATGAAGATAGCTTCAAGGGTATTATTATAAATAATGCTAGAACGCGTCTTAAAAGATTAAGAGGAGTGTAATAACTATGTCAATGAACTTTAAAATTTTAGAAAACGAAAAAAGTGTGGCAGAATACGCTGCAGATATTTTAAGAAAACAGTTTAACAATAATCCAACTACTATAGCAGGCATACATCTTTCTAATGATAATGCACCAGTATTAGATGAATTAAAGAAAAATGTAGATGATCATGCAGTAGATTTTAGTCAAATTAATATATTAGATTATGATAGCAATAAGTCTTATTTTGAAGCGTTAGGCGTACCAGAAAGTCAAATATATAGTGTTTCATATGGTCAAGATACAGAATCATTTATAAGTGATAAAATCAAAACTAAAGAAAATAAAGGTAAATTGATTACACAAATACTGTCAATAGATACAAATGGTAAACTAAATGTAAGTATCAATCATGGTCTCTTTTCTGCAAGAGAAGTAATTTTAGTGATTACTGGTTCTGAGAAAAAAGATGTTGTGCATAAATTATATGAAGAAAATGGTAAAACTTCATTTGAGCCATCTGATTTGAAAGCACACCGCATGGTGAATGTTATTTTGGATGAAGCTGCTGCAGAAGGCCTTCCTGAAGATGTTCGTCACTATTTCACTGCACGTTTCGCATAAAATTAAAAATGTGAGGTGTAACTAATGACAAATGATAATGCTAATAAACAGTATTCTAACCATGAAACAGAACCCAAAAATGAAATGGTCGATGATTTTGAAGATATCGTAGAATTGGGAAAAGAAATGGAACAAATTTCTGAAGAAAATGATGAAGATAAACTAGATAAATCACATGATTCAAATGTACGTTCTGATTTAGATAATTAAAGTGTTACGTTTATTTAATAAGTGATTAAATAGTATCTATCAAAGCCTAAATGACATTCTATGAGTACTACTTACAAACAAAATCATTATTTCTTTTATAAATAATTGGAAGCGAGTAAGTGATGATCAAATATTAAAAAATTTGATGTCCTTCTCGCTTCTTTTTATATTTATTTAATCAATGTGCCAAGTTATTTGCTTATGGTTATATGAATAATAAAAAAACAATGCCAACATAAATTTGATTATGTTATTATTAAATCATTATTTGAATTAAGGAGTTATCATTAATATGTTAAGTAACTATTGGAAATACCTCATGATAAGTGCTGTGATTGTAAATTTAATTTCTATAAAAGGCTTTCCTATGGCCATTGGAGCAATATATCTGCCAATCTTATTTAAAATTATTCAACTACAAATCAACTTGTCACATGGACTGGTAGATAAAGTAAATGCTTCTACATTTGTAAAAAGTAATCAAACTGGGATCATTATTAGTATATTATGTTGTATTGTTATAACAGTATTGTTATTTAAGCCGCTTGGAGGTTTTTATAATAGTTTAACTGGGTTTTTAGGGCTTCTTGTCACAGTTAGTCCTGTGACTATGATTATTGGAGCAATTCTTTTAGTTTTAACTGCAATAGGTATTATACAAGCAGCAAAGGTGAAATTTAACGATGTAACAATTACAAAAGAATAATGAATAGATGTATAAACCAGGAACTAAAAATTAGTTTCTGTTTTTTTTCATGCTAGCAACTAATTAATTAAGCTTTGTAAATCGTTGTTATTAACCAGACATTTTTTATGTAATGAAAACGCTATATTAAGAGATTGCTCAGTTAAATTAATTAATGCTATACTAAAGTTAAATACATATTGAAGGGGAGATTTTTAAATGTCAGTTAGAATTGAACATGATACATTTGGTGAAATAGAAGTACCTGCAGATAAATACTGGGGTGCACAAACAGAAAGAAGTAAACGTAACTTTCCAGTTGGAAAAGAACAAATGCCAATTGAAGTTGTTTATGGATTTGCTCAATTAAAAAGAGGGGCAGCATTAGCCAATCATGAGTTAGGAAAACTAAGTGACGCAAAAAAAGATGCTATTGTTCATGCATGTGATCGTATATTAAACAAAGAATTGGATGAACACTTCCCATTAGTCGTTTGGCAAACAGGAAGCGGTACACAAAGCAATATGAACGTCAACGAAGTTGTGAGTTATGTTGCGAATATGTATCTCAAAGAACAAGGTAGCGATGAGTCAATACATCCAAATGATGATGTGAATAAATCTCAAAGTTCAAATGATACTTTCCCTACTGCGATGCATGTTGCACTATATAATGAAATTGAAGTAAAACTTGAACCTGCATTAAAATCATTACGTGATACTTTTAAAGAAAAAGAAGCAAAGTTTAATGATATTATAAAAATCGGACGTACTCATTTACAAGATGCTACACCTATTCGTTTAGGCCAAGAAATAAGCGGATGGCGTTATATGTTAGATAAATGTGAAACATTACTTAGTGAATCAAAAGCGCATATTTTAAATTTAGCAATCGGGGGTACTGCAGTAGGTACCGGTATTAACGCTCATCCAGAATTTGGTGATAAAGTTGCTAAATTTATTTCAAAAAATACTGGGTATCCATTTGTATCATCTGAAAATAAATTTCATGCATTAACTGCGCATGATGAGGTCGTTCAATTACATGGTTCTCTCAAAGCTTTAGCTACTGACTTAATGAAAATTGCAAATGATGTGAGATGGTTAGCGTCTGGACCACGTGCTGGGCTTGCTGAAATTTCTATACCAGAAAATGAACCTGGTTCATCTATTATGCCTGGTAAAGTCAACCCAACACAATGTGAAATGTTGACGATGGTTGCAGTTCAAGTTATGGGTAATGACACTGTGGTTGGTATAGGTAGTTCACAGGGGAATTTTGAATTAAATGTCTATAAACCTGTGATTTTGCATAATACATTGCAGTCTATATATTTATTGGCGGATGGCATGCAAACATTTAACGATAATTGTGCAGTAGGCATTGAACCAATTGAAGAAAACATTGATAATTATTTAAATCAATCACTAATGTTAGTAACAGCATTAAATCCTTATATTGGGTATGAAAAAGCTGCTAGCATAGCTAAAAAAGCCCATCGAGAAGGTTTAACATTAAAAGAATCTGCCATCCAATCTGGATATTTAACTGAAGAACAGTTTAATGAGTGGATTAAACCGGAAGATATGGTTGAACCTAAATAAATTTAAAATCTTAAGGCATATCAATATCTTTGATTAACGACGAAACGTCAATTTCTATTAAAATGAAATAGAAATTGACGTTTTTGCATTTATTTTGAGTCATTTTAACTACAATGTTGTTCGCGCGATAAAAGCTATAGAGAGAATTGAAAATTCAACCTATCTCTTTTAAATTTCATCATCTAAACTAACTGATATTTTTTCTTGTGTTAATGGGTGAATAAATTCAATTTTATAACTATTCAATTGGAGTTGTCTTAAAGTTGAATCACCGTATAGTGGATCTCCAATAACTGGATGTCCAATTTCTGCTAAATGCACACGTATTTGGTGTGTTCGACCCGTGTCTAATTTCAAATCGACTTCACATACATTTTCTTTGACCATATTCGAAGACAAAATGTGTGTAATAGCAGATTGTCCTGTAGTAGATACTCGGCGCTTGTTCGAATGAAATTTATCTTTACCAATAGGCGCATTAATGGTTTGTGGTTTAATAGGTAACAAGCTATGTACCTTTGCTTTATAGATACGGTCTATTTTATTTTCTTCTAACATACGATCTAGGATTTTTTTCATTAAAGGATTTTTAGCAACAATTAATAAACCCACAGTTTCTTGATCTAAGCGATGTATCGGTTCTGCATAGTCACTATTGATTGTATATATCACATGATTCATTAATGTATTACTTTCTTTTAAATCATTAGGATGCGTTTTAACCCCTTTAGGCTTCATAACGATTGCTAAATCATTGTCTTCATAATAAATTTGTGCATATCGATAACTTGGTAAATAATTACTTTTTTCTTCTGGTGTTGGAATGTAAACTTGATCTCCTGTATGTACTTGTGACGTGAGTTTTGCATTTATATCATTGATTTTAATCTCTTTTGACATATTTAAATTGTGTAAATCTTTTTTTGGTAATTGTAATTGCTGGAAAATTTCTCTAAGTGTTAATTCATCATAATTTTCTGGGATTTGAAATTTCATAATATCCTCCTCTTTAATCAATTATTATCATACCATAAACACGCTGTTAAAAATATTAGACCCAGAGATTGATTTAATAATTTTTTACATTGTTTTAATTCAAGTAAAAAGGAATTATTTATCTATTTTTAAATGCTTTACAAACTTGTATAATGTATGTAAATAGTGTTGTTAAAGAATGGACTGGTTAAATGGAAAAACCGACAAGATTAGCATTATTAAAAGAAATTGCTGAATTTTTAAATGAAGAAACAGAAACATATAGTATGCTACAAGGCGCATTAAAATCGTTGATTGATGGTAGTGAATTTACTACGGGCTGGATTTTCTTCATTGATGATGTGGGGCAACATGAGCTCGTATCATATAATGGTTTACCAGGAGCATTGGAAAATAATCATTGTCAATATATGCGAAAGGGTACGTGTTGGTGTGTTCAAGCATATCAAAATAAAAAGTTAACGAAGGCTTCAAATATTATAAATTGTTCGAGAATTAATTTAGCCAATCGGGCTTATCATGAAGAAACTGACGGTATTACACACCATGCTACTGTACCGTTAAGGTCTGGCGAAGAGCAATTTGGGTTACTCAATGTTGCAACACCTTATACAAGGAGATATAGTGCAGAAAACTTAGAGTTATTAGAATCTGTTGCATTGCAAATCGGATCTGCAATAAAAAGGATTCTCTTAACCGATCAAGAAAAAGAAGCTGCGCGTATTAGTGAACGTAATAGATTAGCTAGAGATTTACATGATTCAGTAAACCAAATGCTTTTTTCTGTTAAATTGACAGCACACGCAGCATTAGGGATGACACAAGAAAAGGTTTCTCGTAAGGCATTCCAAGTGATTGAAGATACAAGCCAGCAAGCAGTAAATGAAATGAGAGCTTTAATTTGGCAATTAAAACCCGTTGGTTTAGAACAAGGATTAGTTAGTGCACTAAAACAGTATAGTGAATTACTACAGTTAGAGTTAATTGTTAAAGTGGATGGTTTAATTAAACTTCCAAGTCAAATCGAGGAAAATGTTTATAGAATTGTTCAAGAAGCAATGAATAATACGAAAAAACATAGTGAAACCACTCAAGTTCGATTAGATTTAGTTCAAGCGGACAATTATTTATTGGTAACAATCTCTGATTTTGGCAAAGGTTTTGATAAACATAAGTCAAATCTTTATCACTCGCATGGCTTGAATAATATGAAACAAAGGACTAAACAGATAAATGGTAAATTGACAATTGAAGGTGAACCAAACAAAGGTACAAAAATTCATATATCAATACCATTATAAAGTTTCGAAAGGAAGGTCAAGATGAATCGAATCATTTTGGTAGATGATCACCATATCGTAAGACAAGGTTTAGAATTTCTATTATCAACAGTTGATGATATAGAGGTTGTTAAAGGCTTTTCAGATGGCAAATCATTTTTAAGTTATTTGGAAGAGCATGAATTACCCGATATTGTATTATTAGATTTAGTGATGCCAAATATGAATGGTATAGAAATAACTGAAATTATGAAGCGAAAATATCCCGAAGTAAAAATATTAGTGCTAACCAGTTATGTAGATGATGAACATGTGATTTCGGCAATTGATAAAGGCGCCGATGGTTATGAAATGAAAGATGTTGAACCTGAGAAGTTGATTAAAACAATTAAAAATGTATTGTCAGGTGAAAAAGTTATCCATCCACAAGCCCAAAGTGTGATGGAATCTGTAAGCAGTAAACCGCACTATACAAACAAACTATCTAAACGTGAATCTGAAGTATTGACAGAAATGGCAAAGGGTAAAACAAATAAAGAAATTGCGGAAACTTTATTTGTCTCAGAAAAAACTGTTAAAACACATGTAAGTCACATATTTGCTAAATTGCAAGTATCTGATCGCACACAAGCGGCTATTTATGCTATGCAGAATAATCTTATATAATATATTAGATGTTATGTAAATATTATTTTACATAGCATTTTTTTATTGAATATATACTTTTGTTTCAAAATGTATAATATTACTATATACTATATCTAATAAACATAAAGGGGATGTTATTATGAAGACTAAAAATCTTTCATTGAAAATTGTTATAGCGTTAATTCTCGGTATAGCAATAGGCTCCATACTTAACATGTTTGCGCAATCGAGTTTTGTAGTCAACGTTGATAAATATGTCTTCAATGTTATTGGGCAAATTTTTCTGAATTTAATTTTCATGTTAGTGGTGCCTGTTGTGTTTGTTTCAATTGTGTTAGGTGTAGTAGGTGTGGGTGATCCTAAATTACTAGGTGGTATTGGGTTGAAAACGATTAGTTTCTTTTTAACTACTACTGCAATAGCTATTATTATTGGGATTACTTTAGCTTTAGTTTTACAACCGGGTGAAGGGAAATCAGATTTATTAAAAAGTGAAGATGTTTCAAGTTATCAAAAAACATTAGATAAAGAAGATAATTCACAAAGTTCTGCTGCAAAGCAATCGTTTGATCAAACACTGATCAATCTTTTTCCTAAAAATCCATTACAAGCCATGAGTGAAGAAAATATGTTGCAAATTATTACATTTGCCATTTTCATAGGGGTTGGTTTGATAATGGTTGGTTCGAAAGCTGAAGCGGTACATCGGTTATTTGAGCAAACCAACGAAGTTTTAATGTATATTGTAACGATGATCATGAGCGTATTTGCACCTATAGGTACTTTTGGTCTTGTTGCACATGCATTTACAGGGGCAGGATTTGGAGCTATCCAACAACTTGGTATGTATTTCTTTATAGTGCTTCTAGCGCTATTTATCCATTTCTTCGTTGTATATGGTTCAGCGGTGAAATTTATGGCTAAATCAAGTCCACTAAAATTCTTTAAGGGGTTTCTTCCTGCAATAACACTAGGTTTTAGTGCTTCGAGTTCCACTGCAACCTTACCAGTATCACTTAAATGTACAAAAAATATGGGTGTTAGACCAGAAGTAGCATCTTTCGTACAACCTCTCGGTGCAACAATAAACATGGATGGAACGGCAATCATGCAAGGTGTTGCGACAATATTTATTGCACAAATCTCAGGTGTAGAGCTTTCATTTATGCAAATTATAACTGTTGTGGTCATCGCTGTTGTAGCATCTATTGGTACAGCTGGCGTACCTGGGGTTGGACTGATTATGTTAGCAATGGTTTTAAATGCCGTTGGATTAGATCCAGCAGCAATTGGTATTATTTTAGGTATTGATAGATTATTAGATATGACACGAACATCTGTCAATATTACAGGTGATGCCGCTTGTGCGCTTATCATTTCAAAAGCTGAAGATAAAAAATTAGCTGCTAGAAATGAAAGTTAATAAAATAATAGATATAAATATAAAGAATTTAAAATCTGAGAGTGGCTCTAACGTTTATATGTTTTGGCCACTCTTTTTAGTTGATATACATGAGAAGTGTTGCAAAATAGATGTTGATATATAAAAGTAGTATTTGTCTTTATAAAAAAACTAAACCATCACAATGATAGCTTAGTTTCAGATTAACCTAATGTGTTACTTATTCAGAAAGAAGTACATTATATAACTCTACAAATTTTTTGCCATCTTTTCTTGGAACCTGGTCAAAAAGCCAAGGCTCTCCGTCTGATTCCATAATAGTTATTCTAAAAGGGGTTAAGGATAGTCCAAATTTAACTCTTTGAAGTTCATCAAAAGGGAATAAACTTTTGATTTCATGATTTTCAATTATTCCTTTTGCTTTAAACGTAATTTTATCATTATATAGCGTCAAAATTCCTGGAATCATTTGAGCATTAATAAATTTCATAGAAGCACTGATAGAAATTAGTTTTGTTGAAGTATGATTATCCAAAGAAACATCCCCTTAAAATTTGTTTCTGTTAATATATCACTTTGAAAAATATTATTCAATTTCATGTTCAATAGCAAAAAATAAAAGTAGTGAATGATATCTACATTTCAAATGATATCATTCACTACTTTTTTGATTTGATACATTTTAATAACCGCGATAATTTTAATGTGTCTAAATAAAGTTAAATAGGGGTGTAACCTTTAAAATTTACATATTGATATGCTTGTTTTACTTCAGCCTCAGTAGGTGCTTCTATATGCTTTAACACATAAGTTATACCTAGTGATTGCCATTTATGCACACCTAGTTGGTGATATGGCAGTATTTCAAAGCGCTTAACGTTATCGAGTGAATTTATAAATTCACCTAACCGCATCAAATCTTGTTTATTATCTGTAAGACCTGGCACCAGCACATGTCTTATCCAAACAGGCTGTCTTTTACGAGAAAGTGTTTTAGCAAAGTTTAATATATGTGTATTAGGTTGGCCAGTTAATTCCTTATGTTTAGCATTATCAATATGTTTAATATCTAATAATATTAAGTCTGTATATTTTAATAAAGCATCTAATTGTTTTTCAAAAGTGGGTGTATTTTTCGCAGTACCAGCTGATGTATCTATACAGGTATGAATATCATATTTTTTTAACGATTGAAATAGGGAGGTTAAGAATTTAATTTGTAGTAAAGGCTCACCACCACTTACTGTCACACCTCCATTTGATGCATCAAAATATGGTTTGAAAGGTATTATTTCGTTTACCATTTCATCAACTGTAACTGCGCGTGTATAGTCATTTATTTTCCAAGTGTCTGGATTATGACAGTATAAACATCTTAGTAAACAACCTTGGGTAAATAAAATATAGCGTAATCCTGGACCATCAACGGTACCCAAACTTTCAACAGAATGTAAATGTCCTTTTAACATATATAGGCCGCCTTAAATTCAAATTACATTTTTTCATGGAAAGTACGTGAAATTACATCTAATTGTTGTTCTCGTGTTAATTTAATAAAGTTAACGGCATAACCAGAAACACGAATCGTTAATTGTGGATATGCTTCAGGGTGTTCCATTGCATCTAATAGTGTTTCCCTATTAAATACATTAATGTTTAAGTGATGTCCGTGTTGCATTGCATAGCCATCCAACATACTTGTGAGATTTTTACATTGATCATTACTTTCCTTACCTAGTGATTTTGGAACGATGCTAAATGTGTTAGAAATACCATCTTTACAACAATCATAAGGTATTTTTGCTACGGTACTTAGTGAAGAAAGTGCGCCTTTTTGGTCACGTCCATGCATAGGGTTTGCACCTGGTGCAAATGGTTCTCCAGCTTTACGACCATCTGGTGTATTTCCAGTCTTCTTACCATATACAACATTTGATGTTATCGTTAATACACTCATTGTATGTTCCGAATTGCGATAAGTTTTATGACTACGTAATTTTGTCATAAAGCGTTCTACAAGGTCTATTGCTAAATCATCGACACGTGCATCATTATTGCCATATTTAGGAAAATCACCTTCAATTTCAAAATCTGTAACAATACCATTTTCATCTCGAATAGGTTTTACTTTTGCATATTTGATTGCAGATAATGAATCTGCAGCAACAGAAAGACCAGCTATACCTGTAGCCATTGTTCTAATGATATTTGTATCGTGCAATGCCATTTCTATACGTTCATAACTATACTTATCATGCATATAATGAATAATATTAAGTGAATTAATATATACTCCAGCTAACCAATCCATCATTTTATCAAATTTTTCAAATACTTCATCATAATCTAGGATTTCTGTTTTTATACTTTCATAGGCAGGCCCAACTTGACGTCCTGATTTTTCATCTACGCCTCCATTAATAGCATATAATAATGTTTTTGCTAAATTAGCACGAGCGCCAAAAAATTGCATTTGTTTACCAATTGTCATAGCAGATACACAACATGCAATACCATAATCATCACCATAAGATTCTCTCATTAAGTCATCATTTTCATATTGAATTGCACTTGTTTTAATACTCATTTTTGCGCAATATGTTTTAAAATTGTCAGGTAGGCGAACTGACCATAATACTGTGAGGTTTGGTTCAGGTGCTGGACCTAAATTATCTAGTGAATGTAAGAATCGGAATGAGTTTTTAGTTACTAATGCACGTCCATCAATACCTACACCACCGATAGATTCTGTTACCCAAGTAGGATCACCAGAGAATAACTCATTATAGTCAGGTGTTCGCGCGAATTTTACGATACGTAATTTCATAATAAAGTGGTCTATGATTTCTTGCACTTCACGTTCTGTAATCAATCCATTGTTTAAATCTCTTTCAGCATAGATATCTAAAAATGTTGAAGTACGACCTAAGCTCATAGCTGCACCGTTTTGTTCTTTAATCGCTGCTAAATATGCTAAGTACAACCATTGTACTGCTTCTTTAAAGTTATAAGCTGGGCGACTTAAGTCAAATCCATAAATATTACCTAATGTTTTCAATTCATTTAATGCTCGGTATTGTTCAGACAATTCTTCGCGTAATCGAATGACATCTTCTGACATTTCTTTAGACATATTGTTGAAATCTTCCATTTTTTTCTGCATTAGGAAGTCTACACCATATAAAGCGACTCTGCGGTAATCTCCAATAATACGTCCACGACCGTACGCATCTGGAAGTCCAGTAATGATCCCAGCCTTTCTGCAATTTAGCATTTCTTTGGAGTATGCATCGAATACTCCTTGGTTATGCGTTTTACGATAGTCAGTAAATATTTTTTCAGTTTCACTATTTAAATCATAACCATACGCTTCACAAGCTGCTTTGGCCATGCGAATACCACCAAAAGGTTGCATTGAACGTTTGAATGGTTTATCGGTTTGGACACCTACTATGCTTTCTAATTCTTTATTTAGATAACCTGCCTCGTGAGAAGTGATGGTAGAAGGGATTTTTGTGTCCATGTCCCACATACCACCGCGTTCACGTTCTTCTTTAGACAATTGCATGACTTGATCCCAAAGCTTAGTTGTTGCTTCTGTAGGACTTTCTAAAAATTGATCATCACCTTCGTATAATGTGTAATTTAGTTGAATAAATTCTCTTACATCTACATGATGTTGCCAGCGACCTTTTTTAAAATCATTCCAGGCTGTGGATTGCATATTATTTTCTTTTAACATATCATTACCTCCAAAAGTATGTTATTTTTTTCACAATAATTATATCATTTGTTTTGTTAAAAAAATCACAAAGTTTTTGAATAATTTTAATCTAAAATGTGAAAGGTTTTGGAATCTGTATTAAAAAGTAATACACTTAAGGTATGTTATAGGTCTGTTATAGAACAGTTTTAAAAGTGTATAATTAATTAAGATTTAATAGAAAAAGCTAAACATAGTAGTTTTGAAAGTGATTTTCGACAATATCTATTACAATTTAATTAGAGTTATTAAGCCCGTTGTTTAATATAACGTTTCACACTTTAGCGGGGAATGGAAACATTCGATTAAGGCATTATCAGCTGGAATTCCCTGGGGGGACATGCTTCGGGTAATGATTTTTTCTTCGCATAATTTATAATATTCATATGATGTATACACACTTAATTAATTGCTATGAAATAGACATCCATTAGGTACTTTTATTTGCTTTAAGGTAAATAAGTAATATCTAAGGTATGAATACATCACAATTAATGATTGAAGATTATGAAATTAAAGTTGCTAAAGCCCACATACAGAACAACTTAAGTTTAGATAATTGCCATTTATATTAATGAAAATAATAAATATAAATGATTAGATAAATAAAAATTGAAAGGATTTTCAATAAACCTTTTTACTTTCAGACTTTTCTGATAGTGTTGTATCCAAGTTGCAATGATTTTGTAATATTATTGTGACATAATAGAAAGTGGTTTTTATTTATCATTATAGTAGGATCAGGGATAAGTAAAGATAATGTTAAATTAAGTCAGCCTACCGAAAGCGCATTGCATATTAAATAAAGTGACGGGGTTACAAGTACTCAAAATGACAATGGCGTAGTAACTTTAAAAGATCAGAATGGTAAAACTGAAAAGTTACCTACAGAAGCAAAAGATAAAGATGATAAAGACGTAGTATTAAAATAAAAAGAAACAAAAGATGGATATGATATCCAAGTTTTAGGTAAGAACCAAAAAGAAGGATGGGCTAAATGTACTCTAGGCACAGCTGGTGGAACAGGCACTGGTGGACTAGGTGGAGCAGGAGTCGGTTCAGCGGTACCTGGAATTGGTACGGTTGCTGGTGGAATAGTAGGTGGTGTTTCTGGAGCTGCTACTGGAGCTGCTGCATCTTGTTTCTAAATAATTATTAGGAGAATTGATATGGAAAATTCTATATTTTGGTCTAAAAAATTCATACCAGTTTATTTCATTGTTGCATTTTTAAGCTTTGCTTTATTTAAGTTTTATATACAAACAGATAATTATTCAGTATATATTCTTATAATTTTAGTATTTGGCTTAGGTATTGCATCATGCATATATAATTTTAAAAAAGATAATAATCAACATTCTAACTAAAGTTGATTTAGGCGCTTATATTAATTTATAAGTGCTTTTATTTATACTGTGATAAATTTGACGAATAGAGTTAATCTCTTAAGTAGTTGAATTAACTTCATCACATTTGTGTTTCTAACGATAATAAGTTGATTTTGAAATATTAAATAATTTTAATACTAGTTTAATTGAATATCTTAAGTTCAATGCTTCAACGACTTGTATAATTATTTTGGCTCAACTTCCTTTCCAATTCCTTGTACTTTTTAAAACATCAATTTCAGCTTTTTGCCTCTGTTTTATATTCTTAACTTTTCTTCATTATTTAATTATCCAATATCCTTACCATATAAATATTGTTTACCAACTTGTTGGTAGAATCTATGGGTTTTATCATTTCCACCAAGTTTTCACTTGTGAACTTTTTCTAATGTTTAATGTTTCCATAATTTCGCTTGAACTGTAACCTTCATTTTCATTTCTAATGAGTAAGCAACTCCTTTCATAGAAAAAAACACCTCCGTATTTTTCATTTTAAATGAATTCAACAGAAGTGTTTTTATTTTATTCCCACAAACTATGTTCAGAGCAAAAAGCTATTTCAGGTTTTTTATGAATATTAATTAAAAACAATTGTCTTACTATTCGCAGTCACAATCACCTTATGAAGCACATGATATTCTACAGCTTGAGCTAACACACTTGATTCAACATGCCGACCAATTTTACGTAAATCTTGTACATTGTACCGATGATTAATTCGGATAACGTCTTGATCTATGATTGGACCTTCATCCAGGTCAGAAGTAACATAATGACTTGTTGCTCCAACTAATTTGACACCGCGTTCCCATGCTTGTTTATAAGGATTTGCCCCTATAAATGACGGTAGGAATGAGTGATGAATATTGATGATTTGATTTGGATAGTGACTGACAAAATGATCGGATAGTATTTGCATATATTTTGCTAACACGATGAGTTCAACTTGATGCTCAGAACAAACATCTAGTATTTTTCTTTCTACGATTTCTTTATATTCGTTGCTCGGTATGTAATAAAAAGGGATATGAAGTGTTTCTGCGAATTGTCTATTGTTTTCGTGATTACTAACGATACACACAATTTCGGCAGGCAATTCATTTCTGTTAACACGTAATAAAATTTCGTTGAAAGCATGATCTTCCTTAGAAACAAAAAGTGCTATTTTTGTATGTTGTTGATTGTCAAAGAGTTTAAAATCTATTTGATGTGTTTGCAACGTTGTTTCTAAATCTTCTTTCAATGATGGTACATTTTCAAATTCTAATCTCAAATATAATTGACCTGTAGCATTTGGTGAATGGTCGTATTCTGTAAAATGATCTAAATGTAGAATATTAGAATGATATTGAGCAATTTTATTAGTAATTAATGAAGTAATACCGACTTTATCTGTACAAGTTGCAAGTAAAATATATTTCTCTGTCATCTTTTACACCTCAATTATTAAAGTAACCCTGATTATAATGAAAATTCTGAAAAAAGTAAATAAATGATCATTTTCAATTGTTTAAGGCAAAGTATATGCCAAAAAGTAAAAATTAAGATATAATAATGAATAGTGTTTTTATATCAAAAGAGTAATAAGTAAAAAAATATAATCACATTTCATGCTTGTTATGCGCTTACAATAAAAGTGGTATAAGTGTTTAAGTTAATTATAGGATATAAGATTGATTATTTAGATAATTTCGCAAATAACAAAAAACAACGAAAATATCATTTCGCTCTTTTATTTTATCGCAAATTGTATTAAGATGTAATTTGTGTTTCAAGAAACGTGTATTATTGCAATTTCTTGTGTCCGGATAAAATATTCTTTTATGAAAGGTAGATTAAAGTAATGGATAGACAGAGTTTTACAGATTTAATTCAAACAAAATTTAAAATGGTGCGTATTGAAGCAGGTTACACGCAAGATACAATGGCACAAACGATTGGTCTTTCAAAAAAGACACTAGTACAAATTGAAAAAGAGAGAGTATTGCCCAACTGGACAACATGTGTGTCAATTTGTGCATTATTTAGAGATTCTGATGTTCTAAATAGTACTTTCGGTTGCGATCCATTAGAAATGGTACAAACAATTTCACGTAACCATTGTGCGTATCCAAATCATTCTACAACTAGTGATATATATTGGAACACAGTTGATACTCGTAACGGCTATATTCTACAAAGCAATAAAGTAAGTGATATCTACCGTGTACTAAATCAGGAAACACAACCTATTTTTGGTACTTCTAAATTAAGAGAAGCTGAAACATATTTTGGTAGAGTTTCTAAAGAAGAATTAATGCACGTATAAATAAATGCATTTTGTGATAGAAGAATCATTATTTATAACATTAACTAATAAAGTTATAGCTTATATATTGAATGGTTTAGTCACTAAAGTTTAATTGAAATCGGTCATGAACAAATGAACTGAACTTAATAGGCAAGTTGATACAGTTTTTGACCTATGATAAAAAAGAATACATCATTGTAAGAGCGAACACGGGAAATCAAATGTTGATTGATTTCTAAATCGCTCTTTTTTTTTTGAATTTATACTAATACAAATTGAATATACTCATAATTATTGCTGCCAAGCAATTTTGTTTTTAAAAAATAACAAATAGTATACACATTTTTTTGATATATGTTATACAATGTAAAAATGACTGATGTGAATGTACCTTCAGTTTATAACAAATTTTATTTGAAGGAGAATTAACTATGCACGCTTTTTTAATAATTATAGCGATGATGATTATTGGAGCAATAATAGGTGGCGTCACAAATGTAATTGCTGTAAGAATGTTATTTCATCCGTTTAAAACTTACTATATTTTTAATAAACGTATTCCTTTTACACCTGGGTTAATACCTAAAAGAAGAGCAGAAATTGCAGATAAAATTGGACAAGTTATTGAAGAACACCTATTGACTGAAACATTAATTAAGTCAAAATTAAATGCACCTAAATCAAGAGAAGCAATCGAATCATTAATCTTAAAACAGATTCAAAAATTAAAAACAGACCATGTGACGATTCAATCGTTGACGAAAAGTTTCGATGTTGATGTTGTACAGGTTACTAATGATAAAATGTATTCAGTTATCAATAATAAATTAGAACAATATTATGCTGAACATAAAGAAACTCCTATAAAACAAATGATTCCTTCAGATATTGAAAAAAATATTGATGCAAAGGTAGATGGAGTACCAGAATTATTGTTTGAACGTGCACGCGTCTATCTTAAATCAGAAAAAGGCACTGCTGATATAGCATCAATGTTAGATACTTTCTTTAATGAGAAAGGTAAAATCGTAGGTTTGCTACAGATGTTTATGACTAGAGAAAGCATTGCAGATCGAATACAACATGAATTGATTAGATTAACAAATCATCCTAAAGCTAAAGCAATTGCAAAGCAGATTATTGAAAATGAATACGCAACATTTAAATCAAAAACGTTAGTAGAAATCATCAATGAAGATCAATTCGATTCGCTTAAGGTAACGGTTGCTGATTTACTTATGAACTATGCAAACATAGATAATATATCGAATCGACCACTGAAAGAAGTAATGCCAGAATTTATAACATTCTTAGAAACAAAAATTTCAAAACAACTTACAGAATTGATTATTGATAAAGGTTCTAAACATATTTCTCCAATCATGAAAAAAATCAACCTAAGACAAATGGTTGAAGAACAGATAAATTCATTTGATTTAGCATATATTGAACGCTTAATCATAGATATCGCAAATAAAGAGTTGAAATTAATTATGCTTTTAGGCTTTTTATTAGGCGGCATCATAGGTTTATTACAAGGTGTGATTGCAATTTTTGTATAACATATTAAATTATGTTATTGTAATATCGATGTGGTTATAACACATATACAAATAAAGGAGTGAAGCACAGTGGCAGTAAATTTATACGATCATGCAAATCAATTAGAACAAGCTTTAAGAGAAAGTGATGAATATCAAGCAATTCAAAAAGCTTATGCTAAAGTAAAAGAAAATGATGAATCAAAAGCACTTTTTGATGAATTCCGTGAAACACAATTAAACTTCCAACAAAAACAAATGCAAGGTGAAGAAATTGGTGAAGAGGAATTACAAAAAGCTCAAGAACAAGCACAAAAAATCGAAAATGATTCTAACATTTCAGAATTAATGGCTGCTGAGCAAAACATGAGCCAAGTATTCCAAGAAATTAATCAAATCATTGTTAAACCTTTAGATGAAATTTACGCTGACTAATTAATCAGAATGTTTATTTTTAAAAATAATCTAAAGTTTTTATAAAAAGTTAAAAATATTTAATGTGTTGCTATGTAAAAATTGATTTTTGAAATCAATACATGGCCACAACCATAATTGAAAGAAATATATGAACTTTTATTCAAGCATATGTATGATAAACTCAATATATTGAGAAGTGATATACAAAAGAATTGATTCCGATAAATGAGTTCTTTAATTGCTGGATAATAGTTCATTTTTTATTCAATGAACCATGGTTAATATTGAATTTCAAGCTGAGACATTTATTTATGTTTCAGCTTTTTTGTTTTATCGACTGTACAATAGTCGGTGTGGTAAAATAAAGAGATACAAGGTATTAGCATGTACATAGGTATTAGTAGAGTTTTTTAAATCTCAAAATAAATGCCTAGTTTTCATGCTTTTTATAAAAACCTTTAAATAAAGGAGAACTATAACTATATGGTTAAATTTATTCATTGTGCAGATTTACATTTAGATAGTCCATTTAAGTCTAGAAGCTACTTAAGTCAATCGATATTTGAAGATATGCAAAAAAGCGCATATGAAAGTTTTAAAAAAATCGTGGATTTAGCGTTAAATGAAGAAGTAGATTTTATGATTATAGCAGGGGATTTATTTGATAGTCATAATAGAACACTCCGTGCTGAAGTGTTCTTAAAAGAGCAATTTGAACGACTATCAAAAGAACAAATATTTGTTTATCTTTGTCATGGTAATCATGATCCGCTTTCTTCATCTATAGGTACTGAATGGCCAGAGAACGTTTCTGTTTTTTCTGAAAATGTAGAAACATATCAAACAATTACCAAAAATGGCGAAGAAATATATTTACACGGTTTCAGCTATCAAAATGAAGCGAGTTACGAAAATAAGCTTGATGCTTATCCATCAAGCCAAGGCCAAAAAGGTATCCATATAGGTATTTTACATGGTACATATAGCAAAACGAACACAAAAGACCGTTATACGGAATTTAGATTGGAAGATTTAAACAATAAACTTTATCATTATTGGGCACTTGGTCATATACACGAGCGACAACAACTAAGTGATATGCCTCAAATTCATTATCCTGGTAATATTCAAGGTCGTCATTTCAAAGAAACTGGAGAAAAAGGCTGCCTATTAATAGAGGGAGATGATTTACATCTAAATGCTAAATTTGTGCCAACCCAGTTTATTCGTTTTGAGAAAGCTGAAATAGATACAGACATGACTTCAAAACAAGGTTTGTTTGACGCAATACAAGACTTTAAATCACAAGTTAGAGCTCACGGTAAAGCAATTTATCAATTAGTAGTACATGTCAATTCAGACGAAATTATTTCTGATCAAGATTTAATGCAAGTACATGAAATGATTAGCGAATATGAAGAAAATGAGCATAATTTTGTGTTTATAGAAGATTTAAAAATAAAGAATAAAGATGATGATAAAACGACTCTTGTTAAAGAATTTTCACCAGATTTGATTGAAGATAATTCAGTTTATGAGCAAGCTATGAATGATTTATATCTTAATCCAAAAGCTTCCAAATACCTAGAAAATTATGATGATTTTGATCGTCGTGAATTAATTAAGCGAGCGGAATTATTATTAAAATCAGATATGAGGGGGGAATAAAATGAAGATTAAATCATTAGATATATATGGTTATGGTAGATTTATTCAAAGAACCATTCAATTTGATGAACATTTCACAGAAATATATGGAGAAAATGAGTCAGGAAAGTCTACGATACAGGCATTTATACATTCTATCCTATTCGGTTTTCCAACTAAGAAAGAAAATGAACCACGACTAGAACCACGTTTAGGTAATCAATATGGCGGAAAACTTACATTGATTCAAGATGATGGTTCTTTGATAGAAATTGAACGTATCAAAGGTGCAGCAACTGGAGACGTTAAAGTTTATCTACCAAACGGCGCCATCAAAGATGAAAGCTGGTTAAAAAAAGAACTTAATTTTATCTCAAAACGTACATACCAAGGTATATTTTCATTTGATGTATTAGGTCTACAAAATATTCATAAAAATATGGATGAAACGCAATTACAAAACTATTTACTTCAGGCTGGTGCATTAGGATCAACAGAATTTACTAGTATGCGTGAAATTTTGAATGATAAAAAAGAAATGTTGTATAAGAAAAATGGTAGAAATCCAATGATTAATCAACAACTTGAAGAATTGAAGTCATTAGAGCGTCAAATTCGAGAAGAAGAAGAAAAGCTATCCTCTTATAAACGCTTAGTAGATGATAAAGATAAAGCTGATCGACGTTTAGAAAATTTGAAACAAAATTTAAATCAACTGTCTAAAATGCATGACCGTAAACAAAAAGAATTAGCTTTACATGAACAAACACAAGAGTGGAAAACGCTAGAAACGCAATTAAATATCGAACCTGTCACATTTCCTGAACAAGGTATTGATCGCTATGAATCTGCAAAAATTCAAACGCAAAATTTAAAAAGAGATATTGGTTTAAGAGAAGAGCGATTAGCACACTTGAAAAGTGAAAACGAAAAAATCAATGTCCCTAAGCAATCTGATTTAGATGCTTTTAACCATATACAGCAACAAGAAAATGAAATTAAACAAAAAGAATACGAATTAAAATCAGTTGAAAAAGAAATTCAAGATAAAGAACGTGAAAAATCAGGCTTAAAGTCTAATATTGGATGGCAAGATGTATACCATGAAGTAGACAGTTCAGAGGCAATGAAGAGTCACGTAAGTAATCAAATTAAAAATAAACAAGAACAGACTGCTTTTATTCAACAATTAGAACGCAATATTGAAGAAAATAAAATTGATAAAGAAACAAATCAAACTGAGATGGATGCATTAGAAAAAGATATTGTGTCTGATGAAAATTATGAAAAGAAAAAGCAATATAACAATCGTGTGTTTGAACTTCAAGAGAAGAATAATTTATATCAAAAAATGAAAGAAGCGTTTGATAAAGAACAACAAGAAAATGAACGCAAGCAGAATATTTTCCGATTTGCTTTGATTATATTAGCGGTTGTTGGTATTGGATTAACAGTCTTTTCATTTATTTCTGCTAATTTAGTCTTTGGTATTGTATTTGCAATACTTTCTCTTATATTTATCGTAGGAATATTTTTAGTTAAATCAAAAGAGATTGGACATAGTGAAACATTTTCTAATGAAATTGAAGATTTGCAACACCAAATAAATGATTTAGAAGCTAATTATAATTTGGATTTTGATTTAGATGATCAAAATAGGATTCGCGAACAATTTCATAATGCTATTAAAACGAAAGAAGCTTTAGATAAAAAAGCAAATTATTTATCTTCTAATTTAGAAGCGGCTCAGCACCAATATTCAAAATCAGATAATGAGATTAACCAAATTAAAGATGAATTACATTTATCTGATAAAATTTCAGACGAACTCATTATTGATAGTATTGCGACGATGAATAAAATTAAGGATTATGACAATCATACGGTTGAATTGAACGATCAAAAAATTGAGTTACAACAAGCATTAAATACATTTTATGAACATGCCAAAGCAGTAACTCAAAATCAATTTACGACTTTTAACACGCTATCTTTATTTCATGATGTAAATCAATGGTTAAAAGAAGAAACAACGAATTTAGATAAATGGAATAGGAATCAAGAACAAATCGCTTTAATAGAAAGTGAATTATCACAACTTAAACATCGTTTAAATGAGAATAGTAATGTGATTTCACAATTATTTAACTTTGTAAGTGCAAATGATGAAGAATCATATTATTATCAACATGCACAATACCGAGCTTATCACCAACAATTAAATCGTTTTAATGATTTAACAAAATATCTGGAAAACCAAAATTATAATTACGAAGCTAGTTCCATGTTAAGCCAAAAAACATATGCACAATTATCTGAAGAAGATGAAGTGTTGGAAAGACAAGTAGATAATTATAATGACCAGTATTTAGAAATGCAATCAGAAGTCAGTGATTTAAACGCTAAAATCACGGATATGGAAACAGATAAGACACTAGCGGATTTACGTCATAAGTTCCATATTTTGAAAAATAGAGTGAACGATGAAGCGAAAGATTGGGCAAGTCTCAGCTACTTACAATCTTTAGTGGAAGGACATATTAAACAAATTAAAGACAAGCGTTTACCACAAGTGATAAATGAAGCAACAGAGATCTTTGCACATTTGACAAATGGAAATTATGTACAAGTTACTTATGCGAATGAAGATTTAATGGTAAAACAAGTGAATGGTCAAATGTACGAACCAATTGAATTAAGCCAGTCTACTAAAGAAATACTATATATCGCATTGCGTTTAAGTTTAATTAAAACATTAAAACCTTACTATCCATTCCCTGTAATTATTGATGATGCATTTGTACATTTTGATAAACATAGAAAAGAAACGATGATGAATTATCTAAGACAAATGCCTAATGATTATCAAATTTTATACTTTACATGTGTCAAGGATACAAGTGTGCCTTCAAAACAAATTATTACTTTGAATAAACCTGAGGAAGGCGGTAAATAATGAGAAATGTAGAAAAATTAAATCCTGGAGATTCAGTTGATCACTATTTCTTGATTCATAAAGCGACACAAGGTGTGACTGCTCAAGGGAAAGACTATATGACGATATATCTTCAAGATAAAAGTGGAGACATAGAAGCCAAATTATGGACTGCTACTAAGGAAGATATGCGCGTGCTAGAACCAGAAAAAATTGTACACGTAATTGGTGATGTTATAAATTATCGTGGGCGTAAACAGATGAAAATTAATAAAATTAAATTAGCTTCAGATGAAGCAGATTTAAACATACATGATTTCGTAGATGGCGCCCCGCTGACACCAGAAGAAATCAAAGAAGAAGTCTCTCATTATATTTTGGAAATTGAAAATGCAAATTTACAACGTATTACAAGACATTTATTGCGCAAATATCAAACGGAATTTTTTACATTCCCTGCTGCAAGTACACATCATCATAATTTTTCAAGTGGGTTAAGTTATCACGTATTAACAATGTTACGTGTCGCAAAATCTATTTGTGATATATATCCACTGTTAAACCGTAGCTTGTTATATAGTTCTATTATTTTACATGACCTTGGTAAAGTTAAAGAATTAAGTGGCCCTGTTGCAACAACATATACAGTTGAAGGCAATTTATTAGGTCACATTTCTATAGCAAGTGATGAAGTAGCAGATGCTGCTCGAGAATTAAAAATAGAAGGCGAAGAGGTATTATTACTACGTCATATGATATTAGCGCATCATGGAAAAATGGAATTTGGCTCTCCAAAACTACCACATATGAAAGAAGCGGAAATTTTATATTTCATCGATAATATTGATGCAAAAATGAATATGTTTGAAAAGGCATATAAAAAAACACCAAAAGGTCAATTTACTGAACGTATATTTGGACTTGAGGGTAGACAATTTTACAATCCAACATCATTGGATTAAACAAAAAATAATATACGTTAAAAAAATAAATTCTTAAAAAGGACTAATCCAATTTTGCATGGACTAGTCCTTTTTACATGTAAACTCATTCGGTTCTGACCGTGAAAACTTACATGTAACTTATTGTAGTAGGGATGAGTCAACAGTTTTTTATTCATGGGATAATTTGGCTTAGCCTCAGCAGTTTAAACATGTATTTATCATATGTTGAATATTAATACAAAAAATAAAATACTATCGTATCAATTATGTACCTAATTAAGAAATATGAGTACGTTTCATTGAAAAAATAAGGCAAATGCTATCTATAATAGCATTTGCCTTATCTATGTTTTGAGATATGATTTTATTGTCCAGAGGTCATACCAGCTCCACCTTGTTGCATCGCTTGCTGTTGTTGTTGCTGCTGTTGTTGTTGTTTGATTTTATCTGGATCTAGAATGGAATCTTCGATAGCTTTTTTGATATCTCGATCTTTATAATCTACTTTGTATTCATCTAACAATTCTTTATAAGCATCTGTTAATAATTTAGGACTTTTTTGTACTTTTTGTTGGATTAATTGTGATTTTAGCTTACCTTTTTCTTTATCAAAGTCATTTTCTTTATCTGCTTTAATAATATGATAACCATAATCCGTTTTAACTACTTTTGAAACGTCGCCTTCTTTAAGTTTGAATAGTGCTTTTTCAAAATCTTTTTCCATTTGTCCTTTGATAACATAGCCTAAGCTACCATCTTTTTTAGCTGAAGATTTATCCATGGATTCTTTTTTGGCAATTTCTCCAAACTTATCAGGATTTTCTGATACTTGTTTTTGGATTTTTTCTGCTTTTGCTTTCGCATCTTTATCTGATAAACCTTCTTTGTCATCTTTATTCTCTTTAACTTTAATTAAGATATGTGAACCTTTTTTCGTAGATTCTTTGATTTCTTTATCAGAAATATCCACTTTATCATTTAGTAGTGCTTTTTGATAAGATTGTAATTTTTTCTGCTCTTTATAGTCACTAAGTGACATTTTTTGTTGTTTCAACATACTTTCAAATTGATCTTTACCACCATATTGCTTCTGTTCTTTCTCAACCTCTTTATCAATATCTTTAGTATCTATTTTATCTTTATACTTATCTGCTAACAATTTATTTAATAAAATTGAAAAAGACGTATTTGCAACTTGCTCATCGCCCATTTTATTCATTACATCTTCAACTTTAACATCGCCAGCTTTTGATGAAATGATTGTATCTTCTTTAGAATCTGTAGCACTATTACCACAAGCACCTAATAGTAATGCACTGGCAGTAACAGGAATTATAACTTTTTTAAATGTTTTCATGTTTGGGAACTCCTTTTGTAAGAATAACAACGTAAATATAACATATAAAGTCGTTTTCACCAATTAGAAACCCAATATATACGACTATAGTTGTAAGCTTTTTATGTGGAAAGCGTGCATAAAAAAACTGCCAACAAAGTCGGATACTTTGACGACAGTCTGAAAAGCAAACATTGCTGTTGGCTTAATCAAGTTCATTATTCCAATGTGGGGATACTTTATTTAAAATATTAATACCTGTTTGATGTTCTTCAACATAAGCGCCTTCATTTGAAAATAATATAATTTTTAAATAAAGAAAATCCATGACCGAATAGCCCAAATTTAAAGCAATTAAAAACATCAAATAATGACCATATTGCGGAATTAAAGTACTTATATAACCACAGATAATTGTAATAAATAAAGCAGGCGTGATTAAATCAAAACAAAAGTAATATTTATTAACTGGTGTATTTACATACACATTATAAAATGGCACAGGTTTACGTTTTACTAATTTATATTTTTTAAATGATTTACGATAGGGATAGAAAAATAATAAATGGATTAATTTATGCAATGGGTACAAAAGTACCACTAAAATTAAAAATATCAAAAAGTGATCATCTGTTAACTTGGTATTTGAAAAGAAGTATAATAGTTCGTATGCAATTAAAAATGTAATAATTGTAGTAGCAAAACTAAGGAAAGCAATTCTAGGTATGCCAAAACGAGCGTTAATATCTATTTGACGTGTACATAAATACATTACGCAATCATACTCCTTTTAAAATATATTGAATATACTTTCGTATTATCTAACGTATTACTACAATCGTCAAGTTTAACTTTATGCTAGTTTTAGAGTTTGAAAGATTATTTAGAAACACACTGGCTGAACATTATAGTTCTTGAGCAAAGAAACTTATGAGATTAAAAATTAGTTATGAATTAGTATTATTTCAAATGCTTAAAGAATCTATTATAAAAAATAAAAGAGTTATAACTCTTTTGAAAACTAAGTCATAACTCTTATTTAACCAAACTTATTATTTATCTTTTTCAAAGGCTTTTGAAATTTCTTCGCCACGATTTTGTAAATTCTCAATATGAGATTGCAAATTTTCAATATTAGGATCGATATCAGATTTGAAATCGCCAATCATCGTTTTTACTTCATCACCGATAGTGCTTCCAATTTCAGTACTTTCGGACTTGATTTGAGCAATGTAATTTACAATATCATTGACGTTTTGTTTTATTGTATTGATTTCTCTATCAAATTCAGATTCAGCACCTGTAGGCTTACGCGCTTCTGTCATGTATTGGTTTGAATTTTTCTTATCACGATTCATTAATGCAACACCAATTCCAGTTGCAACACCAGCACCAAGACCTAGTAATAATTGAGCTGTTTTCATAAAAATTCTCCTCATTTCTAAAATTTCTGAGTCATTAATAATTTTAATATACCCTAAATCATATCAGCTAAGCATAATTAATTAAATTGAGCTGCAATTTCTTGTGCAATTTTTTCCTTCTGATCATCGTCTATGCTTTCTTCATGTGTTTCCCATTTATAACCAAAACCATCTACTTCATTTTCATATCTTGGTAATAAGTGGAAATGTAAATGGAAGACAGATTGATCGGCAAATTCACCATTATTTTGTATAATATTTAGACCATCAGGGTTAAATGCGTTTTTAATTGCGTTTGCTACTTTAGGTAAAGCAACACCTATATGTTTCATTGTTTCACTATCTGTTTCAAAGATATTTGCAGAGATTTTTTTAGGAACTAATAAAGTATGACCTTTAGTCACTTGAGAGATGTCTAAAAATGCATAAACATATTCATCTTCATATACTTTATAACTAGGAATCTCACCATTTATTATTTTACTAAAGATTGTTTCAGACATAAATCTTCACTCCTTGTCAGATATTTAATAACCATTATAGCATTACTGATTAATTTCCGTCATTTTTTGCAGTAACTTTATGAACAATGTTTGATTTTTGATACAATACTATTTGTGGAGGTGCCTTATGACAGTAAAAGTAGAGCATTTAACAGGTGGATATGGCAAAAGACCTGTGATTAAAGATATAAATTTTGAATTGAGAAAAGGAGAAATTGTTGGTTTGATAGGTTTAAATGGTGCTGGGAAGAGTACTACTATTAAACATATGTTAGGTTTATTAACGCCTATGGAAGGGCAGTTAACAATTTCAGATATTAATATCAAAAAAGACGTAGAAACTTATAGACGAAAATTATCATATATTCCAGAAGCACCAGTAATATACGATGAATTAACGTTACAAGAACATATTAACATGACTGCAATGGCGTATAATATTGATAAAGAAGAAGCTATGAAAAGAGCAAATCCATTATTAAAAACATTTAGGTTAGAAAATGAGTTAGATATATTTCCAAGTCATTTTTCTAAAGGTATGAAACAAAAAGTAATGATTATTTGTGCATTTATTGTAGATCCAGAAATATATATCATTGATGAACCATTTTTAGGTTTAGATCCTTTAGGTATTCAATCTATGCTTGATTTAATGGTTGAAAAAAAAGAAGAAAATAGAACTGTATTGATGAGTACACATATTTTGGCAACTGCTGAAAAATATTGTGACAGATTTTTAATAATGGACAAAGGTCAAATCGTGGCATTCGGTAATATAGATGAATTAAGAGAACAAACAGGGCTAAGTGGTAAAACTTTAGATGAAATCTATATACATGTTACTCAAGGTGGCCAGAACTCATGAGACATGAAGCTAAACAATTATTTGATTTAAGGAAACAAGAAATCACAAAGGAGAAAAGTTATTATAATAAGTTTATATTTAATGGTCATTTTTCTGTATTTCTTGTGATTTTATTAGGTGCATTTATTTTAGGCTATGGAGATTGGTTGAAATCAATACCTAAACATATTAATTATCCATTAATTGCTAGTATAATCACAGCCATTACTTCTATGTTCCCAATTAGGACTTTATTGAAAGATGCAGATAAATTATTTCTCTTGCCATTTGAAAAACATATGTTTGAATATATGAAAAAAAGTTTGATGTATAGTTATGTTACTAGATTACCTATACAAATATTATTAATTATTATATTATTTCCGTTATTTTATGTGCTTAATAACAAAACGTTTGGATTTTATATTGTCTTTGCTGGACTAGCAATTATATTCCCGCTCCTAGGTTTATTATTAAAATGGCAGTGGTATAAATTTCGACTTGAACGTTGGTCATTATTTAGCATTTTGTTTGTGATATTTACATCTGGTTATTATGTAGCCTTAGATCCTAAAAATATCTCAAGTATTTTTTCAGTTATTATACTTGTTGCTCTTACTCTGTTAATAAGATATTTAAACAAAGACTATTTGTTCCCATGGGAGCATATGATTAATACAGAACAACAACATCATATGAATTATTATAAATTTGTAAATATGTTTACGGATGTAAAACAATTAGAAGAGAAAGCAGTAAGGAGAAGTTATTTAGATCCGTTATTGTGGAAACCGAAACCTAAAAAATTTAATGACAACTATATGTATCTTTATTTATTTATTAGAAGTTTTGCTAGAGGTAAAGACGCATTTAATATTATATTACGCTTGATTATTATAGCTTTAGTTATGATGATATGGTTACATCAAGTCATCGTAATTTTATTAATTGGTAGCCTGTTTATGTATATTATTTTGTTACAAATGTCTCAATTTTATACACAACAAGCATATGGTTTATGGCCTCAAGTTTGGCCGGTATCTGATAGTAAAGTGATAAAAGGGTATGAACAATTTTTAAATAGATTAATGTGTTTTATAGGCGTGGTATTTATTGTTACTTTTGCTATTATTCTCCCACAATATAGTTTCTTTGGATTGATATTCTTTCTTGTAGGGTGGTTGACGATTAGAAATATAACTAAAAAACTAAAATATCAAGAAAGTTTGCTAACAGATTAAAAAATCGCTACTCAAGCTTTAGCTTAATGCTAATTTTGAGTAGCGATTTTTATTTAATAGTCATCAATTGGGAATAAATATCTTTCAAAATAACTAGAATGTTGACCACTAGAACCAAAGAATTGACTTAGTGCAAGTTTATCAAAGTTGTCTTGGAAGACAGTAGAGGCTTTGAAATCTTCATAGTCTGTACGACTATTAAAGCCAAAATAAATTTTGTATGTTAACCCTTGATTTGGTTTTAAAAAACGATAACTTCTGTAACCTGCAAATTGTTTAAAATCAGTTGTTACATTTTCTAATTTCTTTTCTAATTGATAAGCATGATCTTCTGATGTTGGTATGAAAATAACAGAATAGAAGTAATTTTCATCTAAGTTCCCTTCAGATTTAATGATGTCATAAGCTAACGGATGTTTTAAAACAGTTTCACCTTCTGTTTCTTCTATAATGACTGAAGAGTCAGAAGCTGAAAATTGTAATAGATTATGTGTCGGATTATTTAGCTTAATTTGATTCAAATAACCAAATGTACCGTAAGATGCGTATATTTTCATAAATTTTCCCCCTTGAATTGTTTAAGAAACATTGGATAACTATTATAATTTACTATATATACTTCTAATATTTCAAATAAATGTAAAATAGACTTTAACAGTATTATAATTGATTTCTGATAGAAAACAATAGTCAAATAATTAAGATCATAAAGTGACACACTTTGTCATTTTTATGACATTTCTATACATTGAATACGGTAAATTAATGGATATGGTAATATTAATAAGAATGATTATAATGTAGGAGGATTACAAGGTGCATAATAAAAATAATACAATCCTAGATATGATTAAGGGCAAAGAAGTTAAACACACACCTGTGTGGTTTATGCGTCAAGCTGGTAGATCTCAGCCTGAATATAGAAAATTGAAAGAGCAATACTCTTTATTTGAAATTACACATCAACCAGAATTATGTGCATATGTAACACATTTACCAGTAGATAACTATAATACGGATGCCGCGGTTTTATATAAAGACATCATGACACCGTTGCAACCGATAGGCGTTGATGTAGAAATTAAGTCTGGGATAGGTCCAGTAATTCATAATCCGATTAAAACTATTCAAGATGTTGAAAAATTAGAGGAAATTGATCCAAAACGAGACGTTCCATATGTATTAGATACAATAAAATTGTTAACTGAAGAAAAATTAAATGTGCCATTGATAGGTTTTACAGGTGCTCCATTTACATTAGCAAGCTATATGATTGAAGGTGGTCCTTCTAAGAATTATAATTTTACAAAGGCGATGATGTATAGTGATGAAGCAACATGGTTCGCACTTATGGATCATTTAGTTGATATGTCCATCACTTATACGACTGCCCAAATAGAAGCTGGTGCAGAAATTATCCAAGTATTTGATTCTTGGGTTGGTGCATTAAACGTACATGATTATAGATATTATATAAAGCCAGCAATGAAAAAGTTGATTAATGGAATTAAAGCGAAACATGATGTGCCAGTTATTTTATTTGGTGTAGGTGCAAGTCATTTAGTACATGAATGGAATGATTTACCAATAGATGTATTAGGTTTAGATTGGAGACTATCTATTAAGGAAGCTAATGATTTAAATATAACTAAAACCTTACAAGGAAATTTAGATCCTTCTTTACTGTTAGCACCTTGGGAAGTTATAGAAGCAAGACTAAAACCTATTTTAGATCAAGGTTTAGCTCATGGTAAACATATATTTAATTTAGGTCATGGTGTTTTTCCACAAGTTAAACCTGAAACTTTAAAAAGAATTACTACATTTGTTCACGAATATACACAAAGATAGTTAGACATAAATATAGTGAGCAAGATTTACAATTAATTATGTCATCTACATCTAAAAAATTTAAATAAAAGGATGATTTTAAAATGGCAAAAACAGTAGGCTTATTAGTAATGGCTTATGGTACACCTTATAAAGAAAGTGATATAGAAGCTTATTACACAGATATTAGACATGGAAAAAACCCTACAGAAGCAGAATTACAAGATTTAAAAGATAGATATAAATTTATTGGTGGTTTATCACCGCTCGCAGGCACTACGAATCGACAAGCTGAGGCTTTATGTTCAGAGCTGAATAATCAGTATACAGATGTTAATTTCAAGTTATATATAGGCTTGAAACACATACATCCATTTATCGAAGATGCTGTAAAAGCTATGAACAAAGAAGGCATAGAAGAAGCGGTTACTGTAGTACTCGCACCACATTATTCTAGTTTTTCAGTGGGCTCTTATAACAAACGTGCACAAGAAGAAGCAGATAAATATGGTATTACTTTAAAACATGTTGAACATTATTACCAACAACCTAAATTTATCCAATATTGGACTGAAAAGGTAAATGAAACTTTAGAGCAAATACCAAAAGAGGAACATGATGAGACAGTTTTAGTTGTATCAGCACACAGTTTACCCAAAGGTCTTATAGAAAAAAATAACGACCCATATCCAAACGAATTGCATGATACTGCTGAATTATTAAAAGCTAAATCAAACATCGCTCATGTAGCTGAAGGATGGCAATCGGAAGGTAATACAGGTACACCTTGGTTAGGACCTGATGTTCAAGATTTAACAAGAAATTTATACGAAAAATATAATTATAAAAACTTTATTTATACACCTGTAGGCTTTGTATGTGAACATTTGGAAGTACTATACGATAATGATTACGAATGTAAAATAATTTGTGATGAATTAGGAGTTAATTACTTCCGTCCAGCAATGCCTAATACAGATCCACTATTTATTGGTGCAATCGTTGATGAAATAAAAAATGTTTATTAAAGGAAGCGTGAATTACATTGACTAAGCGTATCGCAATTATTGGGGCAGGCATCACTGGTCTATCTAGTGCTTATTTTATAAAATCTAAACGACCTGATATCGATGTCACAATTTATGAATCTTCTAATAGAGTAGGCGGGAAAATTCAAACATACCGAAATGAAGGTTATACCATTGAATTAGGTCCAGAATCCTATTTAGGACGCAAACAAATTATGACAGATATAGCCAAAGACATAGGGCTTGAAGATCAACTCATTACTAATAAAACTGGGCAATCGTATATATATGCCAAAAACAAGCTCTATCCGATTCCTGGAGGTTCCATATTAGGAATACCGACTGACATCAAACCATTTCTAAAAACCAAATTAATTTCTCCGTTGGGTAAATTAAGAGCTGGAATGGATTTGTTTAAAAAAACAGTAGACATGAATAGCGATATGTCGGTAGGTAAGTTTTTTAGAACACGATTAGGTGACGAAGTGTTAGAAAATCTAATAGAACCATTGATGGGTGGTATTTATGGTACAAATATCGATGAGCTCAGTTTAATGAGTACTTTTCCTGAATTTAAAGAGAGAGAAGAACAATTTGGAAGCCTTATTAAAGGAATGCGATATGAGAAAGCTCAAAGAATCAAACAACGTGAACTTTATCCAGGTGCACCTAAGGGACAATTTAAACAGTTTAGACATGGATTGAGTTCATTTATAGAACATTTAAAAGACGATTTGGAAGCAAAAGGTGTTAATATTAAGTATCAAACCGCTGTTCGCGATATTACTGCTTCACAGAAAAAATATGAAATAAAAACAGACAACGAAAAGCATATTTATGATAGTGTTTTAGTTACAACGCCACATCAAAAATTCTTACAATGGTTTGGTAATGATCCTGCTTTCGATTATTTTAAAAACATGAATTCTACTACAGTAGCAACAGTTGTACTTGCATTTGACGAAACAAATATTATCAATAACTATGATGGCACAGGATTCGTTATTGCTCGTACAAGTGATACCAATATTACAGCTTGTACATGGACAAGTAAGAAATGGCCATTTACAACACCTGAAGGTAAAGTGTTAATTAGAGCTTATGTTGGTAAACCAGGTGATACTGTAGTTGACGATCACACAGACGAAGAAATCGTGAAAATCGTAAAAAAAGATTTGAGTAAAATGATGACCTTTAAAGGTGCACCTGATTTCAGTATTGTAAATCGTTTGCCAAAAAGTATGCCGCAATATCAAGTAGGACATATTGAACAAATTAAAGCGATACAATCACATATTAGAAATAATTATCCTAAATTACGTATTACCGGTGCATCATTTGAAGCTGTAGGGTTACCTGATTGCATAAAACAAGGTAAAGATGCAGTGGAAGAGATTTTAAATGAAATTTAAATAAATAATAAAAAGTCATTTTCTACTTGAGAATTTTTAATTATTGTAGAAATGGCTTTTTTTATTAAGATGAAAATTACAATACATGTGAAATATATGAGATACTTTAATAGTAATATTTGTAAAGTGGGGGACTGATTTATGACAGATATAGTAATAGTACACTCAAAGTTAGGTGATTCAACGAATCACTGGTATGAATGGTTAGCAAATAATCTTACCTTGGAAGGTTATGTAGTTACACTTTTTAATATTCCTGAAGAACAAAATAGTGATATACGTAAATGGATTAATGTTATGAATGAACAAATTCATATCCGTAAACAAGATACTTATTTTGTAACTCATGGTTTTGGTACAATTGCATCACTTGAATTTATCCAAAGTAAAAACTTAAGCAATATAGAAGGCTTATTTAGTATTTCAGGGTTTAAAGAGGATGCACAAGAGATTGATGAGTCGTTAAAATTAGATGATAAAATCATCGACTATGATAAAGTTAAAGAAAAAGTGAATGAATTTTATGGTTTGTGTGCAAAAGATGATAAACATGTTTCTTACAAAGAAACAAAGCGTTTAATGGACGCGTTAGATGGCAAGTGTAAAGTCACTGATTTTGGAGGACACTTCATGGAAGATGACGGTTTCACTACATTTACAAACTTGCAAAGTAAAATGATGGGTATTATGAGTAAATAGATTGGATAGTGATAAACATCGCGCATAGAGCAAGAAAAATAATTTCCATATTTTAATTATAAAGTGAATAACTCTTTATAGCTTGCCAACAATTCTGGTGAATAAACTTCGGCAAGCTATAAAAATAAATAAATTTGTGTCATTTCTCAACTAAAATTATAATATTATAGTTATATTCCGTTTTTACACAAAATACTTTAGTGAAAGCATTGACGAAAGTAATAAAAGTTTATATACTAAATAAGTATTCAGAAATGAGGTGGGCTTAACCACCAATTATGACATTTAATTTTTAATTAACAATTAATTATTTGTAAATTAATTTTAAAATAATGTTGATTTTGTAATGACATTATGGTATATTTGTTAGGTAGGCGTCATTAATAATATTAACGCGGGATGGAGCAGTTCGGTAGCTCGTCGGGCTCATAACCCGAAGGTCGGTGGTTCGAATCCGCCTCCCGCAATTACATAATTTGGTCTCGTAGTGTAGCGGTTAACACGCCTGCCTGTCACGCAGGAGATCGCGGGTTCGATTCCCGTCGAGACCGCCATTATGATTTTATCATTAGGGTTCAGTAGCTCAGTTGGTAGAGCAATGGATTGAAGCTCCATGTGTCGGCAGTTCGACTCTGTCCTGAACCATTTTATTTTTGGCGGTTGTGGCGAAGTGGTTAACGCATCGGATTGTGGTTCCGACATTCGTGGGTTCGATTCCCATCAACCGCCCCATAATCGTTAACAAGCGGGTGTAGTTTAATGGCAAAACCTCAGCCTTCCAAGCTGATGTTGTGGGTTCGATTCCCATCACCCGCTCCATTCAAATTAATCCACAGTAGCTCAGTGGTAGAGCTATCGGCTGTTAACCGATCGGTCGTAGGTTCGAGTCCTACCTGTGGAGCCATGGCCCCGTGGTCAAGCGGTTAAGACACCGCCCTTTCACGGCGGTAACACGGGTTCGAGTCCCGTCGGGGTCATACAAACAGAAGTGAAATATCGCTTCTGTTTTTTTAATTCTATATTGGAGAGTTGTCCGAGTTGGCCGAAGGAGCACGCCTGGAAAGTGTGTAGGCGCCACAAGCGTCTCGAGGGTTCGAATCCCTCACTCTCCGTTAATTACATAATTTGAGTTTTTCTAAAACACCGTAACCTTTGATATATTAGGGTTACGGTGTTTTTATTTTGCATAGGCTACTAATATTTTGGCCATTTCATGGTCAAGATGACCACAAAAAATACAATACTACGCCACTAACCAAAGCGTTGACCAATAAATGCTGTATTACATGTGGCGCAAGGCCTTCTAGTATTATTATTTTGTTATTGATAGATTATAAATCGTTGTTTAGCCACGTTCTTTTTTCAAAAAGGGGAGTGCCGTTTCTTTATTAGATGATTAATGATCCAAGTATTATGGTTTATCAATTTTAATTGCAATGTCTTCTAATTTATCTTTTACTTCTTTTAGAGTATGGCTCTCTGAAAAAGTGAAATGAAACGGGGTATTTTTGTTTGTTTTTGCATATATTGTTATTAAGTCATAATATAAGCCTTGCTCAATTTCGTATTTAATAAATTTCATTTTATTTTAACTCCTTCATCATATATAAAATTAAAAACGCTTACTTTTCCTTTTCATTTAACAAGATTTAAGTAAACGGAGAGTGAGGGATTCGAACCCACAATGGATGATTGCAATAAGATATTGAAAAGTGCTTTCGTAGAGAAAGTTATGTTTAAGCATTTGTTATTATCTGAAAATGAATTCGTTTTCATTATCATATCATCATAATTTGTGGTATACAATATAAATTATCACAATTTTATACATGATTTGATATCAATTAGTGTGAATATTAGTTTTGTATTATCAGTAGGTTACAAAACACGAATTTTTGGCTTCTCATAGTCATGCACTTATTCAATTTTTAAGATTTTGCTTTTTTGTATATAGCTCAATTTTATGTTTTGTTATTTTTTTGCTTATACGATAAAATAAGTTACTTTTTCGTTAACTTTTGTTTATGCTTTAAGTGCACTACTAAGTATTTATTTGAATTTATAAATTTTAATAGCTTATAATTCGTTCACTACAATTTAGGTTAAACACACAAGAAGATGCATCAACACTGTTAAAACAGAGTAAAAACGTTATAATAGTCAATGAGATGGAGGAATGACAGATTGGAATTTTGGTTGAAAACACAAGCAAAACAAAATGGAGATAAAATATTTATTGATGATGGTACCAATAAAATCACCTTTGCTTCAATGTATTACGAGGCAAGTCGATTAGCTTATCAAATAAAACAATTGAAAAAAAAACGTATAGGTATATATATAGAAAATCAAATTGAATCTATTACTTTGATTAATGCGTTGTGGCTAGCAGGTGTAGAAATAGTGATGCTAAACACGCGTTTAACCAAAGAAGAAATGCAAAATCAGTTATACTCTATTGAAACCGATACAGTTATTACTACTAACAATTTAATGTTACAAGATATAGCCATAATTGACTTTAATGAATTAAAAAAAGAGGTTTCTGACAACACGTATGAGGCTATATTCAATTTGGATCGAATTGCTTCAATTATGTTTACATCTGGAACAACTGGACCACAAAAAGCAGTTCCTCAAACATTTAGCAATCATTATGCAAGTGCAGTTGGCTGTAAAGAAAGTTTAGGATTTGATCAAGACACAAAATGGTTATCTGTGTTACCTATTTACCATATATCTGGTTTAAGTGTCATACTAAGAGCGCTTATGGAAGGTTTTACAGTACGTATTGCAGCGAAGTTCAATTCACAAGTAATTCTTGAAATAATCCAAAAAGAATTACCGACACATGTGTCATTGGTTCCGCAAACTTTAAAATGGTTAATTGATGAAGGTTTGGATCAACCATTTAATATACAAAAGATATTGTTGGGTGGGTCTAAACTTTCTAGTACATTAATTGAAAATGCTTTGAAATCAGAATTGCCGATTTATAATTCATTCGGAATGACTGAAACATGCTCTCAATTTTTAACAGCATCACCAAATATGTTAGCTAAGCGATATGATACTGTCGGAAAACCAAGTGAAAATGTTTTTGTTAAAATAAAAGACCCTAACGATCAAGGACATGGAGAACTGCTTATCAAGGGTGAAAATGTTATGAATGGGTATCTATATCCTGAGAATTTAATGGATACTTTTGAAAATGGCTATTTTAAAACGGGAGATATTGCAGAAATTGATGAAGATGGTTATGTAATGATTTATGACAGACGAAAAGATTTAATCATTAGCGGTGGCGAAAATATATATCCATATCAAATAGAATCTGTGGCAAAACTTCATGCATCAATTATTGATGCAATGTGTATTGGGGAACATGACAGTACATGGGGAGAAGTACCTTATTTATATTATGTTTCAAAAACAGAATTATCAAATGAAGAATTATTGGCACATTTTAAAACGCATATAGCGAAGTATAAAATCCCCAAATATTTTAAACATGTAACAGAATTACCTTATACATCAACAGGTAAATTGCAACGAAAACATTTAAGAAATTAGGCGTGAGCAATTATGAAATTGAGCGAAATGAAACTTTATATTTGTAATAATTATTTTAAGCATGCAATCGTTACTCCTAAAGTAAAAATGGACAAGCGTAAAGCACTTTTTGTTGAGTTTATAACTGATAAACATATACATTATTTTGGAGAGTGTAACGCTTTTGAAACAGATTGGTATGCAGATGAAACGATAGAAGTAGTTTATGACCAAGCAATAAAGTGGTTTGAAACATTTAAAAACCATGAGTTTGAACGCTTTTCGGATGTACAAAATGCACTTCAATGTTTGGAGATATATCCTGCTACACGAAGTATGATTGTGATGGCCTGTTATCAGGCTTTTTACGAATTAGAAACGTTTAATGTACCCTATGGTGCAACAGTTAGTGGTCTAACATATAAGCATATTTTCAACTTAAAAGTCACACAACCACATCGCATAAAAATAAAATGGTCTGAAAATATTTTAGAAGATGTAAAACAATTGAAGAGATTGCCATTTAAACCTCAGATCGTCATTGACGCTAATGAATCGGTTAAAAATAGTGAAGTTGAGAAAGTTATGCTCCTTTCAAGCAGCGATATACTTTATTTAGAAGAACCTTTTAAAGATATAGAAAAAGTAAATGATTTTAAAGATTCTGAATTACCTCCTATAGCTATTGATGAGAAGGCAGTATCATTGAAAGCAATTTTATATTATGTTGAAAATTATAAAATTGATGTTGTGGTATTAAAACCATTCAGACTAGGTGGCATTGATAAAGTCTTGGAAATAATTGAAATATTAGAACAAAAACATGTGAAATTTGTCATTGGTGGTATGTATGAATATGGATTAAGTCGTTATTTTACAGCTTTATTAGCACGGTATGCTACTTATCCAAGCGATATTACACCACACGGATTTTATTTTGAAAATGATATTGTAGCGCATTCGGGCATATTAAAAAGAGGCTCAATTTATTTTGAACCTCCTTTTGTAAACAAGTTTAATTTAACTCAGATTAATTAATGTTTATGCTTTTTATCTTTTTTTAAAGGTACTGGATCAAATCCACCTTTATGGAGTGGATGACATTTTGAAATACGTTTAACACCTAACCAAGTACCTTTGATGGGTCCGAAAACTTCTATGGCTTCTCTAGTATATTCAGAACAAGTGGGGTAAAAACGACAAGTAGCCGGGGTCATCGGAGAAATGAAATGTTGATATATATAGATAAGTCCTAGAAAGATTTTTTTCATAAAATTTTGCCTCCAACAATTTACATAGCAATGATAGTTTAACATATATAAATGGAGTTTGATGTTTGTGAAGTTTAAAGATAAAGAAAATGATGATGTCTATTTATCATTTAAGGATGAAAATGACATCCCAGATGGTGATCATGTCTTGGTTATTCCTATATATCAAGGACAATTGCTTTTCACCAAACATAAATTAAGGGGCATAGAATTTCCAGGAGGCAAAAGAGAAGAAGGAGAATCGAGTGAACAAGCGTGTGAAAGGGAATTGTTTGAAGAAACAGGGGCGCTTATAAATATTAAAGACAAACATTATATTGCTCAATATTGTGTTAATCGTCAAAATGGTATACCGTTCACAAAAGATGTTTTTATGGTTAAAGTAGATCGATTACAAACAAAAAATGATTATTTAGAAACTGACGGACCATTAATTTTCAATAGTATTTCAGACATTGCAGAAGAACGTAAAAGTTATTTATTGAAGGATACTGCAATCTTACAATGTTTAGAGAGAGTGATCGAGCTTGGATTTTATGCATAAAAAAAGAATGCCTATAGAAGTACCTGACCATATTTTTGAAGAAGTCACTTATAAAGTAGATGGCATTAATGTTAGAGGTTTATTAATGCAACCACATAAAAGTGTAAAGCGAATTGTTGTATATTTGCGAGGTGGTAAAGGGCAAGTCGGTAAAGTAAGAGCAGGGCGACTAATGCAATTTTCAGATGCGCAAACACTTGTATTTGGACCGTATTATAGAGGTAACAATGGTAGTGAAGGCAAAGATGAATTTTATGGTAGAGATTTAAATGATGTTACGGTTGCTATTCGAATATTAAATACACTTTATCCAGAAGCTTGTATTCATATGATAGGCTTTTCTAGAGGTGGATTACAGGGGTTACTTACATTTCAGGATTTGCCTATAGCTAGTTATATTATTTGGGGTGGTGTGTCCGATATTCGTCTCATGTACGAGGAAAGAATAGATTTAAGAGGTATGTTGAGAAGGATGGTTGGACATCCAAAGAAAAAAGAAAAAGCATATAAGCAAAGAGATGCGTTAATTAATATACATGCCGATAGTCCTCCAATACTTATAGTACATGGAGGGAAAGATAAACAAGTTGGGATTCACCAAGCCTATTATTTGGAAACACAATTGAAACATATTGGCACAACTTATCAAACATTTTATCAAATGGATGAAGGCCATGTACCAAGGCCATTTGCGATGAAAAAAGCATTATCTACAGTTAAACAATGGATGGTAAAAGTGGAAAAAAATAAAACAGTCACTAATAAAGCACATGGACCACAATTGTAATGTGGTCCATGTGCTTTATTTAGTATTTTATTTAAAATCCGCCGTTTTGTGCTAAATCAGAAACTTCATCGCCAAATTTTTCGAAATTATGTTTAAATCTGTCTTTTAAATCTTGCGCTTGTTCTCTATATGCCTCTGGCTTACTCCAAGCATTTATAGGATTTAGTAATGTTTGAGGTACATCATCAACTTCCACTGGTATATTTAATCCAAACATGTCATCTTGAATATACTCTGTATCTCTTAACTGACCAGTAATTGCCTGATTAACCATTTGTCTCGTATAATTTAAGCTAATACGGCGTCCTGTGCCATATTTACCACCAGTCCAACCGGTATTTACTAAGTATACATCTACATCGTGTTTATCTATTAAGTTGCCTAGCAAGTCTGCATAAACTTTTGCGTGTAATGGTAAGAAAGGTGAACCGAAACATGTTGAGAAAGATGGTTCAGGTTCAGTTATACCTCTTTCTGTTCCTGCAAGTTTAGCTGTGAATCCACTTAAAAAGTGATACATTGCTTGATCTTTGCTGAGTTTTGAGATAGGTGGTAACACACCAAAAGCGTCAGCAGTTAAGAAAATAATCGTATTTGGATGTGCTGCTTTGGAAGGTGTAACGATATTATCTATATGATTGATTGGATAAGCGGCTCTCGTATTTTCAGTATAATAGTTATCATCAAAGTCGACATCGCCTTCTTCATCTACAACAACGTTTTCTAAAATCGTACCGTATTTAATTGCTTCATAAATTTGAGGTTCCTTTTTGTAAGAAAGGTTGATTGCTTTTGCGTAACAGCCACCTTCGATATTAAAAATACCATTTTCATTCCATCCGTGTTCATCATCACCAATTAACTTTCGAGTTGAATCTGCTGAAAGCGTGGTTTTACCTGTTCCAGAAAGTCCAAAGAATAGAGCTACGTCACCTTTTTCACCAACGTTTGCGGAGCAGTGCATACTCATAATATTATCTTTAGGTAGTAAGTAGTTCATTACGGAGAAGATACCTTTTTTCATTTCACCAGCGTATTCTGTTCCACCGATTAAAATGACTTTGTGTTTAAATGAAGTAATAATAAATGTTTCTGAATTTGTACCATCTTTACTTGGATCAGCTTTAAAATATGGTGCCGATACAATAGTAAAGTCAGATTTGATTTCTTCTGCTTCTTCTTTTGTTTCAGGACGAATAAACATATTTTGTGCGAATAGATTATGCCAAGCCAATTCATTTACAACTGTTAGTTTAAGTTGTGAATCTTGATCACTACCGGCATATCCTTTAAATACATATAATTCATCTTTTTCATTTAGATAATTTAATACCTTATCATATAACTTTAAAAATGTGTCCTCTTCAATAGGTTGATTGATATTTCCCCAATCAATGTCATCTCTGTATGATGGTTCATTAACAATAAACTTATCTTTCGGTGAACGACCAGTGTATTTACCTGTTTTAGCGTTAATTGCACCTAGTTCGGTTAATTCTCCTTCATTGTTATTAAGAATTTTCTTATACAACTGTGTTGTGGATTGTTGAAATAATGAAGACTTCTTGTCCAAAATATTTTGGACTTTTTTTGTGTAAGTGTATGTATCTACCGCCATAATAAATCCCTCCAACGCTATTAAATTAATGTAAGCCTTTACAATTACAGAGTATAACACATATGATTGATTAGTCCACACCATTTTTAAAGGAAATTAAATAAATATCAAATTGACATTACTACTTAGTTTCGGTACTATAGTGATTAACGGATTCTCTTATCCTGAGTGGCGGAGGGACATGGACCCAATGAAGCCCAGCAACCTCTTCTTACAATGAAGAAAGGTGCCAAACCGTTTGCGGACAAATAGCGTCTGAACGATAAGAGCGAATGGACGTATAAGGGCCTTCTCTCTATTCATATAGTGAAGAAGGCTTTTTTTAATGAGCTCAATCAAAGAGAATTTTCGTAATCAAAGACAAAGGAGCAAGTTAATTTATGACTTATAATAGAAGATTATTTACTTCAGAATCGGTTACAGAAGGGCACCCAGATAAAATCGCTGACCAAGTGTCTGATGCAATTTTAGATGAAATTTTGAAAGACGATCCTAATGCGCGGGTTGCTTGTGAAACAACGGTAACTACAGGTATGGCATTAATTTCCGGAGAGATTTCTACTGCTACTTATGTAGATATACCTAAAGTTGTAAGAGAAACAATTAAAAATATCGGATATACACGTGCGAAATATGGATATGATAGCCAAACCATGGCTATATTAACAGCAATTGATGAGCAATCACCTGATATTGCACAAGGTGTCGATAATGCTTTAGAATATCGTGACAATTTATCAGAAGAAGAAATTGAAGCAACTGGTGCTGGTGACCAAGGTTTAATGTTTGGTTATGCGACGAATGAAACGGATACTTATATGCCGTTACCAATATTTTTATCGCATCAATTAGCTAAACGATTATCAGATGTGCGAAAAGATAATATTTTAAAATATTTGCGCCCAGATGGAAAAGTTCAAGTAACAGTGGAATATGATGAGCAAGATAAACCACATCGTATAGATACAATTGTCGTTTCAGCTCAACATGCAGAAGATACTACTTTAGAACAAATTCAAGCTGATATCAAAGAACATGTTATATATCCAACAGTACCTGAAGGATTAATCGATGAAAATACAAGATTTTATATTAATCCGACTGGACGATTTGTAATCGGCGGACCCCAAGGTGATGTTGGTTTAACAGGTCGTAAGATTATCGTAGATACATATGGTGGCTATGCACGTCATGGAGGAGGTTGTTTTAGCGGGAAAGATCCTACAAAAGTAGATCGCTCAGCTACTTATGCTGCTCGTTACGTAGCCAAAAATATTGTTGCTGCTGATTTAGCTGATAAATGTGAAGTTCAACTCGCTTATGCAATTGGTGTAGCGGAACCAGTTTCGATTGCGATAGATACTTTTGGAACAGGAAAGGTAAGTGAAACAGAACTAGTAGAGGCTGTTAGAGAACACTTTGATTTAAGACCAGCAGGCATTATTAAAATGTTAGATTTAAAACATCCAATTTATAAACAAACGGCTGCGTATGGCCACTTTGGACGAACAGATATACTGTTACCATGGGAAAAATTAGATAAAGTTAATTTATTAAAAGATAGCGTAGAAATATAAGCGCGAAGTATTTATTTTTTAACTTTACTATCGAATGATGAGCTCATATCTATTATAATTAAGTTACTGAACACATAAAGGAGCGTTGTTGTTATGAATTCATTTGGCCCGATAGAAATAGGTTTAATCGTGGCAATAGTCGTAGCAGTTATTTGTTTAATCCTATTTTTAGTTGCTTTGAAAAGTAAGAAAAAAGCACAGCAAACCATCGAGGAGCAATATAAATCAAGAGAACAAAAACTTAGCGATGAACATGATGAAGAGTTAGAAAAAGAAAGAATTGAAAATAAAAAGCAAGTTACTAAACAAAAAGAGGACTACGAAGCTACAGTAAATGCGAAAGATCAAGAAATAGATGCATTGAAACTTTTCTCTAAAAATAAAAGTGAGTACGTAACGGATATGAGATTAATTGGTATTCGTGAGCGTCTAGTTAATGAGAAACGCATTCGACCAGAAGATATGCATATCATGGCAAATATTTTCTTACCTAAAAATAACTTCAGTGATATACGTCGTATAAGTCATTTAGTACTTACGCGTACAGGACTATATCTCATTGATTCTCAGTTGTTAAAAGGTCATGTGTTTAATGGCATTAATGCTAACCAATTCAAAGAACAACCGATGATGGAACAAGTGTTTGACACGTTAAACCTTGATAAACAAACGGCACAAACATTAGTAATGGATCAAAATGATGATAAAGATTCTTTATCATTTGTGAATTATACAAATTATTTAAATGAAATTGAAAAACTAGCTGGTGAATTACAAACAGAGTTAAACTTGAAGTTCACACCGACATCAATCCTATATTTCAACCCTAAAGATGAAGGTGCTGTGACTATTTCAAATTATGCACAAAGTACCAATTCTAAAGTGTTAGTTGGACCAGAACAACTTGATGAATACTTTAATAAGTTTGTTTTTCATGGTCGTATCCAGTACAATGTTGAAGATTTACAACGTGTGATGGATGAAATTGAAACATTTAACTAATAAAGTATCAAGAATATAAATCTAGATACAATAGGCTCATAAATAAATTTTTTGAAAATTTATTTATGGGCTTTTTTTTATATCAAAATTTTATACGTATTAGCTTGTATTTCTTTAACACAAGCTTCAATTTATCGTGTTTCAGTTTTACTTGCGTAACAGTAGTAGTGTATCCAATACACTATTTATTAATGTTATTCTAATTATGTACAACACCATAGAGGCATGAATCTTAGAATAAATGTGCTTAAACTAAATTTTTAAGATGTTTTTGTTTAAGTAAAGTGATTAAAGATATTTTAGTCTTTTAAGTCTATATTTTTTAAGTTTTAGTCGAAAATTAATGACATAAATAACTATTTTAAACAAATTATTTAAAATTTAGGCATTTTAATTTAATAGTTTGCCAATTTTGATTATTATTATAGTTAGTTTAATAGTAAAGGGGAGCTCAAATTTGGAATTTGTAACTTTTTATAATGGTAATGAAATGCCTATCATAGGTTTAGGTACTTTCCGAGTTGAAAATAATGATGAATGTAAGAAGGCAGTTAAACATGCAATTGAAAATGGATATAGACATATTGATACTGCAATGATATACGAAAATGAAGAAATGGTTGGACAGGGTATTGCAGAAGGATTAGCTTCTACAGGTTTAGATAGAAGCGATCTTTTTATTACATCTAAATTATGGCTCGATGATTACGGTCGTAATAATGTAGCTGAAGCTTATGAGACTAGTTTAAGTAAACTTGGATTAGATTATTTAGATTTATATTTAATGCATTGGCCAGGTCTAGATGAAGCATTAATGATAGATACTTGGCAAGGTATGGAAGATTTGTATAAAAATGATAAAGTTAAAAATATTGGTGTTAGTAATTTCAATGCAGAACATTTAGAAGCATTATTAGCTCAAGTTTCGATTAAGCCTGTAATTAATCAAGTTGAATTTCATCCTTATCTCACTCAGTCAGAATTGAGAAGATATTTAGAAGTTCAGAATATACATGCAGAATCATGGTCACCATTAATGAATGCACAGATTTTAGAAGATGATACAGTTAAGGCGATAGCATCAGAAATTAATAAAACACCTGCACAAGTTATAATTAGATGGAATATTGAACATGATGTAGTGGTGATACCTAAATCTGTCACACCAACTAGAATTGAAGAAAATTTAAATGTATTTGATTTTGAGTTAACTAAAGCACACATAGAGCGATTAGATAGTTTAAACGAAGATAAAAGAATAGGCCCAAATCCTTCAGAATATAGTGGCCATTAAAATCAGAAATAAAATATTGAAAAAGACCGTAAGTATAGTGGTTTATAACTATATCTACGGTCTTTTGTTATGTAAGTATGTGAGTTAAATCATTAAATATCCTAATAAACATGCGACGAAGGACACTACATATTGTAAAATTGAATAAACAATAAAGTGAAATACGTGCTTGTTTACTGTTAACATTTGAACTAACTCTGATGACAAAGTTGAAAAAGTTGTTAGTCCACCTAGAACGCCAACAATTAAAAATGCGTTAATCCAAGAAATATTTAAAGTAAGTCCCATGAGCAAACCAATCAAAAAACTACCTAAAATATTTACGACAGGTGTTGCAATAGGTAATGTACTATCAATTTTATTGTTAAAGAAGTTAGTAACAACAGCACGAATAACTGCGCCTATTCCGCCACCTAACATAACTAAAAATATTTGACTCATGATAAACGTTCCCCCATTTTAACTCCGACATAACAAACCCATATACCTATGATGTAACTGAGTAAAGCATAGGTTATGAACATTACATATGCTTGTTGTTGTAATATGCCGACAAGCTCGAATTGAAACGTTGAAAAAGTGGTAAGCGCACCAAGAAACCCAGAAGTCATTCCTTTTTTAAGTAGTGGACTGTTTCTAAAATACTGTATCGCTAAGGAACCTAACAAGCCCATTAAAAATGCACCTATAATATTTGCAATAAACGTGCCAGATGGAAATCCATCAGTAGTATTTAAAAAAGATAATAGATAACGAATGAATGCACCAAGGGCACCGCCAATAAAAATATATAAATATTGCACGATGATTTCTTCCTTTCAAAAAAATAAACTACAAAAGTAGTATAACTTTTGTAGTAAAAATTAGAAAATAATACCAAATGTTGAAAGAGAAGCTATAATATGAATTGCGATCACAATTAATATGATATAAGGTAAAATTTTACTAACTGGTCGAATCCAGCCTGAATCTTCATGTAAATGCTTAATAGATTTATCAGAAAAGATAATAGCAATTATTAAAATAATAGCATTGATAATACTACAAACAAAAATAAGTTTAATCATTGAATTAAAGTGCATATTTAATAGAGGGTTTCTAGTATTAAAATAAAAGCTAATAATAATTAAAATGCATGATAAATAAAAATAAAGTTTTGAACGTGCCATAATAACCTCCTAATGCAATTCATTATGTAATAATACCATAAATTAACTTAAAGTTAACTAAATTTACAATAAGAAAAAAATTTAATGAATAATAATATAGCTTATAAGGCCTGTCTATAGTGAATCTAGAGAAATTATCAATTATTGTATTTTTAATAAGCCATCATCTATAAGCAGAAAAATAGAATTTATGAAATAAAGGTGGTATAAATAAAGTGTATGGTTTAAACCGTTATAAAAATAATTCTTTATAGAATTATTTATTTTAGTCAGGAGGAATTAGTAATGGCAAATTTAAATGTTGAAGTGTTTGCAGATGGTGCAGATATTGAAGAAATGAAAGCTGCTTATAAAAATAAACAAGTAGATGGGTTTACTACAAACCCAAGTTTAATGGCAAAAGCAGGTGTAACAGATTATAAAGCATTTGCTGAAGAAGCTGTGCGTGAAATTCCTGATGCTTCAATTTCATTTGAAGTATTTGCAGATGATTTAGAAACAATGGAAAAAGAAGCAGAAATTTTAAAACAATATGGAGATAATGTTTTTGTTAAAATTCCAATTGTAAACACTAAAGGCGAATCAACTATTTCTCTAATTAAAAAATTATCAGCAAACAATGTTCGTTTAAACATTACTGCTGTTTATACATTAGATCAAGTTAAAGAAATTACTGACGCTGTAACTGAAGGTGTGCCAACTTATGTTTCTGTATTTGCTGGACGTATTGCAGATACAGGTGTAGACCCAATTCCATTGATGAAAGAAGCGGTTGAGGTTACACACAGTAAAAAAGGTGTGAAATTATTATGGGCAAGTTGTCGTGAAGTCATCAACGTTATCCAAGCTGATGAAATTGGTGCTGATATTATTACATGTCCTGCAGATGTAGTTAAAAAAGTGAATAATAATTTAGGACGTGACGTTAACGAATTATCAGTAGATACAGTCAAAGGCTTTGCGAAAGACATCCAAAGTTCTGGACTTTCTATTTTATAATCGTAAGCTCAGTAAGTTCATTTCTGGGTTAATGCTAATCTAAGAGAAAAACACTTTCGTAGAATTCATCGCTTAATGAATTGATACGGAAGTGTTTTAATTTTTATCAACATTGCTGACACACTGTAAAATTTAAAGTCCGGTTGTTGAAATAATGACGATGAGTGCACAGAAAAGTTGTATTAAATAATACATTGTTGAGTTGATTTGAGTTAATTGAGTTTTCTGGTCACAATGGAAACAAAAATTATTGGATAGTCCACTTAGATTAAGAAAATGTAATTTGATTAAAAAAATTTTATAATTTCATTGAAACCATGAGATAAATAACTTATCCTTTATAATGATAGTATAAGTGTTATACATTTAAGGAGAAACTTTAATGAAGGCAAATATTTTTAAACAGAAAGTTAAAAAGCATTTATGGTTTTTAAATAAAAAAGAAAAACATCAACTAGACCAAGTATTAACAAATGTCTTGGATAAACACCATGAAGAAGAACTCAATCGACCGATTGCGTTTTCCAATCAATTTTTGAAAAATTATATCTTTGAAGAAAAAGTAGTGTCATCAACGTATTTCTTCATGTTATTAATTAGTATTTTATTTACATATATTATTTTATTAGGATTATTCTTATTTGCTTTATTGACAAGTTTGTCATCAGTCCAATTTTTTATTAAACCAGAAGTTGATTTATCTAGTGTTATAGTTATATTGACACTTATTGGTGCAGTATTATTATTGATAATTAGTCTGTATTTAATTAAGGTAGTAACAGGTTATTTTACGAAAAAACTATTAGAATATAAACACAATAGGGCATTATGATGCGTTAAATTAAAAGGTGAGAAAGTGTAATACTTTCTTGCCATTTTTTATATACAAAAGTGTAAGGAGCATCAACGATGATGAATGTAGCATTTTCAAAATAAATCGTTGTTTGATCATTATTTGATTTAATGCCAACAATCGCATTTGCATTAATGTAGTATTGCAAGGGCGCACGCCTCGCTTTAAGAGGAAATAAAGTGATTTGTGGAGTAATAAATATGGGGACCATCTTTCTTATTTTTAAAATTTGTTTAGCCTGTTTTGTTTGATAAGAAAGAGATAAGCCATAGGTTTCAAGTAGATAAGTAATTGTAGGCATTATTGAAGTAGGATAGTGAAATTGATGTGTGGTATATTGTCCTATTGTTGTGATTTCATTTCCAGCAACTGATTTTAAGTATAATAATTTTGTAAACTGTGTCATTTTCCAACTCCTATTTTTGATTTAGTCCGTAATATTTAATGTATTTTACTTGAACCTTTTTTCGATAATTTTTTATTGTAGAAATAGAGCAGTTTAACATCGAAGCAATCTCAAATTGTTTATAACCAAGCAATTTTAATCTAAGCCATTTTTTTTCGTTAGTAGTTAATAGTTGTAAAAACTGTTCATACATGAGTTGATAATTACTATGATCAATCACATTAATTTGCTGTTCTATTAAATATTGAGAATGTATTGTGATTTCTGTTTGTTTTTGACTGCGAAACAAATCAATCAAATAGAAATTTAAACGAAAGAATAGAAATTGTTGTAGCGTTGTAGAATGATGTGGTGAATATTTCTGTGTTAATTCCCACATTTTGATAGTGAGTAATTGAGTATATTCTTCTCGATTATATTCAATACGGTATTTTTTTAATAACACAAAAATAATATGTTTGAATTGAAAATAAGTTTGTTCGAAAGACATGCTGTAGCTCCAATGTTATATATATAACTTTGATTTCCGGATGAAATCATTTTATTTTAAATTATAGTAATTTTCATTTGCTAAATAATGATAATAGGTGTTAAATAGAGTTAATAAGATAGATAAAATTTAAGTTTTATAACATCAACGCGTATTCAACTTAAAGATATAACACTTTAGAGTTTTAGTATTATCTTCGGACAACAAATCAGGAGGTTTATATGGATTACGCACATTTAAATTTAGAACATTTTTTTGCAAGACATGATGATTTAGATATGATTAAAGATAAATCAGATTTTGTTATGATAAATAATCTAACAAAAGAAATGATGTACCGTGATGGTGAAATTGAAGGAACAATTGATTTAAATCGTTATTATTATAAAAACAGATCTCAAGCAGTAAGCTTTGTAATGATGGAATATAATAAAAGTCAAGAGTAATGAAATTAAAATTTCATTACTTTTTTTATGAATATGTAACAACAAACATATTAAATTGTACGTTAAACTATTTAGTGTTAGAATTTAAATTTAGATAGTCTCTTATAATATATTTGTATAAATAGAGAACTTAATATTCTTATTATTACCTATGAGGTGTGGACATGACGAAGCATAAGAAAGGCTCAATACTATCGATTATTGGCTTATTGGTAGTGTTAGTGATAGCTGTTATCGTTGTATTTTCAATGATTTCAGATCAAATCTTTTTTAAAAAAGTTAATCAACAAGAAAAAGTAGAACAGCTCAATATTTCTTTAAATAAAGCATCAAAAAAACAAATCGATAATTATACTAGCCAACAAATTTCAAATAAAAATAATGATTCGTGGAGAGATGCATCTTCAACAGAGATTAAAGCAGCGATGGATAGTAAAGAATTTATCGAAAGTGATACGCAAAAATACCAATTTTTAGAATTAGATAAATATCAAGGTATTGATGAAAATAGAATAAAAAGAATGTTAATTGATAATCCAATATTATTAGAACATTCAGATGATTTCATAAAAGCAGCGAAAGAAAAGCATGTAAACGAAGTATACTTAATATCACATGCATTACTTGAAACAGGCTCAGCTAAAAGTGAGTTATCTAGTGGTGTTGAAATTGATGGTAAGAAATATTATAACTTTTTTGGAGTTGGCGCACTAGATGAAGATCCAGTGAAAACCGGTGCCGAATATGCTAAAAAACACGGTTGGGATACGCCAGAAAAAGCAATTACTGGTGGCGCTAATTTTATACATGAACATTTTTTATCAAATAAAGATCAGAACACATTATATAGCATGCGCTGGAATCCTAAAAATCCTGGTGAACATCAATATGCTACAGATATTAAATGGGCTGAAAGTAACGCAAGTCTAATGTCAAACTTTTATAAAGATATGAAAACAGAAGGTAAATATTATAAATATTTTGTATATAAAGATGGCAATAAACATAAAAAAGAATAATTAAAGATTAATTTTGTTATTCAAACAAATGAAGGACTAATCCGTTGAAAAATGGATTAGTCCTTTTTGAATGCTTTAATTATTGATTTAGATATTGGATTAATAGCGTAGTAATATTTTAAAAATATATAAGTATACTTACGCACAATGTGAATGCATTATTCATTGAGGACATAGACCACTAGAGTACTTAACATTATTTAGCTTTGTTTTTCTGTCCAAATAATATAAAAAGTAAGATCGTCGATAATATGACTTTTAAAATGAATTTCATTTAATCACTTCCTTAACTATGTAACTATAGTAACATTAATTGATTAATATCACATAAAAAGCAATGTTTAAATTTAGTTTTCATCTTCGAAATAATTATGTTTTTCTAAAAATCTTTTGGCTACAATTGCTGGTTCTTTACCCTCTCCATCTGCTTCATAGTTGAGCTTTTGCATTTGTTCAGTACTAATTTTACCATTTAACTTAGCAATGGATTTTTTAATTTGTGGATTTTTTTGTAGTAATTCATTTGGTGCAACGGCGCTAGCATCATATGGTGGGAAAAAGTTTTTATCATCTTTAAGTACAACTAAATCATATGCTGCAATTCTTCCATCTGTTGTGTAACCAAGTGCAACATCAAGTTTGTTATTTTTTAATGCGTCATAAACAAGTCCAATTTGCATAGGTTTTAAATCATTAAATCCAAACCCATAATGTTCACGGAATGGTGCATAACCATCGCCGCCTCGCTTAATCCATGTAGTATCCGTACCAACTCTAACTTTGTCTTTTACTTTTTTTAAATCTGAAACAGTATGTAAATCATATTTTTTTGCGGTTTCTTTAGTAACCATAAAAGCAAAAGTATTTTCAAATCCATAAGAGTCGAAAAACGTTTGGTTAAATTTTTGGTTAAATAATTTTTGAGTAACAGACATTGCTTTTTTAGTATCTGTAATGGGTTGTTGTTCTAAAGCTCCAACCAAATCAGTGCCAGTATAGCGAGTGCTTGATATATCAGCATCTCCACGGAGCAATGCATTATGCTGAATTGTAGCTGAACCTAAATTGTTAATAATGGAGCCAGTAGTTTTCCCTTTTGTATCATGTTCAATTAAATCTTTGAGCATATAAGCCATGATTTGAGATTCACTCGTAGCTAAAGCAGAAATTTTAACTGAGTTTTTAGATTGACCGCCACCTAAACCAGGTAAATCACAACTTGCTAATAAAAGTGAACTTGCAATCAATAAATAGATTATTCTTTTAAAAAATTTCATATTTTAACCCCTTATATGTTTTAGAAATATTTTTTGATACAACATTTTTATATTAACATATTTATTAATTTTGTATAATGGTGGCATAATCCATTAATATGTAATATTAATTCGATACTTGATATACTAAGTATAAATTAATTAAAGTAAGGATGAGTGAAATGCGTTTAGCTATCATTGGTATGGGCACTGCAGGTGTTAGTTTGTTGAAAGAATTGGTAAAATATAAGGAATTCAAACAAATGGAATTAGACGTTTATGATAATCCTAAAAATATGGGACAAGGCGTGCCGTTTCAAAATGACAGCGACCAATTATTAATCAATTTGCCCGCAAGTCAAATGTCCTTAAATTTGAATAATGAACGGGAATTTTATGAATGGTATCAAGAACAATCCATATTTAAATTTTCTAACCCAGAGTATCTACCTAGATTTATTTTTGGACATTATATGAAAGACTATTTGGAAACTTATCATAATCGCTATAATAATATTCATATGATCAAAGAAGAGGTTTTGGAAGTGTTTATAGAATCTAATATTGGTGATACGCATGTTAAATATGTTGTTTGTACTTCTGAAAATCTAGAGAAACGCCGACGTTATGATATCGTATTTTTAACGATTGGTACGATGTCTTATCATGACCCATATCATTTAAAAGGAACACCAGGTTACATAAAAACACCTTACCCAACATATGACACATTAAATGAGGTTGATAGTACTGATAGAATTGCTATCATTGGAACAGGACTAGCAAGTTTAGATGTAATTCGATTTGTAACGGCACATCATCCAAATTTACCTATTACTGTGACGAGTCGTAAAGGTCATTTACCTAGTGTTAGGGGAGATATGCCAGAAATTCAATTTAAATATCTTACACCAGAAAATTTTAATGAAATCAAAAAAGAATATTTTGGGAATGTACCTTTGGAGGAAGCATTAGCATTATTTAAAAAGGACTGTGAATATTATGATATTCCAGTAGAGAAATTAGTACACAGAAGACAAGGTGATCCAATTTTAGATTTAACATATGATTTACAACATGCCGATGAGCTAGGGAAATTTCAAAGTATTTTAGAATTAACAAAAGAAAATCTTAATTGGATTTGGAATAGTTTCAGTAGACAGGATCAGAAGATATTTTTAGAAAAATACCAATCTATATTAAAAGAAAATTCAAATCCAATGCCCCCACGTACAGCAAAACTAATTATCGACCATATTGAAAATGGGCAAATTGAAATCAAAAAAGGGTTGGAAGATGTAAAACATGACGGACAGCAGTTTTGTTTTAAATATGAGGATGATTTTAAAGCGATCGATAAATTTGATATTGTTATTAATGCTACTGGTTCAAAATCACATTTATCAGATTTAGATCAAGATGATCAACTAATTCTAAATTTAGAAAATAGACAAGTTGTCCAAGCACACCCACTTGGTGGTATTCAAATCATTCCAGAAACAAATCAAATTATAAGTCCGCGTTACGGTACTTTACAGAACATGTTTGCTTTAGGCCAAGTTACAAATGGGATTAACCAATCACGTAACGGCGTTATGATGATAGTAAAACAAGCCGTTAGTGTAGTAGAAAAATTATTAAACACTAAGCATGATTAATTTTGTAGTGTAGCATTCAAACGAACATTGCTTACATAATTAAGCCGTAAGTGAAATATGTTTTTAAGTGAATATAAATATGCATACATTATGAAGTAAGACTATCGATTTTATATAGCTGGATAAGCGGTTATTTTTATAATTCAAACTAAAAACGAAAAACATTTAAATTGTTTTAACGGTTAATTATTTAGGAAATCATTTGGAAAAATATATTTTAAAAATGGTTTTGTAAAAATTGCTTATAAGCATTGCTAATCAAAGGATATAAGAAAGTGGTTGTTATTAAATAAAGCCGACTTAGATAATATGAATTGTTTTTTGTATAAATATATAGTACGATAACGATGTAACTTTCATAAAGTTACTATGACTCAATCATCAATTACAATTTCATAAATATTCTTTCGGGGCAGGGTGAAATTCCCAACCGGCAGTAAATTAAGCCTGCGACCTGCATTTGTTTTTGACAAGTGTGGCTGATCTAGTGAAATTCTAGAGCCGACAGTATAGTCTGGATGGGAGAAAGAATGAAGTATAACAAAAAAAGCACTTTTTTAGTGTTTATTTAACATACATTTTTCTGAAAATTGGAGAAGTGTATTCAAATTTAAGTAATTTATGTTATATCTAAATACATCCCACACCTGAAATCAATTTCAGGTGTTTTTTTATTATTAAGAGGTGGTTATATGAGTCAATATTTAAACTATGCAATCCAATTGGCACAAATGGTTGATGGCCAGACAGGTGTAAATCCGCCAGTAGGTGCAGTTGTAGTAAATCAAGGTAGAATCGTTGGCATCGGTGCACATTTACGAAAAGGTGATAAACATGCTGAAGTGCAAGCTTTAGATATGGCTAAAGAAGCTGCAAATGGAGCAACAATTTATATATCTTTAGAACCTTGCTCACATTATGGTTCAACACCACCATGTGTAAACAAAATTATTGAATTTGGTATTTCAAAAGTTGTTTATGCTGTTAAAGATACGACATTATCGACTAAAGGTGACGATATTTTGCACAATGCTGGAATAAAAGTTGAGTTTCATCATAAGCCAGAGGCTGAAGCATTGTATAACGACTTTTTTATTACTAAACGACAAGGCGTCCCTGAAGTTACTGTAAAAGTTTCTTGTAGTTTAGATGGTAAACAAGCTACTGATCATGGTGAAAGTAAATGGATTACTAACAAAACTGTTAAACAAGATGTATTTATGCTCAGACATAAACATGATGCAGTTATCACTGGTACTGGTACTTTAAATGCAGACAATCCGCAATATACTACAAGGATTGAAGAAGGTAAGCAACCGATACGTGTGATACTTTCAAAATCTGGCCAGGTAGATTTTACCTTAGACATATTTAAACAACCGGTGACACCAATATGGATTTTTACAGAAAATAAAAATTTAAAAAGTGAAGATACAAATATAGAAATTATATATTGTTCGAATTGCACGATTGAAAATATTTTAAAACAGTTATATCAATATGGGATTGGAAGTGCTTTGGTTGAAGCAGGCCCTACGATTACTTCAGAATTTCTTCAATCTAACTATACGAATGAACTCATCTTATATTATGCCCCGAAAATAATAGGTGGTTCTGGTGATTATCAATTTTTCAAAACAGAAAATGTCTTTAATTTATCAGACGTACCTCAATTTGAAATTGTAAATTCCAAAATGCTTGAGCAAAATATTAAATTAGAATTGCGAAAGAAGTGAATAACTATGTTTACTGGTATTGTCGAAGAAATAGGCACTATAAAAAAAGTTGCAACACAACAATCCGTTGTTAATTTAACAATTGATTGTAAGACAATTTTATCTGACATGCATATTGGTGATTCTATTAGTGTAAACGGTGTATGTTTAACTGTAATACAATTTGATAATCAGTCATTTTCAGTCCAAGTAATTAAAGGCACTGAGAATAAAACCTATCTGAATCAATTAAATCAAGCTACTGAGGTAAATTTAGAACGAGCAATGAGTGGTACGGGAAGATTTGGTGGCCATTTTGTACTCGGCCACACAGATGAAGTAGCTAGAATCACTAAAATACAAAACTCAGATAATTCTAAAATTGTAACTATTAAACCATCTACTTCTATTATAAATCAAATGGTACAACAAGGTTCAATTACTGTAGATGGCGTAAGTTTGACAGTGTTTCAATTAAGAGATACAGAATTTGATATTCATCTTATACCAGAAACAAGAAGATCAACTATTTTAAATCAAAAACGTGTGGGTGATCCTGTACATATTGAGACAGACATGTTGTTTAAATATGTGGAAAGAATAGTTGGCAATAGCGAAAAAGGTTTAAGTTTAGAAAAACTAAGCGCTTTTGGATTCTAGGAGGGGTATAATGCAATTAGATAGTATAGAATTAGCACTTGAATCACTTAAAGAAGGTAAAAGTATCATTGTAGTAGATGATGAAAATAGAGAAAATGAAGGCGATTTAGTAGCAGTTACAGAATGGATGTATGATAATACAGTTAATTTTATGGCTAAATATGGTAGAGGGTTAATTTGTGCGCCTATTAGTAAAAAAATAGCTGAAGATTTAGAACTTCATTCAATGGTTAATCATAATTCAGATGTTTATGGTACTCAATTTACTGTAAGTATCGATCATGTTAAAACAACAACAGGTATCAGTGCTGATGAAAGAATGCTCACTGCGAAGGCGTTAATCGATGATAGTACAACAGCAGAAGATTTTAATAAGCCAGGCCATCTATTTCCATTAATAGCTCAAGATGATGGTGTGTTGGCTAGACGTGGTCATACTGAAGCCTCTGTCGACTTAGCTAATCTAACTGGCGCAAAACCTGCAGCACTCATTTGTGAAATAATGAATGATGATGGCACAATGGCAAAAGGTGACGATTTAGAAGCATTTAAAAGTAAACATAATTTGGTAATGATATCTATCGAAGATTTAGAAAAATATAGAAAGCAATCTGTTTCGTCTATTGAAGCTAAAGCGAAAATAAAGATGCCTACTGAATTTGGCGATTTTGACATGTATGGTTTTAGAACGAATGATAACGAGGAAATTGTAGCAATCGCGAATGGTGAAATTAATGAAACAGAGAATGTGCGCATACATTCTGCTTGTTTAACTGGAGATATATTCCATAGTCAAAGATGTGATTGCGGTGAACAGCTTGCTGCATCTATGGAATATATTAATGAACATGGAGGCGTTATCCTTTATTTGCCACAAGAAGGTAGAGGAATCGGCTTAATTAATAAATTAAGAGCCTATGAATTGATAGAACAAGGTTATGATACTGTTACAGCAAATATTGCGCTCGGTTTTGATGAAGACTTAAGAGAGTATCGATATGCTGCAGAAATTTTAAAATATTTAGGTATCAAACGTGTAAATTTATTAAGTAATAATCCTAAAAAATTTGGAAGTTTAGAAAATTACGGTATTGATATCGCTAAAAGAATTGAATTAGTGATACCTACAAATCAATATAACCAAGCGTATATGCAAACAAAAAAAGAGAAAATGGGTCATTTAATATAGGAGGAAAAAACATGAATTTTGAAGGTAAATTAATAGGATCAGATTTAAAAGTAGCGATTGTAGTAAGTAGATTTAACGATTTCATTACGAATCGTTTGTTAGACGGTGCTAAAGATACCTTAGTTAGACATGAAGTACCAGCAGAAAATATTGATGTTGCATATGTTCCTGGTGCTTTTGAAATTCCATTAGTAGCTAAAAAATTAGCTCAAAAAAGTGATTATGATGCAGTAATTACTTTAGGATGTGTGATAAGAGGTTCAACGTCACATTATGATTATGTATGTAATGAAGTTGCAAAGGGTGTTTCAAAAGCGAATGATGTTTCGGATACACCAGTTATTTTTGGAATTTTAACTACTGAGAATATCGAGCAAGCTGTAGAACGTGCAGGTACAAAAGCAGGCAACAAAGGTTCTGAAGCAGCGGTAAGTGCTATAGAAATGGCGAATTTATTGAAAGAAATTTAATGTTTGCAGTAGTTATAGAAATAGTACAATTTAAAATTTTAAAAATATGACGTAGTATGAAATATAATTATTTATGCTCAAAATAAGAGAGCTTACCTCTACGGGTGAGCTCTCTTTTAGCTTAATATTTCATGTTTTTGTTCTTGCATGCCTGTGGATATGATTTACTTAGTACGTGTTTGTAATCTTTCATTCACAGTCTTGGAGTTACATTTCATTAATCTAAAATAATGTTTAAAACGATTTTAATTACATACTTTTTAATTTGAAAGTTTGCTAATTTTTTAATTTTTTGTATAACAATGCACTAATTGCTCCAATAGTTGATAATGCTCCAACTACTACCCCAGCTTTTTTCAACACTTCAGGTTTCATAATTTCTAAAAACATCAGATTTAAATTTTGAGGACGCTCTGCTAATCTTCTCATAAAATAACTAAACCAATCATCACCGTATGGCACATAGATACAGAAATGATTCCCTTCTCGCGCTAGTGATTCTGCTAATTCTGAGCGGAAACCATATAACATTTGAAATTCATAGCTATCCTTTTCAATATTGTTGTCTTTAATGAATTGTTTAATATGTGTGATGATAGCATCATCATGTGTAGCAATAGAAGTGACATTTTTCGCATTTAACAGTCGCTTTTTAATTAAGCGTATGTAATTATCGTCAATTTCTTCTTTAGTTTGATAAGCGATGTTTTCATTTTCTTTGTATGCACCTTTAACCATACGTAATCGTAATTCTGGATATTTATCAACGAGTGCATCTGCTTTATATAAATATCCTTGTATAACAGTTCCCACATTTTTAAATTCGCCTTTTAATCGGTCTAAAACTTGAGTAATATCAAATAAGCTATCATATTTTTCAGTGTCTATATTAATATGCATATTACCAAATTCGTTAGCTTTAAGTAATATTTCACGTAAATTGCGATAAGCAAGATCAAGGTCAAATTCAGAACCTAATTGGCTGATTTTAATAGACATGTGACCATCTAAATTATGATTGTAGATAGCATACATCACTTCTAATATTTGAACTTTTGATTGTATTGCTTCACCTTCATTTAAAACAAATTCACCGAGACAATCTACTGTGACAGTAATTCCTTTGTTATTTAAACGTTCAATTGTGTCAACTAATTCTGGAATAGTATTCCCTGCGACTACTTTTCTAGCGCCGAACATAGGTCCTATTTCCTTAGCTGTTTTATTTAAAAAAGGATTGTTAGATAATCCTATAAAAAAATTTTTCACAATTGGCATATTAATTCCTCCCATTCTGCTAATAGCTGTTCTTTCAATAATAGTGTAGCATGAATCGAATAGTAATGAAATCGTTTACATTAAAATTTATTACACTAAATATTATATACTACACGATAACATTGACTCACGCTTTAGATACGACATTTAATGATAAAGTTGAAGTAACATATAACGGTAAGATTTATACGTTAAAAATGGAAAAAGTACATCATATTTTGATACAATGTAGTTATTGAAATTATTGTAGAAGGGGAAGTATGGAATATGTGGAAATGGGAAACAGAAAATGAAGCAAAGGGCGTCATTGTAATTGCCCATAACATGCTCGAACATACAGGTAGGTATGCATATGTTATAACAATGCTACGTAGAAATGGTTATCATGTAATCATGGGTGATTTGCCTGGTCAAGGTCAAACGACGCGTGCGAATAAAGGACAAATATCAAACTTTGAAGTATATCATGAGCATGTCCTTGAGTGGATTAGAATAGCTAATGAGTATAAACTGCCGACTTATGTTTTAGGTGTGGGCCTTGGTGGGCTTATCATTTTAAATTTACTTGAAAAAGTGGATGTGCCTATTGAAGGAATAATGTTGATTTCTCCATTGTTAGAATTTAAGAAAAGTAATAAAACTAGAAAAGATAAAATTGTATCGAATGTCGGGAAATTAACAAAAGATACAAGGTTTAAAATAGGTATTACGATTGAAGATTTAACACGAAATGAAGAAGTTATTGAAGAAGCAAAAGAGGATCAACTGATGCTGCAGAAAGTTACTTATTATTGGTATAAACAAGTCATAGAAATCATGAAAGAGACCGTTACACATTTAAAAGATATTAAACCACTTCCTTTATTATTAATGTATGGACTTGAAGATAAAGTTTCAGATGTTTCTACGATGTATTTAATTAAAGAAAAAATTGCAACAGAAGAACTGTATTTTAAAGCCTGGAAAGGATTAAATCATGAAATACATAATGAACCTGAAAGAGATGAAGTAATGCGCTATATTCTAGCATTTCTTAATAATAGTGCCAGTAACATTGGTTTTATTGTACATGATGAAAATGAACCGTCATAATTCGTTTAATAAATGATGAATATCATTTTATGGAAACAAGTAAGTTAACTTAAATCCAATTTATTCAAATTATGACTAAATAATTGCTTATAAAAAGAGTGTATAAATGTGATCTAACGTTGATTTTTAAAATAATAATTGTTATATTTATATTGTGAAAAAAATCACATTAAATTTTAGAAATATTTACTTTGAAATAAAAGGAGCGATTTAACATGAAATTTGAAAAAGGGAATAAAGTAGTTTTAATAGGTGATGGAGCAGTTGGATCAAGTTATGCATTTGCATTAGTTGCACAAGGCTTAGCTGATGAATTAGTAATTATTGATTTAGATGAAGCGAAAGTTAAAGGCGATGTTGCAGATTTAAATCATAGTGCACCATATGGTGATTCACCTGTTAAAGTAAAAGCTGGTAATTATGAAGATTGTGGTAATGCTGATTTAATTGTTATTACTGCAGGAGCTGCGCAAAAGCCAGGTGAAACTAGATTAGATTTAGTAGAAAAAAACACAAAAATATTTAAAGACATTGTCACAAAAATTATGAACACAGGATTTAATGGTATTTTTCTTATAGCAACTAATCCAGTAGATGTATTATCATATGTAACACAAAAAGTTTCAGGCTTACCGAAATCACAAGTTATTGGATCTGGTACGATACTAGATACTGCACGATTTAAATTTGAACTAGCACAAGAATTTGGTGTGTCACCTTGGAGTGTGGACGCACAAATTATTGGTGAACATGGCGATTCTGAATTAGCAGTATGGTCACAAGCTAATATTGCTGGTCAACCAATATACCATGCATTGAAAGATAACCCTGATAAACAACATAGAATAGATGAAATATTTACTAACACAAGAGATGCTGCATATGATATTATCCAATCAAAAGGTGCAACGTATTATGGTATAGCAATGGGCTTAGTTCGTATAACACAAGCTATTTTAAAAAACCAAAATGTAGTATTACCTGTTTCAAGTTACTTAGAAGGTGAGTATAATCAAAATGATATTTATATTGGAGTTCCAACATTAATTAATAGAAATGGCGCAATTAAAGTATATGAAACGCAATTAAATAGTGAAGAAAGTGAAAAGTTTGAAAATTCTGCCATAATTTTGAAAGATATGCAAAATAAAATCAAACAACTAATTGCATAATTCATAATTTAATTTTAAACTGTATATAAGATTAATTTTATTGAAAATATCAAAATTTATTCTGATATGAATAAATTTTGCTTTGAATGATTTTTTGGTAAATTAATTTTACATGTTTAACTTTATATTATGATTGGGGGATATTTCTATGGGGAAGACAATTGCTGATATGGTAGATAGTGTCCTTAGATTGGAACATGTACTTAAAGATATTGAAGATATCTTTGGAAAAGTACAGAAACAATATAAAATGTCAAAAGAAGAAATATTAATTCTTTTAACACTTTGGGAAGAAGGATCAATGACGCTTAAAGAAATGGATAATTATGTGAAAATTAAATCATATAAACGTACAAGAACATATAACGATTTAGTTGAGAAAGCATGGATTATTAAAGAAAGACCCGTTAATGACGAACGTACAGTAATTATACATTTCAATGAGGATTTAAAAGATCAAAGGGAAGAACTTTTAAATTGTTTTAAAGCGGAAATAAACGAAAAATCATCTACTATACAATCTAGTCTTAAATCTATCTTAAAATTATAGGGAATAATTATAGTTACAAAATGACAAGTTAGACTCAAAATAGTAATAGGTAGTTAATATCTATACTAAAATAAAAATGCATCTCCGCTTAAAAGGAGATGCATTTTTATTATATATATTATCTTTTTTCAATTGCACAGATAAATGGTGCATTGTTTTTTTGGTTAATAAATTGATATTGTAATATGTGTGCTTTGTTTTGGTCAAAATGTTGTAGATAATTTAATAATGCATCACGTTCGATTTTACCTTCATCATGCCCATGATATATAACTAGTACTATAATACCTTCTGTCGCTAATATATCAAATATTTCGTCTATCGCTGCTAATGTACTACTAGAGTTTGTTACAATTGATTTGTCGCCTTTAGGCAAATATCCTAAATTAAAAATGGCTGCATCAATCTGTCCAATCTCGTTGCTTGGTATATATTGCTTTACTTTAGCATGACTATCTTGAATTAAGTGTACATTTTTAAATGCGTCTGTCTTTTTACTCGTATTTTGAATTGCAATTTCTTGAATATCAAAAGCGTAGACTTTACCATTTGGTACTTGTTGTGCTAGAAACTCGGTATCATTGCCATTACCACACGTGGCATCAATAACAATACTATCCTTGTTGATATGTTGTTGTAGTAGCGTTTTGGAAAATGGTAAAATGCGTTCTAGCTTCATGATTTAACCGTCGTTTCATAGTATTTTCCTTGATAAGAATTTCTTCGTGCTAATTCCTCATCAATTTCGTTAAGCACTTCCCATTTGTTGACGCTCCACATTGGTCCAACCATCAAGTCAATCGGACCATCACCAGTAATTCGATGAACGATCATTTCTTTTGGTAAAATTTCTAGCTGATCACAAACTAAATTTGTATAATCATCTTGTGACATGAATTCTAGCATACCTTTTTCGTATTGTTTTACCATTGGTGTGCCTTTAAGGAGATGCAATAAGTGTATTTTAATACCTTGGACGTCCATTTGTGCTACTTCTTTAGCTGTTTCCATCATCATGTCATAATCTTCTTCAGGAAGCCCATTAATAATATGTGTACATACATTTATATTATGTTTGCGTAGCTTGGCCACTCCTTCATAATACGTTTTCATGTCATGTGCACGATTGATCAAATCTGAAGTTTTTTGGTGTACTGTCTGTAGACCTAATTCAACCCATAAATAAGTACGTTCATTTAATTCAGCTAAATATTCTACAACATCATCCGGTAAGCAATCAGGCCGCGTTCCAATAGATAATCCGACAACGCCGGGTTCTTTTAATGCAGTTTCGTATTTTTCTCTTAATACTTCTACTGGTGCATGTGTATTAGTAAATGCTTGGAAATAAGCAATATACTGACCTTCATGCCATTTTTCATGCATTCTATCTTTGATTTGTTGAAATTGAACATCTATCGGATCTACACGATTTCCTGCAAAATCTCCACTTCCTGCTGCAGAACAAAATGTACAGCCACCATGTGCAACCGTGCCATCTCTATTTGGACAATCAAATCCTCCGTCAATTGCAACTTTAAAGATTTTTTGTCCAAATTTATTTTTTAAATGATAATTCCAAGTATGATATCGTTTATTCTCGAATGCGTAAGGGAAGAATTGTCCCATATAACATTTTCCTTTCTAAATTCATTCTAGTTAAAGATTTTAACATATTTTAATGATATAGTGTTTAGAGTAAAAACAGAAATTTAAAAAAAGAAAGGAGCTTATGGTTATGAATATGCCAAAATCAGTGTGGTGGTTGGTTATTGGTATGGCATTAAATATCACAGGCTCAAGTTTTTTATGGCCATTAAATACAATATACATGAATGAAGAATTAGATAAAAGTTTAACTATGGCAGGGTTAGTTTTGATGATTAATTCATTTGGCATGGTCATTGGAAATTTACTAGGTGGTAATCTATTTGATAAATTGGGTGGCTATCGGACAATTATGATAGGTACAGTGATCTGCTTAAGTAGTACTACTTTGTTGAATTTTTTTCACGGATGGCCATGGTATGCAGTTTGGTTAGTTTGTCTTGGCTTTGGTGGCGGCATGATTGTACCAGCAATTTATGCACTAGCCGGTGCAATTTGGCCGCAAGGTGGTAGACAAACTTTTAATGCGATATATTTAGCTCAAAATTTAGGGGTGGCGATTGGCGCAGCTTCTGGCGGTTTTGTGGCGGAATTAAGTTTTAATTATATATTTATTGCTAATTTACTGATGTATATTGCATTTGGCATAGTGGCAATTAGTCAATTTAATATTAAATTGGACGTTAAAGTAAAATCAAATGATGCCATGAGTTTATTAGATAAAGCGTATAGACCTCAATTCATCGCGTTAACATTGTTATGCATTATGTTTAGTATTTGCTGGATTGCTTATATTCAATGGGAAAGTACAATAGCTTCATTTACACAAGAGCTAAATATCTCTATGAGCCAATACAGTTTATTATGGACTGTCAATGGTATCATGATATTAGTAGCACAACCATTAATCATTCCGGTAATCAGATTATTAAAAGGTAATCTGAAACATCAAATGTATGTTGGAATAGGTATTTTTATCATATCTTTTTTGTCACAAGTTTTGCAGAACAATTTTCTGTATTTATGGTAGGTATGATTATATTAACATTGGGAGAAATGTTTGTTTGGCCAGCTGTTCCAACTATCGCAAATCAACTTGCGCCTAATGGGAAAGAAGGTTCATTTCAAGGTTATGTAAATTCTGCAGCGACAGTAGGTAAAGCATTCGGACCACTTATTGGTGGCGTAGTTGTTGATATGTTTAACATGCAAATTATGTTTTTAAGCATGATTTCACTGTTAGTTTTATCACTCATATTTTTAACATTCTATGACCACAAATTACCAAAAGATATTTAGCATAAAAATGTGTCAATATTTTAGTCAACGATAGTAGATTTAATTAACTTTTAAACCCAGATAATTCTTGTTATACGATAAAAAGGATAAGTATTGTTAATTCAGCAAGTGATGCTTATTGAATTAACAATATTTTTACATATTATTTTAATAAATTTATATATGCACTAAGATGAAGCCTGAAAATCAACTTTATACTTGAAATAAAGGGCTTTTTCAAATATCATAAGAAGAGTATAGGAGTAGTAACTTGAAAGCTTTTCCACAGAGAGCTAAGGTTGGTGGAACTTAGCGTAAAGCATCTAGTGAACTTACCAGGACTTAAAATGAATGAATGACATCTCTAACTATTAATTAAAATGAGCGCACATTAAGTGAAACAGGGTGGTACCGCGGTGAAAAATCGTCCCTATTATATAATAGTTTGAGGTGTCTTTTTATTATTGAACAGGAGGAAATGAAGTGAATTACAATCATAATGAAGTTGAAAAAAAATGGCAGGATTATTGGGAAGACTATAAAACATTTAAAACAGAAGATAATTTAGGCCAAAAAAAATTTTATGCACTTGATATGTTCCCTTATCCATCTGGAGCAGGATTACATGTAGGACATCCTGAGGGTTATACAGCCACTGATATTATTTCAAGATACAAACGTATGCAAGGATATAATGTATTACATCCTATGGGGTGGGACGCATTTGGTTTACCAGCTGAACAATATGCGCTAGATACAGGGAATGATCCTCGTGAATTCACTAAACAAAATATCCAAACGTTTAAACGTCAAATTAAAGAGTTAGGATTTAGTTATGATTGGGATCGAGAAGTTAATACAACAGACCCAGAATATTATAAATGGACACAATGGATATTTATCCAATTATATAATAAGGGTCTTGCTTATATAGATGAAGTAGCAGTGAACTGGTGTCCTGCCTTAGGCACTGTATTGTCAAATGAAGAAGTTGTCGATGGTGTTTCTGAACGTGGCGGACACCCTGTTTATAGAAGACCGATGAAACAATGGGTGCTTAGAATTACTGAATATGCAGACAGATTACTTGAAGATTTAGATGACTTAGATTGGCCTGAATCTTTAAAAGATATGCAACGAAATTGGATTGGACGTTCAGAAGGTGCGTCTATAACATTTAATGTAGAAAATATTAATGATCAAATAGAAGTGTTTACAACACGTCCAGATACTATTTATGGTGCTACATTCCTAGTGTTGAGCCCTGAACATGAACTCGTTAACAAAATTACTACATCAGAACATCAAGAAAGTGTTGAGAAATACCAACAAGAAGCGGCGATGAAATCAGATTTAGAACGTACTGGACTAGCTAAAGAAAAATCTGGAGTTTTTACCGGATCATATGCAATTAATCCTTTATCTGGTGAGAAAACGCCAATTTGGATAGCAGATTATGTCTTATCTTCTTATGGTACAGGAGCAGTTATGGCTGTCCCTAGTGGAGACCAAAGAGACTATGAATTTGCAAAAACTTTTGATTTACCAATTACAGAAATCGTTGAAGGTGGAGACATATCTGAAGCAGCTTATGATGGCGATGGACCTCATATTAATTCAGGAGAGTTAAATGGTCTATATAATAATGAAGCGATTGAAAAAGCAATTACATTATTAGAACAAAACAATGCCGGAAATAGAAAAGTTAATTATAAACTGAGAGATTGGTTATTTAGTCGTCAACGTTATTGGGGTGAACCTATTCCTGTAATTCATTGGGAAGATGGGACTATGACGACTGTTCCCGAAGATGAATTGCCATTACTCCTACCGGAAACTGACGAAATTAAGCCTTCAGGTACAGGTGAATCACCATTAGCTAATATAGATGCATTTGTTAATGTCGTGGATAAAGAAACTGGAATGAAAGGTCGTCGTGAAACAAATACAATGCCACAATGGGCAGGCAGTTGTTGGTATTATTTACGCTTTATTGATCCAGATAATGAACAGATGTTAGCTGACCCAGAAAAGTTAAAACATTGGTTGCCTGTAGATTTATATATTGGTGGCGTTGAACATGCAGTGTTACACTTGTTATACGCTAGATTTTGGCACAAAGTCTTGTATGATTTAGGTGTAGTACCTACCAAAGAACCATTCCAAAAATTATTTAACCAAGGTATGATTTTAGGTGAAGGTAATGAAAAAATGAGTAAATCTAAAGGTAATGTTATCAATCCAGATGATATTATCAAATCGCATGGTGCTGACACTTTAAGACTATATGAAATGTTCATGGGTCCTCTAGATGCTGCAATTGCTTGGAGTGATAAAGGATTAGATGGTTCAAGACGTTTCTTAGATAGAATTTGGAGACTTTTAATTACAGAAGACGGTTTAATCACAGATAAAGTAGTCAATACTAATAATAAAGCTTTAGATAAAAGTTACCACCAAACTGTGAAAAAAGTTTCGGAAGACTTTGAAACATTAAACTTCAATACGGCAATTAGTCAATTGATGGTCTTCATTAATGATTGTTATAAAGTTGATGAGATTTATAAACCATATATTGAAGGGTTTATTAAAATGTTAGCGCCAATTGCACCACATATAGGTGAAGAATTATGGGCGCGCTTAGGACATGAAGAGACAATTACTTATCAACCTTGGCCATCATATGATGAAACATTATTAGTCGATGATGAAGTGGAAATTGTCGTTCAAGTAAATGGCAAAGTTCGTGCCAAAATCAATGTTTCTAAGGATATTTCAAAAGAAGAAATGGAAACAGCAGCATTAGGTAATGAAAATATTAAAGCTGAAATAGAAGGCAAAGATATTAAAAAAGTGATTGCGGTACCTCAAAAACTTGTTAATATTGTTGCCAAATAACACAAAAGGGGCGTTTATATTATGGAAACTATTACTATAGATGAATTGAAATCAAAAATTTTAAATTCTAATCCTATTCATATCGTAGATGTGAGAACCGATGAAGAAACAGCAATGGGCGTGATACCAGAAGCGGAAACGATACCTATGGATAAAATTCCTGATAATTTAAATCACTTCAACTCAGAAGATACGTATTATATTATTTGTAAAGTTGGTGGCAGAAGTGCACAAGTCGTTCAGTATTTAGAACGTAATGGCGTTCATGCAGTCAATGTTGAAGGTGGCATGGATGCATGGGGAGATGAAGGTTTAGAAATTAAAAGTATTTAATCTTTAGACAGAGTGAAAATAAGCCGATGATTTTGCATTTTATGCAAATATAGTGTTATAATACGTTTAACAAAGATATCAATACAGATACACCAAACCCCCTCACTATTGCGAGTAGTGAGGGGGTTTTTTGGTGTTAGCTAAGTGTCGCCTATTTTACTTGTCATTACGATTGCGCAGCCAGTACGCAAATAACGTAACGATACAACCACTGATGACAGTAGTCATAATATGTACAAAGATATCAATCACAAAATACACCTCCTCCCTACGTCTATTGACGCCTGAGAGTAGGCGACTTAAATATTATAACATTACGTGTGTCACTCGCATAGAAAGTATCAATCATTAAAATTGATAAATAGTGAATTTGTTTTAAACGTAAGTAGTGGAACTAATAGGTGACAAATTATATAAATTGATATGTTTAACGTTGAAATTTACTTGCATTTGTTCCTGATATATGACCTGTAACTAAAGCACTGGTAATATTATAGCCACCAGTATAACCATGGATATCTAGCAGTTCGCCACACATAAATAATCCCGGAGTTAATTTTGACATCATCGTTTTGGGTTCGATTTCTTTAAGAGAAACGCCTCCCCCAGTTACGAAAGCTTTTTCAATTGATAAAGTTCCATTAACTGTAAACGTAAAGCCTTTAAATAAAGTAATCAATTTATTAAATTGTTCATTAGACATATGATGTGCTGTTAATGTTTCTGAAATATTTGCTAATTCTAACATATATAATAAATAACGTTCTTCGATTAAACCATGTAAGCTATTTTTTACATATTTATCTGGTGTATTCTTTAATAATTCACTTACTTTATCTTCTAATTGTGTAAAGCTTAGTTCTGGAAAAGCGTCTAATTGCATATCAATATCTTGGCGTTTTTGATTTTTTTGTTCCTTATATACAAATTGGCTACATCTTAAAGCGGCAGGGCCACTGATTCCGAAATGAGTGAATATCATATCCATTTGATGTGTAACACGTTTTTTACCATTTTTCTTTAATACAGATAGTGCAACATTTTTTAAGCTCAATCCTTTTAACCTTTTATTATTTATAAAAGGTTCGGATGACGTAATTGGTACTTCAGTCGGGAAAAGTTCTGTAATTGTATGTCCCAAGTGTTCAGCAAATTTGTAACCATCACCAGTTGATCCAGTCTTTGGCACACTCGTACCACCTGTAGCGATAATCAAGCTATGACCTTCAACAGTTTGTTGATTATCTAAAAATACTTTGAAAGTCTGTTGTGGTGTATGTTCAATAGCATGCACTGAAGTTTCTTGTTTTACAGTTACATTATTCTTATCAATTGTACGAATTAATGCATCTACAACATCCTGTGCTTTATTAGAAACAGGAAACATACGTCCATGGTCTTCTTCTTTAAGTGCAACACCACGTGATTCAAAAAAGCGAATAATAGATTCATTATCAAATACGGAAAAAGGACTATATAAAAATTTTCCATTTCCTGGTATATTTTTAATTATCTCTTCATATGGTAAACGGTTTGTGACGTTGCAACGTCCGCCACCAGAGATTTTTAATTTGCGACCGAGTCCTTTTTTCTTTTCTATGAGAAGGACTTTATCGCTATGTTGACTTGCGGCAGCAGCCGCCATTAAACCGCTAGGGCCACCGCCAATAATAATTGTTTGGTACATTTGATTGCCTCACTTTACTAAATAGTGTTATTTTATAGTTTATAGTAATATAGTTTTGAAAAAAAGTGTTTATAACGTTATGATTAAAGTTATGATTGTAAAAATTTAATTTGAGATAGGAAGATCTGAATGAGTGAAAGTAAAGAATTAGTTAGGGGTACCTTTTTAATCACCCTTAGTATATTGATTACTAAAGTCTTGGGTGTTATATATATTATTCCTTTTTACTCCATTATTGGTGGAGAAGAAAAATTGGCACCTTTTAACTATGCATATACGCCGTATAATATTGCCATTGCAGTCGCAACTGCTGGTGTGCCATTAGCGGCGTCTAAATATGTGTCTAAATATAATGCTTTAGGCGCTTATAAAGTAAGTGAAAAGTTATATAAATCTAGCTTTATAGTTATGACTATAACAGGATTTATTGGATTTTTCATTTTATATTTATTAGCACCAAGTATCGCCACAATTACTTTAGCACATGAATCTGGTACTAAAGGTGGTTGGTCAGTAGCTGATATTACATGGATTATTAGAATAATCAGTATGGTGGTCATATTCATACCATTACTTGCTACGTGGCGTGGTGTGTTCCAAGGTTATAAATCAATGGGGCCAACTGCGGTCTCAGAAGTCATAGAACAAATCGCACGTATATTATTTATTTTAGTAGGAAGTTATTTAGTACTTAATGTCTTTGGTGGAAGTGTGCTACAAGCCAACGGTATAGCAACATTTGCTGCTGCAATAGGTGCGATAGCAGGGATATTTACATTATGGTATTACTGGAGAAAGAGAAAACCTAACATTGAAAAAATGGTAGCAACGGATACTTCAGATATCACAGTTTCCTATGGAAAAATGTATAAAGAAATTATTTCTTATAGTATCCCATTTGTAATTGTTAGTTTGAATTTCCCACTGTTTAATCTAGTAGATCAGTTTACACATAACGGTGCCTTAGATTTGGCTGGTGTACCAAGCCGTTTACATGACTATTTCTTTACCATTTTAAACATGACGACAAATAAAATAGTGATGATTCCAACGTCTTTATCTGCTGGTTTTGCAGTGAGTTTAATCCCATTTATCACTAAGACGTATGAATCGGGTGAATTAAAAGAAATGCACAGACAAATCAGAACATCTTTAGGGGTTCTAATGTATATTACAGTCCCAGCAAGTCTGGGTATTATGGCCTTAGCTTTACCATTATATACTGTCTTTTATAGTTACAATGTCGATGGTAGTCAATTGTTATTTTATTATGCACCTGTGGCAATTTTAATAGGATTATTGAGTGTGACAGCATCTATGCTACAAGGCATTGATAAACAAAAATTAACAGTATTTGTAATTTTAGCGGCAGTAGTATTAAAAGTAATACTAAACACGCCATTGATTATGGCTTTCCATACTGCCGGAGCAATTTTAAGTACGGCGATAGCATTGCTATTTGCTGTTATCTGTAATTTTTATATACTTAAAAAATATGCTAATTTTGATTTCTCAGAAACATGGCTACATTTTGGTAAAATTTTCTTATACGGCTTCTTAATGATGGTCGTAGTTGAATTATCATCATTTTTATTACAAATGGTTATTTCACCACAAACTAAATTTGGCGCTTTAGCAATTTTAATTATTAGTGTCATTATAGGTATGATTGTTTACGGTGGAATTACGATGAAGACAAAACTGGCCGATCAATTTTTAGGAGATATTCCAAATAAACTTAGACGTAAATTAGGTCTTATAAAATGAGATTAGATAAATTTTTAGCTAATATGGGTGTCGGAACGCGTACAGAAGTTAAACAGTTATTGAAAAAAGGTACGATTACAGTTAATAATAAAATAGAAAAATCTCCTAAAAAGCAAATAGACCCAGAAAATGATGTAGTTCAAAAAAACAATGAAACGATTCATTATATAGATAAAGTCTATCTAATGTTAAATAAGCCTAAAGGCTATGTATCTGCAACAGAGGATGACCAACATCAAACAGTTGTAGACTTGGTTGAACCATATCGGTTTTTAGAAGTTTTTCCAGTGGGGCGATTAGATAAAGACACTGAGGGTTTGTTATTAATTACGAATGATGGAACTTTTAATCATGAACTAATGAGCCCTGCTAAGCATGTTTCTAAAACATATGAGGTAATTTCTAAAAAAAATATTACAAATAATGATATAAAATCATTTAAAATGGGTATTGAATTGAATGAGGGTTTGGCGAAGCCTGCAACTTTAGTAAAAAGTGATGAGGCATATAAATCATTTGTCACAATTTATGAAGGAAGATATCATCAAGTTAAGCGTATGTTTCATGCTATAGATAATGAAGTTCTGGAATTGAAACGTATTAGCATTGGTGAACTAAAACTGGATGAATCTTTAGAACCGGGTGAATATCGCCACTTAACTCAAATAGATTTTAAACAATTAGGATTAAAATAATAAAGAGGTGTTATTATGTCAAAATTATTAAAAGCAATTATAGGTGTTGGAGGCGCAGCTGCTGCAGTTGTTCTTTCTAAAAAAGAGAATAGAGATAAATTAAAGGATGAATATAGTAAATATAAATCAAATCCTGAGTCCTATAAGCAAAACGCAAAAGACATCGCTAGTCAAATCAGTTCAAAAGCCAATGAAACTTATAATGAAGTAAAACAAGACCCTAAAGGTTTCATTAACGAACAAAAAGATCGTTTTAAAGGCGAATCTGAAGAAGAAGAACATGTTGAAGAAGCGAGATTTACTGATGAAGGTGCAGCTGATCCTTCAAATAATCTTCGCGTCGTTACTGAAGAAGAACTCAAAAACAATAAAAACAAATAAGCAATTATTAATTTAGTTTTTTAACCTAGTTCATAGTTTTGAACTAGGTTTTTTATATTAATACAGATTTTGAAAGACATGTATGTGAAAGGCTTCAATCTGTTTTTCAATTAATTATACAGTGAATTTTTTTAAAATAATAATCACATCTCACTGTAGTTTCTGTACTACTTCATGTAAAATATTAAATATATAAGTATTAAAAAGGAAGTTGATGCTAAATGTGGAAAGATAAAGTGAAAGAATACGAAACAGATATTATAAACGATTTAAATGGCTTATTATCTATTGAAAGTGTGAGAGACGATAATAAAATTTCTTCAGAAAATCCGGTTGGACCTGGACCACGTAAGGCATTAGATTATATGTATGGTATTGCTGAACGTGATGGATTTAACACGCATGATGTTGAACATATTGCAGGACGTATTGAAGCTGGTGAAGGCGAAGATGTTATGGGAATTTTATGTCATGTTGATGTAGTGCCGGCTGGCGATGGTTGGGATTCTAATCCTTTCGATCCTGTTGTAACTGAAGATAAGATTATTGCAAGAGGTACCCTTGATGATAAAGGGCCAACAATAGCAGCATATTATGCAGTGAAAATATTGAACGATATGAAGGTCAATTGGAAAAAACGTATACATATCATTATAGGCACTGATGAAGAGTCAGATTGGCAATGTACAGAGCGTTATTTTAAAACTGAAGAAATGCCAACTTTAGGCTTTGCACCTGATGCTGAATTCCCAGCAATACATGGTGAAAAAGGTATAAGTACATTTGATGTGGTTCAAAATGACAAAGCAGAGGATAAAGATGAGCCAGAATACGAACTTATTTCTTTTGCATCCGGTCAGCGCTATAACATGGTGCCTGATGAAGCAATTGCTAAACTTGCAGTTAAAGAAAACATGACTGACGTCATTCAAAAATTTGAACAGTTTTTATCTGATAATAATATTGATGGTGAAAGTATCGTTGATAGCGGTGTATTAGTACTTAAGGTTTATGGTAAAGCTGTACATGGTATGGATCCATCTATTGGTGTGAATGCAGGGTTATACTTATTGAATTTCTTAGCCAAATTAAATTTAGATAAAACTGCTGAAAATTTCACTCAATTTAGTGAACAGTATTTATTCAACTCTCATTTCGGTGAAAAAATGGGGATGAAATTCCATACAGATGTCATGGGAGATGTAACTACAAATATTGGTATCATTTCATACGATAATCAAAATGGTGGCCGATTTGGTATTAACTTAAGATATCCGCAAGGTTTTGAATTTGAAGAAGCCATGACTCGTTTTAAAGGTGAGATTCAACAACTTGGATTTTCTATTGAATTAGGTAAAAACCAAACACCTCACTATGTGGATAAAAATGATCCTTTCGTGCAAACGTTAGTGACAGCATATCGTAATCAAACTGGTGACCAAACCGAACCTTACACAATAGGTGGTGGAACATACGCACGTAATTTAGATAAAGGTGTTGCCTTTGGAGCTATGTTTAATGACTCCGAAGATTTAATGCATCAAAAAAATGAGTATATTACGAAAAAGCAATTATTTAATGCAACTAGTATTTATTTAGAAGCTTTATATGCACTATGCGTGGAGGAATGATGATGACAAAAGTACTTATTAATGAACATTTAGTAGATGAACAAGATGCAAAAGTACCATACAATGATCGAGGTTACGTATTTGGTGACGGGATATATGAATATATTAGAACATATAATAATAATATTTTTACTGCTAAACCCCATTTTGAAAGGCTTATAAGAAGTGCTAAAGAAATAGGTTTAGAATTGAAATACAATGTGGATGAACTTACTGAATTAATTCAAGAATTATTAGCAGCGAATGGCGTTGTTAATGGTGGCGTTTATATTCAAGTTACGCGTGGAGCAGCACCTCGTGACCATGCTTTTCCAACACCATCAGTAGAAGCTAATGTGATGGCATTTACCAAAACTTATGAACGTCCATACAAGTTATTAGAAGAAGGTATTAATGCGATAACAACTGAGGATATTCGTTGGTTAAGATGTGATATTAAAAGCTTGAATTTACTTGGAAATGTATTGGCTAAAGAGCGTGCAGTAAAATATAATGCACAAGAAGCTATTCAACACAGAGGTGACATTGTTACTGAGGGATCATCAAGCAATGTATATGCTATTAAAGCAGGCGAAATCTATACACATCCAGTAAACAATTATATATTGAATGGTATTACGCGAATGGTTATAAAAGATATTGCCGAAGAAAAAGGTATACCATTTAATGAAGGTACATTTACTGTAGACTTTTTAAGAAACGCGGATGAAATTATTGTGTCTAGTACTTCTATTGAAGTGATGCCAGTCGTTAAATTAGATGGCGAACAAGTAGGAGACGGAGAAGTCGGTCCAGTGACGAAATCATTACAAGAAGGATTTAATAGTTACATTGACACAGATAGTTAATATTTTCCATAAAAGGAAATAAAATGTAACATCTATAAAAGCTAAATTATGTTATAATGCTAACTGAGCCGATTTAAAAAATTACAGAAAAATACTGTAGTAAAATGTGACTTTTTGTTTCTCATTATTGGTTGAAATAAATCTCTAAACATTATAAAATCTTCTATGAGACTTGAAATTGAGACTTGAAATTTCATAAAAACTAAAGGAATTTTTCAAAAAAATACTGTTACGAGATCATGTATGATATGATGTTAAAGTTATTATTAATCTCGATACAGTATTTCATATTTAAATATGAAAACTTGATTCTATGGGACAAAATGATAGTCATAATTAAATGACTGTGATATAGAGTTTAAAGTTTATAAGTGTATTAGAAAATGATTATATTTGGCTCTCGAAATCTGTTTTCTTGAGCCATTTTCTAATTGAAAGTGAGGTGAACGTGTTGGAGCAGTTTTATCAATTAGGATGGACACTTGATTCAGCAGGTGGTGCATCTGGAGAAGCATATATGGCTGAACAAGATGGGCAGAAATTGTTTTTAAAACGAAATTCAAACCCATTTATTGCAGCCTTGTCTGCTGAAGGTATTGTACCTAAGCTTGTATGGACGAAACGAATAGAGACTGGGGAAGTCGTAACAGCGCAACATTGGAAAAATGGCAGAGAGCTAACTTTCGATGAGATGTATGAACAACGAGTGGCTAATTTATTGAAAAAAATACATAGTTCAAAAACACTTTTGAATATGTTGAAACGTATGGAAATGTATCCTATTACGCCTGATATTTTGTTAAATAAAATAAATGCCTCATTATCTAGAGAAGTGTTAACGCATCATGTAGTGCGAAAAGCATTAACTTATTTAGAAGATCATATGCCAAGTCTTGACCCTAGATTTTTTACAGTTGTCCATGGAGATGTCAATCACAATAATTGGTTGTTGTCTGACCACGATGAATTATTTTTAGTGGATTGGGAAGGTGCAATGATTGCGGATCCAGCAATTGATTTAGGCATGCTGCTATACAATTACGTTCCTGAAAATAAATGGCCTCAGTGGTTAAATGATTACGGTACGAAAGATTCTATAGACTTGCAAAAGAGGATGAAGTGGTATACTGCTGTCCAGTCTATTGGAATGGTACAGTGGTATGAAGAACAAAAACGCTATAAAGATATGAATATGTGGCTGAAGTTCTTAAATGAAGTAATGAATAACAATGCATTTATATAAGGAGTTATCAAGAAAATGAGAATGCGTTACAAGCCATGGGCTGAAGATTATTTAAAATCGCATCCTGATATTGTAGACACGGATGGCAGTCATGCGGGACATATTAGTGAATGGTTTGATAAAGATCAACCAATTTATATTGAAATTGGTTCTGGCATGGGACAATTTATAACAACACTTGCTGCACAAAGACCTGAAATTAATTTTATATCTATGGAACGTGAAAAAAATGTTATGGTCAAAGTGTTAGATAAAGTGAGAGAGCAAAATCTAACAAATATTAAATTGATATGTAATGATGCGATAGAACTCAATGAATACTTTAAAGATGGAGAAATTTCACGTATTTATTTAAATTTTTCTGACCCTTGGCCGAAAAAAAGACATACTAAGCGTAGATTAACGTATCACACGTTTTTATCCTTGTATAAACAAGTGTTAAAAACAGATGGAGAAATTCATTTTAAAACAGATAATAGAGGATTATTTGCTTATAGCTTAGAAAGTATGTCCCAATTTGGTATGTATTTTACAAAAATAAATTTAAATTTACATCAAGAAGAAAAAGAGAATAATATTGAAACAGAATATGAGCGAAAGTTTTCTGACAGAGGTTCAAGAATTTATAGAATGGAAGCCAAATTCCATAATAATTAAATATTTGTTATGACTCAGTTATAACGCTCATGTTCAAAATAAAGGGCTAATCCATAAGAAAGACGGATTAGTCCTTTTTTATATTAACGATCTTGTGATTTTGAACGTACGTGCTTGCCTGGGAATATGGCTCGAGCCTGTAGTCTCTCGCTCATATCATTTTCCCGGGCGTCAGCACACTACAAAATCACTAAAACTAATGTGTTTCAATACAATAGAGAAAGCTGCGTATTACTTAACCTATACAACTAATAGAAAGTCATATTTTTAATTAAACAAATGACATAACTTAATATGAATACAAATGACGGATTAGTCCTTTTTTATATTAACGATCTTGTGATTTTGACCGTACGTGCTTGCCTGGGGATATGGCTCGAGCCTGTAGTCTCTCACACATACGAATGCATGAACGTCAATATGTTACAAAATCGCAATGAAATGACTATAGCAGGAGGACTAACAAATTTCGTTATTTTACGTGTAACAAGTATTATATTACTATATTAAGTGATTAGTAATTAAATTAAGAAATGGGGATTGGTTATGAAATTAGGAAAGTTCAAGATACATTACCTTAATGGTGGTATTACGAACATTGATGGGGGAGCGATGTTTGGTGTAGTACCCAAAGTTTTATGGACAAAAAAGTATGTACTGAGTGAGGACAATCGGATTCCATTACCCACACATCCAATATTAATACAAACGGAAGAATTTAACTTCATCATTGATACTGGTATAGGTAATCAAAAGCTTACGGAAAAAGAGCGTAAAATATTTGGTGTGCATTATGAAAGTAACATAGATGAAGAGTTAAAATTATTTAATTTGACGACGAATGATATTGATTATGTACTAATGTCACATCTACATTTTGACCATGCGTCAGGATTAACTGATAGTGAAGGACGTGCGGTTTTTAAAAATGCGATTCATATTATTCAACAAGATGAATGGCATGAGTTTATTAGTCCTAATATACGTAGTAAATCAACGTATTGGCAGAAAAATAATGGTGATTTCTCCAATAATTTATTGTTATTTGAAAATGAAATTGAAATAGTCAAGGGGATTAATATGTACCATACTGGAGGTCATAGTTACGGTCATTCAATTATTACAATTGAAAGTGAAGGAGAAAAAGCAGTGCATATGGGAGATATTTTTCCCACAGTCGCTCACAAAAACCCGCTATGGGTTACTGCCTACGATGATTATCCAATGCAGTCAATAAGAGAAAAAGAACGCATGATACCTAGATTTATTTTAGAAAATTACTGGTTCTTATATTATCATGATGTGAATTACTTTGCTGTAAAATTTAACCAAAAAGAACTCTCTGAAATCGAACATTATATTACAAGAGAATAAAGTAAAAGGTTAAAGTTTTGAACATTTGAAATAGCACTATATCTTTAACAAGAAATACAATCTATGTCTTCTTGGCTTGAGCAGTGATATAGTTTATTTCTTTCAATGTAGTCGATAATCGTTGACTACATGATACAAACATGTTCATAACTTTAACCATTTATCATTTGCATTCAACGATGTTTATCACTTCACCGGTTTTAGCATTAGCATAAAAATCATAATAAGTGCGTTTGCCATTATGAAGGGTAGTGATACCACCTTGAAAGACTTCTAATTGATCGCCAGCATTTTGATACATTATCGTTTCGTTTAATATGTAAGAACCTACAACATTCATAAAATAAGTTTTTACATCTGAAATAATAGTTTCAGGATTACGATTTTGTAGTTGCTTTTGGCGAGTATAAAAATAAATTGATCCAACAATAGTTGTTATTAAGATTAAGCCGATGAAGAACCAACTTTTTTTATTCAACATATTACAATCTACCCCCAATAAATTCATGTTTATAGTTTACCATAATGAAGATGATATAATAAATATTAAGGAGTGAAAGACATTGAGTATAGACAAAAGTAAAACATTATCAAGAATGAAAATATTAACAGAATTACATGGCGCGCCAGGATTTGAAGATGACGTTAAAGCATATTTGAAAGATGAGATGTCACCCTATGTAGATGACTTTGTTTATAATCGTATGGGCGGTTTTTATGGGGTTAAACGATCTAAATCTAAAGATCCTAAAAGAATAATGGTTGCCGCTCATATGGATGAAGTAGGTTTTTTAATAACGAACATCACAGATAATGGGCTTTTACAATTCACTAATTTAGGTGGAGTAGCAACTGATATTTGGCAAGGCCAAAGGTTAAAGGTAAAATCAAGAAACAACGAAGAAATTGTCGGGGTCGTTGCAAATATACCGAAACATTTTAGAACAGGTAACGAAGGCGCACCAAAAATTGAAGACTTATTATTAGATATAGGTTGTGAAAACGAACAAGATGTCATAAATCGAGGCATTCAAATAGGTGATACTATAGTTCCAGACACACCATTCACACAATTATCAGAGCATAGGTTTGCTAGTAAAGCGTGGGATAATCGCTATGGTTGTTTAATAGGCATAGAATTATTAGAATTATTAAAATATGTAGAGTTAGATTTTGATTTATATGTCGGAGCAAATGTCCAAGAAGAGGTTGGTTTAAGAGGTGCAAAAGCCTCTGCTGAATTAATTGATCCAGATGTTGCTTTTATAGTAGATTGTTCACCAGCAAATGATATGAAAGGAAAGCAAAATCTTTCCGGTGAACTGGGAAAAGGGACTTTAATTCGTATAAAAGATGGAACAATGATACTAAAACCAATGTTTAGAGATTTTCTGTTAGATTTAGCAAACAAATTTAAAATTCCACATCAATATTATATGTCTCCAGGTGGTACAGATGGAGGAGAAATTCACAAAGCAAACATAGGTATACCAACCGCGGTTATTGGTGTTTGTGCACGCTATATTCACAGTACAAATGCAGTATTTGATTTTCGCGATTATGATGCTGCAAGAAGCTTAATATTACAATCAGTTAAAAATTTAGATAATGAAGTAATAAATACTTTACAGTATAAATAACGTTTTGGAGTGATTAGATGGAACAATTAGAAAATGAACAACAATTTTTAGAATTAAAAAAAGGACACACAGTATTTTTATTTACTGCTGATTGGTGTCCGGATTGTAAAGTAATTGAACCAGACCTACCACAACTTGAAGCGAAGTATACAAATTATAAATTCATATCAGTGGATAGAGATAAATTTATAGATATTTGTATTGAACATGGTATTATGGGCATTCCTAGTTTTTTAGTATTTAGTAATGGACAACAAATTGGAAGTTATATTGGCAAAGAACGTAAATCCATTGAACAGATAGATGAATTTTTAGCTTCTTTATAAAAATAAAGTAAATCAAATGTATTAATGTGTACGCTAAAAATATACCCTTAGAACTTACTTTTTTTCTGTTCCTAAGGGTATATTTATTGTAAACTGTATTAAGACACGTAAATAGGAGTGTTAACGATGAATGTCTTTCAAATGAGAGATAAATTAAAAGATAGATTGAAACATTTAGATGTTAAATTTAGTTTTAATCGTGATGAAGAAACGCTACGCGTATCTAGAAATGATAATGGCAAAGGTGTTACTGTCAAAATTTCTACAATTGTAGCGAAATATAAAGAACAAAAAGAAAACATTGTAGATGAAATTGTATATTATGTTGAAGAAGCGATTGAACAAATGAAAGGGGAGGCTTTATCTGAAGCAGAGAACATTGAGATAATGCCTGTACTGAGATCGCCTAGTTTTGATAAAAAAGATAAAGAAGGTAATTCATTTGTTATAGATAAACATACTGCAGAAACAAATATTTATTATGCAGTAGATTTAGGAAAATCTTATCGATTAATAGATGAACAAATGTTAGAAAAATTAAATCTTACTAAACAACAAGTGAAAGAAATGGCATTATTTAATGTCAGAAAACTTGAAAACAAATATAAAACTGACGAAGTTAAAGGTAATATTTTCTATTTTGTAAATTCAAATGATGGCTACGATGCAAGTAGAATTTTAAATAATACCTTTTTGAATGACATACAAGCTCAATGTGAAGGTGAAATGTTGGTAGCAGTACCACATCAAGATGTGTTAATTATTGCCGATATACGAAATAAAACAGGTTATGATGTCATGGCACATTTAACGATGGAATTCTTCACGAAAGGTTTAGTTCCAATCACGTCATTATCATTAGCTTATGATAACGGACATTTTGAACCAATATTTATATTAGGTAAAAATAATAAGCAAAAAAGAAACCCAAATGTCATCCAAAGATTAGAAGCAACTAGAAAACAATATGAAAATAAAGATAAGAAATAAGGAGTTAAAAAAATGAATTTATTTTACAATAAAGAAGCTGTTGGAGATGTAGCTTTTTTACAAATTGAACCCACAACAGGTGAATTTACTTATGAAACAAAGAATGATGTAGTGGAAATTCGTCAAGATAATAAGGTTGTAGGTTTTAATATATTCAATGCATCAAAGGTCTCAAATATTACTGGAAAAGGTCATATAAAATTGGATGAAAATTTGATTCATGACTTACAACAAGCAATTAATAATGCTGGTTTCACGTTTGAATTGAACGCAGATTTATCACCAAAATTTGTTGTCGGTTATGTTGAAACTAAAGAAAAACACCCAGATGCAGATAAATTAAGTGTTTTAAATGTAGATGTAGAAACAGAAAAGCTACAAATCGTTTGTGGAGCGCCGAATGTTGAAGCAGGACAAAAGGTCGTTGTAGCAAAAGTAGGAGCTGTGATGCCAAGTGGCATGGTTATTAAAGATGCAGCATTACGTGGTGTAGATTCAAGTGGAATGATTTGTTCTATGAAAGAATTAAATTTACCAAATGCTCCACAGGAAAAAGGTATTATGGTATTGTCTGATGAATACAAAGTTGGACAGGCATTTTTTGAAGAATAGAAGGAGGTAATGTCCGAATGAGCTGGTTCGACAAATTATTTGGAGAAGAAAATGATCCTAATAAAGATTATCTAAATAAAAGAAACCAACGACGCCAAAAGAATATGCAGCAAGAACATCAAGACACATTACTTCCTCAAAATAACGATGTTTATGAGAGACCCAAAGGGAAATTTAGATTTCCAATGCGTGTTTTAGAAGAAAATAGTGATACTGAGGACGCTAATAAAGAATCATCAGAAAATGAATTTAAAAATTCCAATCATAAGTCATCTAATCCTCATACTGAGAATTACCACTATAGAAGACGGAGACAAATGGCTGATGAAACAACTACAGATAAATTTGATCAACCATCTACAGAATCTTATCCATCATCACGTAGTAAAACAAATGCGTCATTAGATAATGAAGTTCGTAAAGAAAAGAAACAACACAAAGGAAAAAGAACAAGAATTCAAACAGATGTTTTAGGCGGTACTGGACACGGAAGTGGACATAGTACAAAAAAACATGAGCCTACTACACCTCAGTATCATAAAAGTGAATTTAAAGCGAGCGAAGTTCCTTCAGCTATTTTTGGAACTAAAAAACCACATCCTTTAGAAAATGGTGTGATAAAACCTAATAATCGTTTTACAGATGATAATGAGAGTGAAATGCAAGGAGAACAAAAATTAAATTCTAACAATGACCAAAGCGTCACTGATGAATCAACGTTTGATCAATTTTCTCAAGTTGATAGCGAACAACCATCATCTAAAAAGAGCAAAGAACAAACGCAAAATAAATCTATGCAACAAGATCATGTATCACAATCAACAACTACACCTAAAAAGAACAATACAATCAATATAGAAAATATCTATGCGTCTCAAATTGTTGAAGAAATTCGTAGAGAACGTGAGCGTAAAGTGCTTCAAAAACGTCAGTTTAAGAAAGCATTGCAACAGAAGCGACAAGAAAATCAACAAAATGACGAAGATACAATTCAAAAAGCAATTGATGAAATGTATGCACAACAAGCAAAACAATATATTGGAGAAAGTTCATTAGACGGATCAGAAAATAATAATAGTGATACAGACTACGCAAAAAAATTGTCAGATAAAGATACAAATGAACAAAATGATGCTGATAACCAAAGTGATACGTCACAATACAAGTATCAAGAAATTAATTTAGATCATATAAGTGATGTACATAACATTGACAATAACCAATCAGATGTTGAGTCAGATGAAAGTGAGAATCAAACTGTCAATGTAGAAAATGAACCAAGTATTACAGAAACATCAACGAGTCAAGCTAATGACGAGTCAAATCTTTTTCAAGATAGTAATCATGTAGAAATAGATAATGTTCTGCAACACGACGATGAAAACTCAACAGAATCAATCGATAATACTGAAATTTCGGATGCAACTTATAGAGAAATTTCAGATGTTCAAAAAGATATGTCACAAAATACGCTTGATTCGACTCAACAAGCGCACAAAAATGAAGTAAAAACATCGAAAAATGAAAATGATTATTCTGTGGATGATACATCAATGTATACAAACCATCATTTTGAAAAAGAAGATGAGCAAAATGTAGATGACACTGATGATTTAAATCAAAATGCTTCACGATATCAAAAAGATTCATCGGTTAATACTGAAGCGGATAGAACTGGTGAAAATACATTTGTTAGTGACGCACAGATTTCAGAGAATAAAGATGATGAAACACAACAAGTTCATGATAAGCCAGCAGCTAAAGTTAATAGTGATGAACAAAGGAATCAACAACATAAAAATACAACTAGATTGAAAGGGAGCAAACCTTTCAATGTAGTGATGACACCATCTGACAAAAAACGAATGCTTGATGCTAAAAAAAATCTTAACAACACGAATACTTCTGTCAAATCTAATGAGGTTAAATTACAACACTCAGATGAAAATATAGATAAACCAACACAGACAAAAAAAGATGAATCAACTGCTTCTTATCATCAACAAATGCAAACCGAAAATAACGTGGAAGTATATGCTTCAGACGATAATAAGTCAAAAATTACGGATATGCATGCGCAATCTGAAACATTGACTGAGGATGTACAGTCCAGTAAAGGTCTGAAAGATGAAGGTATAGAAAACGAGCATGATGAAAAAACACAAAAACTTGAATCCAAACATATAGACAATCAATCAGTTAATGATACGACGTCTCAGAATTCAAATACTGTGAGTCAGCCAAGTCAAAATACGCCACCATATCAAGAAAGTAAAACGTCAATAAGAAAAGGTCCGAATATTAAACTTCCAAGTATTGATTTACTTGATGAACCTAAAGTGCATGAAATAGATAATCAATGGATTGAAGAAAAGAAACAAGAATTAAATGAAGCATTCTATTATTTCAATGTACCTGCGGAAGTTCAAACTGTTACGGAAGGACCAAGTGTGACTCGTTTTGAACTGTCTGTTGAAAAAGGTGTGAAAGTATCTAGAATCACTAACTTACAAGATGATATTAAAATGGCATTGGCAGCAAAAGATATACGTATTGAAGCACCTATTCCAGGCACGAGTCTAGTAGGTATAGAAGTGCCAAATCAGTCTTCCACACCTGTTAATTTACGTTCTATCATAGAAGATAATACATTTAAAAATGCTGAATCTAAATTAACAGTAGCTATGGGGCTTAGAATTAACAATGAGCCATTGGTTATGGATATAGCAAAAACACCTCATGCTTTAATTGCTGGTGCTACAGGCTCAGGTAAATCTGTATCTATTAACAGCATTTTAATGTCATTATTGTATAAAAATCATCCTGAAGAACTAAGGTTATTACTTATCGATCCTAAGATGGTTGAGTTGGCACCATATAATGGCTTGCCACATTTGGTATCTCCTGTTATTACTGATGTTAAAGCTGCTACACAAAGTTTAAAATGGGCAGTTGAAGAAATGGAACGTCGATATAAAGTATTTGCCAAATACCATGTTAGAAATATAACTGCTTTTAATAAAAAAGCAAATTATGAAGATAGAATGCCAAAAATTGTTATAGTAATAGATGAATTAGCTGATTTAATGATGATGGCACCACAAGAGGTTGAACAATCAATTGCAAGAATTGCACAAAAAGCACGCGCATGTGGGATTCATATGTTAGTTGCAACACAAAGACCATCCGTAAACGTAATTACAGGACTAATCAAAGCGAATATACCAACACGTATTGCCTTTATGGTATCTTCAAGTGTAGATTCACGTACGATTTTAGATAGTGGTGGAGCAGAGCGCTTATTAGGTTATGGAGATATGCTCTACTTAGGAAGTGGAATGAACAAACCAATACGTGTACAAGGAACATTCGTTTCTGATGAAGAAATTGATGATGTAGTTGATTTTATTAAACAACAACGTGAACCTGATTATCTTTTTGAAGAAAAAGAATTGTTGAAAAAAGTAGAAAGTCATCCACAAGATGATTTATTCGACGACGTATGTCGATTTATGGTACAAGAAGGACATATTTCTACTTCACTGATACAAAGACATTTCCAAATCGGTTATAATCGCGCTGCGAGAATTGTAGACCAACTAGAACAGTTAGGTTATGTTTCGGAAGCAAACGGTTCGAAACCTAGGGATGTGTATATCACAGAGTCTGATTTGAATGATAATTAATATAGAGATAAAGGAGTGTTACAATGACACATTACCATTTTGTCGGCATTAAAGGTGCCGGTATGAGTTCATTAGCACAAATCATGCATGATCTTGGAAATGAAGTACAAGGATCAGATATAAAGAATTATGTTTTCACAGAAGTAGCATTAAAAAATAAAGGTATAAAAATCCTGCCCTTTGATGCAGATAATATAAAGAAAGATATGGTCATTGTTCAAGGTAATGCCTTTCCTGATACGCATGAAGAAGTAGTCCGCGCACATGAATTAAATTTAGAAGTTATTCGTTACCATGATTTTTTAGGTCATGTTATTAACCAATACACTTCTGTTGCTGTAACAGGTGCACATGGTAAAACATCTACAACTGGCTTACTATCACATGTTATGAACGGAGATAAAAAGACTTCTTTCTTAATTGGAGACGGTACAGGTTTAGGTATTCCGGCTAGTGATTACTTTGCTTTTGAAGCATGTGAATACCGTAGACATTTTTTAAGTTATCATCCGGATTATACAATTATGACAAATATTGATTTTGATCATCCAGATTATTTTAAAGATGTACATGATGTTTTTAATGCTTTTCAAGAAATGGCACATAACGTAAAAAAAGCAATTATAGCTTGGGGAGATGATCTATATCTTCGTGATTTAAAAGCAGATGTACCTATTTATTATTATGGATTTTCTAAAAATGATGATATATATGCAGATAATATTCAAATTAGTGAAAAAGGTACACAATTTGATGTTTATATTAATAATAAATTTTATGATACTTTCTTATCTCCACAATTTGGGGATCATAATATTTTAAATGGACTTGCAGTAATAGCAATAAGTTATTTAGAAGGATTAAACGTTGATAATATTAAAGAAGCGTTAGAAACATTTGGTGGTGTAAAACGTAGATTTAATGAAACTAAGGCGGGTAAACAAATATTAGTGGATGATTATGCTCACCATCCGAGAGAAATTAGTGCTACAATTGAGACAGCACGAAAAAAATATCCTAATAAAGAAGTTATAGCTGTTTTCCAACCACATACTTTCAGTAGAACACAGGCTTTTTTAGAAGAATTTGCTGAATGTTTGAATCTTGCTGATAAAACATTTTTATGTGAAATTTTTGGATCAATAAGAGAAAATAATGGTGAACTAACCATTCAAGACCTAGTTAATAGGGTGGATGGTTCCACGCTTATTGATGAGCATAGTGTAAATGCTTTAGAACAGTATAAAGATGCAGTTATCTTATTTATGGGTGCAGGCGATATACAAAAAATCCAACGTGCATATATGGAAAATATCGGTGTAACTACCTCATTTTAATATGTTTATGTTAAAATGATGTGGGTATTTATATTAAATAACAACATATGTTTTTTTAGGAGGCGTTTTAAATGGAATGGATTTTACCTATAGCTGGAATAATTGCAGCGATTGCTTTTTTAGTATTATGTATAGGAATCGTTGTTGTATTACTTTCAGTTAAGAAAAATTTAGATCACGTTGCTAAAACTCTTGATGGAGTTGAAGGACAAATTCAAGGGATTACACGTGAATCTACTGACTTACTTCATAAAGCGAATCGCTTAACTGAAGATATTCAAGATAAATCAGAACGTTTAAACTCTGTCGTTGATGCTGTGAAAGGTATCGGTGATTCAGTTCAAACATTAAATGGTTCTGTTGATCGAGTAACTAACTCAATCACGCACAATATTTCTCAAAATGAAGATAAAATTTCTCAAGTTGTACAATGGTCAAACGTTGCAATGGAAGTTGCTGACAAATGGCAAAACAGAAGAAATCGTAGAGAAAGTGCAAATTATAAAACAAGTAGCGTAGCAGACGATGCAAATCATAGCTATACTACACGTGTTGACCATTAATCATTTATATACTTAAAAAACAAATGCACTTAAATGAGGTATAAACTTATTTAAGTGCATTTGTTATAGGAGGCATTCAAATATGAAGTACTATAATCGAGATGATTTCGAAAGAAATTTAGAAAGCTATGAAGTTCCAGAATATTTTACATCTGGCGCTAGAAATGTGTTTGTTTATGGATTTATAGTGGGTGCAGTGATAGGTTCGGCAGTAGGGTTAGTTTCTATTAGTAAATCACGTCAAAGTGATAAATCCGTTCCTAAAAATAATAAAGCATTCAAATCAAATGTAGTTAAAGAAGCTGAAAATGATAAAGCAGAAGCAGAACGTCAAGTTGCGCACATTAAAGAAAAAGCAATTACAAACAATGAATTAGATGCGCAAAAAGTTGCAATTCAACAAGAGACGGCTTCACACAACTTATCTAATACGTCACCTCAAGCACAAGAAACATTAACTGAACAACAATCGAGTGAAGCATCAGATGATAGTTTAAACAATATTGATGTACAAGCACAACCAACAGAAAGTGAAAAAAATGCTCAAAAAAATGCAATTAAGCAAGAGTCAGAAACACATCATTTATCTGATTCTACAGTTGCATCATCTTCTGACGAATCATCAAAAAATGGTACAGTATCGGCTACAAAATTAGCGAATGCTGCTGAAGAGAAAAATAAAGCTTTAAAAAATGACACGACAGTTAAGAAAAACACAACTGCACTTGTAGCTGAAGAAAATGTAAAATCTAATTCTAAAAAGGCAGTTCCTAATTTAGTTACTAAAAGTACTGAAGCTGAATCAACAAACAGTTTAAAATCAGCAACAGCTGCAGGTAGTATTACTGCTGCAGGATTAGCATTAGCAGCGAGTCAAAAACGTGATGCAATGTCCAAAGATCCTAAAGTAGCTGAAAAGACCGTTGATTTATTAAAACCGGAAACGCTAACAGCTAAAGGTAATCAAAAAGTACCTAATTTAGTTACAAAGAAATTAGATAATGCAGTAGAAAATAATAATAAAGTAGAAAATTCTGCAGATAAACATGATCAAGCTTCAAATAATAATGCATCTCAAGCTGCAGAGCAACGTGTTAAGCAAACACATAAAAGTGTGTCTTTTAAAGATGGTATGATTGTTCATGATAATGCTGAACAAGGTATAAGTAAGCAATCTTCTAGTGATAACAATACTGTTTCAGCTAATTCTGACCAAGAAGTGCCAACATATTCAAAAAATAGATTACAAAACAAGAAGTCTGAAAAAGCGAAAAGTAAAATAGATAAAAGAACATTTAACGACTAAAAGCTGTTATCTGATTTTGGTATAAATTCTATAATCAAAAAGAGTTTCGGGCATAAATCCCCATCTCAAAATAAGAGGGCCAATCCATAATATGGATTGGTCCTCTTTATATTTAAAATCTTACGATTTTGATCGTGCATGCTTGCCTGGGGATATGGCTAGAGCCTGTAGTCTCTCGCTCATATCATTTCCCCGGGCGTCAGCACGATGCAAAATCTCTATAAGTGATGTGCTTTAATACAATAGAAAAAAGCTTCGTCTTATTTAACTTATACAACTAATAGAAAGTCGTATTTTTAATTAACCAAAGATATAACTTAATATGAATACACATGATGGATAGGTCCTCTTTATATTTAAAATCTTACGATTTTGACTGTGCATGCTTGCCTTGGGGTATGATTAGAGCCGTAGTCTCTCATTCATATGAATCCCAGGACGTCAGCACATTACAAAATCGTACAATTTATATTTTGTTATTCAAAAAATAAGCTATTTTGCATAATTTAATAAATAGCACTAAACTAAATCTACTTGCATACAATGTAACGAGTCGTTGAAATAAAATTATATTTTAAGTAATAGTGTAAAAATACGACTAGCAAATAACAGAAAATTCAGTTATCATTAAACGTATTCACTTTAAAAAGTGATTTTTTACGTTTGAGACTTGAACTTATATGTAGTTATTGTTAGAATTACGTTTAACAAATATTTTATCGCTTTAAAGCAGAATAAAATATCGCTGTAAAATTTTCATAGAGGTGAATAAAATGACAGACAAATTACAAGAATACAGAGATGAAATTGTTGGAATTAATGAACAAATATTAGACCTTTTATCTAAAAGAGGGAAAATCGCACAAAAAATAGGTGAAGAAAAACGCAAACAGGGTACAATGGTTTATGACCCTCAACGTGAAAAAGAAATGATTAACCAACTTTTAGATAAAAATGAAGGTCCGTTTAATGATAATGTGATTAAACAACTATTTAAAGAAATTTTTAAAGCCTCTACTGACTTGCAAAAATCAGAGAATGAAAAACATTTATATGTGTCTAGAAAATTGAAACCAGAAGATACGATTGTTCAATTTGATAATGGAGGCATTATTGGTGATGGTAATAAATCATTTGTTTTTGGTCCATGCTCAGTTGAGTCACAAGAACAAGTAGATGCAGTCGCTGCAAATTTACAAGCTAAAGGTGAAAAATTCATTAGAGGTGGTGCATTTAAACCTCGTACATCACCTTATGATTTCCAAGGCTTAGGTGAAGAAGGACTGAAAATACTTAAAAATACAAAAGACAAATATGGTTTAAATGTTGTAAGTGAAATTGTAAATCCAGCAGATTTTGAAATTGCTGATCAATATTTAGATGTCTTCCAAATTGGTGCACGTAATATGCAAAATTTCGAATTATTAAAAGAAGCAGGGCGTTCTAATAAGCCAGTATTATTAAAACGTGGATTGGCCGCTACAATTGAAGAATTTATTTTTGCAGCTGAATATATTGCGTCGCAAGGTAACGAAAATATAATTTTATGTGAACGTGGTATACGTACGTATGAAAAAGCTACTAGAAATACATTAGACATTTCAGCAGTTCCGATTTTAAAACAGGGTACACATTTACCAGTTTTAGTAGATGTTACACATAGTACTGGACGTAAAGATATCATGTTACCGACTGCAAAAGCAGGTTTGGCTGTTGGTGCTGATGGCATTATGGCAGAAGTTCACCCGGATCCATCCGTTGCATTAAGTGATAGTGGTCAACAAATGGATTTAAATGAATTTGAAAAATTCTACAATGAATTAAAACCATTAGCTGATATGTATAACAACAAACAATTAAAATAATGTATTTGATAATATGATTTTATAACCTCTATTTTGCACATTAATTATTTAGGTGCTTATAGAGGTTTTTATATTGCTTTATAATAACTATTTATACGAATAATAAATAGTGCTTTTAAAATTTATTGTTAATGAAATAAAAAATATACTCAAATAAGATTTGATAAATTATTATGAAATTGACATAATTATGACATTCAAATCAAAATGATTTTACATTTACGAAAAATATGGTAAACTTTGAAAATGTTATGAAAACAGAGTATAATGATAAAGAAATCGCTTTCAAGGAGGAAGTTTATGACTGTAACAATTTATGATGTAGCTAGAGAAGCTAGAGTATCTATGGCTACTGTTTCGCGTGTCGTAAATGGTAACCAAAATGTAAAACCAGAAACCCGAGACAAAGTGAACGAAGTAATAAAAAAATTGAGTTATCGTCCTAACGCAGTAGCAAGAGGATTAGCGAGTAAACGTACGACGACTGTTGGGGTAATTATCCCAGATATTTCAAATGTGTATTATTCACAACTCGCACGTGGTTTAGAAGACATTGCTACGATGTATAAGTATCATTCAATCATCTCTAATTCTGATAATGATCCAAGCAAAGAGAAAGAAATTTTTAATAATTTATTAAGCAAACAAGTAGATGGCATTATCTTTTTAGGTGGTACTATCTCAGAAGAAATTAAAGAATTGATTAATAAATCATCTGTACCAGTGGTTGTGTCAGGTACGAATGGTAAAGATGAAGGGATTTCATCTGTGAATATTGATTTCCAAACTGCTGCAAAAGAAATAACTGCACACTTGATCGAAAAAGGGGCAAAACGTTTTGCTTTTGTAGGTGGAGATTATTCTAAGAAGGCACAAGATGATGTGTTAGAAGGATTAAAAGAAGTTTTATCAGAAAATCAATTAACATTAGACGAACAATTAATCTTCAATGGTAATGAAACATATAAAGATGGTTTACGTGCATTTGGTGCATTAAAATCTACTAAACCAGATGCTATTTTATCGATTAGTGATGAACAAGCAATTGGTTTAGTTCATGCAGCACAAGATGAGGGTGTAACTGTTCCGGATGATTTACAAATTGTTAGTTTTAATAACACACGATTAGTAGAAATGGTTAGACCACAATTATCAAGTGTAATTCAGCCATTGTATGATATTGGTGCAGTGGGAATGAGATTATTAACCAAATATATGAACGAAGAAGAAATTGATGAACCTAATGTGATTTTACCGCATAGAATTGAATACAGAGGTACAACAAAATAAATTTAATAAAACACAGATGTTATGACCAAAATCCATGTTTAAAATGATTTTGCTGTACTAGTTTAGCAAGAATACACTGGTTTTAAGTTTTACCTGAACTGAAATTCATGCATAAGCCCCACTAATCTCAATGAGCTGAGTAGTGGGGCTTTATCACGCTTTGTGTTTTTTATGTAGTAAAACTATAAAAATAAGGGTTATTTAAACCAGCTTAATACTTGAGTTGCATGTTTCATATTGATCTCTGTAATTTCTTTACGTCTGGGTATCAATTGATAATCTAATTTTTGGTCTTTCCAAGTCTTTGGTAATTCACAAGTAGCATAAGGTGTCCACTTAGCAACCCATTTTTCAGGCAATTCACCTTGTTGTTGTTGTTCACCAATTAATGCTAAAAAAACATGTGTCCATGCACGAGGTACAACTTTCCAAATATTGTAACCACCGCCACCAAACATAATCACTTTTCCATCAGTATATTTATCTGCTAATGCTTTAATTTTATAGGGGATTTCATATAGTGTATTTAGTGTACAACTCATATGTGTGAGTGGATCTAAATAATGAATATCTACACCATGCACACTCACAATGATATCAGGTTTGAAAGAGGCAACAACAGGTTCTAATGTTTCATTTAAGACCTCGAGATAAGAATCATCTTCTGTGTACGGTTCAAGTGGTATATTGACGGTATAACCGAAGCCTTGTTCATTGCCGCGTTCTGTATAGTTTCCCGAACCAGGGAATAAAAATTTACCTGTTTCATGTATAGAATAAATTAATGCATCGTTGTTAGTATAAAAACTCCATTGTGTTCCATCCCCATGATGTGCATCTGTATCTATACACATTACTCGTAAACCATAATGCTTGATGAGGTAAGCAATGGTAATTGCCACATCATTGTATATGCAGAAACCATTGGCACGACCTGGCAAACTATGATGCAATCCACCACCTAAATGGCAACCATTGGTGAATGTACCGTCCATAATTTTATCAGCTAAATTAAGGGCACCACCCACAATGCGTGCACTGTGTCTATGCATCATTCTAAATTGCAGTGTATCGCTTCCATCTAAGCCATATTTCTTGGCTTCATTGTCATTTAAAATGCCATGTGATGCACGTCTAATAGATTGTATATAATCATAGCTATGAATCAAATTTAATTCGTCATCTGTTGCAATCCGTGGTCTAACAATGTGTTCAGGTTTTAAATAACCTAAATCACTTAATAGTTCAGTTGTCAGTTTCAATCTCATTTGATTGAAAGGATGTTGATTACTAAAACGATATTGTAAGATTTCGTTTGAATAAACAAAACCAGTATTTTGGGTATTGCTCATATTGATTTAACTCCCCTTTAAAAGAAAAAGCGATTCTTGTATCTTAAATCATCGAATGCTTGTAACTGATCAATGGAAATGCGTGCACCTATTCTTGCCATTAAACAATTAGCTGGATGGCTAGTGATTTCAGGATCATCTGTAGCAAAAATCTCTAGGCCCCCATAACCCATTAATTTTTGCATTAGTTTTTTATACGCGTAAACATCCAAACCTGCATTTTTTAAATCCCAATGCCAATAATACTCAGTGGTTAATACGATATAATCTTCATATTCATCAGCAGTCAAACTTAAGCGAATAAGTTTACTACCTAAATGTAAATGTCGATATGGTAAACTAATTTCTATGGCACCCAGTTCTATTAAATACTCAAGGTTACCATCCGACCAACGTTCTAATGGATCAGGATAATGATAAGTGACATAACCTATAATATGTTTATGCTCTCGTATCACAAAAATTCTGCCTTCTGCTAATTCACTAATTTCTTTTATAGCTATAAATTGATCGTCGGGTTGCCGAAAAGCAGAAAGTCCATCATCAAAAGTCATAAGTTCAAGATTTTCTCTAGAAACAGGACCTTCTATAATAAATGTACCTTCGTCCAAATGAAATGTTTGAAATTGATACGTTTTTATATGTTCCATTTTTTCACTCCAAACGACTGTAGATGAATATCATATTCACCCTTTAATACTTTTAGTATAAGGGATTTTAGAGAAAATTAACACGATAATGTATCCGTTTACACCGATTATTTTGAAAATTGCGAATTTGTTAGTTATAATATGCATTAAGCATTCGATTTCATTAAGAGGGGGATTTAGAATGAAAGTAGAAGTATATAAAGGGGAAGAAGGAAATTTTAACCTTCAAAACTATGAGAAACAATACAACAACTTTGATTGGAAAGAGGTCGAAAAAGCATTTTCATGGTATGACACAGGTAAAGTGAATATGGCGCATGAATGTATCGATCGCCATGTGGATGAAGGTAAAGGAGAAAAAGTTGCCCTTCATTATAAAGATGATCAGCGACAAGAAAGTTATACTTTCAGTGAAATGAAATCAAAATCGAATAAAGCTGCAAATGTTTTAAAGGATAAGGCAAATGTTGAAAAAGGTGATCGTGTATTTATTTTCATGCCACGAACACCTGAACTTTATTTTGCATTATTTGGTATTTTGAAAATAGGTGCAATTGTCGGCCCATTATTTGAAGCATTTATGGAAAAAGCTGTTGGAGATAGATTAGAAAATAGTGAGGCAAAGGTAATTGTTACTACTAATAGCTTATTGCCAAGAATACCTGTAGATAAGTTACCAAATTTAGAAACAATCATTGTAGTTGATAATGATGTAGATCGTGCATATGTAGATTTCAATAGTGAGTTTGAACAAGCAAGTGACCAATTTGATACGGAATGGTTAGATTTAGATGATGGTTTGATTTTACATTATACATCAGGATCAACTGGTCAACCTAAAGGTGTATTACATGCGCAAAAATCAATGTTGGTACATTATATTTCAGGTAAATATGTACTTGATTTTAAAGATGATGATGTGTATTGGTGTACAGCAGATCCAGGATGGGTCACTGGTACATCGTATGGTATATTTAGTCCTTGGTTAAACGGCATTACAAATTGTATTGCGGGAGGTAGATTTTCTCCTGAAGCATGGTATGGCATGATAGAAGAATTTAAAGTGACTATCTGGTATACAGCACCAACAGCATTAAGAATGTTAATGAGTGCTGGTGACGATATCGTCGAAAAATATGACTTGTCATCATTGAAGAGCATTTTATCTGTCGGTGAACCGTTAAACCCTGAAGTCATTAAATGGGCAAAAGATGTATTTGGATTACGTGTATTAGACACTTGGTGGATGACTGAAACAGGTGGTCATATGATTGTAAATTATCCTTCGATGGACGTGAAATTAGGCTCAATGGGTAAACCTTTACCAGGCATTGAGGCATCAATCGTAGATGACCAAGGTAATGAATTACCCCCTAATCGCATGGGTAATTTAGCAATTAAAAAAGGTTGGCCATCCATGATGATTTCTATTTGGAATAACCCTGAAAAATATGAATCGTATTTTATCGGCGACTGGTATGTTTCTGGAGATTCCGCTTATAAAGATGAAGACGGATATTTCTGGTTCCAAGGTCGTGTTGATGATGTAATCATGACAGCAGGAGAACGCGTAGGTCCATTTGAAGTAGAATCAAAATTAGTGGAACATGAGGCAGTTGCAGAAGCAGGAGTCATTGGTAAACCTGATCCTGTACGTGGTGAAATTATCAAAGCATTTGTTGCCCTACGTCCTGAATTCAAAGAAAGTGAAGAGTTGAAAGAAGAAATTCGTAAATTTGTTAAAGAAGGATTAGCTGCACATGCTGCACCACGTGAAATAGAATTCAAAGAAAAATTACCTAAAACACGTTCAGGTAAAATTATGCGTCGCGTATTAAAAGCATGGGAACTTGATTTGCCAGAAGGTGACTTAAGTACGATGGAAGATTAATTAAATACAAAGTGTTTTACGATTATTCAGTAAGCAAAAATAGCTAAAAACACTCCTTTATTGATAAGTTTTAACGCAGCTTAAAATTTTGAAATAAAGGAGTTTTTAGTGTAATAAGACAATGTAAGTGGAAATATATATCATATCTTTACAAAAGACGCTTATTATTTTGAAAGCGCTATCTCTATTAATCGACAACACAACATTATTTAGTTATTATGAATGTGTAAGGAATTTTGACTCACTGATTGAAATTTGATTTTTAAAAGTGATTAAAATTTATATAAGAAGGGGCGAATTAATTTGGCATATTTATCAGACTTAGATATTGCTAATCAATCAACATTACAACCAATTGGAGATATTGCTGAAAAAGTGGGTATTCCTGCAGATGCTTTAGAACCATATGGACACTATAAGGCTAAGATAGATATCAACCAAGTTAAACAAAAAGAGAACAAAGGGAAAGTAGTGTTGGTAACAGCTATGAGCCCAACACCAGCTGGTGAAGGGAAATCAACAGTTACAGTGGGATTGTCAGATGCATTTAACCAATTGAAGCAAAATGTCATGGTTGCTTTACGTGAACCTGCTTTAGGACCAACATTTGGTATTAAAGGCGGGGCGACAGGTGGTGGTTATGCTCAAGTATTACCAATGGAAGATATTAACTTGCATTTTAATGGTGACTTCCATGCGATTACTACAGCGAACAATGCTTTATCAGCATTTATTGATAATCACATTCATCAAGGAAATGACTTAGGTATAGATCAAAGAAGAATTGAGTGGAAACGCGTTTTAGACATGAATGATCGTGCCCTAAGAAATGTGATTGTAGGATTAGGCGGACCAACACAAGGTGTACCTCGCGAAGATGGCTTCAATATTACAGTGGCTTCAGAAATTATGGCGATTTTATGTTTAGCTAACGACATTCAAGATTTGAAATCTAAAATCAGCAAAATTACAGTAGGTTATACAAGAGATCGTAAACCAGTCACTGTTGCGGATTTAAAAGTTGAAGGTGCTTTAGCGATGATACTTAAAGACGCAATCAAACCGAATTTAGTACAAACGATAGAAGGAACGCCTGCATTAGTACATGGTGGTCCATTTGCAAATATTGCACATGGTTGTAACTCGATTCTTGCTACACAAACTGCTAGAGAATTAGCTGATATTGTCGTAACAGAAGCAGGATTTGGCTCAGATTTAGGTGCTGAGAAATTTATTGATATCAAAGCGCGTGAAGCAGGATTTGAACCATCAGCAGTTGTAGTAGTGGCTACAATTCGGGCGATTAAAATGCATGGTGGCGTTGCAAAAGACAACCTTAAAGAAGAAAACGTTGAAGCATTAAAAGCAGGAATTGTAAACTTAGAACGCCATGTAAATAATGTGAAAAAATATGGATTAGAACCAGTGATTGCATTAAATGCATTTATACATGATACAGAAGCAGAAACTAAATTTGTTCAAGAATGGGCAAAAGAAAATGGTGTTCGACTAGCTTTAACAGAAGTTTGGGAAAAAGGTGGTAAAGGCGGTATCGATTTAGCTAACGAAGTGTTAGAAGTAATCGAACAACCACAAGATTTCAAACATTTATATGAACTAGAGCAACCATTAGAAGATAAAATTGAAACAATCGTAAAAGAAATTTACGGCGGTAGCAAAGTAACATTTAGTAGTAAAGCTCAAAAACAATTAAAACAATTTAAGGAAAATGGTTGGGACCATTACCCTGTATGTATGGCCAAAACGCAATATTCATTTTCAGATGATGCTACATTGTTAGGTGCACCTGAAGGTTTTGAAATTACAATCCGGGAATTAGAAGCTAAAACAGGTGCTGGATTTATTGTAGCACTGACTGGTGCAATAATGACAATGCCTGGATTACCAAAACAACCCGCCGCATTAAAAATGGATGTTACAGATGATGGACATGCAGTAGGTTTATTCTAAATAATTGTACAAAAAAGAGCCTTTGATATAATACAAACGTCAATTTCTATCGAATCATATAAGAACTAATCTTAATTAGTGAGACTAAAATAAAAACACTTTCGTTGAGTTCATTTAAAATGAATAATACGAAAGTGTTTTTCTATGCATAGACTTGCTAACTTAATAAAATTTAAAAACATGTATATGATTAATTTTATTTAGTCATTAAATGAGCTTTAATATCATAATTTTCTGCACGTCTATAATCATAAAGGGTAATTTCATCTTCTACTAACATACGTTTTAACACATAATGTTGTCTATTTAAACTGACTTGAATTTGATCTCTAGATTTAAGAGAGCCATCTTCATTATAGGGTGTGTAATAGTATGGACTTTGTAATAACCCAACTAAATAAGCAGATTCAGCAATATTCAAATCCTCAGCAGGTTTGCCAAAAATACTATAAGCAGCTGAACCAATGCCAGAAATATTTGTGCCATTATAATCACGACCAAAGGGAACAATATTTAAGTATGTATATAAAATTTCGTCTTTAGTCAGTATTTTTTCTGCGCGCATTGAGAGTACTAGTTCATTTGCTTTTCGGTTATATGTTTTTTTATTGGTTAAAACTTGGTTTTTAACAAGTTGTTGCGTAATTGTACTACCTCCAGTAGCATCACTTGAATTAAATATATCCTGTCCAATTGCTCTTAAAACTGCTTTAGGTAATATACCATTATGACGAAAGAACAAACTGTCTTCTGAAGCTGTTAATGCTTTGATCACATTGCTATCAACATGTTTTGGACCAACAATAAGTGTATTAATAGAATTGTTATATTCTGATAAAATATTGTCACTTTTATAATCAATATCTTCATTACCAGACACATTTAATAATTTATGTTTTAATTCATTATCTGACATATGCGTTGCTTCTTTTGTTAAATTTTGAAAATAAAGCACAGATATTGCTAGTAAAATAAGTAAAGTACAGCCAAATATGAAAAACAAACCTACGAAAAAGTGTTTGATTTTTTTATAAATAAATTCAAACTGTTCCAGTCTGGTAAGTTGTTTATTTTTACGAATGTCTGTATCAAACGTCTGTTTTTCCATTGTGGTCCTCCTTAGCTAAACAGTATTATAACATAAGATAGACTGTTGACTTTTAAAATAGAATTAAATATAATAAATATCAATTCGATATCGTTTTTGGATAGAGGAGAAGTAATATATTGTATCATCTTCAGAGAGTTAGTGGTCGCTGTGAACTAACGTTGATCTTTATATGAATACACCTTTATAACGCAATTATCCAAACGTTTTAGTTAATGAACGTATCATTAATAAAGTTGTTTGACTTAAAGTATGGTGGTACCGTGCACTTGCGCCCTTACATAAATATGTAAGGGCGCTTTTTTGCATTTTCTAATATTATTTTTCTTGAATGATGGAAGCGATGCAAATAAAGCCTATTCAAAACTTTATCAATATTTAATTAGGAGGTTGATATCATGACAAATGCATTAATTGAAGAATTAAAATGGAGAGGCTTAATTTATCAACAAACGGATGAAACAGGTATTGAAAATTTATTAAATAAAGAACAAGTTACGTTATACTGTGGTGCCGATCCATCAGCAGATAGTTTACACATTGGTCATTTATTACCATTCTTAACTTTACGTCGCTTTCAAGAGCATGGTCATCGACCGCTTGTGTTAATTGGTGGCGGTACTGGAATGATAGGCGACCCATCTGGTAAATCAGAAGAAAGAAAGTTACAAACTGAAGAACAAGTTGAAATCAATGTACAAGGTATTAGTAAACAAATGCATAAAATTTTTGAGTTTGACACAAATAAAGGTGCAAAACTAGTTAATAATAAAGATTGGCTTGGACAAATATCATTAATTGAATTTTTACGAGATTATGGTAAACATGTCGGTGTAAATTACATGTTGGGCAAGGATTCTATTCAAACGCGTTTAGAACATGGCATTTCGTTTACTGAATTTACTTACACAATTTTACAAGCAATTGATTTTGGACACCTTAATCAATCATACAATTGTAAAATTCAAGTAGGCGGTTCAGACCAATGGGGCAATATCACTAGTGGTATTGAACTCATGCGTCGTATGTATGGGGAAAATGAAGCATTTGGTCTGACTATACCGTTAGTAGTTAAATCTGATGGTAAAAAATTTGGTAAAACAGAAGGTGGAGCAGTATGGTTAGATGCTGACAAAACAAGCCCTTATGAATTCTACCAATTTTGGATTAATTCAACGGATGAAGATGTTATTAAATTTTTAAAATACTTCACATTTTTAAGTAAAGCAGAAATAAATGATTTAGAAAAATCATTGCAAGAAGCACCACATTTACGAGAAGCACAAAAAGCATTAGCTGAAAATGTTACTAGATTTATTCATGGCCAAGATGCATTAGATGATGCAATTAGAATTTCACAAGCTTTATTTTCAGGTGATTTGAAATCACTTTCAGCTAAAGAATTAAAAGAAGGATTTAAAGATGTACCGCAAGTTGACTTAAACCACACGACTTCGAACCTTGTTGAAGCCATCGTTGAAACTGGCATATCTTCATCTAAGAGACAAGCACGTGAAGATATAAATAATGGTGCGATTTATATAAATGGTGAAAGACAACAAGATGTAAATTATGAATTGTCAGACGATGATAAAATCGATAATGCATTTACAATTGTACGTAGAGGTAAGAAAAAATACTTTATGATAAATTATAAATAAGATTATACTTAATCGTAAGATTTGAAATATAAAAGGTGAGTGGAACTGAATTCTAATTTTATTAAAATGATTTCGTCGTCCCACCACTAGTAGCGAAGACTACAATTGAAAAAGTAGAGCTAAAGCTCATGCATAAGTCCCACTACTCAATAAATTGAGTAGTGGGACTTTATCATCTACTGACAAAATAAAGGAGTCTGGGACATCAATCATGTCCCAGACTCCTTTATTTTAAGATTAAGTTTTGTGTCTTGTTTTCTTAACATATTACCACATTTTATTAATTAAAAGGGACGGCTTCCTCTTTAGATGAGTCTTTGGTATTAGACTTTTGTTCTGTTAATTTTACATCAACACTTTGTGTTTTACCTTTTCTTTCAATTGTTAAATTAACATTATCTCCTGGTTTTTTATGTTCATATAAATAAGAGCGTAGTTCTGTATCTTCTTTGACTTTTTCATCATCAATTTTTGTAATAATATCGCCTTCTTTTAATCCACTGTCAGCATATACTTTTGCTACATATATACCTTGTTTTCTATCTGTATTTAATTGTTTTTTATACTCATCTGGTATTTCACTTAAATTTAGTAAACCAATACCGATAGAAGGGCGATCGATTTTTCCGTTTTTAACGAGTTCCTTAATTGTAACTTTCACTTCGTTACTAGGTATTGCGAAACCAATACCTTCAACTTGTTCATTCGCTATTTTCATAGAATTTATACCTACTAAATTCCCATTTAAATCTACTAACGCACCACCAGAGTTACCAGGGTTAATGGCTGCATCTGTTTGTAGTACATTTACTTTGTTCGCACCTGCTGATGTTTGTGTATCAATTGTACGTTCACTTGCTGAAATGATACCTGATGTTACAGAATTTGCGAATTCTAAACCAAGTGGGTTGCCCATTGCAAATACACTATCACCTGTTTTAACTTTAGAGGAGTTGGCAAAGTCTATCGCTTTTGTACCTTTGGTATCATCAATTTTTAATACAGCAATATCAGTAAGTGCATCTTTACCTATTAATTTGGCATCTACTTGTTTAGAATTATGTAATTGTACTTTAATTTCGCTTGCGCCATCAATTACGTGATTATTCGTAACAATATATGCTGATCCATTATTCTTTTGATAAATCACACCAGAACCCACGCCAGCTTCTTCAGATTTAGCAGATTTCCCTTTAAGCAAATCATCTAAATTTTGGGCTTTTTGCATATTGATGACACCGACAATTGCAGGTGATACATCTGTAATCATTTGATTGACAGAATCATATTTATCATTTTTGCCATCTAATGAATTACCAGCATTACTATTATTGTTCGCTTCTTTGACGGTTGAACCATTATCATTTAAAACAGTATTCTCCATCAATTTGCCAATACCTAAGACAATGAGTGCACCTATGATACCAGCTATTAGTGCAACAAGAACAGTTTTAAACCAAGGGAATTTTGGTTTTGTTCGTTTACTAAATGTCGTCTGAGTGTTATTTGATGTTTGCGCGTCAGGTTGTTTATTATTTATATTTTGATCGTTGTTAAATTCTGACATATTATACCTCCGATTTATTCTATAAAACCTATTATGAAAGGTTTGTCCAACTTTTTCTAGTATATCACTATACAACTTTAGACTGAAATATAAATTATCTTGTTCATTAATGCACTAAATGATAGAATCAATAGGGTAATATAAGGTAAAAAAAGTAGGTGGAAAAATGTATAGAATTGTTAGCGGTATATTAAATTTTATTTTACGCAAAATATGTAAATCATTAGAAGTACAAGGAAAAGAAAACATCCCTCAATTACATAGATACGTCGTCACTTGTACCCACGAAAGTTACAATGAAGTCATTATGCTAGGTATGGCTATTTATCCAAACCAAATTCATTATATGGCAAAAAAAGAGTTGTTTAATAGCAAATGGTTCGGTGGATTTTTAAGTTCACTTAATGCTTTTCCAGTTGACAGAGAAAATCCTGGTCCAAGCACGTTGAAAAAGCCAATTAAATTATTAAAAGAAAATAAAACAGTCGGTATTTTTCCAACTGGACATCGTATGAAATATGATGAAGGCTCACCGATGAAACGTGGCGCAGTTACAATCGCTATGATGGCTCAAGCACCAATTTTACCAGCGGCATATATTGGACCCAAAAAAATCAAAGGTTTAATCACGGGTAAAGCAATTATTAAATTTGGTGAACCCATCGAAACAAAAAACTTGCCTAAAGATATGAAACGAAATGAAAAATTAGAATATTTAACAAAAGAATTGGAAAAAAGAACAATTCAATTACAAAATGAATTAAATACGTATGCAGCACATAAATAGTTAATTTTACTCATTTTGAATCTTATTTTATATACGAAATTTATAGAACTTGTGTTATTATGGAATTGTACAATGACAACAAGTAAAACGCTTTCATTCACCACGTGGACATTTTGTACATGTGGTGATTTTTTAGGTAATTTATTGGGAAATGGGGAATGATTATGTATAGTTTCTTTCAACGTTTGGGAAGATCGCTCATGTTGCCAGTTGCAGTGTTACCAGCAGCAGCAATTATCGTTGGTATTGGTAATGCATTAACAGCACTCGGTATATTGCCAACTATAGCTGCGTTCTTTTCTACAGCAGGCTCAACGATTCTAGAACAACTAGGAATATTATTTGCAATTGGGGTCGCTTTAGGTATGGCGAAAAAAAATGACGGAGCAGTGGCGCTTGCTGCAGCTGTTGGTTTCTTTTTAACAACCGTCGTGCTTAGTCCTGAAAAATTAGCACCATTATTGGGTGTAAAAGAAACAGGAGTAAATGAAGCGTTCGAACAAATGAATAATCAAAACGTCTTAATCGGTTTGATTATTGGTTTAGTTGCTGCATATACGTATAACAGATTTAGTAAAACAGAATTGCCAACAGCGTTATCGTTCTTTAGTGGTAAACGTTTGGTACCTATTTTAACTGCATTTTTTAGTATATTTATAGCAGTTATTATGTTGTTTGTTTGGCCGATTGTGTACTCAGCAATTGTTGCATTTGGAACATGGATATTAGATTTAGGTCCTGGCGGCGCATTTTTATATGGCTTTTTCAACCGTTTGTTAATACCTACCGGGTTGCACCATGCATTGAATACAGTGTTCTGGTTTGATTTAGCAGGTATTAATGATATCGCTAAATTCCAAACAGGTGATGGTGCCGTTAAAGGTATTACAGGACGCTATATGGCTGGTTTCTTCCCAGTAATGATGTTTGGAATTCCAGCAGCAGCACTAGCGATGTATCATACTGCTGAGACAAAACAGAAAAAAAGAGTTTATGGCTTAATGTTTGGTGGAGCTATTTCAGCATTTTTCGTTGGTGTGACTGAGCCAATCGAATTTTCATTTATGTTTGTAGCACCAATACTATTTGTCATTCATGCACTATTAACTGGTTTATCTCTGTTTATTGCAGCACTATTCCACTGGACAGCAGGGTTCTCATTTAGTGCAGGATTAATTGACTTTTTACTTTCTCTGATTAATCCAGTAGCAAATCATCCACTGATGTTAATGGTTCAAGGTGTAGTGTTCTTTGTTATTTATTATGTTGTATTTAGATTAACAATAAAATGGTTGAAACTTAATACGCCTGGTCGTGGTGATAACTTACTACCTGATCCGACATCTGAAGAAGCTACAACAGGTGACACTGCAGATTCAGCTGAGTCTGAAGGGGAGTTACAGACAAATAAGTATTCAAAAACGGCTAGTCAAATTTTAGAAGGTCTTGGTGGCAAAGAAAATATTACTTCTTTAACAAACTGTGCTACACGTTTACGTATGGAACTCAATGATAATAGCATTATTGATGAAACTAAGATTAAAGGTGCTGGTGCAGTAGGTGTTACAACAAGTGGTAAGCACAACACCCAAGTTATCATTGGTACGCAAGTACAACAAGTAGCAGACGAAATGGAAGTACAATTAGAAGATCATAATTAGATAGCATCCTTTGAAAGATTTATTATAAAGATACAGCAATTCATAAAATCACGTTTGGAAATAATCGATAAGTACATGTTATCGTTTCATTTTCAAGCGTGATTTTATTTTCAAATTAATTCTATGAAATTAATAATATTTTTCTATATATATCTTTTGGAAATACATTGCTCTTTTCACATGTAAATAGTACGATATACTAGTATCAGAATTTTCTGATTAAAGGAGAGGAACTAAGATGAAGTCGGTATTATTTGATGTTGATGGTGTGTTTTTAAGTGAAGAAAGGTGCTTTGATGTATCTGCATTAACTGTTTATGAAATGTTAATGAGTAAAGATTATATTGGTATTGACCCGTCTATAGATTTTCATGAACTGGATGATGAGCAAATTTCTGAAATAAGAGATATTGTCTTCTACCATGATGAAATTTTAACAAAGTTAAAATCTTTAGGTTTGAATTCAAACTGGGATATGTTATTTATCGTTATTGCATTACATTACATTGATTTATGCAAATCACTTTCTCAAGAGGAATTATCTATTGCATTGAATACTGAAAGCTTTAGTGAACAAACGCTACAATTTCTCGGTGATCATATTTCAAATATTGAGCTTAATTTTGAATTACCACTTTCATTTTTAGATGGTTTAAGTTCTGGTAAAGAAAATATATACCAAGCATTAATTGAACATGCAAAAGTACAGTTAAATACAGAAGATGCTGAATTATTTGAGTTGAAAAGTCCATTCTGGACGCTAGCACAAGAAATTTATCAGGAATGGTATTTAGGTTACCAATTATATAATGAAGTAGAACAGAAACAACAACGCACTGACTTTAAAAAGGGCTATATATATCAAGAGGTAGTGCTTAGACCTGTTAGTGAAATCAAGCAATTGTTAGAAGATTTGAAAGAGGCTGGTTACCAAATAGCTATTGCAACAGGTCGACCACGAACTGAGACAATTGTTCCATTTGAGACATTAGGCATTAAATCTTTGTTTGATGATTTACATATTGTAACAGCTAGTGACGTATTGAATGCAGAAGAGCATTTTCCTGAATTAAAGCCGCTAGGGAAACCCAACCCGTTTAGCTATTTAGCAACGCTTGATGGTAATATTTTGGAACATTATAAAAAATATGCAACAAATCAAGAAAATCGTGTAAATCCAGATGAAGTATTTATTGTTGGTGATTCATTAGCAGATTTATTAAGTGCGAAAAAGATAGGCGCAACTTTTATCGGTCCTTTAACAGGTTTGAAAGGCCAAAATGCACGTGAGGAATTAGAAAGTTATGATGCTGAATATATCGTTAATCATGTAGGTGAAATTCGAGATATTTTATTATAATACAAACGTTGACGATTGAGGAATATAAGAAATATTAATGTATATAAGCACATCTTGATAAAGATGATTACGATTAATGAGTTACAGGTTTTACTTGTACTAAAGCGCATATATAAACATTTTGGATGATATGAGTAGCACCACGATGATGTTTGAATGTATCGATTACAATTTCAGAGATTGTTTCAACGATTTCATTCACATGTCGTGACATATCATTTGAGGGAATAAGAACGGAAGTTTCCATTGGTAGTGTATGTTGAGTCATGTAATAATTTTTATACATAAGGCACTTCGTTAATTTAATTTAGTGGGATTTATTAAATTATACGAAAGGCCTTATTTTTTTGAATAACAAAATATAAATTGTACCGATTTTGTAATGTGCTGACGCCTGGAGAAATAATATGAGCGAGAGACTACAGGCTCGAGCCATATCCCCAGGCAAGCATGCACGATCAAAATCACAATATTTTAAATATAAAGAGGACCAATACATCATGTGTATTCATATTAAGTTATATCTTTTGGTTAATTAAAAATATGACTTTCTATTAGTTGTATAAGTTAAATAATACGAAGCTTTTTCTATTGTATTAAAACACATCACTTATAGAGATTTTGCAACGTGCTGACGCCAGCGGAAATGATATGGGCGAGAGACTACAGGCTCGAGCCATATTCCCATGCAAGCATGCACGATCAAAATCACAATATTTTAAATATAAAGAGGACCAATCCATATTAAGGATTGGTCCTATTATTTTGAGCATGTGCATTTATGCCCTAGACTCTTAAATAGTATTAACATGAATATGGCGGTTAATAATAGTTTGAAATAAAAGTATTTTGATTAAAAAAACTGAAAGGCAACCATTTTGTTGTCCTTTCAGCTTATTATTGTTAAATATTATAATTTTCGCTTACTGCAACATCTAATTCTACACTTCTTATTAAATTAAATCCTTCAATTTCATATAAAGCATCGATTACATCTTGTGTAACAGGATGATCAATTGATAAAATCATCAACGCATTACCACCTTGGTTTGTGCGTCCTAAATGCATAGAAGCGATATTGATATTGTATTCACCTAATATTTGACCTGTACGTCCTACTATACCTGGTCTATCGTTATGATTGATAACCAGTTGATGTTTTTCGGGTTTGAAATCAACAGGGTATTCATTAATACGCACGATTCTTGGGCCATAGCCATTTAGTACAGTGGCACCAATTTTAATTTGTGTGTCTTTATTAATTAAAGTTAATTCAATATAATTACTAAATCCACGATGTTTAGTATCTTTTTCTATATTATATGATACACCTTGCTCATTTAGTAACACTAAGGCATTTATTAAATTGACACGTTCCGCTAAATCTTGGCGTAATACACCTGATACAAGGGTTCTAGTAAGTAAACTTGTATCATCCAGTGCGATATCCCCTTTATATTTAATTTGTAACTCACGAGGGGCTTTTTCCAATAATTGAATACCTACTTCGCCAGTTAATTTACTTAATTCAATATATGGCTTTAATTCATCATTAATTTCATTGAAGGACATTTTTGGTACGTTAATCGCATTAACGACATTACCGTGTTCAAATATGTCTATGATTTCATTGGCAACGGAGACTGCAACTTTTTCTTGTGCTTCAACAGTAGATGCACCTAAGTGGGGTGTGACAATTATTTTATCATGCGCAACAAGTGGTGATTCAGTTGCAGGTTCGCTTTCAAATACATCAATTGCAGCGCCCTGAATTTGATTGGTATCTAATGCTTCGACAAGCGCATCTTCATCAATGATACCTCCGCGCGCAACATTGATAATTTGAAGGGTCGATTTTGCTTTTTCAAAAAATGCTTTATCTACTATACCTCTTGTTTTTGGTGTTAGTGGGGTATGCACTGTTACAAAATCTGCTTGTTCAGCAATTTCATCAACTGTAGCACGTGTCACATTAAGTTCTTTAGCTTTGTCTTCTGACAGATAAGGATCAAAAGCAAGTATATTCATACCAAAGCTTTGTGCACGTTTTGCTACACCAATTCCAATTCTCCCAGCACCAATGACACCTAACGTTTTGTTATAAAGTTCAGTTCCTCTATAAGCTTTACGATCCCATTTTCCATTTTTTAATGATTGGTGGGCTTGAGGGACGTTACGTGCCATGGATAAAATCATTGCCATTGAATGTTCAGTAGCTGAAATTGTATTCCCATCAGGTGCATTAATAACGATAACACCATGTTTAGTAGCAGCTTCTACATCAATATTATCCACACCAACGCCTGCACGTGCGATGACTTTTAAGTTTGGTGCAGCAGCAATGATATTAGAAGTGACTTGGGTTTGGCTTCGTACAATTAGCCCCTCATAGTTAGGAATGATTTCAGTTAATTCTGTTTCATTCAAATCAGTTTGAATGTCGACATTAAAATCGCCATGATCTGTTAAATTTTTTAAACCATCTGGTGAAATTGGATCTGAAACTAAAATTTTATACATATGCTTTTACGACCTCCATATATTGTGTGATAGCTTTACCAACATAAGATTCATTTCTAAATTCTGACAATAGTATTTCTAACGCTGATACAACTTGTAAAATATCAAAAGGCGATATTTGACCCATATGGCCAATACGTAATATTTGACCTTTTAAATGACCCTGGCCACCAGCAATCGTAATGGCAAATCTATTTTTTAATTCATTTTTAATATAGTTCAGTTCATCTTTAGATTTTGGAATAAACGCAGTGACAGTAGGAGATGCATAAGCATCTTGGACCAATAACTCTAAATCTAATGCTTTTAAAGCTTGTCTTAGTCCATCTTTTATTGCATAGTGTCTATCTATCACTTGATCTAATCCTTCTGAATTAACTAGTTCGGCGTATGCGTTTACACCTCTAAATAAAGAAACATTAGGTGTGAAAGGAGTTGAATGTTCAGACAATGATTTTAAATATTTATTTAAATCTAAATAAAATCTAGGCGTTATTACTTCGTTAAATCGTTCTTTTGCACGATTATTATAAGCTACAAATCCAAGACCAGGTGGAAGCATAATTGCCTTTTGACTACCTGAAACAAGGACGTCGATATAATCTCGATCTAAATCTACATCAACGGCTCCAATACAACTGACACCATCAACCACAAAATAAATCGATGAATCAAAGTTTCTTAATGCTTTACCTAGTTCATGTACAGGATGTAAAACAGCTGTAGAAGTCTCACAATATTGGCTAAAGACTGCTGTGATATCAGTGTTTAAAGATTTTAAAAAGTCGATAAAATCAGGAACATTAACTGCTTGACCCCATTCAACTTCGAATATATGTACATTATCGTAATAAGTCTCTGCAATTTGTTTAAATCTATTGCCAAATGCACCAGAAACAATAATAACAATGTCATCATCTGGGTTTGCTATATTCAGCATACTCGCTTCAAGTACGCTTGTACCACTTGAAGTAAGTATCATAACCTCATTTTTAGAACCAAAGATTGGTTTAAGTGATTTAAAGGCTTGTTCTGCGATTGCTTCAAAATCACTTGATCGATGTCCGACCATCGGTAATTGTGTAGCGTGTAATATATGTTCTGGTACAGGTGTAGGTCCTGGTGTAAGTAACAAAGGATGATAATATTTCATGTGTAATTCCCCCAATGCTTATGATTGTCAAGTTTAGCAAATTTTCAGAAAATATAAAAGTGTAAAAATTTAAAATTATTAAATATATTCAAATTTCAAATAATATGTAAGGGCATACATTGTTAATATAATCATATTCCGTCATACGTAAAATGATTGCAAAATTATTTTAATATAGGTTCTATTTTGACGTCGACATTGCCTCTTATAGAATTTGAAATCATACAATTATTGTCTGCAATCTTTAGTAACTTTGGTAGTTTCTTTTTTAATTGTTCTTTCTGAGTTGTATCCACTTTTATTTCAGGATAATGTGTAATCGTGTCCATTTTAAATTTAGCATTTTCAAATATAGCTAATCCAATTGTTGACTGTTGGATATCTATCTGTGTAAAACCTGAACGTTCTAATACAGCTGCAAGGGAAATGATATAACAAGATGATGCTGCCGAAACTAGTAACTCATCAGGATTCGTACCAGTTCCATTTCCTCCTAAACCTGCTGGGATAGATATTTGTTCATCTAAAACATCACCAGATAGTTTACCGACTGATTCACGTCCATCTGCCCATTTTGTAGTTACTTTAAATTGATGTTGGACCATTGCTTTGACCTCCAATGTTTTTATGATAACTTAAGTTTAGATGATTCTACTTTATATTGAAAGGGGAGGGCACTTTTTATGTCATTTGAATTCGAAAATCATCACATAATGTTAGTTGCGCATCGTGGCTTGGCAATGGATTATCCAGAAAATACTATCATTGCAATTCAAGCTGCCCTTCAAAGCAATGCAGATATATTAGAGATAGATTTACATAAAACGCGGGACGGTCAGTTAGTTGTGTTACATGATGATTCTATTGACAGAACATCCGATGGTAGTGGGAAGGTTAAAGAACAAACACTTAATGATTTAAGAAGATTTGATTATGGCATAAATAGTAGTCCAAGATATACAAAACAAACATTGCCTACATTAGATGAAGTATTAACATTAATCAAAGCATCGCCCAAGTTATTATTAATAGAAATGAAACAACCTAAAAACTATCCTGGCATTGAAAAAGATTTAATAGATAAATTAAAGCAATATGAATTAAATAAAAATCAAGTGATCATTCAATCATTTGATCAAAATTTTATAAAACAACTATATCTGAAACATTATGGTTATCGATTAGGTGTTTTACTTAGCAAAAAACGATATTGGTATAAAATGCCATCTTTTAAAAAAATAGCTGAATATGCTGACTATGTTAATCCACACTACTCATTAGTGACGGAAGCGTTTATGAAGAAGGCACATGACTATGGATTGAAAGTAATGCCTTATACTGTTAATGAAAAAAGGCAAGCGATAAAACTGATACGTATTGGTGTAGATGGCCTTATTTCTGACAAACCACATCGCTTATTTTGTTAAGTCAATGATTAGTTTTAAATAAAAGTTTGAGGTATCACTTTATCCGTTCTGTTAATGCGTAGATTTAAATTGGAATATATTATCAAAATTGACATGGTATAGACATCGAAGTAACTTTTTTAACATGCAGTCTGACAAGGGAAGATAACTTAGATTTCAAGATTAGTTAAGCTAAAGCTCATGGATAAGTCCCACTAACTCAATAAATTGAGAAGTGGGACTTATGCATGTTATTTAGCGAATATTTTCTATAATTTTGTTGTTTAAATGTAGATTCTATTTACATTACAAAAGTAAGTTTCATTTACAGTTATACGTTTATTTTTGTTGGTTAATCCAATCATCTCTTAAAAGTCCCATTACATGGCAATCATTATATTTTCCCCGTGTATAGAAATGTTCTTGTAAGGTACCTTCAATTTTAAAGTTTTGTTTTTGGTAAATATGTACAGCTTTTTCGTTCGTAACGTATACAAATAAATATATTTTATGAAGGTTTAACACTAAAAAGGCATAATCTATAGCCATTTTAAATGCTTGAGAGGCGTATCCTTTACCACCATATCCTTCATCCACGATAATTTGTATTTCGCAATTGCTATGTATAAAATCAATTTCTACTAATTCAACGACTCCGATACGTTCAGAATCATTTTCAATAATAAATCTTCTTTCAGATTCATCTAATAGATGTTTTTTGTAGAGTGATTGTAATTCACTTAGAGACTGATAAGGTTCTTCAAACCAATAAGACATAATGGAATATTCATTATTTAAATGATGTACAAAGTCTAAATCTGTTTCTTCTAAAGCTCTGATTTTCAATGATAACACTCCTTTTTACTAAATATAAACAAAGTGAAGTAAAAAGTAAAATTGAAAGGGCGTGCAGAGGGGATGTTATATCTTTCTTTAACATTTAGTGAATGCAATGGCAAACATGAAGAAGAGCTTTAATATAGCATAATGGTTCATTGCATATGAATTAGAATGGAGAAATAAAAAAACACCGACAAAAAATTGTCGGTGTTTGAGTATGAAACTTATTATCTTGAGTAGTACTCAACGATAAGTTGTTCATTGATTTCAGCTGGTAATTCACTACGTTCAGGAATGCGAATGAATTTACCTTTTAAGTTGTCTGCATCAAATTCTAAGTAATCAGGTACAAAGTTGTTGATTTCAACAGATTCAGCAATGAGATCTAATTTAGCAGATTTTTCACGTACTGAAACTTCTTGACCAGGTTTAAGTGTGTATGACGGAATGTCAACACGTTTACCATCAACTTCGATATGACCGTGGTTAACGATTTGACGTGCTTGACGACGTGTACGAGCTAAACCTAATGAATATACAACTGCATCTAAACGTGCAGCAAGTAATTGCATGAAGTTTTCACCGTGTACACCATGTTGGTTACCAGCGATTTCGAATGTGTTACGGAATTGTCTTTCAGTCATGCCATATAAATAACGTAATTTTTGTTTTTCACGTAATTGTAAACCATACTCTGACATTTTTTTACGTTGGTTAGGACCGTGTTGTCCTGGTGCGTATGGACGTTTTTCTAATTCTTTACCTGTGCCACTTAAAGAAATACCTAAGCGACGAGATTTTTTCCAGTTTGAACCTCTGAATCGAGCCATAAATTGACTCCTCCTTTTTCTCTTTTATTGTTATGAAAAAACAAAAAAGAGTGTTGTATGCTTAATTGGATATATTGTTTTATGTGTCCTCGCCTCATAGCTACGGTTACACGGCACGCCCACTTTGGGAACAACATAGCGCCAATTAATATACAACTGCTAATTTCGTTTATTCACACAAAGAACATTATACCATGATATATTAATCTGTCAATAGTCGACTTTGCGTTTTGTTTGTTTGTGACAGATAAGCATGCAATTTATGCTAATTGTTGTTCAATGATTTTTACAATTGCTTCTAATCCTTGTTTATCTTCATTATTAAAACGGTTTGTGATAGGTGCATCTATATCTAAAACACCTATTACATTATTATCTTTATGAATCGGTACTACAATTTCAGATTTACTGTTAGCATCGCAGGCAATATGACCAGGAAACGCATTAACGTCTTCTACTAACTGTGTTTTATCTTGGGTCACAGCAGTACCACATACCCCTTTACCAATAGCGATATGTACACAAGCAGGATGCCCTTGAAATGGTCCGAGAATCAATTCGTTATCTTCTATTAAATAAAAGCCAATCCAGTTAATTTGATCTATTGAGTCATTTAATAATGCTGATACATTACTTAGGATAGCAATCATATTTGACTCATCTTCAATTAAACTTGAAACTTGTTTTTGTAATAAATCATAATTTGTTTCAGTGACCTCTAGCATAAAAAAACCTCACTTTTTACTTTTCATTTATTATAAAGACTGTTTTAATAGTAATCAATCAATAGATTTTAGAAGTTTTTCAAAATATCGTTATACATATGATTTAGGTGAGAATGAACTTATGATTAATTTTAAATAATTGAGGTGATTCACTCATTTTCTCTTTAATGGGTAGGTATCTTACGTTATAATGAATAGTGATAAAATAGGAGGAGAAAACATATGGTATTGTATGTCATTTTAGCAATTATTGTCATTATACTGATTATTGTCGGTGTATTATTCTATATGCGTTCCAACAAAAGCCAAATGATTGAAAAGGCTGAAACGCGTAAATCAAAAGTAGAACAATTACCCTATGATGAAAGTCTATCTCAATTATCTGAGCTAACTTTAACTGGGGAAACAAAAACGACTTATAACGGTTTAAAACAAAATGCATTAGATAGTAAAAATCAATATTTATTGCCAGTAGAAGAAAAAATTCATCAAGCGGAAGGATTACTTGATAAATTTAAGTTTTCACAAGCTCAAACTGAGATTGATGAAGCACATGAACTAATGGATAAATATGAAGAAAACTACAACGAACTTAATTCAAATATTGAAAACATTTTAAATCTACATAAAGAAAGTGACCACTTATATGAAGAATGTAAGGTGGATTATCGTGAAATGAAGCGTGATGTGTTAGCCAATAGACACCAATTCGGTGAAGCGGCTGCTCCATTGGAACAAGAAATTGAAACTTTTGTTCCAGAGATGGAAACATACGAAACATTAAAAGAAGACGGCAACTATAACCAAGCGTATGATCACATCAAAACACTTAATGAAGATATGAATTATCTTAAAAAAGATATGGATGAAATTCCTGAATTAATTAGAGAAGCACAAAAGGAATTACCAGGTCAATTCCAAGATTTAAAATATGGATGTCGAGATTTGAAAGTCGAAGGTTATGATTTAGACCATGTCAAAATTGATAGCTCATTACAGACGCTTAAAACAGAATTGAGTTTCGTAGAACCGATGATTAGTAGGTTAGAATTAGACGAAGCAAATGATAAATTAAATAGTATCAATGATCGTCTTGATGAAATGTATGAATTAATCGAACATGAAGTGAAAGCAAAAAATGAAGTAGAAGAAACAAAAGAAGTCATCACAGATAATTTATTTAGAGCTAAAGAAATGAATTATACATTACAAACTGAAATTGAATATGTGCGTGAAAATTATTATATAAATGAAAGTGATGTTCAAAACGTCAGACAGTTTGAAAATGAAATTCAGAGTATGATTTCAGTTTATGATGAAATTCTACAAGAAATGGCAAAGTCAGCTGTAAGATATAGCGAAGTTCAAGATAATTTGAAATATATCGCAGAACATGTTGATGTTATCAATGAAAAACAAGAAAAATTACAAAATCATTTAATTCAACTTCGCGAAGATGAAGCAGAAGCAGAAGAAAATATCTTGCGTGTACAAAGTAAAAAAGAAGAAGTTTATAGAAAACTCTTGGCGTCAAATTTACCAAGTGTACCTGAAAGATTCATCATTATGAAAAATGAAATAGACTACGAAGTACGTGAAGTAAATAAAAAATTCAGTGTAAGACCGATTCATGTAAAACAACTTAAAGATAAAGTATCTAAAGTAGTCTTACAAATGAATAAATTTGAAGATGAAGCTACAGATGTCCTCGTTAATGCAGTTTATGCTGAAAAATTAATCGAATATGGGAACCGTTATCGTAAAGAAAGTTCAAATATTGATAAAAGTCTTAACGAAGCGGAACGTTTATTTAAAAACAATCGTTACAAACGCTCAATTGAAATATCTGAACAAGCGCTTGAAAGTGTAGAACCGGGCGTTACAAAACAAATTGAATCACAAGTTATTAACTAAATAATAGTAATCTTATTTGAGGCTGGAACATTTTTATGTTCCAGCCTCGAATAATTTGTTGGACGTAGATGTTCGCATTAATAGATTATTAATATTTAATGGTCATTCAAAAATTTATTTCGATAGTGATGAAGAAATTATATTTTAAAAATCAATTTCTGTTTCACTCTCTTTTCTTTTTAATAAAAGCGAGTATAATGCTAAAAGGGAAACTTTAAAATATGAAATGAAATGTTGACATAAAATATAAATATGAAGCGTTTAAAAATATAAAATGATATACAATTGGAGTGAAAACATTGATTTATCTTGATAATGCAGCGACAACAAAACCAAGACAAGACGTATTAGATACCTATTTAAAAGTAAATGAGTCGTTATATTTTAATCCTAATAGCCCACATAAAGCAGGTATACAAGCAGAGCAGTTATTACAACAATCAAAAGATCAAATCAAAGAGCTATTTAAATTAGAAAAAGATTTTGATATTGTATTTACAAGTGGAGCAACTGAATCGAATAATATTGCAATTAAAGGAATTGCATACAAGAAAAAGGCATTTGCAAATGTCATAATTACCTCTGTTTTAGAACATCCTTCTGTTTTAGAGGTAGTACGTTCATTGGAAACTGAAGGGTTCGAAATAAGATATGTAAATATTACAAAGGATGGACAAATTGATTTAGAACATTTGGAATCGTTAATGTCAGACAAAGTAGCACTCGTGACTTGTATGCATGTCAATAATATTATGGGACAAATTCAACCTGTCGAAGCAGTGTCAAAAATAGTCCATCAATACCCTAAAGCACATTTGCATGTCGATGCAGTACAAGCAATAGGTAAAATTGGTTTGAATTTTGAAGCTGCTGACACACTGAGTTTAAGTGGTCACAAATTTCATGGTTTAAAAGGGCAAGGTCTTTTATTTGTTCGTAATTTACATCAAATTGAGCCAATTGTGCATGGTGGCGGTCAAGAGTATGGACTTAGAAGTGGCACAGTCAATCTTCCTATTGATATAGCTATCATAAAAGCTTTAAAGATCGCTGCTAAAGAAAGTACGCAACTGTATGAAAAACTAAGTGAGTTCAATCAAGAAATTATACGATTTTTAAATGAATTTACTGGCGTGAAAGTTAATTCTCCTAGCGGTGCATCACCACATATTTTGAATGTTGGCTTTCCGGGTGTGAAAGGTGAGGTTTTAGTAAATGCATTTTCAAAATATGATATTATGCTTTCTACTACAAGTGCGTGTTCATCCAAAAAAGCTTCATTGAACGAGGTGCTTTTAGCAATGGATATTCCAAAAAAGCAAATAGAAGGCAGTATTAGAATATCGATGGGTGCCAACACTACCGCAGAAGATATTCGTGATTTTAAAGAGAAATTTAAGCTTGTATATGAAGAAGTGAAGGAGTTGTTAATATGATTTATGATCACATTTTAGTGAGATATGGTGAGTTGACTTTAAAAGGTGCTAACCGTAAAATGTTTGTTAATAAATTACGTTCGAATGTCAAACGTGCATTAATGCCACTGCAAGGATATAACGTCAAAGCCAATAGAGATAGAATGTACATTGAATTGTATGAAGGTGCAGATATTGAAGAAATGTGTCGTCGACTAGAAAAAGTATTTGGTATTTATTCTATTAGTCCTGTATTGAAAATTGATAAAACAATAGAAGCAGTACGTGATTTAGCAGTAAAATTTGCACAAGGTTATGCACATGGAGATACATTTAAGATTGATGTCAAACGTTCAGATAAAAACTTTCCGTTTGATACATATCAATTGCAAAAAGAACTCGGTGGTACAGTGCTAAACGCTACTGATAATCTAACAGTAGACGTACATAACCCGAACCATACGATTAAAGTAGAGGTTCGATTAGACGCTATTTATGTATATGATAAAGTAATTGCTGGATCTGGTGGATTACCAGTCGGTACAGGCGGTAAGACATTACTTATGTTATCAGGAGGTATAGATTCTCCAGTAGCTGGTATTGAAGTTATGAGAAGAGGCGTTACTGTAGAAGCCATTCATTTTCATAGTCCACCATTTACGAGTGAAAAGGCTAAGGACAAAGTAATTGAACTTACAAGAATCATGTCCGCTCATGTAGGTCCTATAAAATTGCATATCGTGCCATTCACTGCTTTACAAAAACAAATAAACAAAGTGGTACATGAGCGCTATACGATGACTTCAACACGTAGAATGATGATGAGAGTAGCGGACAAGCTTGTGCATGATATTGAAGGACATGCCATAGTAAATGGAGAGAATTTAGGGCAGGTTGCAAGTCAAACCCTTAAGAGTATGTATGCTATCAATCATGTGACGTCTACACCAATTTTACGACCGCTTTTAACATTAGATAAAGAAGACATTGTGAAGAAAGCTAAAGAAATTGGCACATTTGACGTATCTATCCAACCATATGAAGATTGTTGTACAATCTTTACACCTAAAAATCCTGTGACGGAGCCAGATATTGAAAAGGTGGAAAAATTTGAAACAGTGTATGATTTTGAACCACTTGTACAGGAAGCATTTGAACAAATAGAAACATTAACAATTACGCCAGACTATCAAAGTGAAAAAGATACTGAAACGCAAGCACTGGCAGATGATTTATTTTAACTTTTATTATGAATATTCAATTCCATACAAACAACATTAGCTAATCAGACATAAGAATAAAACAGACAGGGGATGGAATTATGCTAGATTGGGATATTTCAATCGTTCTTATAATTATACTTCTAGGGTTTTTAGCAGCGTTTATTGATGCTGTTGTAGGTGGCGGTGGTTTAATTTCTATTCCGGCATTATTAGCTGTTGGTATGCCACCAGCCGTCGCTTTGGGTACAAATAAATTAGCAAGTTCATTTGGTTCACTCACAAGTGCATTTCGTTTTTTGAGATCGGGTAATGTCGATTTGAAGATAGTAGGAAAGTTATTTCCATTTGTATTTATTTTGGCAATTTGTGGCGCGAGTGTAGCCACATTTCTACCAGCCGAGCTTTTAAAACCACTGGTTATCATTATTTTGACCTTAGTCATGATTTATACATTGGTGAAAAAAGATTGGGGCAATGTACGTACATATACAAAATTGACATTTGGTAAAGCAATTTTATTTGTAAGTATTATGTCGCTTATTGGATTTTATGATGGTTTTTTAGGTGGCGGCACTGGCTCATTTATGCTTTTTATTCTACTTATGTTCGGTTTTGATTTTTTAGGCGCTGCTGGCAATGCAAAAGTATTAAATTTTGCTTCTAACTTAGGCGCTTTAATTTTGTTTATGATATTAGATCAAGTTGACTATTTTTATGGTTTGATTATGGCAGTAAGTATGATTTGCGGATCGTATGTTGGGGCGACATTCGCAATTAAAAAAGGTGTCAGTTATGTAAAAACTTTATTTATTGTAGTAACTGCTGTTTTGATTATTAAAAATGCTTACGATTATATTATGCAATTAATCAATTGATCATGTTGAAAATTAAACTGTAATACTTCAATGGTATTCGGGTGTGCGCATGTGGCTGAGACAAAAAAATGTCTCAGCTTTTTTCATTTTAAAACGATTTGTTTTCTATATCACTCAGATCTTCCTCTTATTTTATTTTTCTTATAAAGGTATACATTGTTTAATTGATTATGTTTAAATTGTATTTGGAACGATTGAAAAAATATTCTGGGAGTGAATACGTTATGTCGAAAAAAAGAATAATAGCAATAGTACTTGCCGTAATAATCGTGCTTGGTGGTATTGTTATGAGTTCGATATCTACTGTGATATCTTCGCTTTTTAGTGAAGATGGCATGTCGGAAATGGATCCTTTTACTGAAACGGTAGAATCAGAAGGTGACAGTTCAAAACGCATTGTACACCTAACTTTAAATGGTGAAATTAGTGAAGGTACTGGTGAAGGAATGTTTGGAAGTTCTGGTTATAATCATGAAGCATTTCTTAAACAGTTGGATAAAGTGAAAAAAGATAGCTCGATAAAAGGTGTTTTATTAACCGTTAATACACCTGGCGGAGGTACATACCCAAGTGATGAAATTTATAAAAAAATTGAAGAAATAAAACAAAAACATAAAAAAGTTTATGTACATATGGATGCGATGGCTGCGTCTGGTGGATATTATATTTCTGCTCCTGCCGATAAAATATATGCTGGCCCTCAATCTACTACTGGATCCATTGGCGTTATTATGTCAAATGTTGATTATTCTGGATTACAAGAAAAACTAGGCATTAAGGAAAATGTCATTAAATCTGGTGAACATAAAGATATTATGAGTAGCTCTCGAGAAATGACTAATGAGGAAAAAGATATTTTGCAATCTGTATTAGATGATAGTTATGAAAGATTTATTAATATTGTTGCAGAAGGTAGAGATATGCCAAAGAAAAAGGTTGAAAAGTTAGCTGATGGACGTATTTATAGTGCGCAACAAGCCGAAAAGAACGGTTTGATTGATGAAATTGGTTATAACGATAATGCGTTAAAAGCACTTAAAAATGACATAAAAGCAAAGGATGCAGAAGTGTTTAAATATAGTGCAGATGAAGGCTGGTTTAGTTCTATCTATTCAACTAAATCAACACTAGATCAATTCAAAAATGAATTAAGTGATTTGAAATCAATTATAAGCAATGATACAGAAGCTGAACCTATGTATCTATATAAAGGTTAGGTGTATAAAATGGAGCAGTATACAAATGAACAAACTTTACAGACAACTCCAGAAAATGATAAATCTGATATAGAAGCAATGTATCATAAACAATTAGCACAGTCTGTATATGCAGGTTTTGGTATAAGGTTTTGGAGTTTTATTATTGATTTACTCATTATATTTGGTATACAGGGTCTGATATTGAAACCGATATATCATTTTACGCATATTGATGAACTTAAGTTATGGATTGAATATTTTAGCCTAGGACACATTTTAGATGCGGTTGTATTTTATCTATACTTTGTATTATTAACTAAATTTTTCAAACAAACGATAGGTAAAATGATTTGTAACATTCGGGTAGAAAGGATAGATCGTCAATCACTTACATGGGCAGATGTGTTATTTAGGGAGTGGATTGGACGTATTATAAGTCGCGTGTTATTTAATTTACCTTACTTAGTTATTTTGTTTACAAATAAACACAGAGGTATTCATGATATCTTCGCTGACACGGTCGTAATCAGAAATAAATACGAAAAATTATTTTATTTTAAAAAATAAAAGTAAACTTTAGTTATCTATGAGTTTATTTTGAGACGATAGATGGGTATACTATGGTAGTAAGAACTATTTAATAGGAGGGCGTGCAACATGGCACAAATTACATTCAAACAAGAACCAGTAACACTATATGGTTCACAAGTAAAAAAAGGAGAATATGCGCCAGATTTTACTGTTTTAGATAATGATTTAAATGAAGTTAATTTAGAAACTTATGCCGGACAAAAAAAATTAATTAGCGTTGTTCCGTCTATAGATACAGGTGTTTGTGATCAACAAACACGTAAATTTAATGAAGAAGCTGCTAAAGAAGATGGTGTAGTTTTAACAATTTCTGCAGACTTACCATTTGCACAAAAAAGATGGTGTGCGTCAAATGGCTTAGAAAATGTAATCACATTGAGCGATCATAGAAACTTATCTTTCGGTAAAACATACGGTGTTGTTATGGAAGAATTACGTTTATTAGCACGTTCTGTTTTCGTTTTAGATAAAAACAATAAAGTAGTTTATACTGAAATTGTTTCTGAAGGCACAAATTTCCCAGACTTTGATGCTGCATTAGAAGCTTATCGTAGTCTATAAATTATATAATATTGTCACATGATTATACTAGTAAAACTCATAAAACAGTATCGTTGACATTATAAATTAAACTGTCCATAATTATTTGGTAATATAAGTTAGGGTACTGACTTAATTTCAATTAAATTATGGACAGTTTTTTTAGAAAGGACTTTTAAATGGCACAAGAAGAAACAGTAATGGAACAATTATTTAAGGCACTTGATGAAAAAACCAAATCTTTAAATGAAGAGAATGGTCAAAGTTTCATAGAAAATTTAGGTTTTGCAATGGAAAATGTTTATACTAATCAAAGATCATTGCTGGAACAAGCTACATTACAAGATAGACGTAAGGCATTTCAATTTGCTTATTTAAATCTAATGCAAAAAGAAGATATTCAAGCAAACCATCAAATTACACCTGATTCAATTGGAATGATTCTAGGATTCCTTGCCGAGCGTTTTTTAAAAAATAAAGAAGCATTTCATGTCGCAGATATTGCAAGTGGGGCTGGACATTTGAGCGCTTCTGTACATGAAGTATTAACTGAACATACAGTTATGCATCATCTTGTTGAAGTTGATCCAGTATTATCTCGTGTGAGTGTACATTTAGCAAACTTTTTAGAAATCCCATTTGATGTTTATCCTCAAGATGCTATCATGCCACTTCCTTTTGAAGACGCAGATGTTGTTATTGGTGATTTACCAATAGGATATTATCCAGTGGATGATAGAAGTAAAGAAATGGACTTAGGTTTTGAAGAAGGACATAGTTTTTCTCACTATTTATTAATTGAACAAGCAGTAACAGCATTAAAAGCATCAGGATATGCGTTTTTAGTAGTACCTAGTAATTTATTCGAGGGTACGAATGTGAAACAGTTACAAAATTTCATTGCAACAGAAACAGAAATGCAAGCTTTTCTAAACTTGCCATCTACACTGTTTAAAAATGAAAAAGCGCGTAAGTCGATACTCATTCTACAGAAAAAAGAAACTAATGTAACAAAGCCTGTAGAGGTTCTGTTAGCTAATATACCTGATTTCAAAAGCCCTCAACAATTCCAAGCTTTTTTACAAGATTTAAATGCTTGGATGATGGAAAATCATCCTGAAAATTAAACTGTAATATTCTTGAATTCTTACTGTATTAATGATTAAATAGATATGGATATAAAAAAACTTAATTTAAATTGGAGGCATTATGCTATGTCAAAATTAATTTTGGCTATTAACGCTGGTAGTTCATCATTGAAATTTCAACTTATTGAAATGCCGGAAGAAAAGATTATTACTAAAGGACTTATTGAACGTATTGGATTAAAAGATTCTGTATTTACTATTGAATTAGGCGGAGAAAAACACAAATCAACATTAGATATTACAGACCACGAACAAGCGGTTAATATTATGTTGGAAAGCTTCAAACAACATGGTGTAATTGATAGCATTTATGATATCGATGGAACAGGTCATCGTGTCGTACATGGTGGTGAATTATTCCCAAATTCAGTATATGTTACAGATGAAGTTGAGGAACAAATTGAGTCATTAAGTGAACTAGCACCATTACACAATCCTGCAAATTTAATGGGCATCCGTGCTTTTCGCAAATTATTACCAGAAATTCCACATGTAGCTATCTTTGATACTTCATTCCATCAAACAATGCCAGAGAAATCTTATTTATACAGCTTACCATACCAATATTATGAAGATTATGGTATTCGTAAGTACGGATTCCATGGAACAAGTCATAAATATGTATCACAACGCGCAGCTGAAATTTTAGGCAAACCGATTGAAGAATTACGCATGATTTCATGTCATATCGGTAACGGAGCATCCATTGCTGCAATTGATGGTGGAGAATCTGTTGATACTTCAATGGGATTCACACCATTAGCTGGTGTTACTATGGGTACACGTTCAGGGAATATTGACCCTGCCTTAATACCATTTATTATGGAAAAAACAGGAAAAAATGCAGAAGAAGTTCTGAATACATTAAATAAAGAATCTGGTTTATTAGGTATTTCTGGTACTTCAAGTGATTTAAGAGATATTATTGATGAGGCAAAAGCAGGTAAAGAGCGTGCGCAATTAGCATTAGATGTGTTTGCATCAAGAATTCATAAATATATTGGTTCTTATGCGACACGTATGCACGGTGTAGATGTAATCATCTTTACTGCAGGCGTAGGTGAGAATTCTGATCCTGTTAGAGCAAAAGTTTTAGAAGGTTTAGAATTTATGGGTGTTTATTGGGATGCTAAGAAAAATGAAGCGATTCATGGCGAAGAAGGTTTCATTAACTATCCACATTCTCCTGTAAAAGTTATTGTTATCCCTACAAATGAAGAGGTAATGATTGCACGTGATGTAGTTAAATTTGGTAATCTTGAATAAATTTGATATCAAAAGTATGATAGATTAAAATGCACGATAGTTTTTTGACACAGTTTAAGAAATAAAATAATGTTTAAAAATTAAAATCTATGATATAAATGTCTAGCTTATAAATAAGAGGGCCAATCCTTAATGTGGATTGGTCCTCTTATATTTAAAATATTATGATTTTGATCGTGCATGCTTGCCTGGGGATATGGCTCGAGCCTGTAGTCTCTCGCTCATATCATTTCCCCGGGCGTTAGCATATTTCATAATCCCTAAAATTTATATTTTAACTACTTATTTACCTTTAATTTAAATAGATATATGAATTCCAAAATAATAGCTGTTTTTTTCAATTCTTAAGGTTTTATTTCAAATGCAGTAAGGTTCGTTTGTTGTTTTTGATTAAAGTTATTATCTGATATAAGGACTAAACTGTCGTGACCATTTGGTAATTTTGGACCAAAGGACATACCTTCTATATTGTCAATATGTCCAATGTCTTGCTCATTAAGATTTGCAATTAATTGTTTTTTAACCGGTGTTACATGGTTCTTTTGCAGTGATTTGATATTTTTAGTATCTGTTCCGCTTGTGCTATCAATTTTATAAATACGTATATAATTTTTGAAATTGTTATTTTTATCTTGAACACTGGCACGCTCAAGTACAAGTAATTCCTTTTTATTCAATGTTAAAATTTCAGAAATTCCATTTTCAGCATCTTTATTTTTTCCTGGTTTTTTTGGAATTGGATCTAGATTATAAGGCTTTTCTGAAATAACATCGCCTTGACGATTATATTTTGTTAGGCGTGTTTTAGCGCCTGATTTTATAGTTGGTAATTGATCATCTTGAAGTAAAGGTGCTTCCATAGAAGTCCAAATATACTTACCATCTTCGGAAAAACTGCTACCTTCTAATGCGAGGTTATTTCTAAATCCATGTTTATTCTGAGGTTCCATTTTAATAGGATTATGGATTTGAAGATTACTAATAAATGTGCCATTTCTAGTAGCTGTCCTTATAAACGGATTGAAACCAAGTTCGCGATCGCCTTCACTAGTATAAAGCAGACGTTTATTATTTAAAGGGTCAATTCTTATCGACTCAGGGTCAGCAACAACATCATGTTGCCGCTTCTTATATGATGACTTACTTGGATATTTTGTGCCATTTGGTTGTGTTAAATAGTGCATTTGTGTGAATTTCATTTTGTTAAATTTATGTTTATTGTAATTGATTTGGGCCTCATAAAACCTAGTTGGATTTTCTTCTGAGCGATCGTCGCTAATCATTAACCACTTTTTGGATTTAGCATCATAAGAAATACCAGAAAGACCGCCTATTTTTGTATTTTTGAATGATTTATTATAAGGAATAGTTTCTGTATCAATATATTTTAATTGAGAAGCCGTTTTTTCATTTTTTACATTATCAGTATAAGCATATGTATGCGTTGACGCAGAAATAAAATAAGTACTTATAAATAAACTAAGCATCATCATTCTCTTAAATTGGTTCATATCATTAACTCCTTTATGGCATTTCTTAATCCTATTTTACATGCTTGATATGAAGCTCATTTGAAGATGATATAACAATTTCTTAACAACTAAACAGGCGATGTTAAGATGATTAAGAAAAAAAGATAGTTTATCACGATATACAGTGTAAACTATCTTTTTTCTATAGCTGAATGTTTTATTAAATAAGTTGAACTTTATCGTTAATGTGCTTGATACTTGGATCTGAATTCATCTGTAGCTACTTGTGGTTGGAAATCTTCAGGAAGTTCTTCTGTACGTACCACCAACACGTCACAAGGAGAGTGACGCACAATTGCTTCTGATACAGAACCTACGATAAATCTTTCAACTGCGTTTAAACCTGATGTACCACACATAATTAAATCTGCATCAACATCAGCAGCCAATTTTTTAGGTATGATTGCTTTAGGTGAACCAAATTCTAGTCTTGTTTCAACTTCAGTAACACCAGCATTCGTTGCCACTTCTTTATAACCTTTTAATAAATCATCAGAGAAGTTTTTTGACTTTTCAGTAAATTGTGCATCATAAACTTCATAAGAAGAGTAAGTTCTTGAATCAATAACATTTACGATTGTTAGTTTTGAATCATTACGTTTTGCAACTTCTACAGCTTTATTAAATGCCCATTCAGCTTCATGTGATCCATCGACTGCGATTAAAATATTTTTATACGTTAGCATCACAATTACCTCCTTCATCTTCTTGCTTATATTATACCACTATTTACAGAATATTAACATAATTCGCCTTAATACATGTTGTAAAAATACTCTAAACTATGATTGCGCTTTCATATAATACGCGTTACTATAAATTTGGAGGTGGATAAAATGATAATAGGTATTCCGAAAGAGATTAAAAACAATGAAAATAGGGTGAGCTTATCACCAAGTGGTGTACATGCATTAGTAGAACAAGGCCACTCAGTTATTGTTGAAAAATCTGCTGGTTTAGGTTCATATTTTGAAGACGATGATTATATTACAGCTGGGGCTAAAATTGGTGATGGACCGGCTGAAGTATGGAACGTTGATATGGTTATGAAAGTTAAAGAACCATTAGAAGAAGAGTTCCAATTCTTTAAGGAAGGGTTAATACTATTTACTTATTTACATTTAGCAAATGAAAAGAAACTCACACAAGCTTTATTAGATAATAAAGTAATAGGCATTGCTTATGAAACAGTTCAATTGCCAGATAAATCATTACCATTATTAACGCCGATGAGTGAAGTAGCAGGGCGTATGTCTGCACAAATTGGTGCTGAATTTTTACAAAAATATAAAGGCGGCATGGGCATTTTACTTGGTGGTGTACCTGGTGTAGCTAAAGGTCGCGTAACGATCATCGGCGGCGGTCAGGCTGGTACAAATGCTGCTAAAATTGCATTAGGTTTAGGTGCCGATGTAACGATTTTGGATGTTAACCCTAAGCGTTTACAAGAGCTTGAAGATTTATTTGATGGCCGTGTACACACAATTATGTCTAATCCATTAAATATTGAAGAATGTGTTAAAAATAGTGACTTAGTCATCGGTGCGGTATTAATTCCAGGTGCCAAAGCACCAAACCTAGTTACTGAAGACATGGTAAAATCTATGAAAGACGGTTCGGTAATCGTTGATATTGCTATAGACCAAGGTGGTATTTTCGAAACGACTGATCGTATTTCAACACATGACGATCCAACATATAAAAAACATGGTGTTGTACATTATGCTGTGGCTAATATGCCTGGTGCAGTACCACGTACTTCTACTATTGCATTAAATAATGCAACGTTACCTTATGCATTACAAATTGCGGGAAAAGGTTATTTAAAAGCATTACAAGATAATGAACCTTTATCATTAGGTTTAAATACAATTAATGGGGTATTAACCAATAAAGGTGTAGGTGAAGCTTTGAATTTACCATATTCTAATGTGGAAAGTACTCTAAAATAATAAAAAATAACAAACAAAAACTGGTAATCTCTTCTATATAGCAGAGGTTACCAGTTTTTAATTTCAGGTTTAATACGATTTATTATAATTTAGTGCCGAGTAAATTTGTTATGTCATACAATTTTTGTACCGTGTACCTCTTGAAAAGGGAATGCACTAATGAGTTCTTGAACATTAGATTTTGTTAAACCGCCACCGGGCATGATTTCAATCTTTCCTCCAGAATTCACGACCAACTTACCAAGCTGATTTAAATTGTCAAAAATATTAGTATCAGCTGGACCCCCATGTGTCAATAATCTACTAAAACCAAGTTCAATTAATTTGTGTAATGCTTTTACCTGACCTTCTAAATGTATTTCATCAAACGCCATATGGCAAACAACAGGTATCGGTGATGCTAGTTGTTTTAAAGTTTTCATTTGCCATTCATTCAATGTGTTATCATCTGTTAAACAACCGAATACAAAATAATCAATATCAAATGATTTAATTGCTTTAATATCTCGCTGCATAATTTCAAAGTCATATAGGCTATATACAAAATCACCGCCGCGTGGACGAATCATGACAGCAATTTCTATGTTGTTTGCTTTGCAAATTTCAGTAGCAATTTCAATCATTCCTATACTTGGCGTGGTTCCTCCGACATGTAAGTGATCACACAATTCAACACGATCTGCGCCATTTTCAATCGCATATTCAACTTGTTGGATTGTTTCGACTACGGCTTCTTTAATCATTTTTCGTAACCTGTCAAACTTTCGTTTCCATTTTCAGTTACGAGAATATCATCTTCTATACGGACACCAGCTACACCAGGCACATAGATGCCAGGTTCTACAGTTACAACCATTCCTGGTACAAATTCATTTGTATTTGTACTAGAAACATCTTGATATTCATGTTCTTCTAATCCAAGACCATGTCCTAATCGATGAGGGAAATAGTCTCCGTACCCAGCATCTGTAATAATACCTCGAGCAATAGCGTCTATATCTTTAATTTGTACACCAGGTTTAATTGCAGCGATTGCCTCTTGTTCGGCTTTTAATACGATATCGTATATGTTTTGAGCATCTGAGCTAGGTTGTCCAAATCTAATTGTTCTTGTCATATCACTACAATAGTTATCATAAATGACACCTAAATCAAATAATACAAATTCATTATTTTGTAATTGACGGTCACCAGGTATACCATGTGGTGACGCTGCATGGTCGCCGAATAGGACCATCGTATCAAAGCTCATTTCATTAACGCCATAAGCTTTGATTTCATATTCAATGTGATTAACAACTTGTCGTTCTGTCACACCTTCTTTTAAGAAACTTGCCCCAATTTCAATACATTTATCTGCAAGTTCACAAGCTTTACGAATTTTAGCAATTTCAGAATCGCTTTTAACATTACGTAATGATTTTATTGTTTGATCAATATCACCGAACGCTTTTACATCATAAGCTTCGATTAATTCACGTTGACGTTGCACAGTTAAGTGTGCCGCTTCAACTAACATTTTATTGAAAGTAAAAGGATATTTATCTAATGCATTTTCTGTATCAAGGTAACCAATGATTTCACCATCAAATGGTGAAGCCTTTACTTCTTCGACTTCTAATTGTGGACAAAATAGGACTTGATCGCCATTTTCTTTGATTAATAAAGCTAGTAAACGTTCATGAGGATCACTTAAATAGCCAGTGAAATAAAAGATGTTCAATGGGGTAGTAATCCATGCTGCGTCAGCTTGTTGTGATTTTAATGATTCTTTAACTTGTTGTAACTTCATTTTTACTGCCTCCTAAATATATGATTATATTAATTTTATGTTAGTTGTGTAAGGAATTCAAAAATAATATGTTGAAATAAGGTATATTGCTAAAATTATTAAAGAATTATCAAATATAAGCGCGTATTTTGATATAAGCGTGTTATAACTGTTAATAATTGTGGTATATATAAAACAAACAGTTTTATGGGAGGAATTATCGATATGAAATTATCTTTTCACGGACAATCAACGATTTATTTTGAAGCGAATGGCAAAAAAGTAATTGTTGATCCATTTATTACGGGCAACGATTTATCCGATTTAGATGCTGAAACTTTAGAAGTTGATTATATTATTTTAACACATGGTCATGGAGACCATTTTGGTGATACGATTGAATTAGCAAATAGAAATCACGCAACAGTTATTGGTTCAGCAGAATTAGGTGATTATTTAACGACTACTAAAAATGTTGAAAATGTTAGACCTATGAATATTGGTGGTAAAGCAGAATTTGATTTTGGAACGGTTAAGTTTGTACAAGCGTTTCACAGTTCTAGCTTGACTGATGACAATGGTATTCCCGTATATTTAGGAATGCCGATGGGGCTAATTTTAGAAATAGAAGGCAAGACGATTTATCATACTGGTGATACAGGATTATTTGGTGACATGAAATTAATTGCTGAACGTCATCCGGTTGACATTTGTTTTATTCCAATTGGTGATAATTTCACAATGGGCATTGATGATGCTAGTTTTGCAATTAATCAGTTCATTAAACCTAAAATTACAGTACCAATTCACTACAATACATTTGACTTAATCAAACAAAATCCAGATGACTTCAAGTCAGCTGTTTCAGAAGGTGAAGTACAGATATTAAACCCAGGTGACGCAGTTCAACTTTAGAGTGATAGCGATATCAACAGTTTATACTAAAATATAAACGCCAATTTCACTAACATCATAGTAGAAATTGGCGTTTTCTTTGTTTTTATGGGATTGCACCATTTGTTGCAATGAGATGATTATCCCAGTCATTACATCGCTATACTATTTTACAATAAGCACAGGGATGCTTGCTCTTTTAGCAACTTTGTGACTCACGCTACCTAGTACGAATTTTTTCTTTTCTTCGGCACGACGGTTACTGAGGACAACTATTTCATATTTGCCACTATTTGCTTCTTTTACCAATTGTTCTTTGGCATTACCACGCACAATGATTTCATCATATTTGATGCCATACTCATCGAGTGTATTTCGAGTGCTTTCTAACCCTTTACTACGTTTTTCAACGAGTTTATCTAAATGAACACCAGATTTAATCGATGCTTGTGCATCTTGCTCACTGATTGCATTAAGAATTGTTACAACAGTGTCTTCACCAGCTAACTTAGAAACTTCTTTAAGTGCTTTTTCATTTTTAAGTGTTGTATCAACACCAAGTAAAATATTTTTAAACATTATTCCATCCCTCCTTAATTCTATTCTAATTAGAGTTTATCACAAATCAAATTAAAAATTATATGTTTTCATATTAACAGAGTAAAAAGTTTTATAGATATTAATATCTTAGTGAATATATGTCATAATTAAAGTTAAAATATATTTTTTAAGTGATTAAATCGCAATTTTAGTTATAAAAAGTTATAATATCATAGAAAATGTCCAAAAATGAGGTTATTACAATGACAAAGCATGAGCAAATTTTATCTTATATCGAATCTTTAGCAGTAGGGCAAAAAATTTCTGTTAGAAAAATAGCGAAAGATTTAAATGTCTCTGAAGGGACAGCTTATCGTGCGATCAAAGATGCCGGTAGAATTGGTTTAGTAGCAACAATCGATAGAGTTGGTACTGTCCGAATAGAAAAGAAAACACGTGAACAAATTGAACAACTTACATTTGGAGAAATTGTAAAAATAATTGATGGACAAGTATTAGGAGGAAGAAATGGCCTCATCAAGACATTAACAAAATTTGCTATTGGCGCAATGGAAATTGAAGATGTGGTAAAGTATTTAAGTCCACATACATTGTTGATTGTAGGAAATCGAAAAGATGTCCAACTAGCCGCTTTGAAAAGAGGAAGTGCAGTATTGATTACTGGTGGTTTTAGAACGTCCAATGAAATAATCAAATATGCTGATGAACATGATTTACCAATACTATCATCTAATTATGATACATATTTAGTTGCGAATATTATTAACAGAGCGATGTATAATCAAATGATTCGGAAAGAAATATTAGTCGTCGAAGATATAGTGAAATCTGTGAATGAAGATACTGTGGTTTTTGATAATATGACTTTGCACGATTATAAAGAAAAAGCAAAACGCACAGGTCACTCCAGATTCCCAGTTATTGATGAACATTGGCGCTTAGTTGGTATCATTACGAGTAAAGAAATAATTAAAATGGAAGACAAGGATACTTTAGCACATTTTATGACTAAGTCTCCGCTTAATGTACAACTATCAACTACAGTAGTAAATTGTGCGCACATGATGATTTGGGAAGGCATCGAATTATTACCAGTGATTTCACCAAGCAAAAAATTAATTGGTGTAATTACAAGAAAAGATGTATTGACAGCAATGCAATTACTGAGTCGTCAGCCCCAGGTAGGCGAAACCATTAATGATCAAGTAGCTAAACATATTACAATTGCAAATGATGATATTCAAGTACAAACTTCGCCTTTACTTACAAATCAGTTTGGTACACTGAGTAAAGCGGTGTTTGTAGCTATTATTGAAGAAACTGTGCGTTATGAAATGCGAAAATTAAAGAAACTTGAAGTAATGATTGAAAGTTTAAATATCATTTACATTAAGACTGTGCAAATTGAATCTGAAATTAATGTACATTATGATATGTTAGATGTAGGAAGAAATTTTGCTAAATTAGAAGTAACGATGACAAGTGATGGTAAACAAGTTGCAAAAGCAATGATTATTTGTCAAATGATAGATTAAAAGGCACATATATAACTTTAAAAAAGGAAGATAAAAATGACGATAGAATTTAATCAAATTATGGATGAAATAAAAGCGGTTCAAACAGTAATCATACATAGACATGTAAGACCAGATCCAGATGCTTATGGGTCACAACTTGGAATGAAAAATTATTTGAAACTTAAATTTCCAGAAAAGAATATTTATGCAGTAGGAGAAGGAGAACCGTCACTTGATTTTATCGGTACTTTTGATGATATTAGTGATGACCAATATAACGAAGCATTGGTTATCGTATGTGATACTGCTAATTCTCCTAGAATCAGTGACCATAGATTCAATGCTGGCAAGCGTCTTGTTAAAATAGATCATCATCCAGCAGTTGACCAATACGGAGATATTAACTATGTGAATGATCAAGCATCATCAACGAGTGAGATTATTTTTGATTTTATAAGTCATTTTAACGATCAATCACTAATTGATGATTCTGTAGCAAGAGTATTATATTTAGGTATTGTAGGAGATACTGGACGGTTTTTATTTAATAATACAACACCACATACTATGGAAGTCGCAAGCCAATTATTAAAATATTCATTTAACCATCAACAAGAATTGAATAAATTAGGGGAAAAAGATCCAAAACTATTACCTTTTCAAGGCCATGTTTTACAGAATTTTGATTTAAATGAAAAAGGTTTTTGTAAAGTGAAAATCACCAAAGATGTACTTGAGGAATTTGATATTGTAGCGAATGAAGCTTCGCTTTTTGTCAATGCGATTGCTGATATTCAAGGATTGAAAATATGGGTGTTTGCGGTAGATGAAGGTTCCGAAATTAGATGTCGCATTCGTTCTAAAGGTATCGTCATTAATGATATTGCTAATGCATTTGGTGGTGGAGGTCATCCGAATGCATCTGGTGTTTCAGTTGCAGATTGGCAGCAATTTGAAGAATTAGCACAAGCATTAAATAATAAATTGTAAGATTAAGGAGGTATTTGCTGATGGTTGCGCATTTAAACGTTCATACATCGTATGACTTATTGAATTCAAGTATTAAAATTAAAGATGTCATTGCGAAAGCAACGAAAGAAGGTTATACATCGTTAGCAATTACAGATACAAACGTTTTATATGGTTATCCTCAATTTTATGACGCGTGTATTGCAGCAAATATCCATCCTTTATTTGGAATGACGATTTATCTTACAGATGGTTTATCATCAATTGAAACTATAGTACTTGCTAAAAATAATCAAGGTCTAAAAGATTTATTTAAATTATCTTCTGCCATAAAAATGAAAGAGAAGACTGAAACACCAATAGAGTGGCTGAATAAATATATTAATCATTTGGTTATCATATTTAAAAATGTTACGGAAGCACACCAAAGTATATTACAAAATTTCACTGATAAAGAAGATATATTTGTAAATCACAATAGCCAACAACGATTAGATTTTCCAGTTGTATGGGCGCAAAGTACAAATTATTTAAATGAAGATGATGCGGATACTTTAACGGCTTTAGCTGCTATAAAAAATAATGAGAAATTAGATTTGGTTAAAGAAGTTCATAATTATAATGCACATATGTATAGTCGGACCGATTTGGATGCGTTTAATTTAAATGAGCAAATTTGGCAAAATACAAATTACATCGCGTCCATCTGTAATGCTGAACTACAATATCATCAATCGTTATTACCTAAATTCAAGACACCGAATAACCAACCGTCTAAAGATTACCTTTATCAAATTCTCCAACAAAATTTGAAACAACTAAATTTACCTAAAGCATCATTACAAAAATACGATGACAGGCTTAATCATGAATATGAGATTATTACACGCATGGGTTTTGAAGATTATTTTTTAATTGTTAGTGATTTAATCCATTATGCCAAAACTCATGATGTATTAGTCGGTCCGGGTCGTGGTTCATCTGCTGGCTCCTTAGTCAGTTATCTATTAGATATTACGACGATTGATCCCATTAAATATAACTTGTTATTTGAGCGCTTTTTAAATCCTGAACGTGTTACTATGCCAGATATTGATATCGATTTTGAAGATACGCATAGAGAAAAAGTGATTAGATACGTACAAGAAAAATATGGTGATAACCACGTTGCTGGCATTGTGACGTTTGGTCATTTATTAGCGAGGGCAGTTTCAAGAGATGTAGGTCGAATTATGGGTTTTGATGAAATAACATTAAATGAGATCTCATCTTTAATCCCTCATAAATTAGGTATTACATTAGATGAGGCATATGAGAAAACTGAATTTAAACAATTTGTGCATAGAAATCATCGGCATGAACGCTGGTTTGAAATTTGTAAAAAGTTAGAAGGATTGCCACGACATACGTCAACACATGCAGCAGGGATCATTATAAACGATCATCCTTTATATGAATATACACCATTAACCTTAGGAGATACGGGGTTATTGACGCAGTGGACCATGACTGAAGCTGAACGTATTGGCCTTTTAAAAATTGATTTTCTAGGTTTACGAAACTTATCCATTATTCATCAAATAGTTAAACAAGTAAAAAGAGATATGAATATTGATATAGATATTGAATCCATTCCTTTTAATGATCCAAAAGTATTTCAGTTACTCTCGCAGGGTGACACAACAGGTGTATTCCAATTAGAATCTGATGGCATACGAAATGTATTGAAAAAATTACAGCCAGAACAATTTGAAGATATTGTGGCAGTAACTTCTTTGTATAGACCAGGACCTATGGAAGAAATTCCAACCTATATTACAAGAAGACACTTCCCTGAAAAAGTACAATATTTGCATAAAGATTTAGAACCCATATTAAAAACTACTTACGGTGTAATTATTTATCAAGAACAAATTATGCAAATCGCGAGTAAGTTTGCTCATTTTAGTTATGGTGAAGCAGATATATTAAGACGTGCTATGAGTAAAAAAAATCGTGCAGTATTAGAGAGTGAGCGACAACATTTTGTGGAAGGTGCTTTAAGTAACGGATATGATGAACGATTAAGCAAGCAGATTTTTGATTTGATTTTAAAATTTGCAGACTATGGCTTTGCACGTGCACATGCAGTGAGCTATTCCAAAATAGCTTATATTATGAGTTATTTAAAAGTGCACTATGCTAATTATTTTTATGCCAATATTTTAAGTAATTCAATTGGTAGCGAAAAAAAGACGGCACAAATGATCGATGAAGCGAAACATCAGCAATTAAATATATTAGCACCTAATATTAATGAAAGTCATTGGTTTTATAAAGCAAGTAATAAAGGTATATATTTATCTTTAGGTGCGATTAAAGGCATAGGTTATCAAAGTGTTAAACTCATTGTAGATGAAAGAAAAAGTAATGGTGCGTATAAAGATTTCTTTGACTTTACACGTCGTATACCTAAAAGAATAAAGAGTAGGAAATTACTTGAGGCATTAATATTAGTCGGCGCTTTTGATACATTTGGTAAAAATAGAGCGACTTTATTACAGTCTATTGACCAAGTGTTAGATGACGTCTCCGATGTTGAACAAGATGGTTTTATTTTCGATGTGTTGACACCTAAAACAACATATGAAGAAAAAGAAGAGCTACCAGATCAAGTGTTAAGTGATTATGAAAAAGAATATTTAGGGTTTTATGTATCTACACATCCTGTAGAAAAAGCATTTGAAGAAAAACAATATCTTGGTATTTATAAACTTAATAATGCCAGAGATAATCAACCAATCTTTGTTCAAATCGACCAGTTAAAACGTATTCGTACTAAAAATGGACAAAACATGGCATTTATTACATTAAATGATGGTCTTAACAATTTAGATGGTGTGGTGTTCCCAGACGCATATAAAAAATTTGAAGTATATTTAAACAGTACAGATACGCTTATCGTGAAAGGAAAATTTGAAAATAGAAATAATAAAAAGCAACTTATTATTAACCAAATAGAAAATGTTGCGTCATTTGAGAGCAATAAATTAGCAAATGCGAAACAAGTAATCATAAGAAATATTGAAAGTTTATCGGAAATAAAACAATGGTTAAATTCACAAGAAACTGCAGACGATATCCCAGTGAAATATTTTCAAGAAAAACAAAATCAATTTAAAATTATAGGTTTTATCTCGCGTGAAAAAGAAAAAATTGAAGTGCTTATATCTAAGTTCTCACCGTGGGATATAAGGATAATTTAACTTTATCAAGTCCATAAACTATGATATAGTAAACTGATGGTTAAGTTGAAACTTACCATCAGTTTATATTAAATGATGGCATCAATCCTTCATGTAAAATATATGTTTTTATTACAAAAGTTAACATACAACTTATGCTTGGGATTTAATACTAACGATAACATTTGTAATTTATGTTAGATTGTAATAAAAATATATATGACTGATTAAAATTATTGAATGTAAGGGGTAGGTTTACATGACATTAAGAGACGACGCACTAGAAATGCATAGAATAAATCAAGGTAAATTAGAAGTTACACCAAAAGTTCAAGTGACCAATAAAGAAGAGTTGAGTTTAGCGTATTCACCTGGTGTAGCTGAGCCATGTAAAGAAATACACGAAGACCCTAGAAAAGTATTTGAATATACAATGAAAGCAAATACAGTCGCAGTTGTTACAGATGGTACAGCTGTACTTGGATTAGGTGACATAGGTCCAGAAGCTAGTATTCCAGTAATGGAAGGTAAAGCAGTTTTGTTTAAAAGTTTTTCAGGTATAGATGGTGTACCAATTGCACTAAATACTACGGATACAGATGAAATTGTTAATACAGTGAAGTTATTAGAACCTAACTACGGCGGCATTAATCTTGAAGATATTTCTGCTCCACGTTGTTTTGAAATAGAAGAGCGTTTGAAAAAAGAAACAAAAATACCTGTTTTTCATGATGACCAACATGGGACAGCAATTGTTACAGTTGCAGGTATGATAAATGCGCTGCGCATTATAGATAAAGAATTATCGGATATAAAAGTGGTGCTTAACGGAGCTGGTGCAGCAGGTATGGCAATTGTTCAATTACTGTATTCATATGGTGTTAGAGATATGATTATGTGTGATTCCAAAGGTGCAATTTATGAAGGTCGTTCCCATGGAATGAATGATACAAAATCATTTGTAGCTAAATGGACAAACAGAGATAGAGTCGAAGGTTCGTTAAATGATGTAATTAAAGATGCTGACGTATTTATTGGTGTTTCTGTAGCTGATTTATTAACAAAAGAAATGGTTGAGTCAATGGCTAAAGATCCAATTATATTTGCAATGGCGAATCCTAACCCTGAAATCAACCCTGATGTAGCAAAAGAAGCAGGCGCTAAAGTAATTGGAACTGGTCGTTCTGATTACCCAAATCAAATCAATAACGTACTTGCATTTCCTGGTATATTCAGAGGTGCATTAGATGTAGAAGCTACACACATTAATGAAGAGATGAAACAAGCTGCAGTAGAAGCAATTGCAGACTTAATTAAACCGGAAGAATTAAATCCAGATTACTGTATTCCAGGTCCATTTGATAAACGTGTTGCACCTTCTGTTGCTAGAGAGGTTGCAAAGGCAGCAATGGAAACAGGGGTAGCAAGAACAGATATGGATCCAGAAGAAATTTATAATAAAACAATGAAATTAACAGACTTAGATAAATAATATTCATGAATACTGATCTCAAAATATTGAGTTTATAATATTGGAAAGACAGTAATGGTTAAGTGGAGGTTTAAAATGTTTAAAGATTTTTTCAATAGAAGTAGTAAAAAGAAAAAGTATGTGACTGTTTCCGATTCAAAACAAAGTGATGTTCCAGCGGGAATTATGACGAAATGCCCGAAATGTAAAAAGATTATGTATACCAAAGAATTAGCTGAAAATTTAAACGTATGTTTCAATTGTGATCATCACATCGCTTTAACAGCGTATAAAAGAATTGAAGCCATTTCTGATGAAGGTACATTCACAGAATTTGACAAAGGAATGACCTCTGCGAATCCATTGGATTTTCCAAGTTATGAAGAAAAAATTCAAAAAGACCAACAAAAAACAGAGTTAAATGAAGCTGTTGTTACTGGTACAGCGTATTTAGACGGCATTGAATTTGGTGTAGCTGTGATGGATGCTCGATTTAGAATGGGGAGCATGGGATCAGTTGTTGGTGAAAAGATTTGCAGAATTATAGAACACTGCACTGAGCACCGTTTACCATTCATCCTATTTTCTGCTAGTGGTGGTGCTAGAATGCAAGAAGGTATCATATCATTAATGCAGATGGGTAAAACAAGTGTTACATTAAAAAGACATATGGATCATGGATTGCTATATATTTCATATATTACAAACCCAACAACAGGTGGCGTATCGGCAAGTTTTGCTTCAGTTGGTGATATTAATTTAAGTGAACCCAAAGCACTCATTGGTTTTGCTGGCAGACGTGTAATCGAACAAACGATTAATGAAAAGTTACCTGACGACTTCCAAACTGCTGAATTTTTATTAGAACATGGACAACTAGATAAGGTTGTACATAGAAAAGAAATGAAAGTAACACTTTCTAATATTCTAAAAATGCACCAAGAGGTGAAAACGAATGCTTGACTTTGAAAAGCCACTTTTTGAAATAAAAAATAAAATTGAATCGTTGAAAGAATCACAAGAAAAAAATGATGTGGACTTACAGGAAGAAATTGATATGCTTGAGGCGTCTTTAGAACGTGAAACAAAAAAAGTATATACTCATTTAAAGCCTTGGGATCGTGTACAATTAGCGCGCTTACAAGAAAGACCTACATCATTAGATTATATACCACATATTTTTGACTCCTTTATTGAGTTACACGGTGATCGTAATTTTCGAGATGATCCAGCTATGATTGGTGGTATTGGATATTTAAATGGCCAAGCAGTAACAGTAGTTGGCCAACAGCGGGGAAAAGATACCAAAGATAATATTTATCGTAACTTTGGTATGGCACACCCTGAGGGGTATAGAAAAGCATTACGTTTAATGAAACAAGCTGAAAAATTCAACCGACCTATTTTCACTTTTATTGATACAAAAGGTGCTTACCCAGGAAAAGCAGCAGAAGAACGTGGTCAAAGTGAGTCTATAGCTAAAAATCTCATTGAAATGGCAGCACTTAAAGTGCCAGTCATTGCAGTTGTAATAGGTGAAGGCGGAAGCGGTGGGGCTTTAGGTCTCGGTATTTCAAATCGTTTATTAATGCTTGAAAATAGTACTTATTCTGTTATTTCACCAGAAGGTGCATCTGCATTACTATGGAAAGATAGTAATTTAGCACAAATAGCTGCCGAAACAATGAAGATTACGGCAGAAGATTTATATGAGTTGAAAATTGCCGATGAGGTTTTAAAAGAACCACTTGGTGGTGCTCATCATGATATTGAAACGCAAGCACAAAGTATTAAAAAAGCATTTTTAAATCATTTGAGTGAATTAAATGCATTTAATGAACAGCAAATCATAGATGATCGTTATGATAAATTTAGAAATATTGGATCTTTTAATGAATAACTAAAAAGCACTTAATGTTTACATCAACAAAACATTTTTTAGTACACATAGTAGCTATGAAGCATTAATAGTCTAAGGTTTTCAAAGAGCATGAAATTGGAGTCAGGTTTTCAATACTTGATTTCATATTAGTGCTCTTATTTTTATTGAATAAAGCAATGTAAAATGGAAAATTGAGATGTCTGTTTAATAAAGTGAAGTTAAAGGTATGATAAAGTATAGTTGTTTTGACAATATGAGATAAAGTAAAAGGAAACGCTTTCGTATTGTAAAATGTTTTTTTACTATAATTAAAAACGTTTACATGAGTTACTAAGCCTTATTTTAATGGCACCTTCTATGATTTTATGGTATTTTTAGAATAAGAAATACATGTTAGAAAGGTATGTCGTCATGAAAAAAATTGCAGTGTTGACTAGCGGTGGAGATTCACCAGGCATGAACGCGGCTATTAGAGCTGTTGTTAGAAAAGCGATTTATAATAATATTGAAGTTTATGGTGTTTACCAAGGCTATCAAGGATTATTAAACGATGATATCGAGAAGTTAGAGCTCGGTTCTGTTGGTGATACAATCCAACGTGGCGGAACTTTTCTGTATTCAGCGAGATGTCCTGAATTTAAAGAAGCAGAAGTTCGGAAAAAAGCTATAGATAACTTACGTAAAAGAGGAATTGAAGGACTAGTAGTTATCGGCGGAGACGGTAGCTATAGAGGTGCTCAACGTATAAGTGAAGAATGTAAAGAAATTCAAACGATAGGAGTACCAGGTACAATTGATAATGATATCAATGGTTCAGATTTTACAATAGGATTTGATACTGCTTTAAATACCATTATAGATTGTGTTGATAAAATTCGTGATACGGCCTCAAGTCACGCAAGAACATTTATCATTGAAGTTATGGGTCGTGATTGTGGAGACTTAGCTCTATGGGCTGGACTTTCAGTTGGGGCAGAAACAATTATTGTCCCAGAAGTAGAAACGGATATTAAAGATGTAGCAGAGAAAATTGATAATGGGATAAGACGTGGAAAAAAACATTCCATTGTTATGGTTGCAGAAGGTTGTATGTCTGGAGAAGATTGCGCAAAAGAATTGACAAAGTACATTAATGTTGATGCGCGTGTATCTGTACTTGGCCATATCCAACGTGGTGGCAGTCCAAGTGGCGCAGATAGAGTACTTGCTTCACGATTAGGTGGACATGCTGTAGACTTATTGCTAGAAGGAAAAACAGCAATTGGTGTTGGTATCCGCAACAATGAATTAACAGACACATCATTTGAAGAAATATTCAGATCAAATGAACACAAATTTGATTTTGAAACTTTTGCTTTAGCAAATGAATTATCGATATAAAATACTGGGAGGCATTAATAATGAGAAAAACTAAAATTGTTTGTACAATAGGACCTGCATCAGAGTCTGAAGAAATGCTAGAGAAATTAATTAAGGCTGGAATGAATGTTGCGAGATTGAATTTCTCACATGGTGATCATGCAGAACATAAAGCTAGAATTGATAGAATTCGTGAAGTATCTCATAGATTGGGCAAAACAGTCGCTATATTATTAGATACTAAAGGTCCTGAAATCCGTACTCACAACATGAAAGATGGTGCTATTGAACTTGAAAAAGGTACGGAAGTCATCGTAAGTATGACTGAAGTTGAAGGTACACCAGAAAAATTCTCAGTAACTTACGATAATCTAATAAATGATGTTCAAGAAGGTTCATATATTTTATTAGATGATGGTCTTATTGAATTACAAGTAAAACAAATAGACAAAGCTAACGGTGAAGTTGTTTGTGATGTTTTAAATACTGGAGAGTTAAAAAATAAAAAAGGTGTAAACTTACCGGGTGTTAAAGTAAGTTTACCTGGCATTACAGATAAAGATGCTGAAGATATTAAATTCGGTATAAGTGAAAATATTGACTTTATCGCTGCAAGTTTTGTTCGTCGCCCAAGTGATGTATTAGATATTCGTAGATTACTTGAAGATGGTAAAAATACAAACATTAACATTATTCCTAAAATTGAAAATCAAGAAGGTATAGATAACATTAAAGAGATACTTGAAGTTTCAGACGGTTTAATGGTTGCACGTGGTGATATGGGTGTTGAAATACCACCTGAATCAGTACCAATGGTGCAAAAAGATTTAATCAGACAATGTAATAAATTAGGTAAACCAGTTATCACAGCGACGCAAATGTTAGATTCAATGCAACGTAACCCTCGTGCGACACGTGCTGAAGCAAGTGACGTTGCGAATGCCATCTATGACGGTACAGACGCAGTTATGCTTTCAGGCGAAACTGCTGCTGGATTATATCCAGAAGAAGCAGTTAAAACAATGCGTAATATTGCAATTTCAGCTGAAGCTGCACAAGATTATAAACGATTATTATCAGATCGTACTAAATTAGTGCAAACTTCATTAGTTAATGCAATTGGTGTTTCAGTAGCGCATACTGCTTTAAATTTAAATGTAAAAGCGATAGTCGCAGCAACTGAGAGTGGGTCAACTGCTAGAACAATTTCTAAATATCGTCCTAAATCAGATATTATTGCAGTTACACCTCATGCTGAAACTGCGCGTCAATGTGCATTAGTTTGGGGTATACATCCTGTTGTTAAAGAAGGACGTAAAACAACAGATGCTATGCTGAACACAGCAGTTGCTACAGCGGTTGAAACTGAAAAAGTTCAAAATGGTGATTTAATCATTATTACAGCAGGCGTACCTACTGGTGAAAAAGGAACTACGAATATGATGAAATTACATTTAGTAGGTGATGAGTTAGCTAAAGGTCAAGGTATCGGTAGAAACTCAGTAGTTGGAAATACTTTAGTAGTTAATGATGCGAGTGAACTTGAAGGCAAAGATTTAAGTGAAACGGTCATTGTAACAACTTCTGTGGATGAAACACTCGTCCCTTATATTGAAAAAGCAAGTGGCTTAATTGCTGAAGAAAGTGGTATTACGTCACCAAGTGCAATTATAGGCCTAGAAAAAGGTATTCCAACAATTGTAGGTGTTGAAAATGCGACTAAAGAGATACAAAATGACATCTTGATTACTGTAGATGCAAATCAAGGTAAAGTATTCGAAGGATATGCGAACGTTCTTTAATCATATTGGCGTTTCCATTAGTCTTTATCCATGCATTAAGCAGCATAAATGACGATATAAATAAAATGAGAGGTTAGGACATAAATCCTCATTCTCAAAATAAGAGGACCAATCCATACTAAGGATTGGTCCTCTTTATATTTAAAAGCTTACGATTTTGATCGTGCATGCTTGCCTGGGGATATGGCTCGAGCCTGTAGTCTCTCATTCATATCATTCCCTGGGCGTCCACACGATGCAAAATTTCTATAAGTGATGTGTTTTAATACAATAGAAAAAAGCTTCGTATTATTTAACTAATACAACTAATAGAAAGTCATATTTTTAATTAACCAAAAGATATAACTTAATATGAATACATATGATTCTTATATTTAAAATATTACGCTTTTGATTGTGTATGCTTGTCTGGGGATGTGCCTCGAGCCTGTAGTCTCTCGCTCATATTATTTCTCCAGGCGTCAGCACATTACAAAATCGGTACAATTTATATTTTGTTATTCAAAAAAATAAGGCCTTTCGTATAATTTAATAAATCCCACTAAATTAAATTAACGAAGTGCCTTATGTATAAAAATTATTACATGACTCAACATACACTACCAATGGAAACTTCCGTTCTTTCTTACATAAAAAGATTGCGCTTATGGAGAGAGTATAAAACGTATAAATAACTCGAAATTGAATGTACATTTTAACAATCTTGTTATGATATATACAACGAAAATTAAAATACACAAACATTATAGTTCTAGACAAAACATATTGATTGTCTTTCATTCACTTTGTATAAAGCAAAGCCCAAGACTATTTTTATGTCTTGGGCGTTTGTATCAACTAGTTGAAATAGTAAAGTCGTTATGCAAGATTAATGATGCAGTTATTTTACTTCTGAACTTGCGATTTTTTTGTATCTTAGATACATAAGACTCAAGATGATAAACCAAATAGGTGTTAAATAGACTGCTCTTCTTGTTTCTACATTTACAAAAAGTAAGCAAAACACTAAAAAGAAGAAAGCCAAAATGATATATCCTATATATTTACCACCAAATAATTTATATGTAGCATTTTTGTGCATTTCTGGATTTTGGCGATGATAATTAATATAAGCAACTATGATTAGAGCCCAAACGACTAAAAACAACACTGTAGAAACGGTTGTAATATACGTGAATACTAAAGTTGCATTTGGAATAATGTAATTTAATAATGCTGAAATTAATAATAATGCACATGATACTAAGATAGCTATATGAGGTACTCCATTTTTGTTTGTTTTTTCAAAAATAGGCGGTGCTTGCTTTTGATTTGAAAGTCCAAATAACATACGACTGTTTGAAAATATACCGCTATTACAAGAAGAAGCAGCAGCTGTTAATACTACAAAGTTAATGATTCCTGCTGCAAATGGAATACCGATTAAAGCAAATAATCTGACAAAGGGACTTTCTTCAGGATTAATATTGTTCCAAGGGATGATGGACATAATTACAGTCAATGCACCGACATAAAAGATTAAGATTCTAATCGGAACACTATTGATTGCTTTTGGAATGGTTTTAGTTGGATCTTTTGTTTCACCAGCCGTTACTCCGATTAATTCAATTCCTACAAAAGAAAAGAGTGCCATTTGGAATGACATTAAAAATCCATTAATTCCTTTAGGAAAAATACCATGTTGATATAAATTGGTTAATGAAGTATGTCCAAATTGTGTGTCGTATGCCATGATAATCATTACCACACCAACGACGATAAGTGCCAAGATTGTAACTACTTTAATGATTGAGAACCAGAACTCTAGTTCACCGAAAAGTTTAGCACTCAGTAAATTTAATGACATTAAAATTAATACACAAAATAGAGCACTTATCCAATTAGGTATATGTGGAAACCAGAAACTAACATATTTTGCAACTGCTGTTACCTCGGCCATACCTGTGATAATCCAGCACAACCAATACGTCCATCCGGTAACAAACCCAGCAAATGAACCTATATATTGATTTGTCACATCAGCAAAGGATTTAAAATCTGTATTTGTTACAAGAATTTCTCCTAAGCCACGCATAAACATAAACAACATAAATCCTATAATGATATATGTAAGTAAAATAGAAGGACCTGTTAATGCTATGGTTTGACCGGCACCTAAGAAAAGTCCTGTACCGATTGCGCCTCCAATTGCAATTAACTGTATATGTCTATTGCTGAGTTCTCTTTGTAGCTGTTGTTTTGCCATAAGTTTTAACTCCTTTATTAAGTTATTTATTATTATGATACGCAATCTAAAATAAAACAATACTTTTTTATAGTTGTATCTCAAAAAAGTCAGTGTAATATTATATTAATAATTTGTTATTAATCATGATAACCAATTAAAAACTTTGATAAATTGAAGAAAGGGTAATTACATATTAGAATGATGATATAACAACGTTCATTAATTATGACGTGTTTATGGGCATATAAACAAATTATCGTTTCTTAATGATTAATCAGGACTTTAAACGGAAATATTCACAAAAACGTAAATATTGGCTATAATAGTTTATGAAAGCCGTTTCATTATGAAATAGAAAAGGGGAATATATATGGCAGAGTTACAAAAAGGTTTAGAAGGGGTAATTGCAGCAGAAACAAAAGTGAGCTCAATCATTGATAGTCAACTTACATATGCTGGCTATGAAATTGATGATTTAGCCGAAAATGCTGAATTTGAAGAAGTTGTCTTTTTATTATGGCATTACAGATTACCTAATAAAGAAGAACTACAAACATTTAAAGAAAAACTCTTTAAGTATATGACATTAAATCCTAGAGTGTATAATCATTTTAAAGAATATGCTACTAGTAATGTACATCCAATGACAGCGCTAAGAACATCAGTGTCTTACGTTGCACACTTTGATGAACATGCTGAGGATGAAAGTGAAGATCAAACAATGGAACGTGCAGTGCGTATCCAAGCTAAAATCGCCTCACTTGTTACAGCGTATGCTAGAGTTAGAGAAGGTAAAGAACCTGTCAAACCTAATAGTGATTTAAATTATGCCGGGAACTTCTTATATATGTTACGTGGTGAATTGCCAACAGATATAGAAGTTGAAGCATTTAATAAAGCATTGGTACTACATGCAGATCACGAGTTGAATGCGTCTACCTTTACTGCTAGATGTGCAGTGTCCTCATTATCAGATATGTATTCAGGTATTGTAGCAGCTGTCGGATCTTTAAAAGGTCCATTACACGGTGGGGCAAATGAACGTGTGATGAGCATGCTATCAGAAGTTAAATCTATTGATGATGTAGACGAATACATCGATAATAAAATTAAAAATAAAGAAAAAATAATGGGATTCGGTCACCGTGTATATAAAAATGGTGATCCAAGAGCGAAATTCCTGAAAGAGATGAGTAGAAAAATCACATCAGAAACAGGTCAAAGTCAGTTATTTGATATATCTGTAAAAATAGCTGATAAAATGAAAGAAGAAAAAGGCCTTATCGCCAATGTGGACTTCTATAGTGCAACTGTATATCACAGTATGAATATTGAACATGATTTATTCACACCTATTTTTGCAGTTAGCAGAACTTCAGGTTGGATTGCACATATTCTTGAACAATACAGAGACAATAGAATTATGCGTCCAAGAGCACAATATATTGGTGAAACTAATAGAACATATGAACCAATTGAAGAAAGATAATTACGAATTAGCATTTTGAAAAATATTACAAATGACGGAGGTATTTTTACATGGCAGGAGAAAAAGTAGTAAAATCAGCAGAAGGGTTAACTGTACCAAATAACCCTATCATTCCTTATATTATTGGTGACGGTATCGGTCCAGATATTTGGTCAGCTGCTAGCAGAGTCATCGACGCAGCTGTAGAACAAGCTTATAATGGTGAAAAGAAAATTGAATGGAAAGAAGTACTTGCTGGTCAAAAAGCTTATGATGAAACAGGCGAATGGTTACCGCAAGAAACTTTAGATACAATTAATGAATATTTAATCGCAATTAAAGGACCACTAACTACACCAATCGGTGGGGGTATTCGTTCATTAAACGTTGCACTACGTCAAGAACTTGATTTGTTTACTTGTTTAAGACCAGTTCGTTGGTTCCAAGGCGTTCCATCACCAGTTAAACGTCCGGAAGATACTGATATGGTTATTTTCCGTGAAAACACAGAAGATATCTATGCTGGTATTGAGTTTAAAGAAGGTACTCCAGAAGTTAAAAAATTAATTGAATTCTTACAAGATGAAATGGGCGCTAAAAATATCAGATTCCCTGAAACATCAGGAATTGGTGTAAAACCAGTATCTAAAGAAGGCACAGAGCGTTTAGTACGCGCAGCAATTCAATATGCTCTAGATAATAATCGTAAATCTGTAACTTTAGTTCATAAAGGTAATATCATGAAATTTACAGAGGGTGCTTTCAAACAATGGGGTTATGATTTAGCACATAATGAATTTGGTGATAAAGTATTTACTTGGCAACAATATGACGAAATTGTTGAAAAAGACGGTAAAGAAAAAGCAAATGAAATTCAAGAACAAGCTGAAAAAGACGGTAAAATTATTATTAAAGATTCTATTGCAGACATTTTCTTACAACAAATATTGACACGCCCTGCAGATCACGATGTTGTTGCTACGATGAATCTTAATGGTGACTATGTGTCAGACGCCTTAGCAGCACAAGTTGGCGGCATTGGAATTGCACCAGGAGCAAATATTAACTATGAAACAGGCCATGCGATATTTGAAGCAACGCACGGTACTGCTCCAAAATATGCTGGTTTAAATAAAGTTAACCCATCTTCTGAAATTTTAAGTGCTTCATTAATGCTTGAACACTTAGGTTGGCAAGAAGCTGCTGATAAGATTACTGAGTCTATTGAAAAAACAATTGCTTCAAAAGTTGTTACTTATGACTTTGCACGTTTAATGGACGGTGCAAAAGAAGTATCTACTTCTGAATTCGCTGATGAATTAATCAAAAATATTAAATAAATTAACAACAAATAGTATAACGAAGCATTTTTCAAATGAAGATGCATCATTTTACTTAAGAGCGAGAATAAGAAATCACTTTTATAATGATTTCTATCTCGCTCTTTTTTATTTTGCTTGAATTCACGTTACTAACTAGCAACGCTTGGCCTTAATATGGTTAAATTGAAACAATTATTAGTTTTAATATAAAGTTAATGTTAAGTTAGTATTAACATAAACAATATTATTTATTTGAAATGCTGGAGATAGATTCATTGAAGAATTGTTTAAGAAGACGATACAAATTCTTTGTTCATTCTTTACAAATAACTAATTATTTTCTATTTATTAAGTTTATGTAAAAAAACTTTTAAGTATGTTATTTTTATTAAAATTTACGTTATAATTAATTTGTAATCATAAAATTGGAGGTATACTATGTCACAAAAAGTACTTGTAGTAGATGATGAGCAATCAATTGTAACCTTGTTAAAATATAATTTAGAGCAAGCTGGATACATAGTGGATGTTGCCTATGATGGTGAAGAAGCATTAGAAAAAGTGAATACTGTAAATCCGGAATTGGTTGTATTAGATGTTATGCTTCCTAAAAAAGATGGTATCGAAGTTTGTAAAACAATTCGATCTGATAAAAATTTAGTAACAATTTTGATGTTAACTGCTAAAGATGATGAATTTGATCGTGTGTTAGGTTTAGAGCTTGGTGCAGACGATTATATGACTAAACCGTTTTCACCGAGAGAGGTTGTTGCAAGAGTTAAAGCTATTTTAAGACGCTCTGCAATGATCAATGAAGCAGTACCAGTTGAAAATGATGAGGATGATATTTTAATTGGTTCTATAAGAATTAGACCAGAATATTTTGAAGTTTATCGCGAAGATGAATTATTAGAACTCACGCCTAAAGAGTTTGAACTGTTACTTTACCTTATTGAAAGACAAGGCAGAGTAATCACGCGAGAACATATGTTAAATTCTGTTTGGAATTATGAATTTGCAGGTGATTCAAGAATTGTGGATGTACATATAAGTCATTTAAGAGATAAATTAGAAGAGAATCCAAAACAACCTAAATTGATAAAAACAGTTAGAGGTTTAGGTTATAAATTGGAAAGACCTAAAGTCTAATGTTAAAGTTTCACCAAAGACTCTTATTTTTATTATGTACCATCGTTATCATTAGTTTTGTTGCATTAGGTGCAATAATTACACATGTCATTTATAATACTGTCATTTCAAGCCAACAAGGTGATTTAGAGCATCAAGCACAACATTTAGTCAGTTTATATAATCATGATAAAACAGATGAAATCAAAGATATTGCAAAAAACGAAAATTTTACATTTATACTCACGAAAGATAACGATGAAGTGTTTTCCACAAAAGAAAGAACCCAATTTAACGACGACATTAATAATGAAGCGAATCCTTCTAAAATAATTTACGATAAATTTGGGGATGATCGAAGATACACTTTTAAAACATCGATAAGAGATAAAGATGTGATTATCAGTGGTATTAATAATCAAATCCTAGAATTACAAATAGGTATATGGAAATATGTTGGCTTAATTGGATTATTTGTTTTGGTTATTATTTTCTTTGTCGTCAGAAGCATTAATAGAACTTACATTAGACCCATTAATGAAGTGACATATGCTACCAATCTTTTAGCTGAAGGTTATTATCATGTAAGAGTTCCAGAAAGTAATGTAAAAGAAACAAGGGAACTATTCGTCACTACTAATGAGCTAGCCAGAAGATTACAACGCTTAAATCATAAGCAAAAGTTGCAATCTAATCGCTTGAAAACAACGATAGAAAATATACCTAGTTCAATTTTAATGATTGATAAATATGGAGAAATTGTAATTGCCAATAAATCATATTACGATGTGTTTAGTCCAGACAATGTTGTAGAACATAAAAGTTATATTGATTTTATAGATCCAGAGATACAAAAGTTAATCGCTGCAGCATTTAAAGTTGAAAAACCAACATATGATCAAATCGAGTTGACGATTGACCAAGTCCATCAAAAATATTTTGACACAGCATGTATTCCAATTTTATCTAAAAATAAAAAGAATCTTTACGGTATGGTTGTTGTACTACATGATATTACGAATTTGAAAAAGTTGGAAAATTTAAGACGTGAATTTGTGGCTAATGTATCCCATGAATTGAAAACACCAATCACATCTATAAAAGGTTTTGCTGAAACACTGTTAGATGGTGCAAAAGATGATGAGCAAACATTAAATGACTTTTTAAAAATTATTTCTAAAGAATCAAATCGTATTGAAACATTAGTATATGACTTGTTAGATTTATCTCATGTTGAACAACAAACGCAATTGGAAACAGAGCCAACAAGTTTGTCTGAAATTGCTGAATCAACAATGAGGCATATGCAAAATATCGCAGAAAGTAAAAATATAACAATCGTTAATGAAATTGAACCAGATATTATTATTGAAGCGAATAAAGATAAAGTTTCGCAAGTTGCACTTAATTTACTTTCGAACGCGATAAGTTATTCTAAAGTATCTGGAGAAGTCATCGTGCGCGTTTTCAAAGAAGGTAATAAGCGCATGCTTGAAGTTCAAGATTTTGGTATTGGCATTAGCCAGCAAGATCAAAAACATATATTTGAACGCTTTTATCGTGTAGATAAAGCACGTAGTAGAGATTCTGGAGGTACTGGTTTAGGTTTATCTATTACGAAACATATTATGGAAGCGCATCAAGGTAGAATTAATGTGTTTAGTGAGCCGGAAAAAGGATCTACCTTTAGAGTCACATTTTTTGAATAAAATAATAACTACAATCGATTTAACCATAAATGGTCAAGGTTAAATCGATTGTTTTATTTTGTTAATGTAAAATACGATAGAAATAGATATTTAATCAATTTGATGATGCTTGTGTTGTCTTGTGCATGTGTAAAGATGCACAGGGATGAATAATAGGATAGAGCATTAATTGAGCTGAAATGCATACGCTTGCATCAGTCGTACAAGTACATAAAATTAAAAAGTAGGCCTTTATCAGTAACTAACAATATAATGGTGATTAACTGAGATGCTCAATTTGACGCAACCTCATCGAATGAATACGGATTGTCCTATAATTTATGATAAAATGAAAAGTAAATATGTGTTGGAGGTTAAAATATTGAACAAATTAATTTTAATTGATGGAAACAGTTTGAGCTTTAGAGCTTTTTATGCGTTACCATTATTACAAAATAAAGCTGGTATTCATACGAACGCCGTTTATGGTTTTGCAATGTTGTTGGAAAAGATAATTAAAGAAGAACAGCCCACACATTTTTTAGTCGCTTTTGATGCTGGGAAAACAACATTTAGGCACGCGCAATATAGTGAATATAAAGGTGGACGACAATCCACTCCTCCAGAACTTAGTGAGCAATTTCCATACGTGAGACAACTATTGGATGCTTATCGTATCAAACGTTACGAATTAGAAAACTATGAAGCAGATGATATTATAGGTACATTAAGTAAACAAGCTAATCAGGAAAACTTCCAAACAATAATCATTACAGGAGATCGTGATTTAACTCAATTAGCAACAGATGATGTAACGATTTATTATACTAAAAAAGGTGTTACAGACGTCGATCATTATACACCAGCGTTTATAGCTGAAAAGTATAGTGGTCTAACACCGAAACAAATTATCGACATGAAAGGTTTAATGGGTGACACTTCAGATAATATTCCTGGAGTAGCTGGTGTCGGAGAAAAAACAGCAATTAAGCTATTGAAGCAATTTTCAACTGTTGAAAATGTATACGATCATCTAGATGAAGTATCAGGAAAAAAACTGAAAGAAAAACTTGAAAATAGTAAAGATGATGCTTTAATGAGTAAAACATTAGCAACAATCAATTGTGATAGCCCGATTGATGTATCGTTAGAGGATACAAAATTACCGGATCATTCAGAAACTGAGGATAAAATTGAACTATTTAAAAAGTTAGAATTCAATCAACTCTTAGATCAGATGGATGCTTCAAATAATGTATCTGAAGTTCAAGACATGGATATTGAAATAGAAGACGATTTTACAAACATTGATTTCAACTCATTAGAAGCAGCTACCATCCATTTTGAATTGGATGGTGCCAACTACTTAAAGGATAATATTTTGAAATTTGGCTTGTTTGATGGCCAACATTATATCGTAGTTAATGCAGAACAATTAGCACAGAATCAATCATTAATTGCTTGGCTTGAAGACGATAAGACTGAAAAGATCGTTTATGATGCCAAAAAATCTTATATTGTAGCACATCGACTCGGTATTAGTATTAAGCATATTGTGTTTGATGTGATGTTAGCAAGTTACATTATTGATCCTTCACGCACAATAGATGACGTGAATTCTGTGGTGTCAAACTACGGTCAACATTATGTCCAATCAAGTGTAACGATATATGGAAAAGGCAAGAAAAAACAGATACCTACAGATGATGTATTAAATCCTTATGTGGGTTCTATTATCAATGCTATCAGTCAAGTTAAACCAAAGATTCAACAACAATTGGATGAATATAATCAAACCGATTTACTGTATGATTTAGAATTACCATTAGCACAAATATTAAGTGAAATGGAAGAAACTGGAATTTATACAGAAATCAGTGAATTGCAACAAATGGAAACAGAAATTCAAAGCAAATTAGATGTATTAATTGATAATATCTATGATGCTGCTGGTGAAAAGTTTAATATTAACTCACCAAAACAATTAGGTGTCGTATTATTTGAAACATTAAAATTACCTGTGATTAAAAAGACTAAGACAGGATACTCTACTGCAGTTGATGTGTTAGAACAGTTGCAAGGGGAACATCCAATCATAGAATATATTTTAGAATATAGACAATTAGCGAAATTACAATCTACGTATGTTGAAGGGTTACAAAAAGTGATTGCTGAAGATAATCGTATTCATACTCGTTTCAATCAAACATTGGCTCAAACAGGACGTTTATCATCAATTGATCCAAATCTTCAAAACATACCAGTACGTTTAGAAGAAGGTCGAAAAATTAGAAAAGCATTTAAATCAAGTGATAAAAATAATGTTATATTTTCAGCCGATTACTCACAAATTGAATTAAGAGTATTGGCACATATAACGCAAGATGAAAGTTTGAAACAAGCGTTCATCAATGATGAAGATATCCACACAGCCACAGCGGTAAAAGTATTTGATGTAGATCCTGAAAATGTAGATAGTTTAATGCGTAGACAAGCAAAAGCCGTGAATTTTGGTATCGTATATGGTATAAGTGACTATGGTTTAAGCCAAAGTTTAGGTATAACTAGAAAACAAGCTAAAAAATTCATAGATGATTATCTAGATAGTTTCCCTGGCGTCAAACAATATATGGAAGACATAGTTAAAGACTGTAAAGCACAAGGCTATGTAGAAACACTACTTCATAGAAGACGCTATATTCCAGATATCACTAGTAGAAACTTTAATTTAAGAGGTTTTGCTGAAAGAACAGCGATGAACACACCTATACAGGGTAGCGCAGCAGATATTATCAAACTTGCGATGGTACATTTTGCTAATGAGGTTAAACATACAGATTTTCATGCTCAGCTATTATTACAAGTTCACGATGAATTGATTTTTGAATTACCAGAAGAAGAAGTAGATGACTTTGAAAAATTCATTGAAAAAATAATGGATAATGCATTGAAGTTAGATGTTCCATTGAAAGTTGAATCTAGTTATGGACAAACATGGTATGACGCGAAATAGAAAGAGGGGAATATAGTGCCTGAACTACCTGAAGTTGAACATGTTACAAGAGGAATAAGACCTTTTGTACAAGGGCAAAAAATTGAGGATGTTATTTTCTCTGATAAAGTGATAGAAGGAAAAAATAGTCAAAAAGAAACGATTATTAAAGGTCTATCATTAGATACATTCAAAAAGTTTACTGAGGGCTACACGATTAATAATATTGAAAGACGTAGTAAGTATATTGTCTTTTATATTCAAAATAATTCAACACAAAGAATTCTTATTAGTCATTTAGGTATGGCTGGTGGTTTTTTTGTTGTAGATCATATAGAAGACATCAGTACTCCTAATTATCGTAAACATTGGCATGTTATTTTTAAATTAGATAATGACAAACTATTAGTTTATTCAGATATTCGCAGATTTGGAGAGATTAGAAATGTTGCTTCATTTGAAGGATATCCATCATTTTTAGAAATCGCACCAGAACCTTTTGAGCAAGAAGCACTACCACATTATATGTCTTGGTTTGATAAAAAATTATATCTAAACAAACCAATCAAACAAATGATACTAGACCATAGAGTGATTTCAGGTTGTGGTAACATCTATGCTTGTGAAGCATTGTTCCGAGCTGGCATTCACCCAGCACGTATATCTAAGGATTTAAATCATCAAGAAAAAGAAATGTTATTTTATTATGTTCGAGAAGTACTAGAAGCGGGTATAAAATATGGTGGTACCAGTATTTCAGATTATCGACATGCGGATGGAAGTACTGGTACAATGCAACAATATTTAAATGTATATAAACAAAAGACATGTAAAGTGTGCGGAAATGATATTGAGACACAAATTATTGCAACACGCAATAGTCATTTCTGTCCTGTATGTCAAAAATGAAGGAAGAGTGAAATTATGCCTAAAGTTATTGGATTAACTGGTGGTATCGCATCAGGAAAATCAACTGTTTCAGAATTGTTAACAGCACATGGTTTTAAAATTGTAGATGCAGATATTGCATCACGTAAAGCTGTTGAAAAAGGTTCTGAAGGACTTGAGCAAGTTCGTGCAACATTCGGAGAAGATGCAATTGATGAAGATGGTAATATGGACCGTGGATATGTAGGAGATATCGTCTTCAACTACCCCGAAAAAAGATTAGAATTAAATGAAATCGTCCATCCGATTGTTAGAAACATTATGGAACAAGAAAAAGAAGCGTTTTTAAAAGATGGCTATAATGTAATTATGGACATTCCGTTACTTTATGAAAATGAATTACAAGATACAGTAGATGAAGTATGGCTTGTTTATACTTCAGAAAGTATACAAATAGATAGATTAATGCAACGCAATGATATTTCTATGGAGGATGCAAAGGCACGGGTTTATAGTCAAATATCCATAGACAAAAAACGCAGAATGGCAGACCATGTCATCGATAATCGAGATTCTAAATTAGATTTAAAACAAAATTTAGAACAATTATTGACCGATGAAGGCTATATTGAAAGTGAAACAGGTCATTCGCAAGAAATATAAATATCAAATGTGTGTATTAAAAACATACGCACTTAATTCCTTCAAAGTGGACATTTAATAAATGAAAACTTTGGAGGGATTTTTTTATACATTTATAGAGATTTTGTAACGTGCAGATTATGGAGGAATAATAAGAATCAGAGGCTACAGGATTGAACCATACCATCAGGCAAGCATGCATGAAAAATCACAGGTTTGAAATATCAAAGAAATAAATGATGATTTTATAAAAAATTAATCGTTTAGAAAACTATAATTTTAACTGTTTTAAGATTTTTAAATTTTTATTCAAGAAAACGCTTTCGCATTTATCGATTTATGTTATACTAATTCCATAAAGTATAACACTAAAACGAGGGGTGCTTCGAATGACGACAAATATTGCAATTAATGGAATGGGTAGGATAGGTAGAATGGTATTAAGAATAGCGCTTAAAAACGAAAATATGAATGTAGTCGCGATTAATGCCAGCTATCCACCGGAAACAATTGCTCACCTAATCAATTATGATACGACACATGGTAACTACGATTTAAAAGTAGAACCTATTGAGAATGGTATAAAAGTCGATGAACAAGAAATTAAACTTGTAGCTGACAGAAATCCAGAAAATTTACCGTGGGCTGAACTTGATGTAGATATTGTAATTGAAGCTACTGGTAAGTTTAATCATGGAGATAAAGCAGTGGCTCATATTACTGCTGGAGCTAAAAAAGTATTGTTAACAGGACCATCAAAAGGTGGAGATGTTCAAATGATTGTTAAAGGTGTGAATAACGATCAATTGGACATTGAAAAATATGATATCTTTAGTAATGCTTCTTGTACAACGAATTGTATTGGACCTGTAGCTAAAGTGCTTAATGACCAATTTGGTATTCAAAATGGTTTAATGACAACAGTACATGCTATTACCAATGATCAAAATAATATCGATAACCCACATAAAGATTTACGACGTGCACGTTCATGCAATGAAAGTATTATTCCTACTTCGACAGGCGCTGCTAAAGCACTAAAAGAAGTTTTACCTGAACTAGAAGGAAAACTTCACGGTATGGCTTTAAGAGTGCCAACTAAAAATGTATCATTAGTTGATTTAGTAGTTGATTTAGATACTAATGTGACAGTAGAACAAGTTAATGATGCTTTCAGAAATAACACATTAGAAGATGTGATTGCTACTGAAGATGCGCCACTTGTATCTATGGATTTTAACACAAATCCACATTCAGCCATTATCGATACGCAAAGTACAATGATTATGGGTGATAATAAAGTGAAAGTGATAGCTTGGTATGATAACGAATGGGGTTATTCAAATAGAGTTGTTGATGTCGCTGAAGAAATTGGTCAATTACTAAAAAGTAATGTATCAACTGTTGTTAATTAATAGTGTAATTACTGTTAGAGTTTTACATGATTATTACTTTGTAATTGCTTAATCAAGAAAAATAATTTATTGTTAACTTATATCTAAACCTCTCGTTAAAGTGAAATAATATTTTCACTTTAACGAGAGGTTTTAACTTTAAATATGAAGAACAAGTGAATCTAAATAAATAAATGAAATTATTGTGTAATACCATTCTTTTGTGGCTTAAGGATTTATAGTATAATGAATGGTAATCAAATTGAGAGGGTGGTAATTCGATGAAATGCCCGAAATGTAGTTCAACGCACTCTCGCGTTGTAGATTCACGACATGCTGATGAAGTAAATGCGATTAGACGTAGAAGAGAATGTGAACAATGCGGCACAAGGTTTACTACGTTTGAACATATTGAAAAAAGACCGTTAATCGTTGTGAAAAAAGATGGTACACGTGAGCAATTTTTGCGTGAAAAAATACTCAATGGCTTGGTGCGCTCTTGTGAAAAAAGACCTGTGCGTTATCAACAATTAGAAGATATTACTAATAATGTGGAGTGGAAACTAAGAGATGAAGGACGTGCTGAAATATCTTCAAGAGAAATTGGGGAACACGTCATGAATTTATTAATGCATGTAGATCAAGTTTCTTATGTGCGTTTTGCATCTGTTTACAAAGAATTTAAAGATGTTGATCAATTATTACAATCAATGCAAGGGATTTTAGCAGAAAACAAACGGAGTGATTCTTAAATGGGATTACAATCCTATGATTATGGTTTAAGACCACAAGATGACTTTCATGTGTTACGTCATTTTTATTTAAACCATAAGCATTTAGAAATTCTAAATAGATTATTTACGCCGATGATTGGATCAAATGCAATCGGTTTGTATCATTATTTGAATCAATTTGTAGAATTTAAACAAGATGTTGTCTTGACTCATTATATTATTATGAATGAATTGAAAATAAATCTACTTGAATTCAGGAAAGAAATGGATTTGTTAGAAGGCATAGGTTTATTAAAATCTTTTGCTCATCATTCTAATCAACACTCTTCTTTCGTTTACAAACTCATACAACCACCATCAGCACAACAATTTTTTAATGATCCTATGCTATCTGTATATCTATATAGCCAAGTAAGCAAGCAACGTTACTTACAATTGAAATCACATTTTGAGGATCAAATGTCTATTGATTTAAATCAGTACCAAGATGTTACACGCACATTTACTGATGTGTTTAAAGTTCCTAACCAAGCACTCACTGAGGATGAACAGATGATTGAAGGTGAAGAAACTTATGGTGGCATGGATTTGTCTAATGTGAATTTTGATTTTGAAGTACTTTATGATTTATTACAAAATCATTTTATTAGCACTAAAATGATTGATGGTGAAGCTAAAGCGCTGATCACACAAATTGCGACTTTATATGGTTTGACACCAGAAGCAATGAAACGCATTATTTTAAAATCAATCACTAGTGCACAAGAACTTTCTTATGAAGAGATGCGTAAACATGCTAGAACGTATTATCTTATAGAGCATGAGCAACAGCTTCCCAAATTAAATGCTAAAAAATCAAATTATATCAATGATGATAACACGGAAAATAAAAATCATATTAAAGATGATTCAAAAAATTGGTTAAAGCAATTGGATGAAACCAGTCCTATTGATATGCTTGCTTCGTGGTCAGAATCTGAACCGACGACTCAACAAAAATATATGGTCGAAGAATTAATGGAGAGAGAACAATTACCGTTTGGTGTGATTAACATACTTTTACAATTTGTAATGCTAAAAGAAGATATGAAACTCCCTAAAACCTATATCTTTGAGATTGCATCAAATTGGAAAAAAAAAGGCATCAAAACTGCAGAGGAAGCATATCATTATGCTAAAAAGGTAAATCAACCTACATTCAATCAATCAAATCAAACTAAAAGTGGTAGTTATAAACCTAAGCAACTCGTTTCTAGAGAAATGACGCCTAAGTGGCTAGAAGAAAGGGATAGTAAAGACACGAAAAGCCAAAGTTTAGAAAATCATACTAATCCAGATGAGGATGAAGCATTAAAACGAGACCGTGAAGCATTGTTAAAACGATTAAATAGCAAGCGAGAGGAGGAGTAATATATGAAGTCTTTCAATCATATTATGGGTGATTCTAAAGATTTAAGTAAGCGAATTGAAAAGATAAAAAAAGATGTTATCAATGATTCTGACGTTAAGACGTTTCTAGAATCGCATCAATCTGAAGTGACGAATGCGATGATTGATGAAGATTTGAATATTTTACAAGAATATAAGGATCAAGAAAAACATTATGATGGACATGCTTTTAAAGATTGCCCTAATTTTGTTAAAGGTCACGTACCTGAATTATATGTAGAAAATCAACACATTAAGATTCGTTACTTGCCTTGCCCATGTAAAATTAAACATAATGAAGAAAAATTCGATGCACATTTAATTGCCTCACATCATATGCAACGAGATACATTAAATGCCAAATTAAGCGATATTTATATGGATAAGAGAGACCGTATAGATGTCGCAATGGCAGCAACGGATATTTGTGAAAAAATAGTAGAAAAAGCACCCCAAGTTAAAGGTTTATATATACACGGTCCTTTTGGTACAGGCAAGTCATTTATCTTAGGTGCAATTGCCAATGAATTAAAAGTTGAAAAAGTACCTTCTACGATTGTATATTTACCAGAATTTATTCGCTCTTTAAAAGGCGGGTTTAAAGATGGTAGTTTCGAATCAAGACTTGCGAAAGTACGTGAATCACATGTATTAATGTTGGATGATATTGGTGCTGAAGAAATAACACCTTGGGCGAGAGATGAAGTGATTGGTCCATTATTACATTATAGAATGGTTCAAGAGTTACCAACGTTCTTTAGCTCTAACCTAAGTTTTGAAGAATTAGAATATCATCTTTCTGTTACGCGTAATGGTACAGAAAAAACAAAAGCAGCTAGAATTATGGAAAGAATTAAATCTTTAGCAACACCATATTTTTTGGAAGGCAAAAATTATCGTAACGATTGAATTATAAAAAAAATGTTGTATAATATAATTAAATCTAAATCAAGCGAAATAAAATGAAGACATGATAGGTAAATGATTACTTCACAGAGAACCAATGTGTGATGAGAATTTGGTAAGTATCATTATCTGTTACTACTTCATTATAGATGTTTTAATCAACATCCGGCTCAAGACCGTTAACTTATGTAGAGTAAAGTTGTTTCATTCTTACAGAAATAACTTTAATTAGGGTGGTACCACGAAGACCTCGTCCCTTTTAGGGATGGGGTCTTTTTGTTTTACATTTGTAATTATGTCCTTTTCGCTATGATTTAAGGCAAGTATAAATAGGAGGAATTTAAATGGCTCAAATAAATATAACTTTTCCAGATGGTAATGCGAAAGCATTTGAAAAAGGAATTACTACTGAAGAAATTGCGCATTCAATCAGTCCAGGTTTAAGAAAAAAGGCAGTTGCAGGTAAATTAAACGGACAACTCATTGATTTAACAAGACCCATTGAAACAGATGGTGAAATTGAAATTGTAACACCTGGTAGTGATGAAGCTTTAGAAGTTTTACGCCATTCTACTGCACATTTAATGGCACAAGCATTAAAACGTTTATACGGAGATGTGAAATTTGGTGTAGGTCCAGTAATTGATGGTGGTTTTTATTATGACTTTGATATGACTGAAAGTGTGTCATCCGATGATTTTGAAAAAATTGAAAAAACAATGAAACAAATTGTTAATGAAAACTATCCTATAGAGCGAAAAGTAGTTTCGAGAGATGAAGCTAAAACATTTTTTGCAGATGATCCATATAAGCTAGAATTAATAGATGCCATTCCAGAAGATGAAAATGTTACTTTATATTCGCAAGGTGAATTTACTGATTTATGTCGTGGTGTTCATGTACCGTCTACTTCCAAAATTAAAGAATTTAAGCTTTTATCAACTGCAGGTGCATATTGGCGTGGAGACAGCGATAATAAAATGCTTCAACGTATATACGGTACTGCTTTCTTCGATAAAAAAGATTTAAAAGCACATTTACAAATGTTAGAAGAACGTAAAGAACGCGATCACCGTAAAATTGGTAAAGAGCTAGAATTATTCTCAAATAATCAATTAGTAGGTGCTGGGTTACCATTATGGTTGCCAAACGGTGCAACAATTCGCCGTGAAATTGAACGATATATTGTAGATAAAGAAGTGAGCATGGGTTATGATCATGTTTATACACCAGTGATGGCTAATGTAGATTTATATAAAACATCAGGGCATTGGGATCATTATCAAGAAGACATGTTCCCAACTATGAAATTAGATGAAAATGAAGAAATGGTGTTAAGACCTATGAACTGTCCTCATCATATGATGATCTATGCTAATAAACCACATTCATATCGCGAATTACCAATTCGAATTGCTGAATTAGGTACAATGCATCGTTATGAAGCAAGTGGTGCTGTTTCTGGGTTACAACGTGTTAGAGGAATGACTTTAAATGATGCACATATTTTTGTAAGACCAGACCAAATAAAAGAAGAGTTCAAACGGGTTGTTAATTTAATCGTCGATGTTTATGAGGACTTTGGGTTTGAAAATTATAAATTCCGCTTAAGTTACAGAGATCCAGAGGATAAAGAAAAGTACTTTGATGATGAAGAAATGTGGAATAAAGCAGAAAGTATGTTGAAAGAAGCGGCTGATGAACTTGGTTTAGAATACGAAGAAGCTATTGGTGAAGCGGCATTTTATGGTCCTAAGTTAGATGTCCAAGTTCAAACAGCTATGGGTAAAGAAGAAACATTATCAACAGCACAATTAGACTTTTTACTACCTGAAAAATTTGAATTATCATATATAGGAAAAGACGGTGAGCAACATAGACCTGTAGTCATCCATCGTGGCGTTGTTTCGACAATGGAACGCTTTGTTGCATTTTTAACAGAAGAAACTAAAGGCGCTTTCCCTACATGGTTAGCGCCAAAACAAGTTGAAATTATCCCTGTAAATGTGGACTTGCATTATGATTACGCTAGACATTTGCAAGATGAACTTAAATCACAAGGCGTAAGAGTCGAGATAGACGATAGAAATGAGAAAATGGGATACAAAATTAGAGAAGCTCAAATGCAAAAAATCCCTTATCAACTTGTAGTTGGAGATAAAGAAATGGAAAATAATGAAGTGAATGTTAGAAAATATGGTTCTCAAGATCAAGAAACGGTTGAAAAAGAGTCATTTATTTGGGACTTGGTAGATGAAATCAGACTTAAAAAACAAAGATAACCTTGAAAGTAATCTTGAAATCATGTATATTAAATCTTAGTGAAATAAAAAAATAAAAAAATTGAGTTAGAGGTTGCGTTTTTAATCAGTAACAATCCGGAAGCTATTTGGAGCGTATGTAGGATTTGTGAAAGGTGAAAATGCCGAAACCAAAAGTGACCATTTGCGCTATTGGTTGGGTCAGTTCTCGAAAGGGACTGGACTGTCACATATGTGATGTGCTACCTATATAAATGCTATTACTAAAATGGTTGCATATCTAATAGGTATGTAACCATTTTATTTTAGGTTAAAGATTATTATTCATACTAAAACGGGAAATTTAAAGCAAATTGATTAAATAACATGTATATTCCAATATTTACGTTATTAATAACTATAAAAGTATAATTATAATCGCATAGTAAGTTGGCCTCTAAGTTTAAAGGAAAGGGAGCATCTATGGCAAAAGAAGGAAATCAAAATAATGGAGTTAAAAGAGGACTAAAAGATCGTCATATATCCATGATAGCAATTGGTGGTTGTATTGGTACTGGTTTGTTTATGACTTCTGGTGGTGCAATTCATGATGCAGGCGCCTTGGGTGCATTACTTGCATATGCAATTATTGGTGCAATGGTATTTTTCCTTATGACATCTTTAGGAGAAATGGCTACTTATTTACCTGTTTCTGGGTCATTTAGTACATATGCTACGCGTTTCGTTGACCCATCACTTGGTTTTGCATTGGGATGGAATTATTGGTTCAACTGGGTTATTACAGTTGCTGCAGACGTTACAATTGCTGCACAAGTGATTCAATATTGGACACCACTTTCAGGTATACCAGCATGGAGTTGGAGCTGTTTGTTCTTAATGATTATATTTGGACTAAACGCATTGTCCGTTAGGGTATATGGCGAAAGTGAATACTGGTTTGCATTAATTAAAGTTGTTACAGTTATTATCTTTATCGGAATTGGTCTACTTACTATTCTAGGTATTATGGGTGGAGAATTCGTAGGTTTTGACACATTCACTAAAGGTGGAGGGCCAATTCTTGGTGACGGATTAGATGGTAGCCTACTAACAATCCTTGGGGTATTCTTAGTTGCAGGATTCTCATTCCAAGGTACTGAATTAATCGGTATTACAGCTGGTGAATCAGAAAACCCAGAACGAGCAGTGCCTAAAGCAATTAAACAAGTGTTTTGGAGAATATTGATTTTTTATATATTAGCAATTTTTGTAATCGGTATGTTAATACCATATGATAGCTCGGCGTTAATGGGCGGTGGAGATGATATTTCAACTTCGCCATTTACATTAGTATTCCAAAATGCAGGATTGGCTTTCGCTGCTTCATTTATGAATGCGGTTATCTTAACATCAGTATTATCAGCAGGTAATTCTGGAATGTATGCATCGACTAGAATGCTATACTCTATGAGTAAAGATAAATTAGCCTATCCAATTTTTGGTAAAACAAATAGAAACGGTGTTCCATATGTATCGCTAATCACGACAGCAATCATTGTCGTAGGTATCTTTATATTACAACATTTGAGTGGTGACGCTTATGAATATATCGTTGCTGCAAGTGGTATGACTGGCTTTATCGCATGGGTAGGTATTGCGGTTAGTCATTATAGATTTAGAAAAGCATTTGATAAGCAAAATTATGATAAATCTAAATTAAAATACAAAGCTAAATTATTCCCATTTGGTCCAATCTTTGCTGGTATACTTTGTGTGCTAGTCATTATTGGACAAGATGTTGATTTTATCAAAACAGGTGAATTTAACTTGAATCGTTTTGTAATCACGTATATGGGTATTCCGGTATTTCTTGCTTTCTTTATTTATCATAAATTGCGTTATAAAACTAGAATGGTTCCATTAGAGAAAGTGAACTTACATCAAGATGTAGATATGGACGAAATTAAATAATAATTAAAACAAACTGTTGACTTATATTAATATTGTTGCTAATATAGGTAATGTTGAATACGAAACGAACCAAGTAGAAGCTCCCGCTTCTCACCTGTGGCGACGCAAATGCAGTTGGCAGGTCTATATATACATGGAAATATCATGTGTAGAGAAGAGCGGGTATATTATATACTCGCTCTTTTTGCTTGGGATAATTTCGTAAAAATCTTGGAGGTGTCAACCATAGCAAAAGATCAGACTCAAGTTAACGAAAAGATTCGCGCAAAAGAATTACGTTTGATAGGGCAAGATGGAGAACAAATTGGTGTTAAATCAAAATCCGAAGCCCTAGAAATGGCTGAAAGAGTAGGTTTAGATGTAGTCTTAATGGCTCCAAATGCTAAACCACCTGTTGCAAGAATTATGGATTACGGTAAATACAGATTCGAACAACAGAAAAAAGAAAAAGAAATGAAGAAGAAACAAAAAACAATTAACCTTAAAGAAATTCGCTTAAGTCCAACAATTGAGGAACATGATTTCCAAACTAAATTGAAAAATGGACGTAAGTTCTTAGAAAAAGGCGATAAATGTAAAGTTTCTATTCGCTTCAGAGGACGTGCGATTACGCATAAAGAAATTGGTCAACGAGTTTTAGAAAAATTCGCTGAAGAATGTAAAGATATCGCAACTATTGGGCAAAGACCTAAAATGGACGGCCGTCAAATGTTCATTATGCTTAACCCGATAAATGAAAAATAATACTAGATAATACAGGAGGAAATGAATCATGCCTAAAATGAAAACACACCGTGGAGCTGCTAAACGTGTTAAAAGAACTGCTTCAGGTCAATTAAAACGTTCAAGAGCTTTTACTTCACATATGTTTGCAAATAAAACGACTAAACAAAAACGTAAATTACGTAAAGCTTCATTAGTACACAAATCAGACATGAAACGTGTAAAACAATTATTATCTTATAAAAAATAATTAACGAGTTAGCGTGAGAAATAACGAAAATATTAAGCATGTACACATTTTAAGGAGGAATTTATTATGCCACGAGTAAAAGGTGGAACAGTAACAAGAGCTCGTCGTAAAAAGACGATTAAATTAGCTAAAGGTTACTTCGGTGCGAAACGCACATTATACAAAGTTGCAAAACAACAAGTAATGAAATCAGGACAATACGCTTTCCGTGACCGTCGTCAAAGAAAACGTGACTTCCGTAAATTATGGATTACACGTATTAATGCTGCAGCACGTCAACATGATATGAGTTATTCAAGATTAATGAACGGCTTGAAAAAAGCTGATATCGACGTTAACCGTAAAATGCTTTCTGAAATCGCAATTTCAGATGACAAAGCTTTCGGTGAATTAGTAGCTAAAGCTAAAGAAGCTTTAAAATAATTTTAAAATAAAGCCTGGGACACCATATTGTCTCAGGCTTTTATGTGGTATTAGCAAAGCGTAAGTACTTTAAAATAGAGAGGCTTGAGCGAATACCAATATAATAATTATTTTTAACTCAGAGATTGGAATATGAGATGATTAAAAATTTCACTGCTGGTTAGAGCTTTGACATTAGTATTATTTTGAGATACTTAAATGTTTTGATAAAATAACAAAGAAGTCACACATGAAGGAGAAACTAATGTCTAAATTTGATGAAATGATTACAGTCGTACCAAGAAAAATTTTATTTGATAATGAAAATAATCAGTTTAATGGATTTTTAGATAAAAATTCAAATAAAGGACAAGACATTTTTGAAACACTATCGAATTATGAAATTAAACGTCGTGGTGATATGGAGGAAAATCCAAGTTATAAACAACTTATTTCATATTGCATATTAGAAAATGAACACGATGAAATTTTGGTTTATGAACGTCTATCTGGTGGTGGAGAAACACGTTTACACGGGCAATCTTCAATCGGTGTCGGTGGTCATATGAATGACGTTAAAGGGGCCGAATCTATTAATGAAGTGCTCAGAGTGAATGCTCAGAGAGAATTAAATGAAGAAGTAGGACTTTCTGAAAGTAAATCACAAAATTTAGCATACATAGGCTTTATCAACGATGATACAAATGAAGTCGGTGAAGTTCATTTAGGTGTTGTATTTAAGATAAATGTTAATAGTAATGATGTAGAATCAAAAGAGACAGATACTTTAAAAATTAAATGGGTCAATCATAATAAGATAGATAATTATGATGACTTTGAAACATGGAGTGCACTCATTTTACAGGCAATACAATAGAGGTGTTGATCAATGTCTGATATCATTCCATTTCCACGATCAAAAGAAAAGTTGATTAGAGAAATTAAGCAAGCTTTTAATGAAAATAATTTAGCGCAAGCCTATGATTTGTTTGAGTCATTAGAAGCTCAATTCGAACTTGATGAACAAATGGCGCTTTTAAAATGTGCGATGCTTTTTAAAATGGAACATTATTTAGAATTACGTGAAGAAGCAATCATTTTATTAAAACAAGGTATGTCCAACTATGATGATTTAATGATTTACTATGTAAAAAGTTTAAATGGCTTGGGGCAATATTTTGAAGTCGTCGAAATCATTAACCAAATCATAGATGAGGTTAATGATCATAAAACTAGAATGGAACTGTTTCCAATCAAGGAATTTGCATTAAGCCAAATTGATAAACATAATGAACATGCAGCTCAAATGCTACAAAATTTTGATACATTAACACTTAAAGAACAAGTTAATATTATGTTGACGCTCATAGACCATAGTCAATATCGTTATCAAGAAACAGTCATTCATTTGTTGAATGCGTTAGCACTAGCACCAAATGTCGTAAGTATTATGTTGGAATACTTGCGCTTTGCAAAAAATGATCAAACGATTTCTATTCATAAATACGGATATGAAATCAATGTGATTCCACGTAATCTTGAAGGATTAGAACAAACTTTATTCAAAACTGAAATCATACCTAACGTACTAAAACAACTTGAAGATGGTGCAGCACAACTTGTAGAGGAAGCACTTCATTTGCTGAATAATCATGCCATTTTACTCTATCCATTAAATGTTGAAAACATTGCAACTAAGCAAGCTTGGATAGAAGGTTACACAAATTATTTCAAATCTATGGTCGGTTTAGAAAGTCTTGATGAAACGAATCATGTGCTTGCATTCATCGTGTCACTAGATAAAGGAAAATAGGTTGTTTTATCATTAACTCATATGAAAAGTGGGTAATGATGTTAAGAGGCAATAAAAAATTAAAATAAATTTCAACTTTTTATTTATTATTCATATAAAATTCATAATTTGTGTCGAGCTTTGACGTTTGCTATAATAATGAAGTTGAAAAAATAAAATAGGATAATCATGGAGGTTTTTATACATGACAGCAACTTGGGAAAAAAAGGAAGGTAACGAAGGCGTTTTATCTGTTACTGTTCCAGCAGAAAAAGTAGACAAAGCAATTGATCAAGCTTTCAAAAAAGTGGTTAAACAAATTAATGTGCCAGGATTCCGTAAAGGGAAAGTACCTCGCCAAATTTTTGAACAACGCTTTGGTGTAGAAGCATTGTATCAAGATGCAGTTGATATCTTATTACCAGAAGCATATGGTGAAGCTATTGACGAAACTGGCATTAAACCAGTTGATCAACCAGAAATCAATGTAACATCAATTGAAAAAGGTGAAGACATGACTTTTGAAGCAAATGTTGTAGTTGAACCTGAAGTTGAGCTTGGTGATTACAAAGGTTTAGAAATTGAAAAACAAGATACTGAATTAACTGAAGAAGAAGTACAAGAATCAATCGATCATCAACTTGGACATTTAGCAGAAATGGTTGTTAAAGAAGATGGTGCAGTTGAAAACGGTGATACTGTAAACATTGATTTTGATGGTTATGTAGATGATGAACAATTTGAAGGTGGACAAGCTGAAGGCTATGACCTTGAAATTGGTTCAGGATCATTCATTCCAGGTTTTGAAGAACAATTGGTTGGTGTTAAAGCTGGTGAAGAAAAAGATGTTAATGTAACATTCCCAGAAGAATACCATGCTGAAGAATTAGCTGGTAAAGAAGCAACATTCAAAACAAAAGTTAATGAAATTAAATATAAAGACGTTCCAGAATTAAATGATGAAATTGCAAACGAATTAGATGCTGAAGCTAACTCAGTTGATGAGTATAAAGAAAACGTACGTAAACGTTTAGCTGAACAAAAAGCAACAGACGCTGAAAATACTCAAAAAGAAGAAGCTATCAACAAAGCTACGAATAATACAACAATTGACGTTCCAGAAGCGATGATTAAAACTGAGTTAGACCGCATGGTTCAAGAATTTGGACAACGTATGCAACAACAAGGTCTTAATTTAGAAACTTATTTCCAAATTTCTGGACAAGATGAGTCACAATTAAGAGAACAAATGAAAGATGATGCTGAAGAACGCGTTAAAACAAACTTAACATTAACTGCGATTGCTGATGCTGAAGAAGTTGAAGTATCTGATGCTGACATCGATAAAGAATTAGAAAAAATGAGTGAACAGTTTAATATATCTGTAGAAGATATTAAACAAACGCTTGGCAGTACTGACATCGTTAAAAATGATGTGCGTATCCAAAAAGTTATCGATATGTTAGTAGAAGAAGCGAAATTAGTAGAACCATCTAAAGATGACTCAGAAGCATAATTAAAAATATCTCAAGCATATTGTTTGTAGAAACAAAGAATAGTTGTTTAATATTGTAAACTAGTAGCAGATGCATTCAATTAATGTGTCTGCTACAATGTTTTGTGCAAAAAACTTGAGATTTATTCAAGTTGCATATTAAAATGCTATCTAGTATAGTCTTTAGGGAATAGGGGTGTAAATAGAATGTTCAAATTCAATGAAGATGAAGAAAATTTAAAATGCTCTTTCTGTGGTAAAGATCAAGACCAAGTTAAAAAATTAGTCGCAGGAAGTGGCGTATACATTTGTAATGAATGTATTGAGCTATGCTCAGAAATTGTTGAAGAAGAATTAGCTCAATCAGAATCAGAAGGACTAACAGAATTACCAACTCCTAAAGAAATTATGGACCAATTAAATGATTATGTTATTGGACAAGAAAAAGCTAAAAAATCTTTAGCTGTCGCAGTATATAATCATTATAAACGTGTTCAAAATTTAGGTCCAAATGAAGATGACGTAGAATTACAAAAAAGTAATGTTGCCTTAATTGGTCCAACAGGTAGCGGTAAAACCCTTTTAGCCCAAACTTTAGCTAAAACATTAAACGTACCTTTTGCAATCGCAGACGCTACGAGTTTAACTGAAGCCGGATATGTTGGCGATGACGTTGAAAATATATTGCTTCGCTTAATTCAAGCAGCTGATTTTGATATAGATAAAGCAGAAAAAGGTATTATTTATGTCGATGAAATTGATAAAATCGCTAGAAAATCTGAAAACACATCTATTACAAGAGATGTTTCTGGTGAAGGTGTACAACAAGCGCTATTGAAAATTCTTGAAGGTACGACTGCTAGTGTGCCACCACAAGGCGGACGTAAACATCCAAACCAAGAATTAATTCAAATTGATACTACAAACATCTTATTTGTACTAGGTGGTGCATTTGATGGTATTGATGAAGTAATCAAACGTAGACTTGGTGAAAAAGTAATTGGTTTTTCTAGTAGTGAAGCATCTAAATATGATGAAGATGCTATCTTAGAACAAATTAGACCTGAAGATTTACAATCATATGGTCTGATTCCAGAATTTATTGGTCGTGTACCTATTGTTGCTAATTTAGAGACATTAGATGTAGATGCATTAAAAAATATTTTAACGCAACCAAAAAATGCTTTAGTAAAACAATATACAAAAATGTTAGAACTTGATGATGTAGAATTAGAATTTACAGACGAAGCGTTGTCTGCAATTAGTAATAAAGCGATCGAGCGTAAAACAGGTGCACGTGGATTACGTTCAATTATTGAAGAAGCATTGATTGATATTATGTACGATGTTCCATCTTCTGATGGTGTTGTGAAAGTAGTAATTACAGAAGAAACAATTAATGAAGAAAAAGATCCTGAACTATACGATAAAGAAGGCAACCTTGTAAATAAGGAACAAACTTCTGCTTAACAAAACAGTTTTGAAATAAGGGCCAAAGCCAACGCATCATTTTATGAGTATTGGTTGTCCTGCAAGGTTAGATTAACGTTGATATAAACTATAATTATCAAAATTTCAAATGCGTCAACGTTAAAAATTCAAACTACGAGGCTGAGACATTTTTAATATGTCTTAGCCTCTTTCTTTTTAAAAGCAGTATAAATCATATAAAAATACATATAAATATGTGAAATTGTGTAATATAATAATGAAGTGACTTTAATAGAAAAGAGGGTCGGGAATGAAAATAAATCCTAATGAAATTGAATTATTAATAAGTGCGGTAAAGCCCGAACAATATCCAGAAACTGGATTAAGTGAAGTTGGTCTTAGTGGTCGCTCTAACGTTGGTAAATCATCCTTTATCAATAGTATGATTGGACGAAAAAATATGGCAAGAACTTCACAACAACCAGGTAAAACGCAAACACTCAATTTTTATAACATTGATAACCAACTGGTATTTGTAGATGTGCCAGGCTACGGTTATGCAAAAGTAAGTAAAAAGCAGCGTGAAGCATTTGGAAAAATGATTGAAAAATATATTTCTCAAAGAACATCTTTAAAGCTTGTCATTCAGCTTGTCGATTTGAGACATAATCCGACTGAAGACGATATTTTAATGTATAATTATTTGAAGTATTTTGATATTCCGACATTAGTGATCGCTACAAAAGAGGATAAAATTGCTAAAGGCAAAGTACAGAAACATTTGGCTAATGTTCAACGAAAGCTTGAAATGGAACCTGAGGATGAAATTATAAGTTATTCTTCTATCCAAGCGAATAAACAACAACAAGTCTGGAATATAATTGAAAAATATTTATAAAAAGCTTAAAAGGTCTTTAAATTGTATAAATTATGACAACTATTTGAATGTAAATTAGAATATTTCTAATTTACGTGCGCAAGATGCTTAACTCAAATGATAATTGTGTTATAATTTACTTATTGTAATATGTATGGAGGGCGTTATAAATGCATTTAATTGCGATAAGCATTAATCATCGTACAGCAGATGTAGCACTGAGAGAACAAGTTGCTTTTAAAGATGATGCCATACGTTCAGCTAATGTTGATTTATTTGAAACTAAATCTATTTTAGAAAATGTAATATTATCAACATGTAATCGTACAGAAGTATATGCGGTTGTTGATCAAATTCATACGGGTCGCTATTATATTCAACGTTTTTTAGCGAGAAATTTTGGATTTGATGTAGAAGAGATTAAACAAATAACTGAAGTAACAGTGGGGGACGCAGCAGTAAAACATTTATTGCAAGTTACTTCTGGATTAGATTCTGTAGTATTAGGAGAAACTCAAATTCTTGGACAAATTAGAGATGCATTCTTTATCGCTCAAGAAGAAGATACAACTGGTACTATATTTAATCATCTATTTAAACAAGCGATTACTTTCGCGAAAAAAGCACATAATGAAACAGATATTGCAGATAATGCAGTGAGTGTTTCATATGCAGCAGTTGAACTTAGTAAGAAAGTATTTGGCAAAATTAATAATAAAAGCGCATTGATAATTGGTGCAGGGGATATGAGTGAGCTGTCACTCTTAAATTTGATTGGTTCAGATGTAACTGATGTGACAATCGTTAATAGGACTGTCAGTAAAGCACAGAAATTAGCAATCTCACATAATGTTAAGTATGAATCTATGGAGGCACTACCACAACTTTTGGCACATGCGGATATTGTGATCAGTTCAACGAGTTCAGATGAATATATCATTACAAATAGCATGATGGCTTCTATTCAATCACAACGGAAAAATGATTCACTCGTATTGATTGATATTGCGGTCCCAAGAGATATTGAACCAGGCATTGATACACATCAAGATGTCTTTAATTATGATGTTGACGATTTGAAAGGCTTAGTGGATGCTAACTTAAAACAACGTCAAAATGCGGCTGACGAAATTTTACAAAGAATTCCAGCAGAAATTGAAGCACATAATGAATGGGTTAATATGTTAGGTGTTGTTCCTGTTATTCGTGCACTTAGAGAAAAAGCGATGGATATTCAAGAAGATACAATGAGTAGTATTGATCGAAAACTTCCTGGTTTAACAGAAAGAGAACGTAAAATAATATCAAAACATACAAAAAGTATCATTAACCAAATGTTAAAAGATCCTATTAAGCAAGCGAAAGAGTTGAGTAGTGACAAAAAAAGTAACGAAAAATTAGAGCTATTTCAAAACATTTTTGACATTGAAGCTGAACAAGCCTATAAACCAAAAAAGAAAAAAAGTAATGTAGCTACGACAAGTCAAATTTTTAGTTTTGAATAAGCAAATGCAAATGGTGATGATATGCAAGAATTTTCGTTCATTAGATTAAATGAACTTATATTATTAATTTATTTATTTAGCATTGCTTGTTATTTTTATGATTTTTTGAAAAAACATCATAGAATTAAAATGATTGGTTTTGTTTCATTAGGGATTGTTTGGATGTTACAAACAGTCTCTTTATCTTTATATGTAAATGTAACGAAGCAAATTCCGTTAGGGAATATATTTGATGTGTTTTTTGCGTTAGCATGGCTTATTATTTCTATTTCCATAGTTATCAATGTGATTAAACAAATAAACTTATCCATATTTTTATTTAATATGATTGGTTTTTTATTCATTGCAATCAACACATTCCAACCTATGCATTATCAAAGTACCGGTGAAAAACTCAATATTATCAATGAATTGCTTATAGTGCATATTAGTTTGGCAGTAATTAGTTACGCATTATTTGCTTTTGCTTTTGTAAATTGTATCTTGTATTTAATACAATATAATAATTTGAAACAAAAACGATTTGACCAGAAATATTTTAGAATTGGTAGTGTGGCCACACTTGAACAAGTGGTATTCTACAGTAGTTTAATCGGTTTTATTTTCATAATATTAAGCATTGTACTAGGCGCGCAATGGGGATTTAATACTTTAGGTGTAAACATCATTATAGACCCTAAAGTTATTATGTCATCAGTCATAACATTGCTATATGGAATTTATTTGATTTTTAGAGTTAAAAAAATACTAACTAAGCATAAATTAATTTACTTTAATATCTTATTGTTTTGTCTTAGTATGATTAATTTATTTTTTGCTTCACATATATCTGATTTTCATCAATGGACAGGTATTTATTGAAGTGTAATTTAGTTGAATGAATAGACTTGTTTCTAGGAGGATGCGCATGATGCGTAAATTAGTAGTAGGTTCACGAAGAAGTAAGTTAGCTTTAACGCAAAGTAAACAATTTATTGATAAATTAAAATCAGTAGATCCAAGTTTAGAAGTGGAAATAAAGGAAATCGTAACAAAAGGCGATCGAATTATAGATAAACAATTATCTAAAGTGGGCGGAAAAGGTCTGTTTGTTAAAGAAATTCAAAATGCTTTATTTAATGAAGAAATTGATATGGCAATTCATTCCTTAAAAGATGTCCCAAGTGTGATTCCAGATGGATTGACTTTAGGTTGCATACCTGACAGAGAAAATCCATATGATGCGTACATTGCTAAAAATCATATTCCACTAGAAGAACTACCAAAGCAAAGTATTGTTGGTACTAGTTCGTTAAGACGTGGTGCGCAAATACTTGCAAAATATCCACATTTACAAATAAAATGGATTCGCGGTAATATTGATACACGATTGAGTAAATTAAATAATGAAGATTACGATGCCATATTATTAGCTGCAGCTGGGCTAAAACGTATGGGTTGGTCTGATGATATCGTCACTTCATATTTAGACGAGCGTACTTTGATACCTGCGATAGGTCAAGGGGCCTTAGGTATAGAATGTCGGTCAGATGACAAGGAGTTGCTAGAACTTCTTGCTAAAGTCCACAATCATGATGTTGCAGATTGTGTAACTGCAGAGCGCACGTTTTTAGAACGTATGAATGGTAGTTGCCAAGTACCTATAGGGGGCTATGCTAGTAAAAATAGTGATGGTACAATAGAATTCACAGGACTAATTATGTCACCTGACGGTAAAGAACGTTACGAACAAACCGAACGTGGGACTGATCCTGTAGAACTTGGTGAAAAAGTAACAGAAGTCTTAAATGCACAGGGTGCATATGAAATAATTAAAGCGCTAAACGAAGAACAATAATCGTTCGAGGTGAAAATAATGAGACCAGTTATAGTTATGACACAAACTTCTAAATTTAAACAAAATGATAAGCTTATTCTACACAAACCATTTATAGATGTAGAGCCTTTATCATTTGATTTAAATTTATTAGATGTCGACTATGACTGGCTTATTTTTTCGTCTAAAAATGCAGTGAAATATTTCCAACCATTTTTATCACAAGTGAAAGTTAAAAATTTCGCTGCGATAGGTGCCAAAACTGCAGACTATTGTAAATCATTGGGTTTAGATGTGTTATTTTATCCTTCAGATTACTCACAAGAAGGGTTTCTTAAATGCTTTCAAACTTCAAAAAACAGCAAAATTTTAATACCCTCAAGTGCTTATGCACGGCCTTTATTGCAAAAAAGTTTAAGTCAACGAGGTTATCAAGTTTGTAAAATTGATTTATATCGCCCAGTACCACATACTAAAAATATTGAAGATGTTAAGCATATGATAAGAAATAATGAGTTAGATGTTATTACATTTGCTAGTTCATCTGCAGTAAGATATTTTTTTGAACAAAGTGAAACACCGCAATTTAATCAGTATTACGTCATAGGACAACAAACCTTAGACACTATAAAGCAATATGGTTATGATGCGGCAATATCAAATATTCAAACATTAGATTCGTTAATAAATAAAGTTGAAGAAAGTTGGGAAAATGATGCAATTTGATAGACACAGAAGATTACGTAGTAGTAAATCTATGAGAGACATGGTTCGTGAAACACATGTACACAAAGAAGATTTAATTTATCCTATTTTCGTTGTAGAACGAGATAATGTTAAAGAAGAAATAAAATCAATGCCAGGTGTGTATCAACTCAGTTTAAACTTGCTTGATGAAGAAATTAAAGAAGCATATGATTTAGGAATTAGAGGAATAATGTTCTTCGGTGTACCCAATGAAAAAGATGCTGTTGGTACAGGTGCTTATGATCATAATGGCATTGTTCAAGAAGCTACTAGAAAAGCCAAAGCAATGTACAGTGACTTGCTCGTTGTCGCAGACACTTGTTTATGTGAATATACAGATCATGGTCATTGTGGTGTTATTAATGAAAAAACAAATGATGTAGACAACGATAAATCTTTACCATTGCTAGTGAAAACTGCTATCTCACAAGTGGAAGCTGGTGCCGATATCATTGCGCCTAGTAATATGATGGACGGTTTCGTAGCAGAAATTAGAGCAGGTTTAGATGATGCTGGTTATTACAATATACCAATCATGAGTTATGGTATTAAATATGCTTCTAGCTTTTTCGGTCCATTCCGTGATGCTGCTGAATCTGCACCACAATTTGGAGATAGAAAAACGTACCAAATGGATCCAGCAAATAGAAGAGAAGCACTAAGAGAGCTTGAAAGTGATTTACATGAAGGTGCAGACATGATGATTGTTAAACCTGCTTTGAGTTTTTTAGACATTATTAGAGATGTTCGTAATACGACAAATGTTCCGGTAATTGCATATAATGTAAGTGGTGAATATAGCATGACGAAAGCAGCTGCACTTAATGGATGGATTGATGAAAAACAAGTTGTGATGGAACAGATGATTTCAATGAAACGTGCAGGAGCGGACATGATTATCACGTATTTCTCTAAAGATATTTGTAGATATATTGATGAACAATAAGGAGGCAATTTTAAATGGGATATAATAATTCTATAGAAGCAATGAAGACAGCTGAAAATCTAATGCCAGGTGGTGTAAATAGTCCAGTTAGAGCATTTAAATCTGTAGATACGCCGGCGATTTTTATGGATCATGGTGAAGGTTCAAAAATATACGATATCGATGGCAATGAATATATTGATTATGTTTTAAGTTGGGGACCATTAATTTTAGGTCATAAAAACAAACAAGTAAATGAAAGCTTACATGAAGCTGTTGATAATGGTACAAGTTTTGGCGCTTCAACTTTAATTGAAAATAAGTTAGCAGAACTAGTTATCGATCGTGTACCTTCCATTGAAAAACTACGCATGGTATCTTCAGGTACAGAAGCGACACTGGATACATTACGTTTAGCAAGAGGCTATACTGGTAGAAATAAAATAGTGAAATTTACAGGATGTTATCATGGTCATAGTGATTCACTTTTAATCAAAGCAGGGTCTGGCGTTGCTACTTTAGGATTACCTGATTCTCCAGGTGTTCCAGAAGGTATTGCAAAAAATACAATTTCAGTACCATATAATGACTTAGCGTCAATAAAAGTAGCTTTTGAAGAATTTGGTGATGACATTGCTGGTGTTATCGTTGAACCTGTAGCGGGTAATATGGGTGTTGTTCCACCAGTAGAAGGATTCTTACAAGGCTTGAGAGATATCACAAATGAATATGGTTCGTTATTAATATTTGATGAAGTTATGACTGGTTTTAGAGTGGGATATCATTGTGCACAAGGTTACTTTAATGTGATGCCTGATTTAACTTGTCTTGGTAAAGTCATAGGTGGAGGATTACCTGCAGCAGCATTTGGTGGTAAAAAAGAAATCATGGATCATATTGCACCTTCAGGTAATATTTACCAAGCGGGAACATTATCTGGAAATCCGCTAGCTATGACAAGTGGTTATGAAACTTTAAAACAATTAACACCAGAGTCATATGAATACTTCAATAAACTTGGAGATATATTAGAAAATGGCTTAAAAGATATTTTTAAAAAGCATAATGTACCCATTACTGTGAATCGTGCAGGATCTATGATAGGGTATTTCTTAAATGAAGGACCGGTAACTAATTTTGAAGAAGCAAATCAAAGTGATTTAGAAATGTTTAGTCAAATGTATAGAGAAATGGCAAAAGAAGGCGTATTTTTACCACCTTCCCAATTTGAAGGGACATTCCTTTCTACTGCACATACAGAAGCGGATATAGAAAAAACATTAGCAGCATTTGATACTGCATTGAGCCGTATTGTTTAATGTTAAGCACTTAAAATTTATATTGTTATTTCCAATTTAGTTAAAATAAATAGTGTTTTAAAGGGCTCATTAATAACATTTAATTGTATTTACTTTTTAGAGTTCTTTTACCTAAATGGGGCGAGGATTCGAAATCAAATTAAGCATTTTGATTTCTAACTCGCTCCTTTTAATTTAATTAGTCATGTATATAAATATAACGATACTAAAGAAAGTTGTGAGCAAATGAATAAGCATTTAAAAAGTAATTTTATCGTATTAATATTAGCGCTTATTTTTAGTTTAGTACTAAATGCAGCCCATGTTTTGCTGCCGTTTATGTTTGGACCAATTATTGCTAGTATCGTTTGTATACGCTATTTACACTTAGATGTAAGATGGCCGTTTTGGTTAAGTCAAATTGGTTTAGTGCTATTAGGAGTTCAAATAGGCTCTACTTTTACAAAAAATGTCATATTTGATATCAAAGATGATTGGCTCACGATTGTTTTGATAACAATTATGTTACTTATATTAGCTTTAATCATTGCTTATTTTTTCAAAAAAATTGCTAATGTTAATACCGAAACGGCAATATTAAGTGTGATCCCCGGTGCTTTGAGTCAAATGTTAATAATGGCAGAGGAAAATAAAAAAGCGAATATAATGGTTGTTAGTTTAACTCAAACATCAAGAATCATATTTGTTGTTATATTAGTTCCATTTATATCGTATTTTTTTCAAGATTCTGGAAATCATTCAACAACTGGACGAACTACACAAGTTTTGACACAGGCTTTAACAATTCCGAATATAGCTTTACTTATTATTGCAATAGCTGTTATTTATTTTGTTATGACAAAAATAAATTTTCCAACCAAACAATTACTTGCTCCTATTCTCGTACTGATAGGATGGAACTTATTTACTGGTGTGACTTTCACACTAGATAATTACATCATTGCTGCAGCACAAATTATATATATGATTCGCATAGGTATACAAATAGCAAAGTTATTAGACCAAATGAAAGGGAGAATTGCAATAGCAATTGCATTCCAAAATATTTTATTAATATTATTAGCATTTGTCATGGTTTTGTTTATCGCAACCGTATCACATCATCAAGTGAACGAATTGTTCCTAGGTGCCGCCCCTGGAGGCATGAGTCAAATTGTTTTAGTTGCTATTGAAACTGGCGCAGATGTCGCGATGATATCTAGTTACCATATCTTTAGAATTTTCTTTATATTATTTTTAATTGCACCGATGTTAAATTATTTTCTTAAATTTAGGGAGAGACAAAGCGAAAGTAATAAAAATGATTAGCAAATATAGCGTTGTAAAATCTATTGATTTTTTACAATAATTTAATATTTATTATGTTGAACAACTTATTTTTCTTTGATATTATATAAGCGAAGTACCTCCAGTACTTCATCCTTTTGACCACTCTGCGGAGTGGTTTTTTTATACATTTAACGTCATGATTGAAAGTAAACTAAATATACGCTTATGACACGGTTTAATTTTTAAAAGACTTGAATATGCTTAAACTAAAAAACATGAGCAAAAGCTCATGTCAGACTGTCGATAAACTGGGCGACTTTGATAGCAGTTTTTTGTGCATGTTTTCTGTCTATATTAATTATTGATGCAAGTTTAAAAAATATTTTTTAGCACACACTTTTTGGAAAAAACAATTCTATTATTCAATAAAATCTAATAAATGAGACAACTGCTCGTTAACTATATTAAAGTGGTTTATTTTTAATGAAAACCTTCGCCATTGTAAATGTTAGGGTTATAAGGGCATGCTTGTAAGTGAGCATTATATAGACCTGCTGCCTCCAAAAATGAGAAGACAGTGACTGGACCTAAAAACTTAAATCCATACTGCTTTAATTTTTTAGAAAGTTCCGTGGCACGCTCATCTACTGTCATTCGTTCAGTTGACTGACGATAGCCTAAATCGAGTGGTTTATTATCGACATAAGACCATAAAAACGTACTAAAACTGCCATAATCTTTTTCGATTTTGAAATATCCTTCTGCTTGATTGACAATAGCCTCTAATTTTTTTCTATTATGAACAATATTGGGAAACTCCATTAACCTATCAATATCTTCTGACGTCATATTTACAATTTTCGTTGGATCGAAATTATAAAATGCTTGTTCATATGATTCTTTTTTCTTTAAAATAGTTAACCAAGATAGCCCAGCATGTTGGGATTCTAATGCCATCAATTTAAATAGTTTCAAACTATCATATATAGGATGTCCCCAACTTTCATTGTGATAATTAATGTAAACAGGATCTGTAGTGCCAAATGCACATTCATTCATAAATTTCACTCCATTTTATTGACTTATTTTCATATCCATTATACTATAATCAAGTAAAGAAATATTGTCTACTGGGAAGAGTAAATAAGCTGAAATTTAACAGAGAGTACATGGTAGCTGAAAATGTACAATTTAACTTATTGAAGGTAGCCCACATTGAACTTTAGCTGAAACTTGTCAAATCTGAGATAATAAAGTAGGTTAAAGCGTGTTTGAGCGTTAATCATAATTTTAAGTGCTTGAAATTATTATACTAATTTCTTGAATTTAGGTGGTACCACGGTAAAACCCGTCCTATTTTATAGGATGGGTTTTTATTTATTTAAGGAGGATTTTACACATGGAAATGAAACCCAAATATAATCCAAACGAAGTCGAAGCTGGACGTTATGACCAGTGGGTCAATAACGGCTATTTTAAAGCAGCAGAAGATCATTCAAAAGAAACATATACAATCGTTATTCCACCCCCAAATGTAACTGGAAAATTACATTTAGGTCATGCTTGGGATACAACGTTACAAGATATTATAACAAGAATGAAGCGTATGCAAGGGTATGACACACTTTATTTACCAGGTATGGACCATGCTGGTATAGCGACACAAGCTAAAGTAGAAGCTAAACTCAAAGAAGAAGGTTTATCTCGCCATGATTTAGGTAGAGAGAAGTTCTTAGAAAAAGCTTGGGATTGGAAAGAAGAGTATGCAGATTTTATTAGACAACAGTGGGCAAAATTAGGTTTAGGCTTAGATTATAGTAGAGAGCGCTTTACATTAGATGAAGGACTTAGTAAAGCAGTTAAAAAAGTATTTGTAGATATGTATAATAAAGGTCTAATTTATCGTGGTGAATACATCATCAACTGGGATCCAGTTGCACGAACTGCTTTATCTGATATAGAAGTAATTCATGAGGATGTACAAGGTAAGTTTTATCATTTTAAATATCCTTATGCAGATGGTAATGGCTTCATTGAGATAGCCACTACACGTCCTGAGACGATGTTAGGTGATACTGCAATCGTAGTGAATCCGAATGATGATCGTTATAAAGATGTTATAGGTAAAACTGTAATTTTGCCTATAATTGGGAGAGAATTACCAATACTAGCAGATGAATATGTGGATATCGATTTTGGTAGTGGTGCGATGAAAGTTACACCATCACATGATCCAAATGACTTTGAAATAGGTAATCGCCATGATTTAGAACGTATTACAGTTATGGATGAGTCTGGTCACATGAATGCACATGCTGGTAAATATCAAGGTATGGATAGATTTGAATGTCGTGAAGCATTAGTAAAAGACTTATACGAACAGGATTTAGTGATTAAAATTGAAGAACATGAACATTCTGTTGGACATTCAGAACGTTCTGGTGCAGTCGTTGAACCTTATCTATCTACACAATGGTTTGTTAAAATGAAACCATTAGCTGAACAAGCATTAAACAACCAAAAAACGGATAACAGAATCGATTTTGTGCCAAATAGATTTGAAAAAACATTCAACCGTTGGATGGAAGAAATTAGAGATTGGACGATTTCACGACAGTTATGGTGGGGGCATCAAATACCTGCTTGGTACCATAATGAAACTGGAGAAATTTATGTCGGTGAAGAGCCACCACAAAATCAAGAAGAATGGACACAAGATGAAGATGTATTAGACACTTGGTTCTCAAGTGCACTTTGGCCATTTTCAACATTAGGCTGGCCGGATACTGAAAATGAAGATTTCCAACGTTATTACCCAACTAATGTACTTGTAACAGGTTATGATATTATATTCTTCTGGGTAGCTAGAATGATATTCCAAGGACTTGAGTTTACAGGACAACGCCCATTTAACGATGTGTTATTACATGGGTTAGTGCGTGCTGAAGATGGACGTAAAATGAGCAAATCATTAGGCAATGGTGTTGATCCAATGGACGTTATTGATGAGTATGGTGCAGATAGTTTAAGATATTTCTTAGCTACTGGTTCATCTCCTGGTCACGATTTACGTTATTCTACAGAAAAAGTTGAATCAATCTGGAATTTTATAAATAAAATATGGAATGCTGCTAGATTTAGTCTGATGAATATTGGTGACGATTTCAAAGTTGAAGATGTAGATTTATCAACTAATTTATCTTTAGCAGATAAATGGATTTTAACACGCTTAAATGAAACAATAGATACAGTTACTGATTTAAGTGAACGTTATGAATTTGGTGAGGTTGGCAGAGCTCTATATAACTTTATTTGGGATGAATTCTGTGATTGGTATATAGAAATGAGTAAAATACCTATGAACGGTGAAGATGAAGCTCAAAAACAAGTTACACGTTCTGTATTAACTTATGTGCTAGATAATACAATGAGAATGTTACACCCATTTATGCCGTTTGTAACAGAACAAATTTGGCAAAATTTACCACATGAAGGTGAAACGATTGTCAATGCAGCTTGGCCTAAATCAAATAATGAGTTAGTATTTGATGAAAGTAAAGAAACGATGCAACAACTTGTTGAAATAATAAAATCTGTAAGACAATCTCGACTAGAAGTAGATACGCCATTATCAAAAGCTATTCCAATTTTCATTCAAGCAAAAGATGAAAATATACGAGAAACTTTATTAAATAATTCAAATTATATTGATAGATTCTGTCATCCAAGCGAACTAATTATCCAAACTACAATAGCGATCCCTGAAAAAGCAATGACATCAATTACTTCTGCTGGTGAAGTCATATTACCATTAGAAGGTTTAATCGACATGGATAAAGAAATTGCACGTTTAGAAAACGAACTCGAAAAATGGGAAAAAGAGTTAGATCGTGTCAATAAAAAACTAGCTAATGAAAACTTTGTTAATAAAGCGCCTGAAAAAATTATTAATGAAGAGCGTGAGAAAAAACAAACATATCAAGAAAAATATGATGGTGTACAAGAACGAATTAATCAATTAAAAGCATAGGAGTCCTTAACATGAATTACCTAGACAGCTTATATTGGATACATGAACGAACTAAATTTGGCATTAAACCAGGTGTTAAACGCATGGAGTGGATGCTAGATAAATTAAACAATCCACAATTTAATATCAATGGTATTCATGTCGGTGGTACAAATGGTAAAGGGTCAACAGTTGCCTATTTAAGGTCAGCGCTTGTTGACAATGGATATGAAGTTGGGACCTTTACGTCTCCTTTTATAGAAACATTTAATGAACGTATAAGTTTAAATGGTGTACCAATAAGCGACGATGCCATTGTAGAATTAGTTCAAAAGGTAAAACCAGTAAGTGAAGCATTAGAAATAGAAACAGAACTTGGAACAGCCACAGAATTTGAAATTATTACAACGATGATGTTTCTATATTTTGGAGAAATTCATCCAGTTGACTTTGTAATAGTTGAAGCAGGCTTAGGTATAAAGAATGATTCTACAAATGTATTTAAACCAATACTTAGCATTTTAACGAGTATTGGTTTAGATCATGTTGATATTTTAGGCGACACATATGTAGATATCGCCAAAGATAAAGGTGCAATTATTAAACCTGAAACGCCTGTCATATATGCTGTGAAAAATGAAGATGCACTTAAAATCATTCGCGATTTTGTAGAACAACAAAATGCAGAAGGTATTGAGTTAGATAGAGATATTAGTGTGATTTCTCAAGGTGAGGAATTTACATATCGCTATAAGAATTATGAACTAGAAACGCTTATTTTGAATATGCTTGGTGAACATCAAAAAGAGAATGCAGCATTGGCAATTACAGCATTAATCGAATTAAATGAATCTGGGTTAGTTGAATTAGATTTTAATAAAATGATTAATGGGATTGAAGCTGTGAATTGGACAGGAAGAATTGAGAAAGTTAAAGATGAACCATTGATGATTATAGATGGTGCCCATAATTTGGAAAGTGTAGAAGCACTTATAAAGACGTTAAAAGACTATTATAAATTAGATAATGTCGACGTATTGTATGCGGCTATTAATGGAAAGCCTATTCACGCAATGGTTGATCAATTAAAAACAATTGCTTCTACAATGTATATTACGGATTTTGATTTTCCAAAAGCATGCACAAAAGAAGAAATTTACGATGAAATACGATTTGATCAAAAAGAAACTGTGGATGATTTCGTTCGATTTATTGAAAATTATGAAGGACAGGGCTTAGTTATTACAGGTAGTTTGTATTTCATCAGCGAAGTTAAAGCTAAAGTAAATTTCTAAACATTTAATTTGAATATAATAAAGCTAGTTATTATTTAGCACCTTAACCAAAGTTATATAATGGTTTTGTTAAATGGTAGACTAGCTTTATTTTTTGTATTTTTCTATTATTATTTGAAAAGTGATGTTTTTGTTAAAGTGCTAGACTCGTATTGTTATAATAAGCAAGAGGAGGCGATTCATTGCTTATATTGTTTGTTGTTTGTCCTGTGTTATTTAGCTTTCTTTATCAATTATGTTTTGTTGAAACATTTAACTTAAAGTATTTGGCAACAAGATCCAAGTGTGATTTCTGTAATAAGCAATTGAGCTACAGAGATATCATACCAATATTCAGTTATATTAGACTCTTAGGAAAAACCTCATGTTGTAATCAACCGCTTAGTAGACTTTATATTTTAGGTGAGGTATTGTCATTGGTATCAGCCTTATATTTGATATTTAATCCAAACGCAAAATCGTTATCCACTTTCATATGCATATATTTATTTCTCCTTGTTTTTGCTCTCTATGATATACAAACTTTATCTATCCCGTTACACATATTTTTTGTATTTGCTTTCAGTAGTGCAGTTATTATTGATGGTAACCTCTATTATTTTGTTATTACCACACTCCTACTACATATATTTTATTTTTTATTCAAAAATGCTATTGGATATGGTGATATATTAATTTGTTCGCTTTTATCATATTTAATACCATATTCCATTTTTATCAATGTACTCTTTCTAACATGCTTAATAGGCAGTATATTTTCTACGATATTAGTGTTGAAAACAAAAAATCGAAAAATTAAAATACCATTTATACCATTTATATATATAGCTTTTTGTATAGAGACAGTATTATCACATTTTAGGATTTTCGGAGGAAGTTTATGATATCAATGCTTCATTCACTCATCCATTTAGATTAAAAAAGTCCATATGTGGGTAAAATACATATGTAATGATTTAAAATCAATTTAAGGTTGATTTGTAACATAATTTGTTAAATATTGAAAGGAAGTTATAAATTGAGTTTAAATGAAAAATTTCTATTAAATGATGGTACAATATTACCTCATATAGCATTAGGCACAGTTAATATTCAAGGTGGCAAGGGTGTTAAAGCATTAGAAAATGCATTGAATCTTGGTTATAGAGTTATTGATACTTCCACAAACTATAATAATGAAGGAATGGTAGGCGAAGCCATTCGTCGTTCTAGTATTCCAAGAGAAGAAATTTATGTAAGTGCTAAACTACCTGGTGCAGCTCATGAATATGATAAAGCAATTAACCTTATACAAGAATCACTATATAGAACGGGCTTAGATTATTTTGATAAATATTTAGTTCATTGGCCTAATCCTAAACAAGGTAAATATGTAGAAGCTTGGCAAGCATTAGTAGACGCTCAAAAATATGGATTAATAAAATCGATTGGTGTATCCAATTTCATGCCTGATCATTTAGATGACATCATAGAGGCAACAGGTTTTACGCCTGCAACAAATCAAATAGAAATTCATCCATACTTTAATAATAGTGAATTAATCAAAGAAAACGATAAACGTGGTGTTTTATCGGAGGCATGGAGTCCGCTTGGTCGTGAGATTAATGATGTGTTAACTAATAATACAATTAAAGAAATAGCAGAAAAATATAATCGTTCTACAGCACAAGTCATTATTAATTGGGTGAATCAGAAACATGTTTTCCCTGTAGTTAAAGCTTCACAATATACTCATCAACGAGATAACTTTAATTATCTTGATTTTAAACTATCAGATGAAGATATAGCTAAAATAGATGCATTAGATAAAGGAGAAAATGGTCGTGTTGAAGGACAGAATCCTTATGAGTATGAAGAATTTGTATAATATAACAAGGGATAAATTCACATTTTAGTTTAAAACACTTTAAAGTATATTTTTAAATTTCGTGTTTTGCTAATTTCTAAAAGCGGGCAATGGGATCGATTAACAACTGTCGATTTTATTCTCGCTTTTTAATTTATTTTAGTAATTAAAGTGTAAAAATGCTATCAGTATAGCATTTGCTATTTTAAAATGTAAAAATATGATAATATCAAGAAAGGGAGGGGAACTCATAAAATGGCAGAAAAGAAATTCCCAAAAGATGCAATGCGCGTTTTAAAAGAGACAAGCCGTACGTTTTATATTCCAATTACTTTTTTAGAAAAAGAACTAAAACATTCTGTAGCTTGTGCATATTTAGTTATGCGTGCAATTGATGAAATTGAAGATCATGAGGAAATTAACAATGATTTAAAGCATAGTTTGTTAATGCAAATTAGCGAATTATTAAATACGCCTTTTGATTCTGAAAAATATTTAAAAATAATAGATCCAGTAAAAGATAAATTACCTGAAGTTTCAATGAGATTAGGAGATTGGTTGGCAGCTTGCCCTGAACATACTCGGGCAATCGTTAGAGAATCTTCTAGTGAAATGGCATATGGTATGGCAAAATGGGCAAAAGCTAACTGGAGAATTAAATCTCGTGAAGATTTAGATGATTATACATATTATGTAGCAGGACTTGTAGGTGTAATGCTATCTAAACTATGGGATGTCTGTGCAAATGTTAAAACAGATAGAGATTTAGCAATAGGTTATGGAAGAGGACTTCAGGCTGTAAACATTCTGCGAAATGAAGAAGAAGATCTTGAGGAACGTGATGTGAGTTTCGTTCCTGACGACTGGACGCGTGAGGATTTATTTGCATATGCTGAAGAAAATTTAGCAAAAGCGGATGAATATATGAAAGCAATCAATAAAAGGACGATTTTATTGTTCTGTCGTTTACCATTAGCTTTCGCACATAAAACGTTAAAAGCAATGAAAAATGGGCGTGAAAAAATGACACGAGAAGAAGTTGAAAAAACAGTAGAAGAAGTAAAAAAAGAAGAATAGTTCAATTAAAAGCATAGCTATTTTAATTTGTAAAAATTTACATTTTGAAATTTACTATGCTTTTTTAGCCTTGTAATAAAATATAGTTTATTTCATTTTTGAATTTTGACGAACTCTAATATAACTCGAGTACATCATACTTCCTTTAATTATTTTCGGCTTGGGTATCTGTATTTTTATAGACGCTATTAAAAAATATAAGCATGATAATCACAATATTGATAACCATAATTTTTAATGATAAAACTATTTATAATTTGTTATGGTTTGTTATATTCATAAAATATAATAAAAAAGGAAGGGATTTTATTTGAAATTTTTTATGACATTATCACCAGCAATTATTTATCCTGTATTGTTAGCGGTGCAATATTTTATATCTAAAACAGGGAATAAGCTATTGGGCGCCATTTTACCAACTTTATTTGTGGTTACACTTATTTATATGTTAAAGATGTATTACCATTGAATATATGGGGAACTGTAATTTTAGGGATTATAGGTCTTTTATTTTTATTTGCACAGTGGGACAGTGCACAAAAAAGTAAAGAAACATCTTGATATAATTTATAAAACAAGCAAATTTTTATTCTGAGTTAAAACTTTTTGGCTAAAAATAAGCAATTATTAAATTAATGAGAAAATAGTCAACATGACACATCATTCGTAGTAGAATAAATACACCTCGCTTTTGAATGCTTCTTTAAAATTTGTTATTCCAATGACATTACAAAATTATTAATTTTAATATAGAAATACATCTAGATTATTCATAGGAGTTGTTGTTTATTGAGAATAAATGAACTTGCAGATCATCAAAAACCAAGAGAACGTATGTTGTGTCATGGTGCCAGGTATTTATCACATGCTGAATTATTAGCTATTCTCATTAATACAGGAAGAAAAGGCAGTTCAAGTTTAGATATAGCTAATGAATTATTAAAATCAGTAGATAGTTTAAAAGAATTAAAAACGTTATCTATTAATGATTTAAACAAAGTAAAAGGTGTGGGACTGTATAAAGCACTTATATTGAAAGCAGCTTTTGAATTGGGTGAACGTATACATTCCGGAAGTGTTGATGATAAAATTCAAATTACTAGCCCTAAAGATGTGGCAGATTTTATGATGGGTAAGATGGAACATTTGACGCAAGAAAAATTTATTGTGCTGTTCTTAAATTCTAAAAATATCATTATAAAAAAGAAAACAATATTTGTAGGTACGCTAAATTCTTCAATTGTTCATCCAAGAGAAATATTTAGTGAAGCGATTAAATGTGCGAGTAATGCGATTATCGTTTTACATAATCACCCTTCCGGTGATACAACACCTTCAAATGAAGATATTAAAACCACTGCAAGACTTAGAGATTGCGGTCAACTATTAGGTATTGATTTATTAGATCATGTCATTATAGGCGACCATGAATATTTAAGCATGGTAGAAGCGGGTTACTTTGATTAAATAACAGTGATTTAAATATAATATTACTAACGATGTTTGGTTAAATTGTCATCGTATACTTAACGAGCATATTATATTTGAGGCATCAAATTAGGAGGTTAAAGGATGGAAAGTATGCTTTTAGTAGCGCTGTTATTACCTGTGATTTATTTAATGCAAATGATTAAAATGAAAACTAATATGAGAATGAAACATATTTACAATACTTTATTGATTTCAACGATAGGTGTTACTATTTCCTCAACAGTACTAAGTTTTTTAAAGGATTATAATCATTCGCTTTTTAATGTGGTTTTTGGCGCGATTGTCCTTGGGGTTATTTGGGCGCTGTTATTGTGTGGTTGTTATTATTGTTATCAAGTACTTGCGAAAAAATAATCATTTGAATTATTAAAAAGCGCTTAATGGACGTCAATGTCTATAAGCGCTAAAATTTTAATTTATAAAATTAAAAAATTGATTATAATTTTCCATTAACCAAAGAATACCTTGGTATCCTAGATAAATACATAATACAATTATGCCAACATAGATTAAAAATCTCAAAATAGATAAACCTACTCTAAATAATAAGATAACTAAGAGTGCAAGCAGGATTATAGATAAAATACTCATCGTCATTCACTCCTTTTAATATAGTTTAATATTAATGCATGAAACATACATCGGTCTATAGTTAAGATATAAATACACCTATAGTCTGATGATAAACTTTATTAAACATACTATAATTTTGATGAATAAAATAGGAGGATGGTTCATGCGTTTCATTTTTAGTATTATAAAGAATATTATAGCTATTATTGCAATTATAGTAATTGTATTTTTCGCACTCAAATATGCGCCCTTTTTGAAAGACCAAGATTGGAACCCAATTCATAATGATGAATCATCCTTAAATAATAGCGCAAATAAAGGTCATCTTACAGGTGGACAAAGATATTCAGTAGAAGATAACGATATTTTGAATAATGTTCCACTTAGTCAAACAAAAAATATGTTTAATTGGATTGATAAACGGGAGTTTATGTCAGTAACTGGTATCGAAAGAATGGGATATAATGACACTTATTTAGCTGGTCAACGTGGAGATGAATTTATTATTTATAAATTTGGTTCTGAATCTATGAGAGTTTATAAAACTGAAATAGAGATGAATCAAGACCTTAATCAATTGGGCGAACATATAGAATTGAAGCCAGCTTCAAATTATGAGTAATGGGTTTGAATTCTTTTAATAAATAAGTTAGCCTTATATAAGTAATATGAAAAGGTTGGTGTTTATAATGAGTGAAAAATCTAATGAAAAAAAAGCAGACGAACAAGCAAAAGCACAAAATTTATTTGCGCGTTGGCGTAAAGAAGAAACGCTTTATAAAGAAGATGAAAAAGAATCTAGTAAGTCTAATGACTCTAAAACATCATCAGATGAAGAGCAGAAATAGTATTCGTTTAATACGAGTACAGTAAGTTAATTAAATGTGTATGTAAGCTGTAGTTTATGTAGCTTCTAGGTAATTTTTTAGTTTAAAAAATTAATATGATAAATAACCGGGACGAGTTTTAAATCAATATGGATATGATTGATTTTAACTCGTCCTTTTTTTATGAGATTGGATATTTATCAAAATGAGTAAACTGTTGTCCTAAAAAGGAATTTTCAATGACTATTTCAAAAATTAAATGGAGCGTTTAAATTAATACTAAATAATACACTATTCTCTAAATTTATTGCTATAATACAAGTTATCACAATGTTTTAATATAAAATATAGTAAACTTATCTTCATATTAAAATTCTCAAATGAATTTTGTTTCATATTCTTTATGTTCGTGCTTTATTTCGTTTAAGTAGTAATATAAAATGATAGGAAGAAGATAAAATAGTTGGTTAATAGAGGTGTTTAGGTTGTCAAAGTTTTTTAGAAACAACAAATTGATTGTTATATTATGTGCAATCATTGTTTTTATCGCCTTGATTGGTGTGTCATTGCGATCCCAATCCCAATCACATGTTGAACAGTATGTTGGGGATACAGTAGCTTTTGGCCAAAAGGCTGTGAGTTATCCAGTCCATTTTATTACTGGATCTATCAATAGTATTTTTACCAGTGGTGATTCAAAAAAACAATCAAGTGAATTGAAACAGTTAGAGGCGGAAAATCAAAGGTTAAAGTCAGAGAATAAAAAGTACAAAAAAGAATTAGATATTGAAGATATATCTAAATTCGATCCAATTTCAAGCACAGTTCTTTCTAGAAACCCTGATCAGTGGATGAATACATTAGTCATTAATCAAGGGTCAAAAGATGGAATCAAAAATAATATGGCAGTAATGACTTCTGATGGTTTAGTTGGTCGAATCTCTAAAGTGAATCAGTTTTCTTCACAAGTAGATTTAATATCAACAAACACAAGGGCAAATCGCTTATCTGTCAATATCCAACATGATGATAAAAACGTGTTTGGCCTCATAGACCATTATGATGCAAAAAAGGAAGAGCTAGTAATATCTGATATTAACAATAAAGACAGTGTTAAAAAAGGAGATAAGGTAGTTACAAGTGGATTAGCTGATCAGCTTCCAACTGGGTTATACATAGGTGAAGTAGCAAAGGTTGAAAATGATGAGTATGGTTTAGCTAAAGAAGTAAGAGTGAAAACTGGTACTGATTTAGCTGATTTAAGTCATGTTTATGTTGCTAAAAGAGACCCTAATACAGTACCTGATACTGAAAGTGGTGATAATTAATGCGAGCTTTATACTACTTTCTAATAGGTATCATCCTTTTTTATATTGATACCGCAATTGCACTTGTCATACCTATGCAAATTTCTGGTAAAGAGATCATTTTTGTACCTCATTTAACAATTATGTACATCTTAATCATTAGTGTCTATAGAGGTTTTGGTGTAGCTCTGATTTTATCTACAGTATTAGGATTAATTACCGATTTATATTATGGTAGCTTTTACGGATTATATTTATTTGGCTATATTTTATTAGTCGTTATCATGGATTTTTTCTTCAAAGTATTTTATCGAGATCATTCGATGTTATTTACTATCGTATTGTTAGGTACACTCGTGTTAGAAATTTATGTAGCAGTTATATATAGTGTTTTAGGATTAGTTCAATTTAATCTGTTTGAGTTTGTGATTTTTAGAATGATACCGACATTAATTCTAAATTTAATTTTATTAATTGTTTTGTATCCGCTAATAACTAAATTTCTCAAAAAAATCCAATTGAAGATTGACAGTGAAAGATCATAATGCTAAAATGCAGTAGTTGAGTAGTTTCTAGCTACATACAACCGCTCGGATTCAGGTTTAAGTACAAAGATGTCACCTGAGTTTGGCGTGACTTAAATTATAGGAGGTGCAAAGTATGTTTGCTATTATTGAAACAGGTGGAAAACAAGTAAAAGTTGAAGAAGGACAAGAAATTTTCGTTGAAAAATTAGACGTAAATGAAGGTGATTCTTTCACTTTTGATAAAGTACTATTTGTAGGTGGAGATTCAGTTAAAGTTGGTGCACCAACAGTTGAAGGTGCAACAGTTACTGCTACTGTAAACAAACAAGGTCGCGGTAAAAAAATTACTGTTTTCACTTATAGACGTCGTAAAGACTCTAAACGTAAAAAAGGTCACCGTCAACCATACACTAAATTAACAATCGACAAAATCAACGCGTAATTATGATTAATGTAGATGTTACATTAAATGATTCGGGTCAAGTAACAGACGTTATCATGGATGGTCATGCCGATCATGGTGACTACGGTTACGATATTGTATGTGCAGGAGCATCTGCAGTTATTTTCGGAAGTGTTAATGCTATAATGGGATTAACATCTGAGAAACCCGACATTGACTATAGTGATGACGGTGGATACTTCCATGTTAGAAGTGTCGATACGAATAACGAAAAAGCGCAATTAATTCTTCAAGCAATGTTAGTCTCTTTGCAGACCATTGAAGAAGAATACAAAGAAAATATTAGATTAAATTATAAGTGAGGTGCAACCAAATGTTAAAATTAAACTTACAGTTCTTCGCATCTAAAAAAGGGGTAAGTTCTACAAAAAACGGACGTGACTCTGAATCAAAACGTTTAGGTGCTAAACGTGCGGATGGTCAATTCGTTACTAGCGGTTCTATTTTATTCCGTCAACGTGGTACTAAAATTTATCCTGGTGAAAATGTTGGTCGTGGTGGCGACGATACATTATTCGCTAAAATCGACGGCGTTGTAAAATTTGAACGTAAAGGTCGAGACAAAAAACAAGTATCTGTATACGCAGCTGCTGAGTAATTTTTGTTCATGTTAACACCAGAAGTGATGACTTCTGGTGTTTATTTTTTGTCTTTATTTTCTAGTTATATAGAAAATGCTATAATATACAAGATATGTAAATTAAGTTTTATAAAAAAGAGGTGAAATTATGTTTGTTGATCAAGTTAAAATATCACTCAAAGCTGGTGATGGCGGTAATGGCATAACTGCATATAGAAGAGAGAAATATGTACCATTTGGCGGTCCAGCAGGTGGTGATGGTGGTAACGGAGCTTCAATTGTGTTCGAAGTAGATGAAGGTCTAAGAACGTTATTAGATTTCAGATACCAAACACATTTTAAGGCTAAAAGAGGTGAAGGTGGTCAAAGCAGTAATATGCACGGTAAAAATGCTGAGCATTTAGTATTAAAAGTACCACCAGGTACAATTATTAAAAGTGTAGAAACTGAAGAAGTTCTAGCTGATTTAGTAGAGAATGGACAGCGTGCTACAGTTGCAAGAGGTGGTCGTGGAGGACGTGGGAATTCCCGCTTTGCTTCTCCACGAAACCCTGCACCAGATTTTAGTGAAAACGGTGAACCAGGTGAAGAAATTGAGGTTACTTTGGAACTGAAACTACTTGCAGATGTTGGTTTAGTCGGTTTCCCTAGTGTTGGAAAATCTACATTATTATCAACAGTTTCTAAAGCAAAACCAAAGATTGGAGCTTATCACTTCACAACAATTAAACCTAATCTAGGCGTTGTTTCTACCAAAGATCATCGTAGTTTTGTGATGGCAGATTTACCTGGACTTATACAAGGTGCTTCTGAAGGTGTCGGACTGGGTCACCAATTTTTAAGACACGTTGAGAGAACCAAAGTAATCGTGCATATGATTGATATGAGTGGTTCAGAAGGTCGTGATCCTTACGAAGATTATCAAGTTATTAATGAAGAATTAAAAGCTTATGAACATAGATTAGAAGACCGACCACAAATTGTGGTTGCTAATAAAATGGATATCCCTGATGCAGAAGATAATTTAACCATTTTTAAAGAACAATTAAATGATAAAAGTGTACGCATTATTCCCTTGTCTACAGTAATGCATGATAATATTGATGAATTATTATATGCTATTGCTGATACATTAGAAGAGGTCAAAGATGTAGATTTTAATAAGGAAGAAGAAGATTTAGGTGTTAATAGAGTAGTCTATAAACATACGCCTAGTCAGGATGCATTTACGATTACTAGAGACGATGATGCTGCTTACGTAGTGAGTGGTAAAGCTATAGAAAGAATGTTCAAAATGACTGACTTTAATAGTGATCCAGCAGTTAGACGTTTTGCGCGTCAAATGCGTTCAATGGGTATTGATGATGCATTACGTGAACGTGGTTGTAAAAATGGAGATATTGTAAGAATACTTGGTGGAGAATTTGAATTTGTTGAATAGGAGTGCTTGATATGGGCAAAAATGAAAATAAAAAGTTTTATTTAATTCGTGAAGATGTGTTACCTGAATCAGTGGTTAAAACTTTACAAATCAAAGAAGTTTTGAAAAACGACCCATCATTGTCCATATTTGAAGCAGTGAAACAATTCGATTTATCCCGAAGTGCATTTTACAAATATCGTGATACGATATTTCCAGTTGACGAAAAATTAGAAGAAACAAGAGAGTTTACATTGATTTTGTATGTGAATGACATCATAGGTATGTTAGCTGAGGTTTTAAATACACTTTCTAAATTAGATTTGTCAGTGTTGACGATTCATCAAAGTATACCGATGGACGGTAGAGCTACCATTACATTATCATTAGATGGCAAAGGCACAGATTTAGAAATAGATGAAGTCATAAATGCATTAAAAAAGATTGAACATATTTCTAATGTGGAACTCATTAGTATGACGATATAAGGAAGTGTGACTGTGTACGCATATATTAAAGGAACTTTAACCGTTTTAAATCCCACGCATGTAGTTTTGGAGGCTTCAGGCGTAGGTTATGAGATTCAAACTCCAAACTCATATCGATTTCAAAAATATAAAGACCAAGAGATTTTGATTCATACTTCGTTGATTGTAAGAGAAGATGCACAGCTGCTTTATGGTTTTATAAATCAAGAGGAAAAAGATATGTTTTTAAGCTTAATTAAAGTGACAGGCATCGGTCCAAAATCAGCTTTAGCAATTTTAGCTAGTAGTTCACCAAACGAAGTAAAAATTGCAATTGAAAATGAAAATGATGCTTATTTAACAAAATTTCCTGGCATAGGTAAAAAAACAGCGCGTCAAATTGTTTTAGACCTCAAAGGTAAAGTACAAGTAACAGAGGAAGATAGCAGTCAATTGTTTAATGTGGACCAAAATAATCCGCAAAATACTGCAATTGTAAAAGAAGCGTTACTAGCTTTAGAAGCACTGGGTTATTCTAAGAGAGAGTTGAATAAAGTTGAAAAAACTTTAGATAAGGAATCTTTTGAATCAATAGATGATGCAGTGAAGCGTGGTTTACAGTTGCTTATATCTTAAGTTTGCTGAAATTTTATGAAGGGGGAAATATAAATGGATGATAGAATGGTAGATCAGTCTATGCATGAAGATGAATCATCATTTGAATTATCTTTAAGACCTGAAAGATTACGCCAATATATAGGACAATCAACGATTAAATCAAATTTAGAAGTTTTTATAAAAGCAGCTAAAATTAGGAAAGAACCGTTAGATCATGTACTTTTATTTGGCCCCCCTGGATTAGGTAAAACGACTTTATCCAACATCATTGCTAATGAAATGGAAGTCAATATTAGAACCATTTCTGGACCGTCTATTGAACGACCGGGTGACTTGGCTGCTATTTTGTCTAGTTTACAACCTGGTGATGTATTATTTATCGATGAAATTCACAGATTGAGTAGTGTTGTAGAAGAAGTTTTATATCCAGCAATGGAAGATTTCTTTCTTGATATTGTGATAGGTAAGGGAGAAGAAGCGCGAAGTATACGTATTGACTTGCCTCCTTTTACATTAATAGGTGCTACAACCAGAGCCGGGAGTTTAACCGCGCCTTTACGTGATAGATTTGGTGTTCATCTGAGATTAGAATATTATAAAGAACATGAATTGAAAGAAATTATAATCCGTACCGCAGAAGTTTTAGGTACAACTATAGATGATGAAAGTGCCATTGAACTTGCGAAAAGAAGCAGAGGTACGCCGAGAGTGGCAAATAGGCTGTTAAAACGAGTTAGAGATTTTCAACAAGTTAAAGAAGATGAATCGATAAGTATTGAAACTACAAAGCAATCTCTAGCATTATTACAAGTGGATGATGAAGGGTTAGATTATATCGATCATAAGATGATGAACTGTATCTTAGAACAATATAAGGGTGGCCCTGTAGGTTTAGATACAATCGCTGTTTCAATTGGTGAAGAACGTGTCACAATTGAAGATGTTTATGAGCCATTTTTAATACAAAAAGGTTTTATTGAACGTACACCAAGAGGGCGTAAAGCGACAGCGTATGCTTTTGAACATTTTAGTAAGAATGGAAAGAAGGAATAGTTTTGGATATTGAAGCATTTGATTATCATTTGCCAGAATCATTAATCGCTCAAACGCCTCTGAAAAATAGAGATGAGAGTAGATTGCTTGTGCTTGGTAGAAAAACTGGAAATATCGCACATAAACACTTTAAAAATATTATTGATTATATTGAATCAGGAGATACATTAGTACTTAACGACACCAGAGTGATGCCTGCACGTTTATTTGGTTTAAAAGAAGAGACAGGTGCAAAAGTAGAAATGTTGATGCTAACACAACTTGAAGATAATGATTGGGAAGTCTTATTGAAGCCAGCAAAAAGAATTAAAGTAGGCGACAAATTATCTTTTGGTGAAGGCAAAATAGTTGCTGAATGTCTTGAAACTTTAGATCAGGGCGGAAGAATCATGCGTTTAAATTATGAAGGTATACTACAAGAACGTTTGGATGAATTGGGTGAAATGCCACTGCCTCCGTATATTAAAGAACGCTTAGATGATCCAGATCGTTATCAAACTGTTTATGCAAAAGCATCAGGATCAGCTGCAGCTCCTACAGCAGGACTTCATTTTACTGATGAACTACTTGAACAATTAAAAGCTAAAGGTGTTAATATTGCATTTATTACTTTACATGTCGGGTTAGGTACATTTAGACCTGTGAGTGTTGAAAATATAGATGACCATGAAATGCACAGTGAATATTATCAAATGAATCAAGAAACAGCAGATTTGCTAAATGCTACAAAAACAAATGGGCACCGTATCTTTTCAGTAGGGACAACTTCTACTAGAACATTAGAAACCATTATGCAAACACGTAACAATTTTGTAGCAGAGAGTGGATGGACCGATATTTTTATCTATCCTGGTTTTGATTTTAAAGCAATAGATGGTTTAATAACAAACTTTCACTTGCCGAAGTCAACACTAGTTATGTTAGTTTCGGCATTTAGTTCAAGAGATTATATTTTGAACGCTTATCAACAGGCTGTCAAATCTGAATATAGATTTTTTAGTTTCGGCGATGCAATGTTAATTTTTTAGGAATGAAACGAAAGGAGTTTTTGTATGCCAGCTGTAACATATGAACATATAAAAACATGTAAACAATCTGGAGCAAGATTAGGAATCGTGCATACACCACATGGATCGTTTGAAACACCAATGTTTATGCCTGTTGGTACTAAAGCCACAGTTAAAACGATGAGTCCTGAAGAATTGCATCAGATGGAAGCAAAAATAATATTAGGAAATACATATCATTTGTGGTTGCAACCAGGAAATGATATTATCAAAAAGAGTGGGGGATTACATCAGTTCATGAACTGGAATGGTCCAATACTGACAGATTCAGGTGGTTTTCAAGTATTTAGTTTAAGTAATTTAAGAAAAATTACTGAAGAAGGTGTTGAATTCCGTCATCATACTAATGGTTCTAAATTATTCTTGAGTCCTGAAAAATCAATGCAGATTCAAAATGATCTTGGCTCAGATATTATGATGGCATTTGATGAATGTCCACCTATGCCAGCTGAATATCAATATGTAAAAGAATCAATCGAAAGAACAAGTAGATGGGCAGCTAGATGTTTACAAGCGCATCAAAGACCTGAGGATCAAGCTTTATTTGGTATCATCCAAGGCGGAGAATATAAAGATTTACGTCAACAAAGCGCTGAAGAATTAGTAGCGTTGGATTTTCCCGGTTATGCTATCGGAGGTTTATCTGTTGGGGAACCCAAGCCAGTAATGTATGATATGGTTTCGCATACACAACAATTTATGCCTAAAGATAAACCACGTTATTTAATGGGTGTGGGTTCACCAGACGCATTAATAGAATGTAGCATTAGAGGTATGGATATGTTTGATTGTGTATTACCTACACGTATTGCACGTAATGGTACATGTATGACTTCACATGGCCGTGTTACTATAAAAAATGCTAAATATGCTGAAGATTTAGGTCCACTTGATGATAATTGTGACTGCTATACTTGTAAAAATTATAGTAGAGCATACATAAGACATTTAATAAAAGCAGAAGAAACTTTTGGTATCCGTCTTACTACTTATCATAATTTACATTTCTTGCTGAAATTAATGGAAAACATCAGACAAGCTATTCGCGATGATCGTTTACTTGATTTTAAAGAAGAATTCTTTGAACAGTATGGACTAAATGTAGAAAACCCAAAAAACTTTTAAAAGGGAGAAATAACTATATGCAATTTACTTCATTGATATTACCGATATTATTATTAGTATTAATGTGGTTCTTCTTAATTAGACCACAACAAAAAAAGGCTAAAGAGCATCGTGAAATGATTAGCCAAATTTCATCAGGTCAACATGTTACTACTATAGGTGGAATTAAAGGTACTGTACGTAGCGTTGACGAAACTACAGTTGTATTAACTTTAAATGGCAATGGTACAGAAATCACTTTAGAAAAACCAGCTATTAAACAAGTTGATCCTTCATAAATGATCTTATGATTACGAACTGATATATACTATCAGTTCGTTTTTTGTTTAACAAAACCTAAAGATATTGGACTTTAAAGACATAGTTGGTGTTATAATGAAAGATAGACAAAATCAAATTTTTAAATAGCTTAAGTAATCATTACATTTGGTAACACTTACATTTAAAAAGAAGTTACAAATAAGTTAAGTTTGTTTTTACACTACATGTAATGTGTTAAAATATGTAAGGTTATTTAGAAAATTTAATCGTTTAGTATATGAGAACGAAGGCGATTGAATTATGAATTTATAACATAAGCTTACAATGAGGTGTTCAAGTGAAGAAAAGTAGTAGAATTGTTGCATTTATATTGCTTGTAGTTCTATTGTTAGGCGGGATAGGACTTACATATAAAAATGTAGTAAAAAATGTCAGCCTCGGATTAGACTTACAAGGTGGCTTTGAAGTCTTATACCAAGTTGACCCTTTACAAAAAGGTGATAAGATTGATGATAAAGCTGTAAAAGCCACAGCAAAAACACTTGAAAACCGTGTAAACGTTTTAGGGGTTTCTGAACCTAAGATTCAAGTGGAAGATAAAAATAGAATCCGTGTACAATTAGCGGGTATCAAAAATCAATCTCAAGCTAGAGAAATTTTATCTTCACAAGCTAATTTAACGATTCGTGATGCTGATGACAATATCAAATTAACGGGTAAAGATATTCAACAAGGTTCAGCGAAACAAGAATTTAAACAGAATACGAATCAACCCGCAGTTACTTTTAAATTAAAAGATAGTGATAAATTTAAAAAAGTAACTGAAGAAATTTCTAAAAAAGATGAAAATGTCATGGTTGTATGGTTAGATCACGAAAAAGGTGATACTTACCATAAAGAAATGAACAAAAAAGATCCAAAATATGTGTCTGCTGCTTCAGTTGACAAACCTATCAATTCAGATAGTGTAGAAATTTCTGGTGGATTTAAAGGTGAAAAAGGTATTGAAGAAGCAAAACAAATTGCAGACTTATTAAATTCTGGTTCATTACCTGTAGACCTTAATGAAATTTACTCTAATTCTGTAGGTGCGCAATTTGGACAAGATGCTTTAGATAAAACAATATTTGCTGCAGCAATTGGTATAGCGGTAATTTATTTATTTATGTTAGGTTTCTATCGTTTACCAGGGCTAGTAGCTGTTATTGCACTTACTGTTTATATTTATTTGACATTAGTTGCATTTAATTTCATTTCTGGTGTATTAACATTGCCAGGCCTTGCAGCTTTAGTACTGGGTGTCGGTATGGCAGTCGATGCGAATATTATCATGTATGAACGGATTAAAGATGAACTGAAAATTGGACGAACGCTCAAACAAGCCTATAAAAAAGCGAATAAAAGTTCATTCTTAACCATAGTCGATGCGCAGCTTACAACAGTGATTGCTGCTGCTGTATTGTTCTTCTTTGGTGAAAGTTCTGTAAAAGGTTTCGCTACAATGTTGCTACTTGGCATTTTAATGATTTTTGTAACAGCAGTATTTTTATCAAGATGGTTACTTTCACTACTTGTTTCTTCAAATTTCTTCAAAAAATCATCTTGGTTATTTGGTGTCAACAAGCATCATATTGCAGATATAAATGAAGGTAAAGAAGTTCATGATTTAAAAACACCGTATGAGCGTTGGGATTTCATGAAGCTAGCCAAACCATTATTGTCACTAAGCGTACTAATTTTAATCGTTGGTGCGGTTATAATGTTTATTTTCAAACTTAACTTAGGTATTGATTTTACAAGTGGTACAAGAGTTGATTTTGAATCGAAAGATAAAATATCTGAAGCGAAAGTGACAAAAACACTTGAGGATCAAGATTTTAAACCTACCCAAGTTTCTTTAGGTGAAAATGGCAAAAATGCAACAGTACAATTCAAAAATGACTTATCTAAAGATGAAGTGTCAAAAATTAAGAACACGATTGATAAATCATTCGGTAATGATCCAACTGTTAATACGGTTTCACCAGTTATAGGTCAAGAATTAGCTAAAAATGCAATGATGGCGCTATTGTATGCAGCTATCGGTATCATTATTTATATCACATTCAGATTCGAATGGCGTATGGGACTGTCCTCAGTGTTAGCACTGTTACATGATGCCTTTATGATTGTGGCTGTATTCAGTCTGTTTAGATTGGAAGTTGACATTACATTTATTGCAGCTGTGCTAACTATTATTGGTTACTCAATTAATGATACGATTGTAACGTTTGACAGGGTACGTGAGAACTTGCATAAAGTTAAAGTGATTACGAAACCTGAACAAATCGATGATATTGTTAATAGATCAATTCGTCAGACAATGACGCGTTCTATCAATACAGTGCTGACAGTGATTATTGTCGTAGTTGCACTATTAGCATTCGGTGCACCAAGTATTTTCAATTTCTCATTAGCGTTGTTAATTGGTTTAATATCTGGTGTGTTCTCATCAGTATTTATAGCTGTTCCTTTATGGGGAATTATGAAAAAACGTCAGCTTAAAAAATCAGACGACAATAAACTTATTGTATATAAAGAGAAAAAATCAAATGATGAAAAAATATTAGTATAATTAATATCAAAACATGTACTAATATAAAATAGGGTGGAGCAAAAGCGCACACTCTAAATGAAAGGCTAATCCATGGGATCATGGATTAGCCTTTTTTATTGTTAATATTTGCGATTTTGACCGTGCATGCTTGCCTGGGGATATGGCTCGAGCCTGTAGTCTCTCACTCATATCATTTCCCTGGGCGTCCGCACGTTTCCAAATCGCTATAAGTGATATGTCATCATAGAAACATCTCTGTATTATTTAAAGAAGTAACTATTTTATAACAATAAAAACATAATTTATTATATACAATTAATAGAAAGTTGAATTTTTAAATTCACCAAATAATCCAAATGAACATGAGTATAAATGATGGATTAGTCATTTTTTTAAATCTTGCGATTTTGATCGTGCATGCTTGCCTGGGGGATATGGCTCGAGCCTGTAGTCTCTCACTCATATCATTTCCCTGGGCGTCCGCACGTTACAAAATCGTTTGAAATATTTCACAAGATACAAAATAAAAGGTTCATTTAAAACAACTCATTAACCCTAATAAATTGATGAAGTTCTTATTTTATAACCTTAATAACATGAATTAGCTTGAAATAATAAGTGATAAAGAATTGGTCTTTTTTATATGGATAACTTGCGATTTTGATCGTGCGTACTTGCCTGGTATATGGTTCGAGTCTGTAGATGCTCACTCATATCATTTCCCTGGGCGTCCGCACGTTACAAAATCGTTTGAAGTTTTAAGTATGGTTGAAATAAAGGTTACCACTTTTTATTTTTCAAATTCTTTTGTATAATTGCTTGTGGAAATGAGGGAGAATAGTATGATTAAATCAAAATATAATTGGGACGTTAAATTACCTGAAGTTGAAATAGCAGAAAATATTGCAACAGATTTAAAGCTAACTCCTATTGTAAAAAAAGTTTTGGAAAGTAAAGGTATAACTGATGAAACTGATATTCGAAATCTTTTAGAAGGGGTTCAAATTACACATGACCCTTGGAAGATGAGTGATATGGATAAGGCTATTGAGCGTATCAATGTAGCGATAGATCAAAACCAAAAGATTTTAGTATATGGAGACTATGATGCGGATGGTGTCACTTCAACGACTATACTGGTTTCTACATTGAAAGAACTTGGTGCTCATGTAGGCTGGTATATACCGAACCGCTTTTCTGAAGGTTACGGGCCAAATGAATTGGCTTTTAAAAATGCTTATGATGAAGGGATATCATTAATTATAACAGTGGATAATGGTATTCAAGGGCATGATGAAATACAAATGGTTCAAGACCTAGGTGTTGATGTTATTGTCACAGACCACCATGAAATTGGTGAAACAATGCCTAATGCATATGCGATTGTCCATCCAATGCATCCTGAGTTTGAATATCCGTTTAAATATCTGTGTGGTGCAGGTGTTGCTTATAAGTTAGCTCAATGTTTATTGGATGAACCACCAGTTCATTTTCTAGGTTTGGTTGCTATTGGAACAATTGCTGATTTAGTATCCTTAACGGATGAGAATAGAACGCTGGTTCAAAATGGTTTAGCGTCATTAAATAAATATTGTCCGCCATCAATAAAAGCTATTTTAAACCAAGCTGGTTATAATGACGAAATAAATGAAGAAACTGTCGGATTTATTATAGGACCAAGGTTAAATGCTGTAGGGCGTTTAGAGGATGCTGCACTTGCTGCAGAGTTATTAATGACTGAAACAGAAGATGAAGCTATGTTTTTAGCTGAACAAGTTGAATTTTTTAATCAAGAGCGAAAAGATATCGTGTCTCAAATTACTGAAGAAGCGCTTGTAATGGCAGAAGAACAAGTACAGCAAGGTTCAAAATTCTTACTGTTAGCTCAAACAGATTGGCATGAAGGCGTACTTGGTATTGTAGCGTCAAGAATTGTTGAAACTTACAGTCTTCCAACATTAATTTTAAATATTGATAAAGCCCAAAACCACGCAAAAGGTTCAGCTCGAAGCATTGATCAAGTATCGATGTTTGAAATTTTAAGCGATTATTCACAGTTAATAACGAAATTTGGTGGACACCATATGGCAGCTGGGGTCACAATGCCTATAGAAAATGTTCAACAATTACAGAGTAGTTTAAATGCATGGATGGCACAATTAGCAGAAACAACTTCACTTGAACCACGTAAAAAAGTTGATGTAACTATTTCAGAAAGTGATATTACTATACAAAATATTAAAGATATTCAAAGATTGCGACCATTTGGTACAGATTTCACTAGTCCATGCTTCGAATTACAAGACGTCCTTGTTCAACAGGTAAAAGGTATTGGTCAAGAAAAAAAACACTTAAAACTCGTTATTGGCGAAAGTCAATTACAAGCAATCTTTTGGCAAAGCGGTCACTTAGTAAAAGAATTGGGTGTGCAACAACCTATCAATGTAATTGGAACATTACAAATTAATGAATGGAATGGATTTCAATCTCCTCAATTTATGATTGAAGATTTAGCAAGTCATAATTTACAGATTTTAGATTATAGAAGCAAAAACAAAGTAAATGAATTAAATGCAGATGCTGAGAATGTTGCTTACTTGATTCATCAAAGAAGTGAAAAGTTAGGTGAAAATTATCACTATTATGGTGATGAAATTATTAATAAGTATGATAAATACGTCTTTAGAGATTTGCCGACATCCATTAATGATTTAAAAACAACATTAAAAACAGTTGATATATCCCAAATTTATCTCGTGTTAAATCATGATAGATCGATATACTTTGAAGGTATGCCAAAAATAGAAACATTTAAACAATGTTTTAAAGCACTTGCAGCTAAAAAAGAAACAAATTTAGCTAAAGAAGGTGTACAACTAAGTAAATTTTTAAACATTCAACCACATATACTTAAATTTATCTTGAAAGTTTTCTTGGATTTAGAGTTTATTCAAGTTGAAAATGGTATAATTAAATTAAATAATGTTTCAACAAAACGTGATATTGCTTCAAGTAAATATTATCAAAGTCGTATCGACAGAATTGAAGTTGAAAAGTTATTGCTTTATGAGGATTTTAATCGTTTGAAGCAATGGATAAAGGATGAATTGGTAGAATAATAGGAGGAAGTTTGTATGGATTTAAAACAATATGTATCTGAAGTATCAGACTGGCCACAACCGGGTGTTAACTTCAAAGATATTACAACGATAATGGACAATGGCGAAGCTTATGGTTATGCCACGGATCAAATAGTTAAATATGCAAAACTACGAGACGTTGATGTAGTTGTAGGACCGGAAGCTAGAGGATTCATCATTGGTTGTCCTGTTGCATATTCAATGGGTATTGGCTTTGCACCAGTGAGAAAAGAAGGCAAACTTCCTAGAGAAGTCATTCGTTATGAGTATAATTTGGAGTATGGTACAAACGTATTAACCATGCACAAAGATGCAATTAAACCAGGGCAACGTGTGTTAATTACAGATGATTTATTAGCTACTGGCGGTACGATTGAAGCGGCTATTAAGTTAGTTGAACAATTAGGTGGTATTGTTGTAGGTATTGCATTTATTATAGAATTAAAATATTTAAAAGGTATTGAAAAAATTAAAGATTATGACGTAATGAGTTTAATTTCATACGATGAATAATCACATTTATAATAAAAGAAATTTTATAGCCAAATGAAAACATTTAAAATGATTTCATTTGGCTTTTTATATTTATAAATAGTTTTAATGATTCGTTAACTTAAATTATCTTTTATTTGTATTAAAAAATTAAAATTCAGCTACATTTTGCCAATTGTCTTATGTACGCATTTATTTATTTAATAACATGTAGTATTATATAACTATTATACATAATTTGACCTAATAGCGTAAAAATACGTTACAATCGATATAAAATAATACTGGGTATCTAATCGTGATTAATATTTAGTATAGGGGTGTCTTAAGTGAACAATGAATATCCATACAGTGTGGACGAAGTATTATCCAAAGCAAAATCATATTTGTCAAAAGAAGATTATGAATATGTATTGAAGAGTTACCATCTAGCTTATGAGGCACACGAAGGTCAATTTCGTAAAAATGGCTTGCCATATATTATGCATCCCATACAAGTCGCTGGGATTTTAACTGAAATGCATTTAGATGGCCCCACCATTGTTGCAGGTTTTTTACATGACGTGATTGAGGACACACCTTATACGTTTGATGATGTAAAAGGCATGTTTAATGAAGAAATTGCCATAATCGTAGAAGGTGTGACTAAGCTTAAAAAAGTAAAATATCGTTCTAAAGAAGAACAACAAGCAGAAAACCACCGCAAGTTATTTATTGCTATCGCAAAAGATGTGCGTGTTATTCTAGTTAAATTAGCGGATCGATTACATAATATGAGAACACTGAAAGCAATGCCAAGAGAAAAACAAATAAGAATATCAAAAGAAACTTTAGAAATCTATGCACCATTGGCACATAGATTAGGGATTAATACGATTAAATGGGAATTAGAAGATACAGCACTTAGATATATTGATAGTGTGCAATATTTCAGAATTGTTAATCTTATGAAGAAAAAGCGAAGTGAGCGAGAAGAATATATACAAAATGCTATTAACCGCATTGATTCAGAAATGGAAAAAATGAATATAATTGGTGATATTAATGGTAGGCCTAAACATATATATAGCATTTATAGAAAAATGGTTAAACAAAAGAAACAATTCGACCAAATATTTGATTTATTAGCTATAAGAATTATCGTTAATTCAATAAATGATTGCTATGCAGTACTAGGTCTTGTGCATACACTATGGAAACCCATGCCAGGTAGATTTAAAGATTATATTGCTATGCCAAAGCAAAACATGTATCAATCTTTACATACAACGGTCGTTGGACCGAATGGTGATCCTTTAGAGATTCAGATAAGAACTTATGAAATGCATGAAATTGCAGAACACGGGGTTGCAGCGCATTGGGCATATAAAGAAGGCAAAAAGGTTACTGAAAAAACACAAAATTTCAATAAAAAATTAAATTGGATTAAAGAACTCGCTGAAACGGATAGCACTACCACCGATGCAGAAGAATTTATGGAAACATTAAAATTTGATTTACAAAGTGATAAAGTCTATGCTTTTACGCCAGAAAGTGATGTAATAGAATTACCTTATGGTGCTGTACCAATCGATTTTGCATATGCTGTACATAGCGAAGTAGGAAATAAGATGATTGGTGCTAAGGTTAATGGAAAAATTGAGCCGATAGATTACGTGCTCAAAACTGGTGATATCGTTGAAATCAGAACAAGTAAGCACTCTTATGGTCCAAGTCGTGATTGGTTAAAAATTGTTAAATCTTCTAGTGCTAAAAGTAAGATACGTAGTTTCTTTAAAAAACAAGATCGGTCTTCCAATATTGAAAAAGGTAAGTTTATGGTCGAGGCAGAAATAAAAGACCAAGGGTACCGTGTAGATGCAGTTTTAACGGATGATAATATTGAAGTCGTAAAAGATAAATATAATTTTTCGAATGAAGAAGATTTATTTGCCGCAGTAGGGTTTGGTGGTGTAACAGCTTTACAAATTGTTAATAAGTTAACAGAAAAGCAACGCATTCAAGACAAACAAAAAGCATTGAATTCAGTGCAAGAAGTACAAAAATCTGTGCCAATTAAGGATGACATCACAACAGATAGTGGCGTATACGTTGAGGGAATTGAAAATGTACTCATTAAATTATCAAAATGTTGTAATCCAATCCCTGGTGATGATATTGTTGGATATATCACTAAAGGGCATGGTATTAAGGTGCATCGCACGGATTGTCCTAATATCAAAAATGAAAAAGACAGATTAATTAGTGTTGAATGGGTACGCTCTAAAGATGCGACACAACGTTATCAAGTTGACTTAGAAGTTACCGCTTATGACCGAAATGGATTATTAAATGAAGTTTTACAAGCCGTTAATTCCACTAAAAGTAACTTAGTTAAAGTTTCTGGTCGTTCAGATATTGATAAAAATGCAATCATTAATATTGGTGTTATGGTGAAAAATGTAAATGAAGTCTATCAAGTTGTTGATAAGATTAAACAACTCGGAGATGTTTACACAGTAACAAGAGTTTGGAATTAGAGGTGAAATACACATGAGGATTATTGTTCAAAGAGTGAAAGAAGCATCCGTTTCTAATGGTTCAATAGATAATAAAATAAATAAAGGCTTTTGTTTGCTTGTTGGCGTAGGTAAATCATCTACAGAAGCGGACATTGATACATTAGTAAGAAAAATTGTGAATGCCCGATTGTTTGAAGATGAGAATGGCAAACTTAATTTGAATTTACAGCAAGTACGAGGAGAGATTCTTTCTATCTCACAATTCACACTATATGCAGATGTAAGAAAAGGTAATAGACCTGGTTTTACCAATTCAATGCCGCCTGAAAAAGCAAATGAACTTTATGAAAAATTTAATGAGGCATTACGCACTTATAACATAAATGTATTAACAGGAGAATTTGGCACAGATATGCTTGTTAATATTGCTAACGATGGCCCAGTGACAATTATTTATGAAAGTCAGGATGGCAAAATCGTATGAAAACAATCAATACTTGGCTAGATAAACATAATTTAAAAAATTTCCCTACGCTTATTGTTACGTTAGCATTTGTCATATTTATTTTTATGCTCATCGCTTTTCTAAATCACAATGATGAAGATGCGAGTACGATATATATAACGGAAGATACTGATTTGAGAACAGGTCCTAATGCTGTATATCCTACTATTAAACCGGCTAATCAAGGTCAAAGTTATAATAAAATTGGTAAATCCGGCAAATGGATTGAAGTTGAATCAAGTAATCATAAAGATAAAGGTTGGGTGGCTGGTTGGCATACAAATCTAGATATTCAAGCAGATGCTAATGCTAACGATAAACCACTTAAAGATAAAACAATTGTACTTGATCCTGGTCACGGGGGAAGTGACCAGGGAGCTTCAAGTAATACAAAGAAGAAGAGCACTGAAAAAGTTTATACACTGAAAACAGCGAAAGAATTGAAAAGTCTTCTTGAAAAAGAAGGCGCGACTGTAAATATGACGAGAAGTTCAGATAGTTATGTTAGTTTGGACGATCGTAATATTAAAGGTGATGCTTTTATCAGCATACATAATGATTCGCTAAAATCTTCTAAAGCTAATGGAACTACAGTTTATTGGCTTCAAGATAATCAAAAAGCACTTGCAGAAACATTAAATCTTTACATACAAAAAAAAGCGTTACTGACAAATAAAGGCGCTCGACAAGAAAACTTCCAAGTATTGAGACAGACGAATGTCCCCGCTGTTTTATTAGAGTTAGGTTATATTAGTAATCCAACTGATGAAGATATGATAACGAATCAATTACATCGCCACATTGTTGAACAAGCAGTTGTCGATGGTTTACGTGCATATTTTTCAGAATAAAAAGGTTGCATATTAATCAATAACTCGTTATTATTAGATATGAATTCTATATTAAAACCGTTATTATTCTTGACTATGCTAAATGAAACGTCAACATTTTAAATGTGTAGAGACATAATTCGAGGCTGGAAAATTATGCTTAGTAGTTTAGTTATTAAAACGCAAGAAGAGGTGCTTTATGAAATTAAAGCCGTGTGACGAACGTTATCCGTATGAAGTGGGTTGATATAGCTTGTTGATAAACTATATCTAACCAATTAGGGTGGCAACACGGATATTCGTCCCTTGTATAACTGTACAGTTATGCAAGGGACTTTTTATTGTATAAAAGGAGAGGTTTTATGATAAATATTCCTAGAGGAACACAAGACATTTTACCAAGCGAAACAAAAAAATGGCGATATATAGAAACAAAATTAGATGAATTGATGGAATTATATAATTATGAAGAAATTCGTACGCCTATTTTTGAAAGCACTGAATTATTTGCACGTGGCGTTGGTGATTCTACGGATGTCGTTCAAAAAGAAATGTATACATTCAAAGATAAAGGCGACCGCAGTATCACTTTGAGACCTGAGGGTACTGCTGCAGTAGTACGTTCATATATAGAAAATAAAATGCAGGGATTACCTAACCAACCGATTAAATTGTACTACAATGGTCCAATGTTCCGTTATGAACGAAAACAGAAAGGACGTTATCGTCAGTTTACACAATTTGGTGTAGAAGCCATAGGTGCAGAAAATCCTAGTATTGATGCTGAAATTTTAGCAATGGTCATGCATATTTATCAGTCATTTGGTCTTAAACATTTAAAATTAGTTATTAATAGCATTGGCGATATTGATTCGCGCAAAGAATACAATGAAGCCCTGGTTAAACATTTTGAACCAGTAATTGGCGATTTTTGTAAGGATTGCCAAGCACGTTTGCATACTAATCCAATGAGAATTTTGGATTGTAAAGTTGATAAAGATAAAGAAGCAGTGAAAACAGCACCGCGCATTACAGAATATTTAAATGATGATTCAAAAGCATATTTTGAGGAAGTAAAACAGCATTTAAACGATTTAGACATCAAATATGAAGAAGATCCTAACTTAGTAAGAGGCTTAGATTATTATACACACACAGCATTTGAACTGATGATTGATAATCCAAATTATGAAGGTGCGATTACGACTTTATGTGGTGGTGGCCGTTATAATGGTCTACTTGAATTGCTAGATGGTCCAAGTCAAACAGGTATTGGTTTTGCACTTAGCATTGAAAGATTGTTAATGGCATTAGAAGAAGAAGGCATTGATTTAGATGTTGACCATGATTTTGATTTATTTATCGTTACTATGGGTGAAGAAGCAGACCGTTATGCAGTAAAATTATTGAATGATTTACGTAAAAATGGTGTTAAAGCGGACAAAGATTATATGGAACGTAAAGTTAAAGGACAAATGAAACAAGCTGATAGACTGAATGCCAAACATACTGTTGTTATTGGTGATCAAGAATTAGAAGAAAAAAATATTAATGTAAAAAATATGGAAACCGGAACATCAGAACGTATTGATTTAAATGAACTTGTTAACTATTTTAGAAATTAAGGAGAAGATATCATGAGTAAACGTACAACATATTGTGGTTTAGTGACTGAATCATTATTAGAACAAGAAGTTATATTAAAAGGTTGGGTGCATAATCGTAGAGATTTAGGTGGACTTATCTTTGTAGATTTACGTGACCGTGAAGGTTATGTGCAAATTGTATTTAACCCAGATTTTTCAGAAGAAGCCTTGCGTATAGCTGAAACAATTAGATCTGAGTACGTTGTAGAAGTAAAAGGTATCGTAAAAAAACGTGACCCTCAAACAGTAAATCCAAAAATTGCTACAGGCCAAGTTGAAGTACAAGTTTCAGAGATTGAAATTATTAATAAAGCCGAAACACCACCATTTGCATTAAATGAAGATAATCAAAATGTGGATGAAAACATAAGACTAAAATATAGATATTTAGATTTAAGACGTCAAGAATTAGCACAAACTTTTAAGATGAGACATCAAACTACACGTTCAATTAGACAATATTTAGATGGTGAAGGTTTCTATGATATAGAAACACCAGTGCTAACTAAATCAACACCTGAAGGTGCGCGTGATTATTTAGTACCATCCCGTGTTCATGAAGGTGAATTTTATGCATTGCCTCAATCACCACAAATATTTAAACAATTGTTAATGATTAGCGGCTTTGATAAATATTATCAGATTGTTAAATGTTTCCGTGACGAAGATTTACGTGCAGACCGTCAACCAGAATTTACGCAAGTTGATATTGAAATGAGCTTTGTTGATCAAGAAGACGTCATGGATATGGGCGAAGAAATGTTACAAAAAGTTGTGAAAGATGTAAAAGAAGTGGAAGTGTCGCGTCCATTCCCAAGAATGACTTATAATGAAGCAATGGCACGTTTTGGTTCTGATAAACCAGACACACGTTTTGGTATGGAATTAATTAACGTTTCAGAACTTGGTGAAATCATGGACTTTAAAGTCTTCAAAGATGCAGTAAATAACGATGGACAAGTGAAGGCAATTGTAGCTGAAGGTGCATCTGATAATTACACTAGAAAAGATATTGATGCTTTAACTGAATTTGTTAATATATACGGTGCGAAAGGTTTGGCGTGGGTAAAAGTAGTTGAAGAAGGTTTAAATGGCCCTATAGCTAAATTCTTTGAAGCAGACCATGTTGAAAAATTAAAATCGTTGACTGGTGCAACAGCTGGAGACTTAGTATTATTTGTAGCTGACAAACCTAATGTTGTTGCTCAAAGTTTAGGTGCGCTAAGATTAAAATTGGCTAAAGAATTAGATTTAATTGATGAAAGTAAATTAAACTTCTTATGGGTAACAGACTGGCCATTGCTTGAATATGATGAAGAGTTAAAACGTTATACTGCTGCGCATCATCCATTCACAGCACCAAAACAAGAAGATATTAATAAATTAGATACTGAACCTGAAAATGCTCAAGCTAATGCATACGATATTGTGTTAAATGGTTATGAACTCGGTGGTGGTTCAATCAGAATTCATAATGAAGGTTTACAATCAAAAATGTTTGAAGTATTAGGATTTACTGAAGAGCAAGCTAGGGAACAGTTTGGTTTCTTATTAGATGCATTTAAATATGGCGCACCACCACATGGTGGAATTGCTTTAGGTCTAGACCGCTTAGTGATGTTGTTAACTGGTCGTACAAATTTACGCGACACAATTGCATTCCCTAAAACTGCATCTGCAACTTGTTTATTAACAAATGCGCCTAGCGAAGTATCAGAAAATCAATTAGAAGAACTTTCATTAAGAATTAGACATTAATTTTTACCAAGTCTTTATTCTTGCTAAATTCCAATAATGTGTTATTATACTTGCATAAGGTAGTCATCTGTCGTGTTCGTAAGTTTGCTTCATATTTGGGCCTAACACTCTTTGATCCGGGAGCCCAATAGGTTTTCTTGCAGCGCACACGCCTCTTAAGGAGGACTTGCAAAACAAGAAACAGGGCACCCACCTGTTAATAGCAGGCCGAATGATCAAGCAATTTATAACTACGGCACGCACGGACTCTATCGGTACGCAAGACTTCGGTCTTGCGTATTTTTTATATCGTTATAAATTAACAGAAAATGTTGTTTTACAAATAATCAGCAAGCAAAAATGTTATGATAATAGTATTCGCTAAATAAGGAGTTAAAAAATGAAACATCAATTTTCGAGAAATGAATTGGCATACGGCCAAGAAGGTTTAGATTTATTAAAACAAAAAACCGTTGTTGTTTTAGGAGTAGGAGGCGTTGGCTCATTTGCAGCTGAAGCATTAGCTCGTACTAATATAGGCCATATTATATTAATAGACAAAGACGATGTTGATATAACGAACGTTAACCGTCAGCTACATGCATTAACATCTACAATTGGTCAAAGTAAAGTAACATTAATGGAAGAGCGTATTAAATTAATCAATCCAGAGTGTAAAGTCACATCACTTCATATGTTTTATACAGAAGAAACATATGAAGCCTTGTTTAATAACTATGATATAGATTATTTTTTAGATGCGAGTGATACACTTATTTACAAAGTTCATCTTATGAAAGAATGTCTTGAAAGAGGTATTTCTGTTATTTCAAGTATGGGTGCCGCAAATAAAACAGATCCAACACGTTTCCAAATTGCAGATATTTCTAAAACTTATATGGATCCAATGGCTAAATTGATACGTCGTAAATTGAAAAAGTTAGGTATATACAAAGGGATTCCTGTAGTATTCTCAGATGAAAGTCCAATCGTCATAAGAGAAGATGTCAAAGAAACAGTTGGCGATGCAAATGCCACAACCAGAAAAGGGCAAATGCCACCATCCTCAAATGCATTTGTACCTAGTGTTGTAGGACTCATATGTGCAAGCTATGTAGTGAATGATATATTAAAAGATATACCCGTAACAAGAATCAAAGATAAATAAAGGAATTAAACAACCGCGTTTAACACAAGCAGTCTTTTGTAATGTGTTAACGCGGTTGTTTCATATGGTTGTAAATTAACTTTTATTTTGTTGCGCCTTATTGATGTTGTCAAAAATAGATTTAAGCTGTTGCTCAGTTTTTGATGTTGTTTTAGGCGTATAGTAAATTTTGTTTTTTAATTTATCTGGCAAATATTGTTGTGGTATAAAACCATTGTCATAATTATGAGGATATTTATAGCCTATTGCTCTACCCAATTCTTTGGCACCTGAGTAATGCCCATCTTTTAAATGATCGGGAATTTGTCCTACATGACCTTTTCGAATATCTGACAGTGCTGCATCGATAGCAGTGATTCCAGAATTAGATTTAGGTGACAGACATAATTCAATTACCGCTTGACTCAAAGGTATTCTTGCTTCTGGAAAGCCGAGTCTTTCAGCTGATTCAATCGCTGCTAAAGTACGTTGTCCAGCACCTGGTGAAGCTAAACCTATATCTTCATAACTAATAACTAATAATCTTCTGACAATAGTAGGTAAGTCTCCAGCTTCTATCAAACGTGCTAAATAATGCAATGCTGCATTAACATCACTTCCTCGAATTGATTTCTGAAATGCACTCATCACATCATAGTGCATATCGCCATCCTTATCACTGACAAAAGCACCTTTTTGTAAGCAATCTTTAGCATCTTCCAATGTAATATGTCTTTGATTATCAACCACCTCAGAACTGAGTACGGCTAATTCTAAAGCGTTCAGCGCACTTCTAACATCTCCTTGGCTTTGCGTTGTGAAATAATTCATCGCTTCTTCATCAATGACTGGATTGTATGAAGCTAGACCACGTGTTTCATCGGTTAGCGCTCTTTCTAAAGAAACTTTTATGTCGTTTTCATCTAATGGGTATAACTCAAAGATTTGTGCTCTTGATCGAATTGCAGGATTAATCGCATGATATGGGTTTGAAGTTGTAGCACCAATTAATACAATTTTTCCATTTTCAAGATGAGGCAATAAAAAATCTTGCTTCGCTTTATCTAAACGATGAATCTCATCTAATAATAGAATGACTTGTCCAGACATTTTTGCTTCTTCGACAATGAGTTGCATATCTTTTTTAGTATTAGTTACAGCATTTAGTTGGCGGAATTTAAACTGAGTACTGCCTGAAATAGCTTTAGCGATACTCGTTTTGCCAATTCCAGGAGGACCATAAAAAATCATGGACGATAATCGTTTGGTATTGACCATTCTGCGTATAATACCTTTGTCACCAACTAAATGATCCTGTGAAATGATTTCATCAATATTATTTGGTCGCATTCTTGAAGCGAGTGGTTCGTTCGTCACAATCTTTCACACCTTTCTAATATTATCTTAACGTAAAAAATGATAGAATGTTAATATATAGTATTCGAATTAAGTGAGGTTATATAATGAAAATATCAACAAAAGGTAGATATGGCTTAACACTAATGATATCCTTAGCCAAAAAGCAAGGGCAAGGATGTGTTTCGTTAAAATCTATAGCTGAAGAAAATAATTTAAGTGATCTTTATCTAGAACAACTAGTAGGTCCATTAAGAAATGCTGGTTTAATTCGAAGTGTTCGTGGTGCAAAAGGTGGTTATCAATTGAGAGTCTCAGCAGAAGAAATTACGGCTGGTGACATTATTCGTTTGTTAGAAGGACCAATTACATTCGTAGAAAGTATTGATTCTGAACCTCCTGCACAGAAACAACTTTGGATCAGAATGAGAGACGCAGTAAGAGAAGTATTAGATAATACAACATTGAAATACTTAGCAGATTATAATGAAACTAATAATTTAGATGGATATATGTTCTATATTTAAGATGTGAATAACGTTGTAAATTAAAACATTTCTTTGACTTTAACTGAAAATATTAAAGAAATTTGTTTTAAATGTTTATGACTTAATTATTGTGGTATTTAATTAATACATTGCTAAGGAGGTATTATTTATGGCAGATGAAAATAAATTCGAACAAGCAAAAGGAAACGTTAAAGAAACAGTTGGTAACGTAGCCGACAATAAAGAGTTAGAAAAAGAAGGCAAAGAAGATAAAAATTCTGGTAAAGCCAAAGAAGTAGTAGAAAATGCAAAAGATAAAGCAAATGAAGTTATCGATAAATTTAAAAAATAATAATCGTTAACTAATACTAAAAAGGTGGTTTTATTATGGCTGATTTCTTAAATAAAGCAAAAGAAACTGCAAAAAACGTTTCTGACAAATTAAAAGATACTGATAACGAAAAAGCAAAACAAGCATCTGAACAAATCGATAATTTCACTGGTGGCAGTGACGATAAAAAAGATGATAAAAAAGACGATAAAAAATAAAGTTGTCTTAAAAGTTTAAGCTTTTTCGCTTAAATATTAAAAAGCCCAGTTTCTAATATAGGAACTAGGCTTTTTTAATATTTAATTTAGTGTTGTAATCATATTTTTAAGTTTACGATATGATTCAAGTTGTGCTTCTTGATCATAAATGTAACTAATAGCCATCAATTCATCTATTTCACCGTATTCATCTATAAATGATTGTAATTTTTGTTTGACGGTTTCTTCAGAGCCAATAAGGGAACTTTGCATACGTTGTTTTGCTATTTCATACTCAGTAGGCGTGAGTAGTCCTTTTAAATCGTCAGTAGGTGGTTGTACAGGTTGCATTCTTCCTCGAGTAATACTTACCATAACCTGAGCCTGAGTTGTTGCCAGATATTCTGCTTGAGCATCTGTATCGGCAACGATTGCATTTAAACAAACAATCACATATGGTTTGCTCAACACGTCTGAGGGTTCAAATAGTTCTTTATAAATTTCAATAGCTTCTTTCATTTGTTGTGGTGCAAAATGCCCTGCAAAGACATAAGGTAATCCTTTGCGTGCAGCTAAGTGTGCTGAATCAGTTGAAGAACCCAATATATAAAGAGGAACGTTTTTACCAACTGCTGGATATGCACGGACATAAGTTTGTTGATTACCCGGTCCGAAATAAGTCGCAAGCTGTTCTACTTCTTCAGGAAATTCATAAACGCCATTGTGTTGATCTCTACGTAAGGCACTCGCTGTCATCATATCAGTACCTGGTGCACGGCCTAAACCTAAATCAACGCGATTTGGAAATACAGTTTCCATTGTCCCAAATTGTTCTGCAACAACAAGTGGAGCATGATTAGGTAACATGATACCACCAGAACCTACTCTTATTTTAGAAGTATGTTCTAATGTATGTTGTATTAATAACGCAGTGGCTGAACTGACAAGGTTAGGTGCGTTATGATGTTCTGCAATCCAATATCTCTCATAATCCAGTTCTTCTAAATTTTGTGCTAATTTAACCATATCGCTAATTGCATCTTGATCGGTTTGACCTTCTCTAATAGGAACGAGATTAAGCGCAGATAATTTTAAATCGTTCATTACACGATATCCTCCTTAAATATATTAATATATTGCAGTATAACAGTCTAAATAAAACTTGCGTAAGAAATTGCTCACTGTTATACTGTATGAAATTAAAAAAGTTAGGTGGTCTTATTAAGACAATGGATAAATCTCATAAGAACAATCAAAACAATTTATTTAATCAAAAAAGTAATATATGGGATACGATTATGTCTTAATAAAAAATGATCAGTAAAATACCTAACATAAATAATGTTCGGATTGTTAAGGCGTATCGTATCTCTTGAGAAAGAGGGAATTGGTATGTCTTTTTATTATGTTCAAAAACCATTTGAAAAATTTGGTAAAAATTTAATTAACTCTGTAGAAATTCAAATTGATAAGGGCGAACATGTTGCAATGATTGGTAACAATGGCGTAGGGAAAACAACATTGTTAGAAGCAATAAAGATGAAATATCAAGATGAAGCTTATTTAATGCATCAAAATATGTCTGTTTATGAACACTTAACAGGATTAGACTATATAATGGCTATAAATCCTGAGTTGCTGCAGATAAAACAGAAGCTTAAGAGTAATTATAAGTATATTGCTGATTATAGTGCTTTAAATGGCTATGAATTTGAACAGAATATTATCACTCAAGCAAATCAATTGAATTTAACTGAAAGAGATTTAGAAAAACAAATTCAATATTTAAGTGGCGGCCAACAAACGAGACTAGCATTATTAAAAGCATTTATGTCAAACAAACCATTGATTTTACTTGATGAACCTACAAATCATTTAGATTTAGAAATGTTAGAACAACTGATTAAAAAAATACAAAAATCAAAATATACAATTATCTTTGTATTACACCAACGTGATTTTATCGATCAAACAGCGACTCATGTCATTGAAGTAACGTCTGAAAAAACAAATAAATATAATGGTAATTATTCCAAATACCGTGAAATTAAAGATTTAACGTTACAAACACAACAAAATATGTACGAAAAGCAACAAAAAGAAATAGCAGAACTTAATCGCACGATACAACGAATACAAACATGGCATCATTCAGCACAACAAAAAGCAAGTGTCCGTAGCCCTCTTGAGCAGAAGAAACTCAGTAAGTTAGCTCATAGAGCAAAGACGAAAGAAAAGCAAATGACTCAAAAATTAAATGAGAAGACGATAAATCAGCCAGATAATGAACAAAAACATTATCATTTTAATCATCAAGATCGTTTACGTAAACGGTTTTTAATTCATTTTGAAGACATCAATGTTGCTATAAATGAACATCATATATTTGAACATGCTTCCTTTGAAATGAAACAAAAAGAAAATATTTTAATTACTGGGCCAAATGGGAGTGGTAAATCACTTTTAATTGCAATGATTAGACAAAAGATACTTCCAAATCAAGGAAATATAAAAATCACTCCTTCACTAAAAATTGGATATTTTGATCAGACAAACAAAAACTTAAATGAAGCAGAATCTCCACTTTCGATGCTATTAACTACAAATAAAATATTACGAAGTGAGGCACAAACTATTTTAGCTTCATTTGGTTTTAATGAAGAAAAAATTAATGCGCCAATTGGTCAATTATCTATGGGCGAGAAAAGTAGATTTCAATTTGTACTACTATATTTCTCTGGTGCCAATTTATTAATTTTAGATGAGCCAACTAATTATTTTGATATTTCAACACAGGATTTAATTTTAAATATGATAAAAAGTTTTAACGGTCAAGTATTAGTTGTGACACATGATGAGTATTTTCAATCTAGATTTAAAGCGACACACTGGGAAATCAAAGATAAAAAATTATACAACTTAACGTTAAATAATACGACAAAATCAAATGTAGACGAAACATTAGCATTATTAGATGAATATGAAATGATAGATGAAAATGGACATTTTGAAACAGACAACTAGAAAAATTAAATAGATGGTGCTATCATTGGAACATTGATAAATTTGTAAGGAGTGTCAAACATGGAAGTATATGCAGATTACGCTGCTACAACGCCAGTTAAACAGCAAGTAATAGATAAAATGATGGAAGTCTATACAACGCATTACGGTAATCCGTCCTCTATACATAGTATAGGTAGAGATGCACGTAAATATTTAGATGAGTCACGTCGTTTCGTAGCAAAGCAACTCAATGCTAAGCCGAGTGAAGTAATCTTTACAAGTGGAGCAACCGAATCTAATAACACAGCGATTAAAGGTATTGCGTATGCAAATCAGGATAAAGGCAAGCATATTATTACAACTAAAATAGAACATCATTCAGTACTCCATGTTTTTGAACAATTAGAAAAAGAAGGTTTTGATGTAACATACCTTGATGTAGATGTGGAAGGCTTGATATCGTTAGAACAATTAAAAAGTGCGTTAACTGATGAGACGATACTCGTTTCAATCATGTTTGTTAATAATGAAATTGGTACAGTACAACCAATGTATGATATTGATGAAATTGTAAGTCATTCAAATGCCATATTTCATGTAGATGCGGTACAAGCAATCGGTCACTTAGACATAGATTTTCATGAATTTGATATCGATGCAATGAGTATTACAGCACATAAATTTGGCGGGCCAAAGGGTATCGGAGTTTTACTAATAAAAACAGGTACAACCATCAAGTTTCCACAATTAGGTGGAGAACAAGAAGTGAAAAGAAGAGCAGGTACAGAAAATGTTCCCCAAATTGTGGGATTGTCTGAAGCTTTAAAACTAGCAAATCAGTATAGAGATGAAAACAATGTCCATTTGATGAATTTGAAAAATCAATTTCTTGTTTCATTACAAGAACGATCAGTTCCTTTTGAATTAAACGGCTCAATGACAGATACTACAGGTCACATCGTTAATTTGTATTTTCCATTTATTGATGTAGAAACCATGTTAACATTGCTAGATTTAGCCAATATATATGTAGCTTCTGGTTCAGCATGTACTGCAGGTTCCACATCGCCTTCGCATGTTTTATTGGCAATGTATGGTGATGATACAAGAGCAAATCATTCTGTACGATTTAGCTTTAATGAACAAACGACCGAACAAGAAATAAAATATTTAGTTACTGAAATTCACAAAATTTATCATAAATTCAAGGAGGAAGTTTAGTTGTCAAATAAAGATACACGTGTTGTTGTTGGCATGTCAGGTGGCGTAGATAGTTCAGTTACAGCACACTTATTAAAAGAACAAGGTTATGATGTCATTGGTATTTTTATGAAAAACTGGGATGACACGGATGAAAACGGTGTGTGTACAGCTACGGAAGATTATAACGATGTCATAGCTGTATGTAATCAAATTGGTATACCATATTATGCAGTTAATTTTGAAAAAGAATATTGGGATAAAGTGTTTACTTATTTCTTAGATGAATATAAAAAAGGACGCACACCAAACCCCGATGTGATGTGTAATAAGGAAATTAAATTCAAAGCATTTTTAGAACATGCACTTAAGTTAGGTGCAGATTATGTAGCTACAGGTCATTATGCACGTATACGTCGCCATGAAGATGGACATGTTGAAATGTTGCGCGGTGTTGACAATAATAAAGATCAAACTTATTTCTTAAATCAATTATCACAATCTCAATTATCAAAAGTAATGTTCCCGATAGGTGATATTGATAAAAAAGAAGTTCGTAGAATTGCTGAAGCACAAGATTTAGCTACGGCTAAGAAAAAAGATTCTACTGGTATTTGTTTTATTGGTGAACGTAATTTCAAAACATTTTTATCTCAATATTTGCCAGCACAGTCTGGTGAAATGCAAACATTAGATGGTAAAAAAATAGGCACACACACAGGATTAATGTACTATACTATAGGACAACGTCACGGTCTAGGTATTGGTGGAGATGGTGATCCTTGGTTTGTTGTTGGCAAAAATTTAAATGAAAATGTCTTATATGTAGAACAAGGTTTTCATCATGAAGCCCTTTATAGTGATTATTTGATTGCTTCAGATATTTCATTTGTTAACCCTGTCGATTTAGAAAATGGCTTTGAATGTACAGCAAAATTTAGATATCGTCAAAAAGATACAAAAGTTTTTGTTCAAAGAGAAAATGATAATGCGATTCGCGTAACATTTGATGAACCTGTTCGCGCAATTACTCCAGGTCAATCAGTTGTTTTATATGATGGTGATGTATGTCTAGGTGGCGCTACTATAGATGATGTATACAAAACATCAGGTCAATTAAGTTATGTTGTTTAAACAAATAAATTAATTGGCTTAGTAAATAGTAAAATAACAATGATTTATTGTTAATTAAATATAAAGTTTTATAGATGAACATGTTTTGAGGAGTAAGCGTACAATATCAAATTTAAATTTTTGATTTGTCACTTACTCCTTTTTACTGTTTTTTCATTCTTAAATGTTATAATAAGATGTTGAGAGAGAGGGATAGCATGAATCAAGAACAAATTTATACGCTGATAAAACAAGGTAATTTTGAGCAAGCTTTAGCAGCACTATTTGAAAATATAGAAGCAAACCCGAATGAAGTCGAAAACTATATCAATGCAGGTATATTAATAGCTGAAGCGGGTGAAATAGATAAAGCGGAAAAATTTTTCCAAAAAGCACTAACCATTGATCCGGAAAATGGTGCTGTTTATTACAATTTAGCTAATGTCTATTACAATGAGGGACGTTATAAAGAAGCGGTTAAATTATATCAACAAGCTTTGCAATATAAAGTAGACGAAATAGATACAAATTACATGATTGGTATGTCTTTTAACCAGTTAGAAGCTTTTACAGAAGCACTTCCCTTTTTAATGACTGCCGCTGAAAAAGATAATCGCAACGATGTAGAAGTACAATTTCAGTATGGGTTAGTATTGTGTCACTTAGAAATGTATGAACAAGCCGTTTCACAATTAAAGTATGTACTCACATTAGATGAAGCCCATACGGATGCTTTATATAACTTAGGTTTAGCAACCTATATGTTAACTGAAGATACTGAAAGTGCCATCGAATATTTTGAACGTGCAGTTTCTATCAACCCAGAACATTTGATGAGTCAACATGCCATCAAAACGTTTAAATCAATCGCAGAGGAGGAGTAATTAAATGGATAACCCTACATTATTTAATAATTCAATGATTAAAGGTACTGTAGATGCTATCTTGTTTCAAAACAAAGACAATTTTTATACTGTTTTAAAAGTAGATACGATAGAATCTAATGAAGAATTTGATTCTATGCCTACAGTTGTAGGGTTTTTTCCAGAAATTGCTGAAGGCGATGTTTATACTTTTAAAGGACAAGTCGTTTCACATCCTAAATATGGTAAACAGTTAAAAGCTGAAACGTTTGAAAAAGAGTTGCCTCAAACAAAAGAAGCTATAATTAGCTATTTATCTAGTGATTTATTTAAAGGCATAGGTAAAAAAACGGGCCAAAATATTGTAAACACACTTGGAGAAAATGCAATTTCAGATATTTTAAATGATTCATCTATTTTAGAAAAGGTACCTAGTTTGCCAAAGAAAAAGCAAAAACAAATTGCTGAACAAATTGCGAGTAATCAAGAAACAGAGCAAATCATTATTCGATTACATGATTTAGGGTTTGGGCCTAAACTCGCGATGGCAATCTATCAAGTTTATTTAGGCGATACACTCAATATTGTAGAAAACAAACCCTATCAATTGGTTTACGACGTGAAGGGTATCGGATTTAACAAAGCAGATACTTTAGCACGAAATGTAGGTATTCAATATAACGATGATGAGCGTTTAAAAGCTGGTTTATTATATGTATTAGAAGAAGAATGCATTAAGCAAGGACACACATACTTGCCGACACAAACTGTATTAGAAATGACACAAGAAATGTTGTCTCAACCACCTAATGAAGTGATTGAGCATCAACAGTTAGAAAATATGATTCAAGTCCTTGTTGAAGATACAAAATTAGTAAAACAAGAAAGTGAAATAGCAATTCCTAGTTTATATTATTCAGAACTTAAAAGTGTTCAAAACTTATATCGTAATTACACATATACGAATAAATTAAAAGAAATAGAACAATCTGAATTACAATTAGAAATTGGTGAAATAGAACAACGTAATCAGGTTACATATGCTAATTCTCAAAGAGAAGCGTTACAAACTGCAATCAATACTAAAATTATGCTGTTAACTGGCGGTCCAGGAACAGGAAAGACGACTGTGATTAAAGGTATTGTTGAATTATATGCAGAAATACATGGTTTATCTTTAGATTATGATGATTATCAAAACGATGACTATCCCGTTGTACTAGCAGCCCCGACAGGAAGAGCTTCAAAACGGTTGGCTGAATCTACGGGATTGGAAGCTATGACTATACATCGGTTAATAGGTTGGAATCAAGACACACAACCAGAGGATATTTTAGATAATGAGATTTCAGCGAAATTAATTATTATAGATGAAATGTCAATGGTCGACACTTGGTTATTTCATCAATTCCTTAGTGCCGTCCCTATAGATGCTCAAGTCATATTAGTAGGTGATGAAGACCAATTACCTTCTGTAGGCCCAGGTCAGGTTTTTAAAGATCTCATTGATTCTAAAGTAATTCCCAGAGTGAATCTAACTGAAGTTTACCGACAACAAGATGGATCTAGTATCATAGAATTAGCACATAGAATGAAATTGGGTGAACCTATTGATATTACACAAAGATTTCACGATCGTAACTTTATCAACTGTTCAACAGATCAAATACCTTCAGTAGTTGAAAAGGTGGTTTCAAGCGCTGTAAATAAAGGTTATGATATGAGTGATATACAAGTATTAGCTCCGATGTATAAAGGTTCAGCTGGTATAAAAAAATTAAATACTGTATTGCAAACAATTTTAAATCCTAAAGAGAAAGAAACACGTGAAGTTGAATTCGGGGATGTTGTCTTTAGAAAAGGAGATAAAGTACTACAACTAGTAAATAGACCAAGTGATAATATATTTAATGGTGATATTGGAGTGGTTGTTGGTATATTTTGGGCAAAAGAAAATGCCTTAAATAAAGATGTGATTGTCGTTGATTTTGACGGAAATGAAATTACTTTTGTAAAGCAAGATTTATTGGAATTAACACATGCATATTGTACGTCTATTCACAAATCACAAGGTTCCGAATTTCCAATCGTTATTATGCCTATGGTTAAGCAATATTTTAGAATGTTGCAAAAACCAATATTATATACTGGACTAACAAGAGCTAAGCAATCACTGGTATTTTTGGGGGACCCACAAGCTTTCGAAATCGGTTTAAATACACATGGCCAAGTGAGAATGACACAGCTTTGTACGTTCTTAAAAACGTATTTTAATAATGATGATCGTAAAGATGAAGATGAAGTTAATGCTACATTTGATTCGACGACTGTTTTAACAGAAGAAAATATATATAAAATTAATCCTATGATTAATATGGGAGATATTTCGCCATATGATTTTGTTGAACATTGACAACGTAGGTTAAAGTAAATACAATATAATTGATTGTGCATAAAGATGAGTAAACTATGGTAGTCGACAAGAGATGTACTGGCTGGTGAAAAGTACAGATAGCATAGTTGAAAGCTACTTTATGTTAAATAATAAATATACTTATTTAAAGTGATAAGCGAAATTAGTAATCATTATTAATGCTTATAACTAGGGTGGTACCGCGAAACGTTCGTCCCTTTTGATAGGATGGACGTTTTTTATTTTCTTTTTTATCAAATAACTGATATAACTTGAGTTGAGATGGAGGAATTTTAAGTATGAAAAACTTAAAAGCAAGTGAAATTAGACAGAATTTTATTGATTACTTTGTTGAACAAGGGCATATGGTTGAACCTTCTGCACCATTAGTACCTATAGATGATGATTCTTTACTATGGATTAACTCTGGTGTTGCGACATTAAAAAAATATTTTGATGGCAGAGAAACACCTAAAAAGCCTCGTATTGTTAATTCTCAAAAAGCTATAAGAACCAATGACATTGAGAATGTCGGCTTTACAGCTAGACATCATACTTTTTTTGAAATGTTAGGTAATTTTTCAATTGGTGATTATTTTAAAAAAGAGGCTATTGAATTTGCTTGGGCATTTTTAACGAATGAAAAATGGATGGCTATGGATCCAAAACGATTGTATGTAACGATACATCCTGAGGACAAAGAAGCCTATAAAATATGGAATGAAGACATAGGTTTAGAAGAGAGTAGAATTATTCGTATAGAAGGAAATTTCTGGGATATCGGAGAAGGACCTTCAGGCCCTAATACTGAGATATTCTATGATCGCGGTGATCAATTTGGACAAGATGATCCTGCAGAAGAAATGTATCCAGGTGGTGAGAATGAAAGATTTTTAGAGGTTTGGAATTTAGTATTTAGTGAATTTAATCATAATAAAGATCATACGTACACACCATTACCAAATAAAAATATTGATACTGGTATGGGGCTTGAAAGAATGGCATCTATAGCGCAAAATGTTCGTACAAATTACGAAACTGATTTGTTTATGCCAATCATTAATGAAGTAGAAAAAGTTTCAGGTAAAAAGTATCTTGAAAAAGATACTTATGATGTAGCATTCAAAGTCATTTCTGACCATATACGCACGATTTCATTTGCAATTGCTGATGGCGCATTACCAGCAAATGAAGGACGAGGTTATGTGTTGCGTAGGCTTTTACGTCGTGCTGTAAGGTTTAGTCAATCATTAGATATTAATGAACCATTTATGTATAAATTGGTTGATATCGTTGCAGATATCATGGAACCTTATTATCCGAACGTTAAAGAAAAAGCTGATTTCATCAAACGCGTGATCAAATCGGAAGAAGAACGTTTCCATGAAACACTGGAAGAAGGTTTAGCGATATTAAATAATTTAATTGCAAAAGCAAAATCAACGACAAATGAAATCAGTGGTAAGGATGCATTTAAATTATATGACACATATGGTTTTCCAGTTGAACTTACTGAAGAAATTGCAACACAAGAAAACCTTTCTGTTGATATGAATACTTTTGAAGATGAAATGCAAAAACAACGTGATAGAGCTAGACAAGCCCGTCAAAACTCTCAATCTATGCAAGTACAAAGTGACATATTGAAAAAAGTAACAACAGAGAGTCAATTTGTAGGTTATGATGTCATGGATCAAAAAACGTTTATTACCGATATCATTTATAATGGAGATTTCGTAAACGAAGCTGAAGCTGGAGAAATCATTTACTTTATTTTAAAAGAAACACCATTTTATGCAGTGAGTGGTGGACAAGTAGCAGATGAAGGTACAATAAGTAATGAACAGTTCGAAATCAAAGTTACTGAAGTAACCAAAGCACCTAATGGACAAAATTTACACAAAGGTGAAATTCAATTTGGAACTGTTAAAAAGAATGACGAAGTGCTTGCTAGTGTAAACCATGTTGAACGAAGAGATATTAAAAAGAATCACAGCGCCACACATTTATTACATGCGGCATTAAAAGAAGTACTTGGAGATCATGTCAATCAAGCAGGTTCACTTGTTGAAGCGGAGAGATTAAGATTTGATTTCACGCACTTTGGACCTTTAACTCAAGATGAAATAGATCACGTTGAGCGAAGAGTTAATGAAGAAATTTGGAATAGTATAGATGTGAATATACAAGAAATGCCTATTGCTGAAGCTAAAAAATTAGGTGCGATGGCATTATTTGGTGAAAAATATGGCGATGTCGTTCGAGTTGTCAATATGGCACCTTTCTCCATTGAATTATGTGGAGGTATCCATGTTAATAATACTTCTGAAATAGGTTTGTTTAAAATAGTGAGTGAATCGGGTACAGGTGCTGGTGTGAGACGTATAGAAGCATTTACTGGAAAATCAGCATTTCTATATTTAGAAACAATACAAGAACAATTTAATGCGGTGAAAGCACAAGTTAAAGTGAAATCAGATGATCAAGTTTTAGAAAAAGTTATCCAAATGCAAGCGGATGAAAAAGAATTATCTAAGCAACTTGAACAAAGAAATAAAGAAATCACTACACTGAAAATGGGTGATATTACAAATCAGGTAGAAGAAATTAATGGATTTAATGTACTTGCAACTGAAGTTGAAGTCGCAAACGCAAAAGCGATTCGTGAGACAATGGATGACTTTAAATCTAAGTTGCAAGATGCTATTATAATTTTAATCAGTAACATAGATGGCAAAGTGTCTTTAGTAGCTACAGTACCAAAAGAATTAACAGATAGTGTAAAAGCTGGTGACATTATTAAAAACATGGCACCAATTGTAGGTGGTAAAGGTGGCGGCCGCCCAGACATGGCTCAAGGTGGGGGAACTCAACCTGAAAACATAACAGAATCATTACGTTTCATTAAAGATTACATTAAATCTCTATAAGTTCTACGTTTAGTAATGTAGAATTAACAATAAGTACTTTTTAGTCGATACGAAGGAGTGTTACAAAATGGAAAACTTTGATAAAACAATGAAATTTAATTATGATGAAATTCCAAAAGAAGATGTCAAAACAGTACTTCAAAATGTCTATAACACGCTGAATGAACGTGGCTACAACCCTGTAAATCAAATTGTCGGTTATTTATTATCAGGTGATCCTGCGTATATTCCACGTAATAATGAAGCTAGAAACCAAATTCGTCGTATTGATCGCGACGATATCATGGAAGAATTAGTTTCAAATTATTTACAAGAGAACTCAAAGTAATTAATGCTAAAACATAAAATTTTAGGTTTAGATGTAGGAAGTAAAACTGTTGGCATTGCTATAAGTGATCTCATGGGTTGGACAGCCCAGGGATTAGATACACTCCATATAAACGAAGATAAGAATGAACTAGGTATAGACAGACTAGTAACGATCATAGAGAAAGAAAAAGTTGGTACTGTTGTCATAGGTTTGCCAAAGAATATGAATAATTCTATTGGATTTCGAGGCGAAGCTTCGTTACAATACAAGGAGCAACTTCAGGAAGCATTGCCATCTGTAGAGATAATCATGTGGGATGAGCGTTTAAGTACCATGGCTGCAGAACGTTCTTTACTTGAAGCAGATGTTTCTAGACAAAAACGAAAAAAAGTAATAGATAAAATGGCTGCAGTATTTATATTACAAGGCTATTTAGATTCTATACAATAAAAAGGAGCGTTTTATAATGACTGAACATAACCATGAATCTGAATTAGAAATTAACAACCAAGAGGAATTATTAACTTTATTTGATGAAGATGGAAACGAAGTACTTTATCGAAAAGTATTAGAATTTTTCCATCCTGAATTCAAAAAAGAATATGTGATTCTTGCTGAAGAAGGTGCAGAATCAGATGATGATGATTTAATCGAATTAGTACCAATGATTAATGAGCCTGATGTAGATGGCGAAGGCGGAAAATTTTTACCAGTTGAAACTGATGAAGAATGGGATATGATTGAAGAAGTCGTTAACACTGAAATGGACGACCATGATCATAACCATGAATAATATTTGGACAACACTAAAAATACGCATTGATATTTAAAGTGTGAATCTGAATTACAAATTGATTCAATATTGTTTACACTTTGTCTTAGGTGACAATGTGTTTTTACCACTAATTTTACAAAAGCTAATGTGTAAAAATTCTGGTCATTATGTATTAATATCACGTTATCAAGCTGAAATTTTTAAATTTCAGCTCATACTGTCGACAAAGTTTCTGACTTTGTTGGCAGTTTTTTGTATTCATTATGTCGGGTGCTAACTCTTTCTGAAATCTGAGACTAGTGTTTTTTTACTCCAAGAGACAACACAAATCACTACAATATTTTACGCAAAAATTGTAATATATAACCATTGCACAATTGTGGTGTTTATTCTGTTAGATAATTTAATCGATAAAAGAGATAAAAACATAATAATTTCGATTTTTGTATTAGTTTCTTATACGCATTTATTATGTGAAGTTGATGTAATATTCAATATAGCTATATAAACAAGTTGGTTATCACAATTTACACTTATAATATATATGCCTTTGTGGTAAAATATATAAAGTTAAAATTAAATTTATGAGATAATTTCAAAGAATTATATAAAAAGTAGTTCGTAATATAAGAACATATAGCCGTTGTTATTAATTGAAATACAATCAGTCACAATCATTGACTGATTTATTTTATTTGTCAAAAACACTTTGAAATATTTACATTGAAGGAAGTTTTGAAATGGATAATAATCAATCATATTTATTAGAATTGCACAAAGAGAATGATATTGCTATAGAACAACTTAGACCATATGCTGTGGAACATCATGTTCCAATCGTGGATAGGCTAACTTTAGATATGATTAAACAACTGATCAGAATACATAAACCCAAGCGTATTTTAGAAATAGGCACTGCAATTGGCTATAGTAGTATGCAATTTGCTTCTGTTTCTAAGGATATAAAAGTGGTTACCATTGAGCGTGATGTCGATATGCAATTAAAAGCCAAAGAAAATTTTGCAAAATTTGGATATCATACGCAAATAGAGTTAATTGAAAAAGATGCCTTAGAAGCTTTTGAAAACATCCAACATGAATCATTTGATATGATATTTATTGATGCTGCGAAAGCACAATCAAAAAAGTTTTTTACTTTGTATGAGCCTTTACTCAAAGAAGGTGGAATAATAGTTACAGATAACGTTTTGTATCATGGTTTTGTTTCAGATATTGCTGTAGTGAGAAGTAGAAATGTCAGACAAATGGTAAAAAAAGTACAAGAATATAATGAATGGCTGATGGTTCAACCTCGTTTCACAACTAATTTCTTAAATATAGATGATGGTCTAGCTATTTCGGTTAAAGGAGAATCAAAATGACAGAATTATTAGTAACGCCAAAATCTGTTAAACATATTGAGGCATTAATTGAAAAAGGTGCAGATGCTTTTGTAATCGGTGAGCAAAAATTTGGTTTAAGATTAGCAGGAGAATTTAAAAAAGAAGCATTGGTGGAAGCAGTGACATTAATACATAATCATGGGAAAAAGGCCTATGTGGCAGTAAATGGTATATTTCACAATTATCATTTAAATGCGCTGAAAGCATATATTGACTTTTTACATGAGATAAAAGTTGACCGTATTATATTTGGTGATCCAGCGGTAGTTATGTATGTAAATGAACAAGAAAACCCAATTCCATTAAATTGGGATGCAGAAGCATTAGTCACAAATTATTTTCAATGCAACTATTGGGGAAAAAAGGGGGCGCAACGCGCGCAACTAGCTAGAGAATTAAGTTTAGATGAAATATTAAATATAAAACAACATGCAGATGTAGAGGTTGAAGTACAAGTACATGGTATGACTTGCATGTTCCAATCAAAACGCATGTTATTAGGCAACTATTTTACTTTCCAAGAAAGACAAATGAAAATTCATCGAAACAAAGTAGCTAATGAGTTGTTATTATATGATGAAGAACGAGATAACAAATATCCTGTTTTTGAGGATTACAATGGAACACATATTATGTCGCCCAATGATATATGTTTGATTGAAGAGTTAGATCAACTTTTAGCAGCCAATATTGATGCATTCAAGATTGACGGTGTATTACAAACTGAAGAATATATCAATGTTTGTACAGAACAATATAGAGAAGCTATTGATTTATTCAATGAAGATCCAGAGGCTTATGATGATGAAAAATTTATGCTCGTAGATCCGATCGAAGCTATTCAACCTGAGCATCGTCCGTTTGATGAAGGATTCTTGTATAAGCAAACAGTCTATTAAGGGAGGTTTAAATAATGAAATTATTAGAAAAAGTTGAAGGCAATACTAATAATAAGATTAAAAAACCTGAACTACTCGCTCCAGCAGGTAATTTAGAAAAACTCAAAATAGCAGTACATTATGGTGCAGATGCAGTATTTTTAGGTGGACAAGCGTATGGTTTAAGGTCCAATGCGGATAATTTTACGATGGAAGAAATCAAAGAAGGTGTGACATTCGCACAGCAATATGGGGCAAAAATTTACGTTACGACTAATATTATTGCACATGATGAAAATATTGCAGGTTTGGATGAATATTTAAAAAATTTAGAGTCAGCCGGTGCCACTGGTATTATTGTTGCGGATCCACTTATCATTGAAACATGTAAGCGCGTAGCACCGAACTTAGAAATTCATTTATCAACACAACAATCACTTTCAAATTATAAAGCTGTAGAATTTTGGAAAAATGAAGGTTTAGATCGTGTAGTATTAGCACGTGAAACAGGTGCTATGGAAATGAAGGAAATGAAAGACAAAGTAGATATTGAAATTGAATCATTTATTCATGGCGCAATGTGTATTGCGTATTCTGGTAGATGTACATTAAGTAATCACATGACAGCTCGAGATTCTAATAGAGGTGGTTGTTGTCAAAGCTGTAGGTGGGATTATGACCTATTGGAAATTGATAAAGATGGTGATTTAGATTTATATTATGATGAAAATGCAGTGACACCTTTCGCAATGAGTCCAAAAGATTTGAAACTTATTGAGTCAATCCCTAAAATGATGGATATTGGTGTGGATTCACTTAAAGTTGAAGGACGCATGAAATCAATACACTACATTGCAACTGTTGTATCTGTATATCGCAAAGTCATCGATGCTTATGCAGAAGATCCTGATAATTTTAAAATTAAGCCAGAATGGTTAGCTGAGCTGGAAAAATGCGCTAACAGAGACACTGCTTCTGCATTTATTGAAGGCACACCTGGTTACGAAGAGCAAATGTTTGGGCAACAAAATAAAAAGAACTCAGCTTATGATTTTTGTGGATTAGTCCTTGGTTATGATGAAAAAACCAAACTCGCTACGATTCAACAGCGTAATAAATTTGAGCCTGGAGAAGAAATAGAGTTTTTTGGTCCTGAAATTGATACATTTAGACAAGTTGTTGAAACTATTTATGATGAAGAAGGTAACAAACTTGATGCTGCACGACACCCATTGCAAATTGTGCAAATTGAAGTTGATCATCCAATTTATACCAACAACATGATGAGAAAGGAAATTGGATAATGAAACGTACGACTATTATTGGAATCGCTGGTGGTTCTGGTTCAGGTAAAACATCAGTCACAAACGAAATTATGAAAAATTTAGAAGGCCATAGTGTTGCATTATTAGCACAAGACTATTATTATAAGGACCAATCGCATTTAAGTTTCGAAGAACGTTTAGAGACCAATTATGATCATCCTTTTGCTTTTGATAATGACTTATTAATAGAAAATTTAAACGATTTGAGAAATGGTAAACAGATTGAAGTACCAACATATGATTATACAAATCATACTAGAAGCGATGAAACGATTGCATTTAAACCAAAAGATGTTATTATCGTAGAAGGCATATTTGCGCTTGAAAATAAAACGTTAAGAGATTTAATGGATGTCAAAATTTATGTTGATACTGATGCAGATTTACGAATCTTACGTCGCTTACTTCGCGATACAGAAGAAAGAGGTCGTACAATGGATTCTGTTATAAATCAATATCTAAATGTAGTTCGACCAATGCATAATCAATTTATAGAACCTACAAAAAGATATGCAGATATTATCATTCCCGAAGGTGGAAGTAATAAAGTTGCGATCGATATAATGACGACAAAAATTCAGACTTTAGTAAGTAAACAATAGTATTTTAGTAAAGGAAGATGACAATATGGAAAACCAAAAACAATACCCTATGACGCAAGAAGGTTTCGAAAAGCTAGAAAATGAACTTGAAGAGTTAAAGACAGTTAAGAGACCAGAAGTCGTTGAAAAAATAAAAGTAGCTCGTTCATTCGGAGATTTATCTGAGAACTCTGAGTATGATGCTGCTAAAGATGAACAGGGATTCATCGAACAAGACATACAAAGAATTGAGCATATGCTACGTAATGCACTTATAATTGAGGATACAGGTGACAACAATCAAGTACAAATTGGTAAAACTGTAACTTTTGTAGAATTACCAGGTGAAGATGAAGAAGAATACCAAATTGTTGGATCTGCAGAATCTGATGCATTTAATGGTAAAATCTCAAATGAATCACCAATGGCTAAAAGTTTAATAGGTAAAAAATTAAACGAAGAGGTTCGTGTTCCACTACCAAATGGTGCAGAAATCAATGTAAAAATTGTAAATATCAAGTAATATTAAAATCCCCTTAACAACTAATGTTAGGGGGATTTTACACTTTATAAATAAAAATATATACTTATCTTCAACTATTTGATAAATTTATATCATTGATACAATTATTGAAATATTAAGATAATTTAGGGTTAATTTGTATTTAACAATAGTAGTTTATTATCACCAATTATAACTATTTCTAATTAAACATAGTGCGTTAGTTAATGATACAATTATAATGTTGTACACATATTAATGTTTAAAAAATAGTTTAATGTATATAATACAAAGGGGGAAAAGTGTTGGAATATAAATTAATCAATGAAGAGACAATTATGATTTACTTTGAACAACAAATTGATCCTTCGACATTTAAGGAAGTACAAAAAGTTGAAAAGTACATTAAAGATCAGCAACATGAAGCTATTATTGAAGTGATACCTTCTTATCGCGCAATTATGCTACATATAGATATTACTAAACAAAGTTTAGCGAAAGTTGTTAATGAACTGAAACTAGAACAATTAAACAAACTGGATTTTGATGAAAATTTAAATAAAGTAAAAACCATTAGTTTACCAGTACTTTATGGTGGTAATTATGGCCCAGATATTCAAGAAGTAGCTACACATAATCAATTATCAATAGAAGAAGTAATTAAGTTACATACAGAGAATACATATTTAATTTATATGCTTGGATTTATGCCAGGTTTTCCATTTTTAGGAGGATTAAATTCAAAGTTAGCTACTCCTAGAAGAGAAGAACCAAGAACAAGTATTCCTGCAGGTTCAGTTGGTATTGCGAATAATCAAACAGGATTATATCCAAAACAATCTCCAGGAGGTTGGCAAATCATCGGTCGTACACCAATTACGGTATTTGATATTTTAAGAACGCCTATGTGTTTATATGAATCCGGAGACTATATAAAATTCTATTCTATAGATGAATCTACGTTCGAACAGATTGTTGAAGCACAACAAGGTGAATTTGATATTGAGAAATGGGTGAAAATTCAATATGAGTATTAAAATTATTAATCCAGGTTTATTTAGTACGATCCAAGATTTAGGAAGAATCGGCTATCAAGACCAAGGATTTTCTACTGCAGGTGTTTTGGATCAATATGCTTATAGAACTGGGCTAGCGCTAATTGGTAATGAAGGGCCAGCGATTGAATGTACAATTATTGGCCCAACGATTGAATTTTTAGAAGATAATACGTTTGTATTAATAGGTGCTGAGTTTAACGCAACCGTTAACGATGCAACTATTGATGAATCTACTGTAATAGCAGTAAAAAAAGGCGACGTTTTGAAAGTTGGACAAGTCACTAATGGGGCAAGAGGATACTTATTATTTGGTAAACCTTTGAAAATTCAAAAAGTTGCAAATAGCTATGCTACTCATACACGAAGCCAAATTGGTGGTTTTAAAGGGCGTTCATTAAAATCTGGTGATGTAATAGAGTGTAAAAAAAATCATTCGTATACACGTAACCTTGGTTTGAGTTTACTTACTGATGTCGCAGAGGTTAAAGAAAACACTATTCAAATCATTGAGGGTCCTCAAATTGAAAGCTTTAGCCAAGAAGCGCAAGAAAAGCTAGTAGCCAATGAATTTAAAATATCAGAAAAATCAGACCGCATGGGTTATCGATTACAAGGTGAAACGATTTCACCAAACACATCGGCAGATATAATATCAGAACCTGTTGCCTTAGGCAGTATACAAGTTCCAAATGATGGTAATCCTATTATTTTATTAAATGATAAACAAACAGTAGGTGGCTATACAAAAATAGCAACCGTTTGTGCATCTGATTTACATAAATTAGCTCAAATGCAACCCAATGATACGATTCGTTTTGAATGGACCACAATCGATGAAGCAGTTAAAAAATTAGAACAACAAGAAGAAGCATTTAAAAATACAATCAAAAATATTTATGAGCAACCTATTTTTGATGTTACGCAATTGAGAGATACATCTATACGCATTAATCATTTATTGAAAGGGGAATTATAATGAATTTTGAAAAAGTAGAACAATTAATTAAAATTGTAAAAGATAACGGGGTTAAAAAATTTAATTATAAAGATTATGAAAATGAAATAACTATTGATTTTACAGATAATACATCTGCATCACCTGCGCAACAACAATTAGCTTCAAATAATGAATCAACTTTAAATGAGCAAGGTATATCAAATGAAGAACAATCAAATCAGGCTGTCAAATCACCTATGGTCGGTACGTTTTATTTACAAGATGAAAAAGAATTAACAAATCCACTCATTCGTGAAGGTGATGAAATTAAAAAAGGAGATACCATTGGTTACATAGAAGCGATGAAAGTAATGAATGAAGTAAAAAGTGATGTGGATGGTGTTGTAGACACAATACATGTCAATCACGGTTCAAATGTTGAATATGATCAAACGATTATAACTGTGAAATAAGTTTAAAGGGGGTATTTGAATTGTATCGTTGTTTAATTGCAAATAGAGGAGAAATTGCTGTAAGAATTATTCGCGCATGTAGAGAAATGGATATTGAAACTGTGGCTATCTATGCTTTAGGGGATGAGTCAAGTCTACATGTAAGTTTAGCTGATCAAGCGATATGTATTGGAGAAGCCAATGCTTTGGATAGCTATTTAAACCAAGACAGAATTATTAGTGCTGCAAAAATAAGTGGTGCAAATGCAATACATCCAGGGTATGGTTTTTTATCAGAAAGCACTTCATTTGCTAAAAATGTTGAAGAAAATGGTATTTATTTTATAGGGCCAACTGATCAAACCATGGAAATGATGGGTGATAAAATAACAGCACGACAAACAGTTGATCAAGCGAATGTACCAATCATACCTGGTTCTACTTCTGCAGTAGAGACAATCGAAGAAGTTAAAGAAATAGCGCATGACATTGGTTATCCACTTGTATTAAAAGCTGCCAGTGGTGGTGGCGGTAAAGGTATAAGAATTGTCAAAGCTGAAGAAGCTTTGGAAAAGTCGTTTAAGGAAGCAAAAAGTGAAGGACAAAAATATTTTAATGATGATCGCGTATATGTGGAAGCATTTATACCTGTAGCTAAGCACGTGGAAGTACAGGTGCTAGGAGACGGTAAAGATAATTACATACACTTAGGTGAGCGTGATTGCTCAGTTCAGAGAAAAAATCAAAAATTAATTGAAGAATCACCTTGTGCTGCATTATCCGATAATATGAGAGCATCTATGTGTAATGATGCTGTAAAAGTGGCTAGAGCATCTAATTATAGAAGTGCAGGTACTATCGAATACTTAGTGACAGAAGATGCTTATTACTTTATTGAAATGAATGCGCGAATTCAAGTTGAACATACAGTAACTGAAATGAGAGCGAATCGTGATTTACTACACGCTCAGCTTTATTTAATGAAGCATGGTTCATTACCATTCAACCAAGACGAGGTACTATTTGATGGACATGTCATTGAAGCGAGAATCAACGCAGAAAATCCTCAGAAAGGATTTCAACCTTCTCCAGGCAAAGTAAAAGCATTACATTTGCCACAAGGATTTAACGTACGTATCGATAGTTTGCTTTATCATGGTTATACGGTATCACCAAATTATGATTCGCTAGTAGCGAAAGTTATCGTAAAAGCACCTAATAGAGCTTCAGCAATAAACAAATTAAAAGTAACATTGGATGAAATGGTAATTGATGGTTTTACTACAACAGCTGATTTCTTATATGCAGTTTTATCATATCCACAATATGCCAATGGTGATGCAAAAGATGTAGATATTAAATTCTTAGATAGACATCAAATAATTAAGGAGGAAGCATAATGAAAGTTGATTTGAACTGTGATTTAGGTGAAGCTTTTGGAAATTATTCATTCGGTGGAGACGATCAAATTATTCCGTTAATTACGTCAGCAAACATTGCATGTGGTTTTCATGCTGGTGACCAACATGTCATGAATCAAACGGTAGAATTAGCTAAAGCAAATGGTGTTGGTATAGGTGCACATCCTGGTCTTCCAGATTTACAAGGATTTGGCCGTAGAAATATGGACTTGTCACCGAAAGAAATTTATGATATCGTCATTTACCAGCTCGGTGCATTAAGTGGATTCTGTAATGTTCACCAAGTTAAAATAAACCACGTAAAACCACATGGTGCACTGTATCAAATGGGTGCACGTGATAAAGCAATCGCACATGCGATTGCTCAAGCTGTATATGATTTTGATGAATCATTAATTTATGTTGGATTATCAAATACACTACTTGTTACAGAAGCGCAAGCTGTTGGTTTAACTACTGCTTCAGAAGTGTTTGCAGATAGACGTTATGAAGATGATGGTCAATTAGTGAGTAGAAAAGAAAGTGATGCTTTAATAACTGACACAGAAGAAGCTATTGAACAAGTTGTCAAAATGGTTAAATCACAAAAAGTAATTACGAAAAATAACAAGGAAATTGATATTCAAGCAGATACAATTTGTGTTCATGGAGATGGTGAACATGCACTAGAATTTGTTACAAAAATAAGAGAAAGATTATCGAAAGAAGGCGTTTCTATATCTAAGCTGGGAGGCTAACACATGGGAGAAAAATTAAAAACAGAATCGAAGGATTTTGAATTTACAAAAAATCATAAAAGGTTATTATTAGGTTCTGTATTCTTAATGGCTACATCTGCAATTGGACCTGCATTTTTAACTCAGACAGCAGTATTTACTGCGCAGTTCACTTCAAGTTTTGCTTTTGCAATTTTATTATCAATATTGATTGATATAGGAGCGCAAATTAATATTTGGAGAGTGTTGGTCGTCACAGGTAAACGTGGTCAAGAAGTAGCTAATGAAATATTTAAAGGATTGGGTACTTTTATATCGATATTAATTGCAATAGGTGGACTCGCATTTAATATTGGTAATATTGCAGGTGCTGGATTAGGATTAAATGCAATTTTTGGCTTAGATGTAAAGATTGGTGCAGCTATTACAGCAGTATTAGCAATACTTATTTTTGTAAGTAAAAGTGGTCAAAAAATTATGGATTTTGTCACGATGTTTTTAGGTGTTTTAATGATTGTGGTTGTTGCATTTGTAATGTTTAAAGCTAACCCGCCTTATGCTGACGCAGCTAAACATCTTGTGATGCCGGAACAACCTTTAGCACTTGTTTTACCTATTATCACATTAGTGGGTGGAACAGTTGGCGGTTATATTACATTTGCTGGTGCACATAGAATATTAGATTCTGGCATCCGTGGTAAGCATTATTTGCCATTTGTAAACAAAGCGGCTATTTCAGGAATATTAACAACAGGTGTGCTTAGAGCATTATTATTCTTAGCGGTACTTGGTGTAGTCGTTACGGGCGTAACTTTAAATGATACAAATCCACCAGCTTCAGTATTTGAGCATGTATTAGGACCAATTGGTCGAAATATATTTGGTGTTGTATTATTTGCTGCAGCAATGTCTTCAGTTATTGGATCAGCATATACAAGTGCGACTTTCTTAAAAACATTGCATAAATCGATCTATAATAAAACAAATATTATTGTAATTTCATTTATAGTCATTTCAACTTTTGTTTTTCTATTTTTAGGAAAACCAGTAACATTATTAATCGTTGCAGGTGCTTTAAATGGACTTATCTTACCTATTATATTAACGACAATACTTATTGCTAGTAAACGAAAATCAATCGTAGGGGATTATCATCATCCAACATGGATGCTTTGGTTTGGTATTTTAGCTGTTTTAGTCACAGTTGTTACAGGTATATATTCACTGCAAGGATTGACACAATTAATAGGTAGTTAACAATATCATTATAGTTACAAAGTAACCATTCTCTAGTTCTTATGCTTATAATAAGGACTTAGAGAATGGTTTGTTTTATAGTTATACTTACATTAAATAAACATTGTCATTTCCTATTAAAATAAGAACAATGTATTTACATGTTAAATCAAATTGATAATGCGAAAATTTACATAAATTTCTTACGATAAATAATGAAATATAAATTTGATATAAATATGATTCAATCGTCGAGCTATCAGTTTAAATGTGGTAGAATAACTAAGGTTAGGATTTTAAATTGAGGTGAATAACAATGATCGGTATTATTGGAGCTATGGATGAAGAAGTAGCAATCTTAAAAAATAAACTTGTGAATTTAGAAGAGATTAATATTGCACATGTATATTTTTACAAAGGTTATATAAATGATAAAGCAGTCGTATTAACTCAAAGTGGCATTGGTAAAGTAAATGTAGCCATTTCAACAACATTATTAATTGAAAAGTTCAAACCTGATTTAATTATTAATACAGGTTCTGCAGGTGCATTGGATAAATCATTAAATGTTGGTGATATCGTAGTAAGCGATATGGTTGCTTATCATGATGCTGATGCTAGAGCATTTGGTTATCAGTTAGGACAAATCCCACAAATGCCTGAACAATTCGTAGCAGATAAATCATTGATTGACAAAGCGACACAAGTAATTACAAATCAACAACTAATTGCTAAGGTAGGCTTGATTGTAAGTGGTGACAGTTTTATTGGTACAAAAGACCAACGAATGAAAATTAAAACAAATTTCCCTCAAGCGATGGCTGCAGAAATGGAAGCAACTGCAATTGCACAGACTTGCTATCAATTTAATTTACCATTTATTATCACACGTGCAATATCAGATTTAGCAGATGGAGACGCTGGTATCACATTTGATGAATTTTTAACAAAAGCAGCAAAATCTTCTAGTACAATGGTAGAAAATTTAATTAAAAAAATATAAAAAAGGTGAATTGAAATAATGGGTATAATAAAGAAATACTTTATGCCAAATGAATATGTGCAATCTATTTTTCAAATTGATATAGATAAGCTTGCAGAATCTGGCGTAAAAGGTATCATTACTGATTTAGATAATACACTAGTGGGATGGGATGTTGCTGATCCTACAGAAGCAGTTAAAACTTGGTTTGAAGAGGCAAAACAAAAAGGCATTACGATTACAATTGTTTCTAATAATAATGAAAAAAGAGTTGGTAGTTTTTCTAAATCATTAAAAGTAGATTATATTTTTAAAGCAAGAAAACCAAGAGGGCGTGCATTTGATCGTGCAATGCATTCTATGAGTTTAGATCCATCAGAGATAGTGGTAATAGGTGATCAAATGTTAACGGATGTATTTGGTGGTAACAGACGTGGCTTATTTACTATTATGGTAGTACCTGTCAAACAGACAGATGGCTTGATTACTAAATTTAATCGTCTTATTGAACGCAGATTATTACAACATTTTAGAAAAAAAGGATATATAAAATGGGAGGAAAATTGATTGAGTGAAGTGGATGTATTGAAATGTATAGGTTGTGGTGCACCTTTACAGTCTGAAGATTCTGATGCACCGGGTTATGTTCCAGAACATAACTTATTTCGTGAAGATGTTGTGTGTAAAAGATGTTTTAGACTAAAAAATTATAACGAAGTTCAAGATGTAGGTTTAGATAGCGATGACTTTTTAAATTTACTTAATGGCTTAGCAGATAAAAAAGGAATAATAGTAAATGTTGTGGATGTATTTGATTTTGAGGGTTCATTTATCAATGCAATTAAACGTATCGTCGGCAACAAAAAAATTATTCTTGTAGCGAATAAAATAGATCTTTTGCCAAAACAAATAAATAAACGTCGTGTAAAAGAATGGTTGAAGAAAACAGCTAAAAAATATGGACTTGATGCTGAAGATGTCGTGCTTATTTCAGCAGACAAAAATGAAGGTATTGAAAATCTATTAACTTCTATTAACAGTATCAGAAACGATGAAGACGTATATATTGTAGGAACTACAAATGTAGGTAAATCAACTTTAATTAATAAATTAATAGAACGTAGTGTAGGAGAAAAAGATGTTGTTACAACTTCAAGATTTCCTGGTACAACCTTGGACATGATTGATATTCCACTTGATGAAACGACGTTTATGTATGATACACCAGGAATTATTCAAGCGCATCAAATGACACATTTAGTATCTGAACATGAACTTAAAACAATTATGCCTAGAAAAGAAATTAAACAACGTGTTTATCAGCTTAACGAAGGACAAACATTATTTTTCGGTGGACTTGCACGTATAGACTATATTAGTGGCGGAAAAAGACCGTTAGTCTGTTACTTTTCTAATGATTTAAATATTCATAGAACAAAAACAGAAAAAGCTAATGAATTATGGCGAAATCAATTAGGATCTGTATTAGCACCACCTCATAATCCTGAAAATTTTGATTTGAGAAATGTTAAAGCCGTAAGGTTAGAAACTGGTAAAGAAAAACGTGATGTAATGATTTCTGGATTAGGCTTTATCACGATAGACGCAGGTGCAAAAGTCATTGTACGCGTGCCAAAAAATGTTGATGTTATTTTAAGAAATTCAATTATGTAAGGTGTGTAAAATATGAAATATGCAGTAATAGGCCACCCAATTGATCATTCTTTATCTCCAGTGATGCATAATGCTAATTTTGAATCTTTAAATTACAATGCAGCATATGAAGCGATTAATATTCCTGAAGATAAATTCCATCTAATAAGAGAAATTATTTCAGATAAAGCACTTTCTGGTTTTAATGTAACAATTCCGCATAAGGAACGTATTATACCTTTTTTAGATGAAATTGATGAACAATCAGAAACTGTAGGTGCCGTGAATACGGTTAAGATAGAAGATGGTAAATGGATTGGTTATAATACAGATGGTATCGGTTATGTTAAAGGCTTGCAACGCGTGTATCCAGATTTAAAACATGCCTATATCTTAATTTTAGGTGCAGGCGGTGCTAGTAAAGGCATTGCGAATGAATTAACTAAGTATGTACAACCCAAACTTACTATTGCAAACAGATCTTTGGACAGATTTGAACAATGGAATTTGAATGTAAACAAAATTCGATTATCTGATGCTGAATTAGCATTATCCGAATTCGATATTATCATCAATACGACACCAGCAGGAATGAACACAAATCAAGAAATACCAATTAGTTTGAAGCATCTAGAGTCTGATACGTTAGTGAGTGACATTGTGTATGTACCCTTTAAAACACCAATCTTAGAACAAGCTGAAGTCCAAGGTAACCCAATCTATAATGGCTTGGATATGTTTGTTTATCAAGGTGCAGAAAGTTTTAAAATATGGACAGATACAGAACCGGACGTGCAAGTTATGAAACGCACAGTTTTAAATTATTTATAAAAGGAGCATTTTATGTTAACAGGTAAACAAAAGAGATTTTTGAGAAGTAAAGCACATAATGTTGACCCAACTTTCCAAATCGGAAAAGCTGGTGTTGGTGAAAATATGATAGAACAATTAAATGATATTTTAGAAAATAGAGAATTAATAAAAATACATGTATTACAAAATAACTTTGAAGACAAAAATGATTTAGCGCAAACTTTAAGCGATGCAACTCATAGTGAAATTGTTCAAGTAATCGGGTCTATGATTGTCTTGTATAAAGAATCACAAGATAATAAACAAATTCAATTGCCATAATGTCTAAAACGATAGTCTTATATGGTGGGCAGTTTAACCCGATTCATACAGCTCACATGGTTGTTGCTAGCGAAGTGAATCATGTTATTAAACCAGATTTGTTTTACTTTATTCCAAGTTATATGTCACCGCTCAAAGCGCATGATGATTACTTAGATGCGAAATATAGAATTGATATGATCCATTGTGCAATTAATGAACTTGGGTTTGGATCTGTTTATTTAGACGAAGTCGAACGCAAGGGACAAAGTTACACGTATTTTACAATTAAACATATTTTAGAAAAACATCCCAATGCTAAACTATATTTTGTTATAGGTACTGACCAGTATATTCAGTTAGAAAAGTGGTATGAGATTGAAAATTTGAAATCAATGGTAACCTTTGTAATTGTGAATCGTGGTAAAGCAAAGCAAGAAGTTTCAAATAATATGATAGCAATTAATATTCCACGCATAGATATAAGTTCAACACTCATCAGGGAAAGAGTAAAACAACATAGTAATATTCAAACGCTGGTGCCTCAAAGTGTAGAGAAATATATCAGAGAGGAAGGATTATATGAAATTTGATGAAGCTGTCTCCCTAGTTAAAGACAAATTACCTGAGAAAAGATATAATCATTCACTAAGAGTAGCAGAAACTGCTGTTAAATTAGCTGAACAGTATGATGGGGATAAAGATAAGGCAGAACTCGCAGGTATATTACATGATTATAGCAAGTACGATGATTTGGGATCTATGTATCAGATTGTTAGACAAAATGATTTGGATAGCAACTTGTTGAGTTACGGATCAGAAATCTTACACGGTCCAGTTTGTGCAGTTATAATGGAGCAACAATTTGGTGTAAACGATGAAGAAGTATTACTTGCCATTAAAAATCATACAACTGGTCGTGCTCAAATGACCAAAACAGAAAAATTAGTTTTTATCGCAGATTATATTGAGCCTGGTCGTCAAACCCCAGGCGTTGAAGAAATTAGAGATTTAGCATACAATCAAGGTAGCTTAGATAAAACCATTTATGAAATATCTAAGCGAACTGTTTTATATTTAATCACGAAAGATATTACCGTTTATGATGCCACGATTGCTTGCTTGAATTATTACAATTATAGTGACGAAAGAGTAAAGGATGATTAAATGAAATCAGATCAATTATTAAATTTAGCTGTCAATGCAACTGAGAATAAAAAAGCAGAAGATATTATTTCTTTAAATATGCAAGGTATTAGCGATATGACTGACTATTTTATCGTATGCCACGGCAATAATGAAAGACAAGTTCAATCCATTGCACGTGCAGTTAAAGATGCTGCAAATGAAGCGGAAATCGAAGTAAAACGAATGGAAGGCTTTAATGAAGCAAGATGGATTTTAATTGACTTGGCCAACGTAGTAGTACACGTATTCCATAAAGATGAACGTGATTATTACAACTTGGAGAAATTATATCGTGATGCACCATTAGAATCTTATGGACAGGCAGTTTATTAATAATGGCTCAATATGAAGAAATGAGCTATTACTATGATCAATTAACTTTAGATCAGCCATACGAATCATGGCTTGATATTGTAAATTATTATGCTAAAAACAAATCAACTATCTTAGATATTGGTTGTGGTACAGGCAGTTTCACTTCAAAATTAAACGACTTTGATAATATAACGGGTATGGATTTAAGTGTTGATATGCTTTCGATAGCAATGCAAAAATCCAGTGAAGTGAATTGGATAGAAGGTGATATGACTGAATTCGACCTTAACCAACAATTTGATGCAATAACCATTTTTTGTGATTCTTTAAATTATTTAACAGAATATGGAGATGTGTTATCCACTTTTCAGCAAGTATATCATCATCTAGAGCCGAATGAGGGTGTATTTATGTTTGATGTCCATACTGAACACAAGATGAATACATTATTCAATAATCAAAGTTATATTGATGAAACAGAAAATGTATTTTTAGCTTGGGAAGCGATTCGTGGCGAAGAACCTTTAAGCGTATGGCATGATATGACATTTTTTATAAAACAAGATGATAACTTATATAAAAGATTTGATGAGTCACATTACCAAAAGACTTATTCAAAAGATGTTTACACTAAAATGTTAGAATCATGTGGTTTTAAACATATAACGACATTTGTTGATTTTGAATTTGAAAACCAGAATGATAATCAAGAAGGAGAGCGCTTGTTCTTCATTGTTAAAAAATAAAAAAGTAAAATCACTCCTTTATGCGTGTAAACTATAAAGGAGTGATTTTTTGTTACCATTATGGGAATTGTTTAAAGAAAGATTTAGTCAATTTAATTCTACAATAAAGGTTTGTGTTATGCTATTTATAATAGTGACTGTAGCCATAACTTTATCATTTTTGATGAACCGTGATAACGAACAAATGAAAAAAAATAATGATATAGCACCAATAGAATTGCCCGAGCATAACCAACCCATACCAAATGAAAAAAATGAACATTCATCGAATAAAACTGAAACACAAAGCAATGACCATACCAAAGATTCATTTGTTTATGTTGATATCAAAGGTGCGGTAAAATATCCAAATGTTTATAAAATGAGAAATAATGATCGAGTTAAACAGTTGTTGGATAAAGCAATCGTTTCAGAACATGCTGATTTAACGAACATTAATTTATCAGAACGATTAATAGATCAGAAAATGATATATATTCCTGAAAAGGGGGAACACACTCATTTACAAGCTCAGAATCAATTGAATAAAAGTGAAACCGCCATAAATTTTTCAGAAAAAAAGGATGCTGATGGTGCAACAGTAAATTTAAATACTGCATCAGAAAGCGAGCTTACCAGTATACCTGGAATAGGGAAGGTCAAAGCTAAAGCAATCATTGAATATCGTGAGCAAAATGGTAATTTTAAATCTATTGATCAGTTGAAAGAAATTAATGGATTCGGTACTAAAACAATAGAAAAATTAAGTTCATATTTAACAATCTGAAATTTTGTTGTAATTTTTCGAAAATCGATTTAATCTATAAATATCACATTAAAAATTTACATAAATTGGAGGTTTAGTATCATGGATCGTATTAAATGGGAAGAATACTTTATGGCGCAAAGTCATTTATTAGCGCTGCGTTCTACATGTCAAAGATTGTCTGTAGGAGCAACGATTGTAAAAGATAATAGAATTATAGCCGGAGGGTATAATGGTTCTGTGTCTGGAGAAGTACATTGTATTGATGAAGATTGCCTGCTGGAAGATGGTCATTGCATTCGCACGATACACGCAGAAATGAACGCATTGCTACAGTGCGCAAAACAAGGGGTGTCAACAGAAGGGGCAACGATTTATGTTACACACTTTCCATGTTTGAATTGCACAAAGTCAATTATTCAAGCTGGTATTAAAACGATTTATTATGCTGAAGACTATCATAATCATCATTATGCTTTAGATTTGTTAAAACAATCAGGTATTGTGTATAAAAAAATTCCATTTAATCAAGAACACGTAGCACAATATTTAATCAATAAATAAAATTGATTTATTATGCTTTAGCTTATTTGTCTGGTAACTTGCTACTATTTAATAAATTTTTATCTTTTATTTTAATACTTGGGCTAGTCATAATAATGAAGAGAAAAAGCTTTAGTTTAATTCATTTTATCATGATAGTTATCATATCTTTAAGTAGTTTTATGATGTTTCAAAATGACTTGAGATCAGAAAAAGAATACCATTCTTCAATGATAAATAAAGTATTTCAAGGAAAAGCAAAGTTTATCACAAAACCCAATTTGGAGCATCGTATACTTAAAGGTAAAATTAAAATAGGTAAAAAGCTTTATACTTACATTTATAATATACATGCATCAAAAAATATAGAAATAAAAAATGTTTCTGAATTTTTGTTCCAAAAAACTTGTAAGGTACACGGACAGTTTAGAACATTAAAAAACGATACAAGACCTAATCTTATTTTTATTATTCAAAATATTCATCTTTCAAGTTGTTATGAAGACACAAGCACTTTTTCTGATACTTTAAATAAACATAAAGCGTTTATTTATGAAAAAATGAAACAATGGAAAATAGCTTTTCCCGAAAAAACAATTGCATTAATTACAGGCGATACATCGCTTATGAAAAAAGATGAATTAGATACAATTAAAAAGATTGGCATTGCGCATCTACTTGCTATTAGTGGAACACATATAGCTATAATTATTGCAATCATATGTTATATTCTTAATAGGATAAAATGTCCATTGTTTTTAACCAAACTAATATTAATCATAATATTACCTATTTATTGCATGTATACAAATATGTCTCCAAGTGCTGTTAGAGCAATATTTATGAGTTTGTTAATATTCATATTTCCAAAATACATTATAAAGAATTCAATGAACATTTTAGGATTTTTATTCATATTTTTAACATTTTTAAATCCCTCGTTAATTTATCATGTCGGATTTCAACTTTCCTTTTTAATCACTTTTTCAATCCTTTTTGCCAGTCCATTACTAAAGAATTTAGGTATTGTTCAATCTTTGTGCTATATCACGTGGATTGCACAATTAAGCTCATTTATCTTAAGTTGTATCCATTTTCATCAAATTCAATGGATTGGTCTAATTTCAAACATCTTTTTTGTTCCATTCTATTCTTTCATATTATTTCCCTTCGTTATTTTTCTTACTTTTATCATACATTTGCCAATCAAACCATTATTTATAATCAACTTTTATAATCAATTAATTGTTTTGCATGATAAAGTGGTCGGATTTTTTGATAAACTCAACTTTTATCAATGGTACATTCCCAACTTAAATAATCTTCAAATAACTATAATATGTCTCATTTCGTTTCTATGTTTAGTTTTATTCGTTCATAAATGCTATAAATTTATGATAATTAGTTTAATTGCCTTATATATTGTCTCTACAATTCTACCTCAAGTACGCGACTACCAACTTACAATGTTGGATGTAGGACAAGGTGACGCCCTGTTATTTGAAACTAAATTACACGAATCATTATTAATCGATACGGGCGGTAATTTTAATTCGACACAGAACTTTGCGAATCACAGTATTTCAAAATATCATATCTTACCAACATTAAAACGACATAATATAAAAAAGATAGATTACGTTGTGGTTACACATCCACATCTTGATCATATCGGTGAACTAGATTATTTAACAAAAAGTTTAAAAATTAAAAATATCATTATCAATGCAAATAGTTTTAAAATTAAAGAACTAAATCATTTAAAAAATACTTGTTTAAAAAAGGATATCAAGTTAATAGATTTCAAAAATAAACCACAATTTTTTATGAATAAAGCGAAAGTTAATCTGTTAGATGCTACAATTTCCAATTCTGATAATTTAAATGAACAATCAATCATTATATTAATACAGTACAAAAGTTATAAAATTTTATTAATGGGAGATGCAACAAATAATAATGAAGAGAATTTAATACATAAATATCATTTATACAATGTTGATATTTTAAAAGTTGGACATCATGGTAGTCGTACGAGTACAAGTAATAATTTATTGAAAGCAATTAGGCCTAAAATAGCTCTCATTTCAGTAGGCGAAAAAAATAAATATAGACTTCCCAATCCACAAATTATCAATAGATTAAAATCTTTTGACATTAAAATATTTCAAACAAATATCAACGGAGAAGTGAACATTTTATTTAAAAACCAAATAGAAATTCACTCACAATTCAATTAAAATTTTTAATTAGTGAGAAGCTATGACGCGTGTTATAATTATAAAACGTGTAATAGAAATGAAAGGGTGCTAAGAATGAGCAGCAATATAATAACGATATATGGTGAAGTACCTGAACTAATTGAAAAAAAAGCTTCTGAAGTCATTGAACAATATTTAGATGCACCAAAAGATGAATTCAATTTCGTTAAATATAACTTATATGAAAATGATTTAGCTCCAATTATTGAAGAAACGCTGACAATGCCTTTTTTCTCTAATAAAAAGGCTGTTCTAGTACAAAATGCATATGTATTTACTGGTGAGAAGCCACCTAAAGAGTTAAATCATAATATTGATCAACTGATAGAATTTATAGAAAAATACGATGGTGACACTTTAATATTATTTGAAGTAAATCATTCTAAACTAGACGAAAGAAAAAAAGTTGTTAAATCTTTGAAAAAACATGCACAAATTAAAAAAATAGAACAAATGTCAGAAGAAGAAATAAAGCATTGGATAAAAAGTCAACTGCATGAAAATTATAAAGATATTAAACAAGATGCACTAGATTTAGTTATTGAATTAACTGGAGTTAATTTTAATATTGTTAAGCAAGAAATAGAAAAACTTATTTTGTTTTTAGGTGATAGAACAACAATTAACAAAAATGATGTTCATCAAATTGTTAATAGAAGTTTGGAGCAAAATGTTTTTTTGCTCACTGAATATATCCAAAAAAATAAGAAAACAAAAGCTATTCAAATGGTTAAAGACTTAATAGCGATGAAAGAGGAACCTATAAAATTATTAGCTCTAATTACGAGTAATTATCGACTTTTCTATCAAAGTAAAATATTAGGACAAAAGGGTTATAGTGGTCAACAAATTGCTAAAACAATCAATGTTCATCCTTATAGAGTAAAGTTGGCTTTAAATCAAGCAAGACACTACGAATTAGAAAGTTTATTAAATATCATTGATAATTGCGCAGAAACAGATTATAAATTAAAATCATCTTATATGGATAAACACCTTATACTTGAACTGTTTATTTTATCCTTATAAATTAAGCGTTTTTAGTTTTAACTAACCGTCATACTGCATATAATGTTGTCGATGAATTATAACGTAAGTATCTTTAATGTTTAATCTTATAAAACCATATATATATATATAGAAAAAAGCCCAGAAGAGATTTCACTTATTGCAAATCATTTCTGGGCTAAATTTATGAAGCATGGGGTTCGATATATTTAAAAAATAAAAAAAGTTCAAGCGTAGGCTTGAACTTTAAATTATTTAGCAGCTGTCATTAAAGATGATTTAATTCTAGCAGCTTTGTTAGAATGTATTAAGTTGCGTTGAGCAGCTTTATCTACTTTTTTCAATGCAAAGCTTACTAATTCAGCTTTATCGTCAGCATTAGTGTCGATTGCTGTATGAGCTCTTTTCACAGCTGTACGCATTGCATTTTTTTGTGAAATATTACGTTCTTCAGTTACATGAGTAGTATTAACACGTTTAATTGCAGATTTAATGTTTGGCATGTCTGTCACCTCCTAAAAGTGTGATCTTCGCTATCAAAAATTAATTTGATTACAACAAGAAATATTTTATCAAAACAACCAGGTTTCTGCAATCATTTATTTATATTAAGACGCGTAAAGTCGCGATAAATGGTACAATAATAATTATAATGACAAAAGATATACATAAAAATAGTTACATAGACGATAAAATATACACATAACTTTAAAATTTACTATTAATTTTATCAAGTTTGCAATTAGTAAATAAAAACGTTATTATATCAAAGAATGTCATACATATTTACGGGCTAGAATTATGAAAGTGAGACTGATAATACATGGATAAAGAAAATCGTTTAAGCAAGCGTGAAAATATAAGAAACTTTTCTATTATTGCACATATTGACCATGGGAAATCTACATTAGCAGATAGAATTTTGGAAAATACTAAATCTGTTGAATCACGTGAGATGCAATCACAGTTATTGGATTCTATGGATTTAGAGAGAGAACGCGGTATAACAATAAAATTAAATGCTGTGCGTTTAAAATATGATGCAAAAGATGGTGAGACTTATACGTTTCACTTGATCGATACACCTGGACACGTAGATTTTACATATGAAGTTTCTAGATCATTAGCTGCCTGTGAGGGGGCTATATTAGTTGTAGATGCTGCGCAGGGCATAGAGGCTCAAACATTAGCCAATGTTTATTTGGCACTAGATAACGATTTAGAGTTATTACCAGTTGTAAATAAAATTGATTTACCAGCAGCAGAACCTGAACGTGTAAAGCAAGAAGTAGAAGATGTAATAGGGCTAGATAAAGATGATGTCGTATTAGCCAGTGCAAAATCAAATATTGGCATTGAAGATATATTAGAAAAAATTGTAGAAGTGGTACCACCACCTCAAGGAGATCCAGAAGCGCCGTTAAAAGCATTGATTTTTGATTCAGAATATGATCCGTATAGAGGCGTTATTTCTTCAATTCGAATAGTTGAAGGAACTTTGAAAACGGGTGATGAAATTAAAATGATGGCTACAGGAAAATCTTTTGAAGTTACCGAAGTAGGTATCAATACACCTAAACAATTACCAGTTAGTGAGCTTACGGTAGGGGATGTAGGTTATGTCATTGCCAGTATTAAAAATGTAGATGATTCACGTGTCGGAGATACGATTACACATCTAGATCGTCCAGCAGCAGAGCCGTTAAAAGGCTATAAAAAAATGAATCCGATGGTTTTCTGTGGTTTATTCCCTATAGATAATAAAGATTACAATGATTTACGAGAGGCATTAGAAAAGTTGCAATTAAATGATGCTTCATTAGAATTTGAACCTGAGTCATCTCAAGCATTAGGTTTTGGATATAGAACAGGTTTCTTAGGTATGTTGCATATGGAAATTATTCAAGAACGTATTGAACGTGAGTTTGGAATAGAACTAATTGCTACAGCACCATCTGTGATTTATGAATGTATTCTTAAAAATGGTGATGAAATCTCTGTTGATAATCCAGCATATATGCCTGAAAGAGATCAAATTGATACGGTATATGAACCTTTTGTAAGAGCGACAATGATGGTACCAAATGATTATGTCGGTGCAGTTATGGAATTATGTCAACGTAAACGTGGACAATTTATTAATATGGAATATTTAGATGATATTCGTGTCAATATTATTTATGAATTGCCACTATCTGAAGTTGTATTTGATTTCTTTGATCAGCTTAAATCAAATACAAAAGGCTATGCTTCTTTTGATTATGAATTCATTGATAATAAAGAAAGTGACCTAGTCAAAATGGATATATTACTAAATGGAGAGAAAGTAGATGCACTTAGTTTTATAGTTCATAAAGATTTCGCATATGAAAGAGGAAAAGCGTTAGTTGAAAAGCTAAAAACGCTTATACCTAGACAACAATTCGAAGTACCTGTACAAGCAGCAGTTGGACAAAAAATAGTCGCCCGTACAAATATAAAATCAATGGGTAAAAATGTCTTATCTAAGTGTTATGGTGGAGATATTAGCCGTAAGAGAAAACTATTAGAAAAACAAAAAGCTGGTAAGGCAAAAATGAAATCAGTTGGTAATGTTGAAATACCACAGGATGCTTTCCTTGCAGTGCTTAAGATGGACGAAGATTAATATTATTACTTATTAAATATTGGGGCCTTAAATCCATTCGATTTATGCCCCGGTTTTTTTGTTATGTTAATCTATTTTATTTAACGAAAGAAGGTCATCTCAAAATGGAAGTGAAAAGTGCTTATATCCATATTCCTTTCTGTGTCAAAATTTGTACTTATTGCGATTTCAATAAATATTTTATACAAAATCAACCAGTGGATCAGTATTTAGATTGCTTAATAAACGAAATGAAACAAAGTAAAGTTAGATCTTTAGAAACAGTTTTTGTCGGTGGTGGCACACCTACTGCTTTGTCGTATGAGCAACTTGAGAAATTATTGACTGCAATTACAGAAATCTTTGAAATTAAAGGAGAATTTAGTTTTGAAGCGAATCCAGATGAATTAACTTTAGAAAAAGTACAATTGTTAAGGGATTATGGTGTGAATAGATTGTCGATGGGCGTTCAAACATTCAAACCTGAATTGTTAGAGATATTAGGACGTTCTCATAAGACTGAGGATATATACAGAGCCGTATCGAATGCAAGACAAGTTGGGATACCTTCTATAAGTTTAGATTTAATGTACCATTTACCACAACAAAGCTTAGAAGATTTCAAAGATAGTTTAGAAAAAGCGTTATCGATGGATATTGATCATATTTCAAGTTACGGCTTGATTTTAGAGCCTAAAACTCAGTTCTATAATATGTACCGTAAAGGGCAGTTGAAAATCCCGAACGAAGATGTCGGAGAAGAAATGTACGAATATTTATTAAAGAGGATGCATGAGACTGAGTTACATCAATATGAAATTTCAAACTTTGGTAAAAAAGGACATGAATCAGAACACAATAAAGTTTACTGGAAAAACGAAGGCTATTATGGATTTGGAGCCGGGGCAAGTGGTTACGTAAATGGCGAACGTTATAATAATGTAAATCCCGTGAATCATTATATAAAAAAGATACAAAATAACGAAAGACCTATTCTTGACGCAGTATATCCAACAGAAAGTGAACAAATGGAAGAAGAGATGTTTCTAGGTTTAAGAATGAACCAAGGTGTAAGTAGAAAACGGTTTAATCAAAAGTTTAATAAAACGATTGATGACGTTTATGACGAAGCGATTAAAGATTTAAAACAGAGAGAATTAATTTATGATACAGGTGACTATATTTCTTTAACAGAGAGAGGTAAAGTAATTGGAAACCTAGTATTTGAAGCGTTTTTACTGAATGTTTAATTTTTTAAAAAAACTGAGGCTTTAACATTGACTTACTTTGACCAATTTGATAAATTATAATTAGCACTTGAAACAAAAGAGTGCTAATGAGGTGAAAACATGATTAGTGATAGACAATTGAGCATTTTAAATGCAATTGTTGAAGATTATGTTGATTTAGGTCAACCAATTGGTTCCAAAACACTGATTGAAAGACATAATTTAAATGTTAGTCCTGCCACTATCAGAAACGAAATGAAACAACTAGAGGAACTTCATTTAATAGAAAAAACACATACTTCATCAGGACGTTCTCCATCAGAGTCAGGCATCAGATATTATGTGAATCAATTATTGCAACAAACATCTCATCAACAACACAAAAAAATACAACGTTTAGGAGATTTACTGGTTGAAAATCATTATGATATTTCCTCAGCCTTGAGTGAATTCGCGAATGAACTTTCAATCGCTTCTCAGTATACAACGTTGGTAATGCGTCCAAATCACAAAAAAGATATTATTAATAACATTCACTTGATTCGAGCAAATGCATATTTAGTAATCATGGTCGTTGTTTTTACATCTGGCCATGTTGAACACTTACATTTAGTATCCAAAGCACGTTTATCGAGTGATGAATTGACAAATATAGCTAATTTTGTGACTGCAAAATATAATGCGTTAAATCAACAACGCTTGGAAAATGAACTAAATGCCTTTGCAAAGTCAGATTTTGAAAAAGACTTCATAAAGGATATGTTAGATACAATAGATGTTCATTTTGATAATCAAAGTAATGGCATTTACATGGGTGGAAAGGTTAAACTAATTGATGCACTAAACGAATCAAATGTTTCTTCTATTCAACCTATATTGCAGTATATTGAATCAAACAAAATTACTCAGCTACTTGATGAAATGTCAAATTCATCAATTAATGTTAAGATTGGACAGGAAATCGAATCAAGCTTGAGCGATATTTCTATTGTCACTACGGAGTATCACATTGACGATAGACTTAAAGGTCAAATTGCGGTTATCGGACCAACGGCAATGAATTATCAGAATGTAATACAATTACTAAATACGATTTGGTAATTAAGAATTGTATTGGATGGAGGGCAGAAAATGACAGAAAAAAATGAATCAGTATTCGATGAAAACGAAAAGACTGAAGATATCAATCAAGAAACACCAAACAATCAAACAACTTCAGTTGAAGATACTGATGAAATAGCTAATGAATCACAAGATAATCTGCAAGAGGAAAATTCTGAAGATATTGAGGCAGATATCGATCCTAAAGATGAAGAAATTCAACAATTAAAAAATAATGTTCAAGAAGAAAAATATTTAAGATTATATGCTGAATTTGAAAATTATAAGCGTAGAATCCAAAAAGAAAATCAAACGATGAAAGCATATAAAGCTCAAGATGTTTTAAATGACATTTTACCGACTATAGATAATATAGAACGAGCTTTACAGATTGAAGGCGAAGATGAGCAATTTAAATCATTACAAAAAGGTGTAGAAATGGTTTATGAAAGCTTGTTGAACGCATTGAAAAATAACGGTTTAGAAAAAATTGAGGCTGAAGGTCAACAGTTTGATCCAAATGTACATCAAGCTGTAGTACAAGACGATAATCCTGATTATGAATCAGGTCAAGTTACTCAAGAACTACAAACTGGTTATAAATTGAAGGAACGTGTTTTAAGACCTTCAATGGTTAAAGTAAATCAATAAGTTTATTGATGAAAATACCGAATTTTTTAAACAAACAGGAGGAATTTATTTATGAGTAAAGTAATAGGTATTGACTTAGGTACAACAAATTCATGTGTAGCAATTTTAGAAGGTGACGAACCAAAAGTTGTTCAAAACCCAGAAGGTGCTAGAACAACACCATCTGTTGTAGCATTTAAAAATGGTGAAACTCAAGTAGGTGAAGTTGCTAAGCGTCAAGCAATTACAAACCCTAATACAATTCAATCTATCAAACGTCACATGGGTACTGAGCACAAAGTAGACGTAGAAGGTAAATCATACACACCACAAGAAATATCTGCGATGGTATTACAAAACCTTAAGAGTACTGCAGAAGATTACTTAGGTGAAAAAGTAGAAAAAGCAGTTATCACTGTTCCTGCATATTTTAATGATAGTGAACGTCAAGCTACAAAAGATGCTGGTAAAATTGCAGGCTTAGAAGTTGAACGTATTATTAACGAACCAACAGCAGCAGCATTAGCTTATGGTTTAGATAAAACAGAACAAGACCAAAAAGTCTTAGTATTTGACCTAGGTGGCGGTACATTCGACGTATCTATCCTTGAATTAGGTGACGGTGTATTCGAAGTACTTTCAACTGCAGGTGATAATAAACTAGGTGGGGACGACTTTGACCAAGTTATTATCGATTATTTAGTTGCAGAATTTAAAAAAGAAAATGGCGTAGACTTATCACAAGACAAAATGGCATTACAACGTCTTAAAGACGCAGCTGAAAAAGCTAAAAAAGACTTATCAGGTGTTTCTCAAACACAAATCTCATTACCATTTATTTCTGCAGGTGAAAATGGTCCACTACACTTAGAATTAAGTTTAACACGTTCAAAATTTGAAGAATTAGCTGATTCATTAATCAGAAGAACGATGGAACCAACTCGCCAAGCTATGAAAGATGCAGGTATCAGTAGTTCTGATATCGATGAAGTTATTTTAGTTGGTGGTTCAACAAGAATTCCTGCAGTTCAAGACGCTGTGAAAAAAGAAGTAGGTAAAGATCCTCACAAAGGTGTTAACCCAGACGAAGTAGTAGCAATGGGTGCTGCTATCCAAGGTGGCGTTATCACTGGTGATGTTAAAGATGTAGTATTATTAGACGTAACACCTCTTTCATTAGGTATTGAAATAATGGGTGGACGTATGAATACATTGATTGAAAGAAATACTACTATCCCTACATCTAAATCACAAGTTTATTCAACGGCTGCAGATAATCAACCAGCAGTTGATATTCACGTATTACAAGGTGAACGTCCAATGGCTTCTGACAACAAAACACTTGGCAGATTCCAATTAACTGATATTCCACCAGCTCCACGTGGTGTACCACAAATCGAAGTAACTTTTGATATCGATAAAAATGGTATCGTTAATGTTACTGCAAAAGATTTAGGTACAAATAAAGAACAAAATATTACTATTCAATCAAGTTCTTCACTTTCTGATGATGAAATCGATCGTATGGTGAAAGATGCTGAAGAAAATGCTGAAGCAGATAAACAACGTCGTGAAGAAAGTGATTTAAGAAACGAAGCAGATAGCTTAGTATTCCAAGTTGAAAAAACAATTACTGATTTAGGTGAAAACATCAGTGAAGATGATAAAAATAATGCAGAAGAGAAAAAAGAAGCTTTAAAATCTGCGCTTGAAGGCGAAGATATTGATGACATTAAAGCTAAAAAAGAAGAACTAGAAAAAGTAGTTCAAGACTTATCTGCTAAAGTTTACGAGCAAGCTGCTCAAGCACAACAACAAGCACAAGGTGAACAAGCAAGTGGTTCAGATGATAGCAATGTTGAAGATGCTGATTTCACAGAAGTAAATGATGATGATAACAAAGACGACAAAAAATAAGTTTAGTTATTAATTGCTATTGAAAGCAGAATATGACACAATTGCTTAGCCAAATTAAGTCAAAGTCAATTGAACATTGGCTTTGACTTTTTCCTTTTTAATAAGTAATTTAATCAAACGTAAAAGGAGAGATAAAAGTGGCCAAAAGAGATTATTATGATATCTTAGGTGTTAGTAAAGATGCCTCTAAAGATGAAATAAAAAAGGCTTACCGTAAATTATCAAAAAAATATCATCCTGACATCAATAAAGAAGAAGGTGCAGACGAAAAGTTCAAGGAAATTTCAGAAGCATATGAAACGTTAAGTGATGAAAACAAGCGTGCAAACTATGATCAATTTGGTCATGATGGGCCACAAGGTGGATTTGGCGGCCAAGGATTTGGTGGTCAAGACTTTAGCGGTTTCGGCGGCGGTTTCGAAGATATATTCAGTTCATTCTTCGGTGGTGGACGTCAAAGAGATCCAAATGCACCTAGAAAAGGTGATGACCTACAATATACAATGACTGTTACTTTTGAAGAAGCTGTATTCGGTACAAGCAAAGAGATTTCAATACGCAAAGATGTAACTTGTCATACTTGTGATGGTGAAGGTGCAAAACCGGGGACTAAGAAAAAAACGTGTCATTACTGTAATGGTTCAGGACATGTTGCTGTAGAACAGAATACAATATTAGGTAGAGTTAGAACTGAAAAAGTTTGTCCAGTATGTAGTGGTTCTGGTCAAGAATTTGAAGAACCTTGTCCGACATGTCACGGTAAAGGAACTGAAAACAAAACAGTTAAAATTAATGTTACAGTGCCAGAAGGTGTAGATAATGAACAACAAATAAGATTAGCAGGTGAAGGCGCGCCAGGAGAAAATGGTGGACCACAAGGTGATCTATACGTTGTATTTAGAGTTAAACCTTCTGAAACATTCGAAAGGGACGGCGACGATATTTACTTTTCACAAGATATCAGCATCGCTCAAGCAACACTTGGTGATGAAATTAAAGTCCCAACTTTAAAAGGTCATGTTATATTAACAATTCCTGGCGGAACACAATCAGGAAAACAATTCCGTCTTAAAGAAAAAGGTGTAAAAAATGTTCATGGCTATGGCTATGGTGATTTATTTATCAACGTGAAAGTTGTCACACCTACTAAGATAAATGAACGTCAAAAAGAATTGTTAAGAGAATTTGCTGAAATTGATGGTGAATCATTAACTGAGCAACCGTCAAATTTTAAGGATAAAGCAAAAAGATTCTTTAAGGGAGAATAAAATATGAACTGGACTGAAATATCAATCACTGCAAATCATGATGCCATACCAATTATTTCTAATATTTTAGAAGAATTTGGATCAAACGGAGTTGTTATCGAAGATTCATTAGATCTTCGAAATGATTTTGCTGATAAATTTGGTGAAATTTATGAACTAAATCCTGATGATTACCCAGTTAATGGTGTAAGAGTTAAAGCATATTTTAATGAAATAAAATATACTCAGGATTTTAAAAATGATCTGATTCAAAAAATTAAAAATATCGAATCTTTGGATGCAAAAATATTTGAATATCAACAACAAACAATTCAAGAACATGATTGGGAAAATGAATGGAAAAACTATTTTCATCCGTTTAGAGCGTCTGCTAAATTTACAATTGTTCCAAGTTGGGAAACATATCAAAAAGAAGACGAAAATGAAATGTGTATTGAGTTGGATCCAGGTATGGCCTTTGGTACAGGTGATCATCCAACGACAAGTATGTGCTTGAAAGCTATTGAAACTTTCGTGAAACCAGATGATTCAGTGATTGATGTTGGTACAGGTTCAGGCATACTTAGCATTGCATCATATTTATTAGGAGTAGAACGCATAAAAGCGATTGATGTAGATGAAATGGCCATTAAAGTTGCGAAAGAAAACTTTGAAAAAAACAATTGTGTTAAAGCTATTGAGGCTGAGCCAGGCAATTTACTTACAGAAGAAACTGAAAAGTTTGATGTCGTTATTGCAAATATTTTAGCTCATATTATTGAAGAAATGATTGAAGATGCTTATAATACGTTAAATAAAGATGGTTATTTTATAACTTCTGGTATTATCACAGAGAAACACGAAACAATTTTAGGACAGATGAAGCGTGTAGGGTTTAAAATCATTTCTATTAATCATGAAAACGGTTGGGTATGTATCGTTGGACAGAAAGTGAGCGATTAAGCAATGCAGAGATATTTTATTGACCAAAACGCTGATATAAATCAGCGTTTTTTTATTACAGATCAAAATGATATACATCATATTACAAAGGTAATGCGATATCAAATTGGTGACCAAATTATTATTACTTTTTCAGATCAGAGCGTTTATAAATGTAAAATCGAAAATATGACTATGGCGCAAATTGAAATTACTTTAATAGAAAAAATAGATATCGATTCTGAATTACCACAACATATAACAATTTGTAGTGGGTTAATTAAAGCGGATAAGTATGAATGGATGATACAAAAATCCACGGAGTTAGGTGCAAGTCAATTTATCGCTGTTGGTATGCAAAGATCCGTTGTAAAACTAAATGAAAATAAAGTTATCAAAAAGTTAGAACGTTGGCAAAAAATTATAAAAGAAGCAGCTGAACAAAGTTATAGGCTAATTATTCCAGAAATAGAGTATAAGTCGAATTTAAAAGAAATTTATGATATTATAAATGAATATGATTATGTATTGATTGCTTATGAAGAATCTGCTAAGTGTGGGGAAAAAAGTACTTTTAAGGCAGTTGTTCAAAAATTTGAACCTGGTGATCGTGTGTTAATCATTTTTGGGCCTGAAGGTGGCTTGTCTGAATCAGAAATTAAGTTATTTGGTAGTTCAGCATACCAAGTTGGTCTAGGGCCTAGGATATTAAGAGCTGAAACTGCACCGCTATATACTTTAAGTGCTGTAAGCTTTCAAAAAGACTTATTGGGGTGATATTTATGTCAACAGTTGCATTTCATACATTAGGATGTAAAGTGAATCATTATGAAACAGAAGCAATTTGGCAATTATTTAAAGAAGCAGATTACGATCGTGTTGATTTTGAAACAAATGCTGATGTATTTGTTATTAATACGTGTACGGTAACTAATACAGGTGATAAAAAAAGCAGACAAGTCATTAGACGTGCTATAAGACAAAATCCAGAGGCAGTGGTATGTGTAACTGGTTGTTATGCACAGACATCTCCTGCTGAAATTATGGAAATACCTGGCGTAGATATTGTGGTCGGCACTCAAGATCGGACGAAGTTAATCGGTTATATCAATGAGTTTAAAAAAGAAAGACAACCAATTAATGGTGTGGGAAACATCATGAAAAATCGTACATATGAAGAATTAGAAGTTCCATACTTTACAGATAGAACAAGAGCCTCGTTGAAGATACAAGAAGGGTGCAATAATTTTTGTACTTTCTGTATTATTCCTTGGGCTCGTGGCTTAATGCGATCTAGAGACCCCGAAAAAGTGATAGAACAAGCAACTACACTTGTAAATTCAGGGTATAAAGAAATTGTTTTAACTGGTATTCATACAGGTGGATATGGTCAGGATTTAAAAAATTATAATTTAGCACAATTATTACGTGACTTAGAAACTGTAGATGGCTTAGAGCGTATTAGAATTTCTTCGATTGAAGCAAGTCAATTAACAGATGAAGTTATTAGTGTAATTGAGCAATCAAACAAAGTTGTACGTCATCTTCATATCCCATTACAATCTGGGTCTGATTCAGTGTTGAAGAGAATGAGAAGAAAATATACTATGGCTCATTTTTCAGAGCGATTGACTCGTTTACATGAAGCACTACCTGGATTAGCAGTCACAAGTGATGTCATTGTTGGTTTCCCAGGTGAAACTGAAGAAGAATTCCAAGAAACATATGATTTTATTGTTGAACACAAATTTTCAGAATTACATGTATTTCCTTATTCTTCAAGAATTGGCACACCAGCTGCTAGAATGGACGACCAAGTTGATGAAAATATTAAAAATGAACGTGTACATCGCTTAATTCATTTAAGCGATCAGCTTGCTAAGACGTATGCATCAAAATTTGATCAAGAAGTACTTGAAGTTATTCCAGAAGAAGTTGGCAGTGAGCCAGGGACATTAATAGGTTTTGCTGATAATTATATGAAAGTTCAATTCGCTGGCGATGAATCTCTAATCGGTGAACTCGTAAAGGTAAAAATCACTCAACCTGATTACCCAATCAATCAAGGTGAATTACTAAGAGTGGTACATCATGCTACCAATACAACAGAACATTCTGTTACTGTATAAAATTTAATTGATAATGATTCAATGCAAACACCTCTATATGGTGTAAAATGAATCATGAAATTAAAATTTTACTAATTGACCACATTAATCAGATATATTATACTAATTAATACATGGTAATTACCGTGTAATGATTATAAAGTTTCGTTGATATTTGGAGGGAGGGAAATACACATGTCTAAAACAGTAGTCAAAAAGAACGAATCACTTGAAGATGCGTTACGTCGTTTCAAACGTACAGTTTCTAAAAGCGGTACAATTCAAGAAGTACGTAAACGTGAATTTTACGAAAAACCTAGCGTTAAACGTAAAAAGAAATCAGAAGCTGCACGTAAACGTAAATTCAAATAATTAATTGTTTCGTTGACTCCCTCAACACCAACATTAATTATAAACCATAATAGCCTTAGTTGTTCATACAGCTAAGGCTATTTTTATTTATTAATGTAGATAAATGAACTACACTATATATTCCTATTTATGATTTTCATAAGCATTAGAAAATCTTGTACTTAGTTTAAAAATTACCATATTCACGTTAATCAAGTATTAATGTCGTACATCTCGTGTAGCTGGTTGAAATTGATTATTTTTCTGGGAATATCATTTAATAATAAATGAATAATATTACGATTTTTATTGTGTAAACGGTATAATCATATATTTATTTCATGTATAATTAAATTGAGAGTGAGGTGATAAAGTGATTCCTTCGATGAGCAGTATACATACTATCTTTTCAACCAAACTTGTTGAAAACGGAAACTGGATAGACAATGTTTCTAACTTTATTGTTAGTCCAATAGGTGCTTTGATATTAACTTGTATTATCTTCTTAGGTTTTTTGTACCAGTTATATTCAAATAGAATAAATATTGTCGGAATTATATCAACATTAGCATTATTCATTTTCTTTTTAGGATTTTTTGTAAAAGGGGATGTCAACTTTTATTCTGTTGTTTTATTCGCCATTGGTGTGATATTCGTTATCATTGAATTATTTGTAGTGGGTGCAATTATTGGCATTATAGGTATGGCGTTAATCGTTTTCAGTATTGTTACTTTAGGTGATAATCTAGTGTACATGATTGCTAATGTTGTCGTAGCCTTAATATTATCAATCATAGAGTGGGTGATACTTGTGAAATTTTTCAAACGTAAAATACCGTTTTTAGATAAAGTTGTATTGAAGGATTCTACAAATGCAGAAGCAGGTTATACGTCACATGAAGATCGCTCTCATTTAGTTGGAGAAGTTGCAACTACATCTACAGATTTGAGACCAGCAGGAATTATTATTTATAACAATGAACGTATCGATGCAGTTTCAGATGGTTCTTTTATATTACGGAACAAACAAGTTACTATTCTGGAAGTTGAAGGTACTCGAGTTGTTGTGAGAGAAATAGAAACATAAAGGAGAATGAGTATGATTGGAATTTTAATTATAGCAGTTATAGTCGTAATTGCATTATTGTTATTATTTTCATTTGTACCTGTTGGATTGTGGATTTCAGCAATCGCAGCGGGTGTAAAAGTAGGCATTGGTACCCTAGTAGGTATGAGATTACGTAGAGTTTCTCCACGTAAAGTAATATCACCTTTAATTAAAGCTCATAAAGCAGGGCTAAACTTGACAACGAACCAACTTGAATCACATTATTTAGCAGGTGGTAATGTTGACCGTGTTGTTGATGCAAATATCGCTGCACAAAGAGCTGATATTAATTTACCTTTTGAACGTGGTGCAGCTATTGACTTAGCAGGACGTGACGTGTTAGAAGCAGTTCAAATGTCTGTAAATCCAAAAGTAATTGAGACACCATTTATTGCCGGTGTTGCAATGAATGGTATCGAAGTTAAAGCAAAAGCAAGAATCACAGTACGTGCGAATATTGCAAGATTAGTTGGTGGTGCTGGAGAAGAAACGATTATTGCACGTGTTGGTGAAGGTATTGTTTCTACAATTGGTTCTAGTGAACATCACACACAAGTGCTTGAAAATCCTGATAATATTTCTAAAACAGTTTTAAGTAAAGGTTTAGATTCAGGTACAGCTTTTGAAATTTTATCAATCGATATTGCAGACGTAGACATTAGCAAGAACATTGGTGCAGATTTACAAACTGAACAAGCGCTTGCTGATAAAAATATCGCACAAGCAAAAGCCGAAGAACGCCGTGCAATGGCAGTAGCACAAGAACAAGAAATGAAAGCAAAAGTACAAGAAATGCGCTCTAAAGTTGTTGAAGCGGAAGCAGAAGTTCCACTAGCTATGGCTGAAGCATTACGTTCAGGAAATCTTGGAGTGAAAGATTATTATAATCTGAAAAATGTTGAAGCAGATACTGGTATGAGAAATTCTATTAACCAACGTACAAAAAAAGAAGATGATGAATCACCGGAATAATAAATAGGGGTGATTAAATGAATATAGGTATTATTATCTTTGTAGTATCTGTCATTTTTACGATAATTGGTGCTATTAACGATGATAGTCATAAAAAGCGAAAAAAACAACAACCGCCAGCTAATAAACAGCCGAATCAGTCTGAAACACCACCAAAAAAACGTGGTTTCCTTGAAGAAGTTGGAAAAACATTTTCTGAGTTAGAAAAACAATTTAATGATGGTCCTTTTACTCAGGAAGAACATACACCAAAGCAGAATAAACCTGCTGAAACACGAGCTGAAAAGATGGAAACTGAGATGCCTCAACAAGAAACATCAACGGTTCCTAAACATAATGAAACCGAAGCTGAAAAAGTAAAACGTGAGCAAAAGCAACAAGATGATACACTTCAAAAAGAGCTTGAAGCTGATTTAATGGGCAAAATGGAAGACGTACGTAATGAAATCGATCGTGAAACTGAGAAAAAAATACAAAGAACTGAGAAAAAAGCACGAGAAATCATTTCTGATAAATATTTATCAGAGAGAACTAAGCGTTATCGTTTAAAACAGTTAATGAATGCGCATTCTGTTCAAAGCTCTGGCACAAATGCTCAATATAGATTTGCTGATGATGAAGTTGTTAATGGTATTATTTGGTCTGAAGTTTTAGAAAGACCAAAAAAATTATAAATTTATTTAAACTCAACTTATAAAGTTAGATTTTTGACTTTGTAAGTTGAGTTATTTTTAATTTCAAAATATATAATGATCGTTAATTTTTATACTATACTTTCTTAATGCTTGGTTTACATAAAAATAACAATTTATGTTAATTTTTAATTCACTTTGAAATAATATGAGAATATTTCATGATATAATAACATTGAAGTTGCAGTATGATTTATTCAAATTGTTAATTTTATAATAATGGTTATTTCATATCATGCATCATAATTATTTTTGTAACTTAAAATCTAATAGGATAAAATAATAGAAACGAATATATTTGTAAAGGAGCAACTATATGCCTGGAATTATTCAAATAGATGACATCAATGAAGCACAAGCACTCATTGGTAATAATGATGAAAATCTTAAATCAATTGAAGAAGGATTTGATGTCATAATACATGCTCGAGGACAAGAAATAGCCGTAAAAGGTGAAAAAATTGAGCATGTAGAACAAGCAGAATCAGTACTGATTAATTTATTAAAAGTAATACAGCAAGGCGTAACTATATCGCTCAAGGATGTAGAAGCCGCTGTTAAAATGGCAAAAAATGGTACGATTCATTACTTATTAGATTTATATGATGACGAAATTACTAAAGACGCGTTTGGTAAAACAATACGGGCTAAAACTATGGGACAAAGACTTTATGTTAATGCTATGTATCATAATGACTTGGTATTTGGCGTTGGACCAGCAGGTACAGGGAAAACATTTTTAGCCGTCGTTTATGCCGCTAAGCAACTGCGGAAAGGTAATGTTAAACGTATCGTGTTGACAAGACCTGCAGTAGAAGCTGGTGAATCATTAGGATTTTTACCTGGTGATTTGAAGGAGAAAGTAGATCCTTATTTGCGCCCGTTATATGATGGTTTAAATACTGTTTTAGGAAGAGAACAAACTGCTAGATTTATCGAGCGTGGCGTTATAGAAATAGCACCATTAGCATATATGAGAGGGAGAACACTTGATGATGCATTTGTTATTTTAGATGAAGCGCAAAACACTACGCATGCTCAGATGAAAATGTTCTTAACAAGGTTAGGTTTTGGTTCGAAAATGGTTGTAACTGGTGATAAGACACAAATTGACTTACCTAAAGGTGTTAAAAGTGGGCTTAAAGAAGCAATAGCAAAGTTACACAATGTTAAAGGTCTAAGTATCCATCATTTAGACCAAAACGACGTTGTTCGTCATCCACTTGTAAGTAAAATAATTGATCGTTATGAGGGAGAAGAGTAAATGTTTACAATAGATTTTAATGATCATACTGAATTAGTTGATAACAACTGGTTTAAGCAAATAGACGATCTTCTTACTTTTGCAAAAGAACAAGAAGGAATAGATAACGATGCTGAATTATCTGTGACATTTGTAGACAAAGCAGAAATTCAACAAATTAATAAAATGTATCGAGATAAAGACAAAGTAACAGATGTAATATCCTTTGCTTTAGAAGAAGATGAACCCGAAATTAGTGGTTTAGACATACCTAGAGTACTCGGAGATATTATCATATGCACTGAAGTTGCTCAATCACAGGCAGATGCATATGGACATTCGTTTGAAAGAGAACTTGGCTTCCTTGCCCTTCATGGTTTTTTACATTTATTAGGCTATGATCACATGGATGAAGCGGATGAAAAAGAAATGTTTGGTCGTCAAGATGAAATTTTAAATGCCTACGGGTTGCCAAGAGATTAGAGGTAGCTATGAAACGTTTTAAATATGCTTTTCAAGGTTTACTGGTCCTCTTTAGTAAAGATAAAAAGTTTTTAATCCATATTATTTTTGCAGTTATTGCAATTTTTCTTAGTATTTATTTAAAAATAAATACAGTTGAATGGATTTTAATCCTCATTGCTATAGGATTCGTGTTAACATTTGAAGCCATAAATACAGCACTTGAATATGTAGTGGATTTGATTACAGGTGAATATCATGACTTTGCAAAGAAAGCTAAAGATACAGCAGCTGCTAGTGTTATGCTTGCTTCAATAATTGCGTTGGCAATTGGACTTATCGTTTTTTTACCATATTTTATAAAATAAACAATACGATTTTTAATCTATCTATATACTAAGCAGCAGTTAGTTTGAAATAACAATACAAAATTAAAAATTGAATAGGAGTGTTAAATTATGGCATACCAACCTGATTATTTTAAAGAAGTAAGAAAAGCACAAAGTAATGCTTATGCACCATACAGTAAATTTAAAGTAGGTGCATATTTAATTACAAAAGATGGTAAAACATATCACGGTGCAAATGTAGAAAATGCCGCTTATCCATTAGGTATTTGTGCAGAAAGGTCAAGCCTTGTTGCAGCTATTGCTGATGGATACCGACCAGGCGATTTCGAATCGATTACTGTAACCGTTGATGCAGAATCACCTTCTTCGCCTTGTGGTTCTTGTAGACAAGTGTTAAAAGAGCTTTGTGATGATGAAATGCCTGTATATATGACCAATCATAAGGGTGACATGATACAATCTACAGTTAGTGATTTGTTACCTCTAGGATTTTCTGGAAAGGATTTAAACTAATGACAGCACATAAATCAGGATTTGTAACAATTATTGGTAGACCTAATGTAGGTAAATCTACCTTTGTAAATCGCGTCATCGGACATAAAATTGCTATTATGTCTGATAAAGCACAAACGACAAGAAATAAAATTCAAGGTGTAATGACTCAAGAAGATGCACAAATTATATTTTTAGATACGCCAGGTATACACAAACCTAAACATAAATTAGGCGATTATATGATGCGTGTGGCGACTAACACGTTATCGGAAATTGATGCTATTATGTTTATGGTCAATGTTAATGAAGATATTGGTCGTGGTGATGAATACATTATGGAAATGTTAAAATCAGTTAAAACACCAGTATTTTTAGTGTTAAATAAGATTGACTTAGTACATCCAGATGAACTTATGCCAAGAATAGAAAAATATAAAAAATATATGAATTTCACTGAAATTGTTCCTATATCTGCATTAGAAGGATTAAATGTTGAGCATTTTATCAATGTTATTAAATCTTATTTACCAGAAGGGCCCAAATACTACCCGGATGACCAAATTTCCGATCACCCTGAACAGTTTGTAGTGAGTGAACTTATCCGCGAGAAAATATTACATCTTACAAATGAAGAAATTCCACATGCGATTGGAGTCAATGTTGATCGAATGATTAAAGAAGATGAAGATCGAGTGAGAATAGAAGCTACTATTTTTGTGGAGCGCGATTCACAAAAAGGGATAGTTATAGGTAAAGGTGGCAAAAAACTCAAAGAAGTTGGGAAAAGGGCACGCCAAGATATTGAAGGGTTATTAGGCTCTAAAGTGTATTTAGAATTATGGGTAAAAGTTCAAAAAGATTGGCGAAACAAAGTTAACTTTATTCGTCAAATGGGATATTTAGAAGATCGAGATTAATTTGAGAGTCGGTGAGCTAAAATGTTAATCAAACAAAAGGGTATTATTATTAAAACAATTGATTATGGCGAATCCGATAAAATCATCACAATTTTAAATGAATATGGTGCAAAAATTCCACTTATGGTTCGACGCGCCAAAAAGAGTAAGAGTGGTTTGCAAGCTAATACGCAACTATTTGTGTATGGCTTGTTTATTTATTCCAAATGGAAAGGCATGGGAACTTTAAGTTCTGTAGATGTCATCGACCAAAATTACCATTTGCGATTAGATATTTATGAGAGTAGTTACGCTAGTTTATGTACTGAAACGATAGATCGATCCATTGAAAATGATGAACTGTCGCAATTTAGTTACGAGTTATTACACTTTGTATTAGCTAAAATTAAAAGTGGTGTATCCGCTCAATTGATGTCAGTCATCGTATTGATTAAATCAATGTCAAAGTTTGGCTTCAGCGCAATATTTAATCATTGCGTTGTCACTGGTGATGACGACCAATCTAAGCTCATTGGCTATAGTTTTAAATTTGATGGTGCAATTTCAAATCATGCAAATCAACAAGATCCAAATGCGTTGCTACTGTCCAATAGAACACTTTATTTATTAGATGTGTTACAAAACTTACCGATAAGTAAAATGAGCGCTTTAAGTATTCATCAAGATATCGTTGATGAGATGTCGCAATTGATGATAATGTTATATAGTGAATATGCTGGCATGTATTTCAAAAGCCAAAAACTTATTAATCAATTACAAAGATTAGATAATTCAAATTAATTCTATAAATAGGGTCAAGTTCAATCAATCATTAAATTTTATAAAAAATAAAAACGTCAATTTCTATAAATTGTATAGAAATTGACGTTTTTCATTTAGTTCGACCACTTTTAAGGGTCGATAGATATATTGAAATTAAAATTTAACTTTTTCTGTTAAGAAACTTTCTAATTCAGCAATCGGCATACGTACTTGTTCCATCGTATCTCTGTCTCGTACCGTTACTTGCTGGTCTTCTAGTGAATCGAAATCAAATGTTATACAGTATGGTGTGCCGATTTCGTCTTGACGACGGTAACGTTTACCAATTGATTGTGATTCATCAAAATCAATTGCAAAGTTTGTGCTTAACTGTTCAAATATTTTAATTGCATCACCAGATAATTTTTTACTTAATGGTAAAACAGCAGCTTTATATGGTGCTAATGCAGGATGGAAGTGTAATACAGTTCTTGAATCTTTACTACCTTCAACACCTTCTTCTGCATATGCATCACAAAGGAATGCTAAAGTAACTCGATCCGCACCAAGTGAAGGTTCGATACAATATGGTAGGTATTTTTCACCAGTTTCTTGGTCATGATATTGGAAATCTTCACCAGAATGTTCACTATGTTGTTTTAAATCATAATCTGTTCTACTTGCAATACCCCATAATTCTCCCCAACCAAATGGGAAACGATATTCTATATCAGTTGTTGCATTTGAGTAATGTGATAACTCGTCTGCATCATGGTCACGTAAGCGCGTTGCAGATTCACTTAAATTCAAATCTTTTAACCATTGGCTTGCAAAAGTTTTCCAATAATTTTGCCACTCTATTTCTTCACCAGGCTTACAGAAGAATTCTAATTCCATCTGTTCAAATTCACGTGTTCTAAAGATGAAGTTACCAGGTGTAATTTCATTACGGAATGACTTACCAATTTGGCCAATTCCGAATGGCAATTTTTTACGCATTGTACGTTGAACATTTTTGTAATTGACGAAAATACCTTGTGCAGTTTCAGGACGTAAGAAAATTTCATTTGTTGAATCTTCCGTAACACCTTGGAATGTTTTGAACATCAAATTAAATTGACGAATATCTGTCCAATTAGCAGTGCCACTTACTGGACAAACAATACCTTCTTCATCAATAATACGTTTCATTTCATCGAAACTTAGACCATCAGCAACGAAATTTTCATCGCCTTTTTCATTTGCCATATAGTCTTCTATTATTTTATCTGCACGATAACGAATTTTACTGTCTTTATTGTCTATCATTGGATCATTAAAGTTACCTAAATGCCCAGACGCTTCCCATGTTTTTGGGTTCATTAAAATTGCTGCATCGATCCCAACGTTATATGGAGATTGCGTGATAAATTTTTGCCACCAGGCTTTTTTAATATTGTTTTTTAATTCAACACCTAATGGACCATAGTCCCATGTATTTGATAATCCACCATAAATGTCACTACCAGGGAATACAAAACCTCTATGTTTTGCTAACTGAACGATTGTTTCCATATCTTTTGCCAAAAAAACCACTCCTTTTAACATAAAAAACGCCCCAAGACAAAGAAAAAGCCAAAAAAACTTAATCATTGTCTTGGGACGAGTTAATTAATTTTAATCACATATAATTTATGTGTTTTTAATAAATTTTTAATAACCCGCGGTTCCACCCAATTTAGTGTGTACACTCGCTTTTGAAACTTCATTTGAAATTGTAGCCAATTGTTTTGTTAAGCTTTCACCACCCTTAACTCGCTTTAAATACAATTTTAATGTATTGGTTGATTATTAGCAAGTAAATATATGTATTTGTAGCAATTTATAATTCAATGTATAATTAAATGTAATGAGTAAAGGGGTGAAGTCTTATAGAACTGAGTAAAAGACAACAACAAATTGTTGATATTGTCAAAAATAATGGACCTATTACTGGTGAACATATAGCAGAACATCTTAGTCTTACTAGAGCGACCTTGAGACCAGATTTAGCAATACTCACAATGTCTGGTATTTTAGAAGCTCGTCCACGTGTAGGCTACTACTATTCTGGAAAGCCAAAAAATAAATTAATTGCTGATCAATTAAAACAATATATTGTTAAAGATTACGCATCACACCCTGTAGTAGTAAAAAACGAAATGTCTGTTTATGATGCAATTTGTACAATATTTCTAGAGGATGTTAGTACGTTGTTTGTTATAAATAATGAAGGAGATTTTATAGGCGTTTGTTCTCGAAAGGATTTATTACGTGCGTCAATGATAGGTAAGGATATACATACGATGCCTGTTAATATTATAATGACACGTATGCCTAATTTAAGCTTTGTACTTGAAGACGAGCGTGTAATATTTGCTGCAAATCTAATGATTGAAAAAGAAATAGATTCTTTACCAATTGTGATTAAAAAAGAAAATGGAAAATATGAAGTTAAGGGCCGTATATCTAAAACAACAATTACAAAAATATTTGTCTCTTTACTAAATGAATAGGTGGTATGTATTAAATGGAAAATATTAAAATTATTGTTGCTTCTGACTCAGTAGGTGAAACTGCTGAACTTGTAGCAAGAGCTTGCATTTCACAATTCAACCCAAATCAATGTGAAAGTGAAATAAGTAGGTATCCGTATATTGAAGCTTTAGAAAATGTAGATGAAGTAATCTCAGTTGCAAAAGACACTGAAGCGATAGTTGTTTATACATTAGTGAAGCCAGAAATAAGAAAGTATATGGAAGCGAAAATAAAAGAATTTCAAATTAAGTCTGTAGACATTATGGGTCCACTGATGAATATATTATTAGATAAAATTGATGAACAACCTTATTTTGAACCAGGACTTGTGCATCAATTAGATGAAGCATATTTTAAAAAGATTGATGCTATAGAATTTGCAGTAAAATATGATGATGGTAAAGATCCAAAAGGTTTAGATAAAGCTGACATTGTTCTATTAGGCATATCTAGAACTTCAAAAACGCCTCTGTCACAATATCTTGCACATAAAAGTTATAAAGTGATGAATATCCCAATTGTGCCAGAAGTAACACCACCAGATAATTTATTTAACGTTGACACTTCAAAATGCATTGCATTAAAGATAAGTGAAGACAAATTAAATCGCATCAGAAAAGAAAGATTAAAACAATTGGGCTTAGGAGATAGTGCAAGATATGCTACAGAGCAACGTATTGTAGAAGAACTAAATTACTTTAATGAATTAGTTGAAAAGATTGGCTGCCCTGTGATAGACGTTACTGATAAAGCAATTGAAGAAACTGCAAATGATATTATTAGTATCATTGAGCAAAATAGTTTCTTAAAATAAGAAATTCTATTATAATATGATAACTACTGTCTAATAGGTGATAATTTTGCGAATTGAACAAGCAACAATTAATGAAATTAAAGAGAAAACGGATATTCTCGATTTAGTAAGTGAATATGTTAAATTAGAAAAAAGAGGACGCAATTACATTGGGTTGTGTCCTTTTCATGATGAAAAAACCCCATCATTTACTGTTTCTGAAGATAAACAAATTTGCCATTGCTTTGGTTGCAAAAAAGGAGGGAACGTCTTTCAATTTACTCAAGAAATTAAAGACGTTTCTTTTACTGAAGCAGTAAAATTATTAGGTGAACGTGTAAATATTGAAGTTGAAACGCCTCAGACAGCGTCAGATCAACATCCTAATCATCAAATTGCTTCTGAAGATTTGCAAATGATTGAAATGCATGAATTAATGCAAGATTATTATCATTACGCCTTAAAGAAAACTGTTGAAGGTGAAGCAGCGTTAAATTATTTAAAAGAGCGTGGCTTTACTGATGAACTCATAGATAGTCGGAAAATAGGGTATGCGCCTAAAAATGCAAATTTTTGTCATGACTTTTTACAGAAGAAAGGTTATGATATTCAACTAGCATATGAAGCGGGTTTATTGTCTAGAAACGAAGAAAATTTCAGCTATTATGATCGTTTCAGAGATAGAATTATGTTCCCATTAACAAATGCACAAGGGCGAACTGTTGGTTATTCAGGGAGAACATATACAAATCAAGAGCCAAAATATCTTAACAGTCCTGAAACACCGATATTTCAAAAAAGAAGATTATTATATAACGTTGATCAAGCCAGAAAAGCGATTCGAAAAAATGATGAAATTATTCTACTCGAAGGTTTTATGGATGTGATAAAAGCCGATTATGCAGGATTACATCAAGTCGTAGCAAGTATGGGAACACAGATTTCACAAGAACATATCGCATTTATGAAAAAACTCACTTCAAATGTGACGCTGATGTTTGACGGGGATTTTGCTGGTAGTGAGGCCACTTTAAAATCTGGTCAAATATTGTTACAACAAGGTTTTAATGTATTTGTAGTACAACTTCCGAAAAACATGGATCCAGATGAGTATATTGGAAAACACGGTGCAGATGCGTTTAATTATTTTGTTGAACATGAAAAAAAGTCATTCATTCTTTATAAAGTGCACATGCATCAAGAAGAAATTGAAAATAATGATTTGGCATATGAAAGATATTTAAAAGAAATCACGAATGACATTTCATTAATGAAGTCCTCAATTTTACGTAAAAAAATATTGCAAGACGTGTCAGAATTGTTTAAAGTAAGCATGGACAGTTTAAATATTGAAGTAGGACAACGTGAAGATTATTATCAACCACAGTCATATCAATTTCCTAGTGTGCCACAATTCACTAATTTAAATAAACAAGAAAAGGCAGAGCGTGCTTTATTAAAACACTTTATGAATGATAAGGATATTTTCTTGAATTATCATAAATTACTTCAATCAGAAGACTTTACAAATCAGTATTTTAAGCGTATATTTAATGTTTTACATGAGTTTTATTCTGAGAATGATACGTTTAATATTAGTGATGTTTTACAATATATCGATTCAAATGAAATTAAAGAAGCATTTATATCATTGGATAACTATATGATAAATGAAGAACCCTATGAACATGAAATCGATGATTATTTAAACACACTTTTAACAAATAGAAATGAAGAAACGATTGAATCGCTTAATCATAAGTTACGGGAGGCTTCTAGATTAGGTGATTTAGAGTTGCAGAAATATTACCTAGAAAAAATTGTAAACTTCAATAAAAATAGAATGAATTAAATAAAAAATGAATATATTTGTATATTATTGGGTTTAACAACTTGAATAAATCGTATGAATTATGGGTAGATAATATTAAGATTATCTATCAAATGATATCACGGTTTCAAGTTGATATTATATTCGGGAGGCCTTTTCATGTCTGGAAATAAAGTTACACTTAAAAAGCAAACAATTGACCCATCTCTAACTTTAGAAGATGTAAAAAAACACTTAATTGAAAAAGGTAAAAAAGAAGGGCATCTTAGCCACGAAGAGATTGCAGAGAAATTGCAAAACTTCGAGATGGATTCTGATCAAATGGATGAACTATTTGATCAATTAACAGATAACGATATCAGTTTGGTAAACGAAAAAGATAGTTTTGACAAAGATGCTAAATTAAATCCTAATGATTTAAGTGCTCCTCCAGGTGTTAAAATTAATGACCCTGTACGTATGTATCTTAAAGAAATCGGACGTGTCGATTTATTAAATGCGCAAGAAGAAATAGAATTAGCTAAAAGAATTGAACAAGGTGACGAAGTCGCTAAATCAAGATTAGCTGAAGCAAACTTGCGTTTAGTAGTCAGTATAGCCAAAAGATATGTTGGCCGTGGCATGCTTTTCTTAGATTTAATTCAAGAAGGTAATATGGGCTTAATTAAAGCAGTTGAAAAGTTCGATTTCAATAAAGGATTTAAATTTTCAACATATGCAACTTGGTGGATACGTCAAGCAATTACACGTGCAATTGCAGACCAAGCTCGTACAATACGTATTCCAGTGCATATGGTAGAAACAATCAATAAATTAATCCGTGTACAAAGACAACTATTACAAGATTTAGGTCGTGATCCAGCTCCAGAAGAAATTGGTGAAGAAATGGATTTACCACCTGAAAAAGTAAGAGAAATATTAAAAATAGCTCAGGAGCCAGTTTCATTAGAAACACCAATTGGTGAAGAAGACGATAGTCACTTAGGTGATTTTATCGAAGACCAAGAAGCTCAAAGTCCATCTGATCATGCGGCTTATGAATTATTAAAAGAACAACTGGAAGATGTCTTAGATACATTAACTGACAGAGAAGAAAATGTACTACGCTTGCGTTTTGGACTTGACGACGGAAGAACACGTACGCTAGAAGAAGTTGGTAAAGTCTTCGGTGTTACTAGAGAGCGTATTCGTCAAATTGAAGCTAAAGCATTGAGAAAATTAAGACATCCGAGTAGAAGTAAACGTCTTAAAGACTTTATGGACTAATTTTTCAGCTCTTTTGTACCTTGTCGTACAAAAGAGCTTTTTACATTTACATGGAGGAGCGCTTTTATGGTTACATTAAATGAAAGATTAAAAAAAGTGAGTACATTTATAACAGGAGATTGCTTAGCAGATATTGGTTCAGATCATGCATATCTTCCGATTTATGCGATTGAAAATAATTTAGTCAAAAATGCAATTGCTGGAGAAGTAATCAAAGGTCCATTCGAAGCTTCGAAAAAGAATGTTGTAGAACATGATTTAGTAAATCATGTTGATGTTAGATTAGGTGATGGATTATCGATAATACAGTCGAATGATCAAATCAATTCCATTACAATTTGTGGTATGGGTGGGCCACTAATAGCTAAAATCCTTGAAGAAGGTAAAGAAAAATTAACCGCACATCCAAGGCTTATTTTACAAAGTAACATACAATCTAGCGCGATTAGAAATTTGTTAGAATCCATGCATTATAATATTATTGAAGAAGTAATTTTAGAAGAAAAAGGTCATATCTATGAAATAATCGTAGCAGATTTTTGTGAACAACAGCCACAAACACTTACTAAATCGGAATTAAAGTTTGGACCGATTTTATTAAAAAAGAAACATGAATTATTTTTCAAAAAATGGGAAAGAGAACGACAAGCATTGCAAAAAATCAAAAGTCATTTGGACTCTGAAAAACATGGCGAGCGATTAAATGAAATTAACAACGAAATCAATTTAATTAATGAGGTGTTGTAAATGAAAGTCAAAACGTTACTTCAAATAATAAATCAACATGTGCCATTTAAAACTGCAGAATCATGGGATAATGTTGGCTTGTTAATCGGAGATGAATCTGCTGAAATTTCAGGTGTTTTAACCGCTTTAGATTGTACCAATGAGGTCGTTGATGAAGCAATAAATCATGATTTTAACACTATTATTTGTCATCATCCACTCATATTTAAAGGTGTTAAAAATATCATTCATCAAGATGGTTATGGCGCTATTTTACGAAAGTTAATTAAAAATGATATGAATTTAATTGCTTTGCATACAAATCTAGATGTTTACCCAAAAGGTGTTAATGCGATGTTAGCAGAAAAACTTCAATTGAATAATCAACATATCTTGAATCCAGAAATTTTAAAATACTATAAAGTGCAAGTGTTTATACCAGAAGCAAACCTTAAATCATTTAAAGATGCTTTGAGTGATGCAGGTTTAGCTGAAGAAGGAAATTATAAATATTGTTTCTTTGAGAGCCCAGGAAATGGGCAATTCAAACCCACTGGTAATGTTCAACCACATATTGGAACATTAGATAAAATCGAAGAAGTTAACGAGTTTAAATTAGAATTTATGATTGATGAAAACCAAAAGCATTTAGCAGAACAATTAATTAAAACGAACCATCCATATGAAACGCCAGTTTTTGATTTTATAGAAATGGAAAAAGAAGCAAATTACGGTTTAGGTATGATTGGAGAATTGGAATCTGAGATGGATGCACCTACTTTTGTGAAGCATGTCAAAACACAATTGGAAATGCCAAGTGTTAGATTTATTGGAAATTTAAAGCAAACGATTAAAAAGGTTGCGATTATAGGTGGTTCGGGTATTGGATTTGAGTATCAAGCGGATCAACAAGGCGCAGACATTTTTATAACTGGTGATATCAAACATCATGATGCCTTAGATGCAAAAATTGCGGGTATTAACTTATTAGATATTAATCATTATAGTGAATATGTAATGAAAGATGGTTTGTGTGACTTATTAATTAATTGGATTAAACCGGATGATATTACTTTTGAAATTAAGGCATCTAAACTCAACACGGATCCGTTTAATTATTTATAATTGTTATTGATATAACTGGAAGAAATAAAATTTCATTAATCCTTCCGACTAAGAATAGTTGAAATTTGGAAAAGATAATTATTTAAAATTTTATTTCAGTCAACGACTACCATTTACTTTAGGCTGAGGCATTACTTTATGTCCCAGCCTCTCTTACTTTCAAACTATATTTACCATCAACGGTTAGATAAAAAATAATTAGTTCAAAATCGTTTGTGAATGCTTTATAATAGAAAAGATGAAGATTTAAGGAGGCCAAATCATGGCAAATCACCCATTTGATAAGTTTAATTTAGACCCTAGTTTAATTGACGCGGTACGAAATTTGAACTTTAATCAACCTACAGAAGTACAAAATAGAGTAATTCCAAAAATATTAAAACAAGTAAACTTAATTGGACAATCACAAACAGGCACTGGCAAATCCCACGCCTTTTTATTACCATTAGTACATTTAATAAATGTCGATGTTAAAGAACCACAAGCAATCATTGTTGCACCAACAAGAGAATTAGCACAACAATTATTTGATGTTGCTAGCCATTTAGCTGATTATAAAGGTGGCTTATCTGTTAAACTTTTCATTGGTGGCACTGATATTGAAAAAGATAGACAACGCGCTAAGAACCAACCGCAACTTATTATAGGTACGCCAACACGGATAAACGACCTAGCTAAACATGGGGATTTACATGTGCACTTAGCTTCTTATTTAGTTGTGGATGAAGCTGACTTAATGATTGATTTAGGATTAATAGAAGAGGTAGACCATATTGCTACACGCTTAGATGAACAATCTCATATAGCTGTGTTTAGCGCTACAATCCCTAAATCATTACATCCATTTTTAAATAAATATTTAGAAAATCCTGAATATGTTGAAATTGAAAATGTTCAAAAGAATAACAAAAACATTGAATTCTTTTTAATTCCAACAAAGGGAGAGGCAAAGATAGAAAAAACGATAAAACTCATTGATATTTTAAATCCATATCTATGTATTATATTTTGTAATAGTCGTGATAATGCAAACGAACTTGCAGACCAGTTAAATGCTGCGGGATTAAAATTAGGTATGATTCATGGTGGTTTAACTCCTAGAGAGCGTAAACAACAAATGAAACGTATTCGTAACTTAGAATTTCAATTTGTTATCGCAAGTGATTTAGCTTCACGTGGGATAGATATTGAAGGCGTAAGTCATGTCATTAACTTTGATGTACCAAATGATATTGATTTCTTCACGCATCGTGTTGGACGTACTGGTAGAGGTCAATATAAAGGTGTTGCAATTACCCTATACAGCCCTGAGGAAGAAGAAAACATCGCGTTAATAGAACAACGAGGTTATCAATTTGAGAATGTTGATATAAAAAACGATGAATTGACACCAATAAAGGCACACAATACACGACAATCACGTAAAAATAAAGATGATCATTTAACAAACGAATTAAAAAACAAAGTGAAGAGAAACAAGAAAAAAGTAAAACCTGGCTATAAGAAAAAATTCCAACGTGATCTAGAACATTTAAAACGTCAAGAGCGTAAAAAATTCAGTAAGAAACAAAATCGTCAAGCCAGAAAAAATAAATAAAGGATTGGTGACTACTATGTTATTAGGATCTCACGTATCTATGAATGGCAAGAAAATGTTAGCAGGTTCAGCTGAAGAAGCACATAAATTCGGTGAATCTACTTTCATGATTTATACAGGTGCACCACAAAACACAAGAAGAAAGCCTATAGAAGAATTAAATATTGATCAAGGTCAAGAATTGATGCAAACTTATGGGCTTTCAAATATTGTAGTGCATGCACCTTATATTATAAATATTGCGAATACTGTTAAACCTCATGTGTTTAATTTAGGTGTTGAATTTCTACAAAGTGAAATTGAAAGAACTCAAGCAATAGGAGCTAAAGATATAGTATTGCATCCAGGTTCACATGTAGGAGAAGGTGCAGATGCTGGTATTAATAAGATCATAGAAGGACTAAATGAAGTACTTACAAATGATAATAATGTACGCATCGCACTTGAAACAATGGCTGGTAAAGGGTCAGAAATTGGAAGAAATTTTGAAGAAATCGCTCGAATTATAGATGGCGTTAAGCATAATGAACGTTTATCTGTGTGTTTCGATACTTGTCATACACATGATGCAGGCTATAACGTAAAAGAAGATTTCGATGGTGTATTAAATGAATTTGATAAGATTATTGGTATCGATAGAATAAAGGTTGTTCATGTAAATGATAGTAAAAATGATATTGGCGCACATAAAGATAGACACGAAAATATAGGCTTTGGTTATATCGGTTTTGATGCTTTAAATTATATCGTTCATCATGATACGTTCAAAGATATTCCCAAAATACTTGAAACACCATATGTAGGTGAAGATAAAAAGAATAAAAAACCACCGTATAAATTTGAAATTGAAATGCTTAAACAACAACAATTTGATCCTGAGTTAAAGGATAAAATTTTAATGCAATAACACTTAAAAAGACTGGATAATAACCAAATAAAGTACTGAATAAAATAATGTTTTGAAGGATGGAATAGTAAACTCAATTTATAATTGGGCTCTATTTCATCCTTTTTGTTAATTCGTAAACATTACTATTTACATAATTGTTAACAAGTTGTATAGTATAGAACGAGGTGAAAAGATGACTACTCCAGTGTTCGAATTAAAAAATATTGATTATTATTTTGAAAACAAAAAAGTATTAGAAAACATAAACATTAAAATTAATAAAGGTCAATTTTTGGCTATAGTTGGACCAAATGGTGCTGGTAAATCAACTTTGCTAAAAATTATATTAGGACTTTTACCTTTGCAAAAAGGTGAAATATTTGTAGATGGCAAAGCATATAATGGAAAGCAATCTTTATATAAAATTAGTTATGTTTCACAAAAAGCCCAAGCATTTAAAGCGGGCTTTCCTGCGAGTGTCAAGGAAGTTGTTATGAGTGGGCTTACAAAACGTAAAAAGTTATTTCAATGGTTTAATAAAAATGATGAACATAAAGTGGTGGACGTATTAAATCGTTTGAATATAGGTCATTTAATTAATAAAAATATTGCAGAATTATCGGGTGGGCAACAACAACGTGTATTAATAGCGCGAGCTTTGATTAGCAACCCCTCAGTACTTATACTAGATGAACCGACTAACGGTATAGATGCAAAACACGTTAGTGAATTCTATGAAACATTAGAGACCTTAAAAAATGAAGGAGTAACAATCATTTTAGTTACCCATGATATAGGTGTTGTAGCAGATACCGCTACAGAAGTAGCATGTTTAAACAAGCATCTACATTTTCATGGCACAACAGAGGATTTTAAGTCGTTAGATGAAGTGGAAATATCTAAAATATATGGTCATCCTATTCAATTTGTAGACCATCAACATAATAGGGAGTGTTGTTCATCATGATTGAGGCATTATTAAATTTTGATTTTATGAGATACTCTCTGATAAGTGGTATTTTGATTGGCTTTATTGCCCCATTAATCGGTGCATTTATTGTTGTTCGAAGGCTATCTTTAATTGCAGATGCATTAAGTCACGTTACACTTGGCGGTATTTCTTTTGGTATGTTTTTCGTGACGATTGCACCTGCACTTACATTTATTAATCCGATGTGGTTTGGTATATTATTCGCAGTCATTGGTGCATTATTAATCGAAAAGCTTAGGACATCGTATAGTAATTACCAAGAAATCGCGATACCAATTATTATGAGTGCAGGCATAGCATTAAGTGCTATTTTTATTTCATTAGCAGATGGTTTTAATCAAGAAATTGTTGGTTTATTATTTGGTTCCATTAGTGCTGTAACTATCAGTGATTTATCAACCATTATCGCAATCGTTATCATCGTATTAGCATTTATATTGTTATTTTACAAAGAGTTATTCATACTATCATTCGATGAAGAATATAGTAAAGTTATAGGTATTCCGAAATGGATACAGTTTTTATTTATCATTATAGTCGCAATGGTCATATCAGCATCTATGAGAGTAGTAGGTATATTACTAGTAAGTGCATTAATTACATTGCCGATAGCTATCGCAATGCGTATGACAAAAGGTTTCAAACAACTGATTATATTGAGTGTGTTAATTGGAGAATTTTCAGTTATAGCAGGGCTAGTATTAGCATTTTATATGAATATTTCTCCTGGTGGCGTGATTGTCGTATTACTTGTTCTTTTATTAGCAATAATGATGTCATATCAAAAGTTCAAATTAAAAACTGTGAAAGGGGCTATTAATAATGAAAATAGACGAAGCAATTAATATTCTAAAAGCAGAAGGACACAAATATACAAATAAAAGAAGAGATATGATAAATGTTTTTATAGAAGAAGATAAGTATATTAACGCAAAACATATACAACAAAAATTAGATAAAGATTATCCAGGTATTTCATTTGATACGATATATCGAAATTTACATTTATTTAAAGATTTAGGTATCGTTGAGGGCACGGAACTCGATGGTGAAATGAAATTTAGAATTGCATGTACAGATCATCATCACCATCATTTTATTTGTGAATCCTGTGGTGATACAAAAATAATTGATTTTTGTCCAATTGAACAGATAAAAGCGTTTTTACCTAAAGTTGCAATCCACACCCACAAATTAGAAGTTTATGGAGTATGTGAAGCTTGTCAGCATGCTTAAAATTTCCAGTGTATCTCTAAATGTAAAATAGCACCAATCGACGCTTATTACAAAAAAGTTTCCTTCTAAACATAGGTCAATAGTCTGAATTATATTGAATTTTTAAAATACTTTGTCTATTATGTTTAAAATCCATTAATTTGAGATATAATAATAAAGGAACTAAAGATAACAAATATAATTTTATGACTTTTGAATAAGTTTGTAAGCATATTCATTGTTGTAATCATTTTTAGTTGTTATGCTTTATTTACAGATTAATTAGGAGGATGATTATTTATGGCTTTTGAATTACCAAACTTACCTTATGGTTCTGACGCATTAGAACCACATATTGATCAACAAACAATGGAAATCCATCACGACAAACATCATAACACTTATGTTACTAAATTAAATGCAGCAATTGAAGGTACTGATTTAGAGTCTAAATCAATTGAAGAAATTATTGCAAATTTAGACAGTGTACCAGAAGATATTCAAACAGCTGTTAGAAATAATGGTGGTGGACACTTAAACCATTCATTATTCTGGGAATTATTAACTCCAAACTCTGAAGAAAAAGGAACTGTAGTTGATAAAATTAAAGAACAATGGGGTTCTTTAGATGCATTTAAAGAAGAATTTGCAGATAAAGCTGCAGCTCGTTTTGGTTCAGGATGGGCTTGGCTAGTTGTTAATAATGGTAATTTAGAAATTGTTACAACTCCAAACCAAGATAACCCACTTACAGAAGGTAAAACACCAATCCTAGGCTTAGACGTTTGGGAACATGCTTATTATCTTAAATACCAAAACAAACGCCCAGAATATATTAGTGCTTTCTGGAACGTTGTAAATTGGGAAAAAGTTGATGAATTATATAACGCTGCTAAATAATTAAGCTTCTATTTTTGACGGCCTTACACAGGTCGTCATTTTTTTATTTAAAATAATAGAAATCTGTGTCAATTTCATATATCATTTAAAGTGATCACTTTTGAATAGAGGTATGTTGTTTTGCTAAAAAGATTAAAGGAAAAATCAAACGATGAGAAAATAAGAAATACGATGAACAAAAGAATAAGCTTTGTGTTTGGTCTAATTGTATTTATTTTTGCGGTTATTGTTTTACGATTAGGTTATTTGCAAATTGCGCAGGGCTCTCATTATAAGCAATTAATTAAAAACAGTGAAAATTTAACTGTTAATGAAGCTGTTCCAAGAGGGAGAATTCTCGATAGAAATGGTAAAGTCCTAGTAGATAATGCATCTAAAAAAGCCATTACTTTTTCTCGTGGAAGAAAAACGTCGCAATCAGAGGTTTTAAAAATAGCTAATGATTTATCAAAACTTATAAAAATGGATACTGATAAAATTACAGATCGAGATAAACAAGATTTTTGGATTTTAAAGCACCCTAATAAAGCTGATGAATTAATGAAAAAAGAACAATCATTATTAGATGATGGAAGTATTACTCAAGAACAATATGATGAAACATTACATAAAAAAATTGGAAAGAAACAATTTGATTCATTTTCTGATAAAGATTTACAAGTTTTAGCAATATTTAGAGAAATGATGTCTGGTTCTGCATTAGATCCTCAAATGATTAAAAATGAAGATGTTACAGATGAAGAATATGCTGCAGTGTCACAAAAACTTTCTGATTTACCAGGCGTTAATACCACGATGGATTGGGATCGAAAGTATCCATATGATGATACATTACGCGGTATTTTTGGTGATGTCTCTACTACACAAGAAGGTATTCCAAAAGAATTAACAGAACAATATTTATCAAAAGGATATTCAAGAAATGATCGTGTAGGAAAATCTTATTTAGAATATCAATACGATAATATTCTTAAAGGTAAAAAGAAAGAAATGAAATACACAACAGATAAATCAGGAGAAGTCATTGATTCACAAGTAATTCATGAAGGATCACGTGGAGACGATCTTGTTTTAAGTATTGATATAGACTTACAAAAGAAAACAGAAGCGTATTTGGAAAAACAAATAAGCAAATTACGTAGTGAAGGTGCTAAAGACATGGACAATGCTTTAGTGGTTGTCCAAAATCCTAATAATGGTGATATTTTAGCGATGGCAGGTAAACAAATTGATAAAAACGGTGATTTAACCGATTATGATATCGGAACGTTCACGTCACAATACGCTGTTGGATCGTCTGTTAAAGGTGGAACATTATTAGCAGGTTACCAAAATGATGCCATTAATGTTGGTGAGAAAATGGTTGATGAACCATTAAAATTTGCAGGCGGTCTCTCTAAACGTTCATACTTCAACCAAGATGGTAAAGTAACGATTGATGATAAAGAAGCTTTAATGCATTCATCAAACGTATACATGTTTAAAACAGCATTAAAAATTGCTGGTTCACCATACTCACCAAATATGACATTGCCTACTGATATTTCAGAAGCAGGTCAAAAATTACGAAAAGGGTTAAATCAAGTTGGTTTAGGCGTTAAAACAGGTATCGATTTACCAAATGAAACTGGCGGTCAGATAGAACCATTAACAGATAATCCAGGAAACTATTTAGATTTAGCAATTGGACAATATGATACTTATTCACCATTGCAGTTATCACAATATGCTTCTACAATTGCAAACGATGGTTATAGAATTCAACCACATATTGGCTTAGAAATTAGAAAAGCAACAAATAAAGATTCCTTAGGTCCAGTTAAACAGAAAGTAAAAGGCGACGTATTAAACAAAGTTAACAATACATCAGACCAAGTTAACCAAGTACAAGAAGGTTTTAAAATGGCATTTAATGAAAAAGAAGGTACAGGCTATCAAAGTTTCAATGATACGGTTGTCCCTTCAGCTGGTAAAACTGGTACAGCAGAAGTATTCCAAGATGGTGAACCAAAAGTAAATTCAACTTATGTTGGTTATGCACCAATTGAAGATCCAAAATTAGCATTTTCAATTGTATATACTAATCAACCTGTTCCAGAACCTTGGCTTAATGGTGGTGACTTAGGTCGCGATATAATTAACTATTATTTTAAGGAAAAAGATAAAAAGTAAACCATAAACAGCCTATTTTAAGTTTAAAACCTATGGGTATGGTCTATATTAAAAAATAATACTTTTCAATTTTATAACTAAATGGTATGATAAATAAGTCGTATTTTGAAAAGGTAAGGAGGAATTAGCATGCGCGTAAACGTAACACTAGCTTGCACAGAATGTGGAGAAAGAAACTACATTACAACAAAAAATAAACGTACTAATCCTGAACGTATCGAAATGAAAAAACACTGTGCTCGTGATAACAAACATACATTGCACCGTGAAACAAAATAATAAAAATTTTAACCAGATTCTAAAATTTGAATCTGGTTATTTTTTTTCAAAAATATATTGAAATAGCAGTATGATGACATAATATATTTTTATCGTTATAATAAAAGAGGATATAAAATGGGAAGGTGTCATATATGAGTAAACGTTCATTAAGAAAAGAAATAATAAAAATAATGAAGCAATTTTCCGAACAAGATCAAAAATTATCTGCTGACCAATACTTAACACAACAATTATTGAGTTCATCTGAATATAAATCGGCAAAACGTATTGGCATTGTGCTCTCAATGGCACATGAAGTCGATACTTATCCAATCATTTCAAAAATGCTAAATGATGATAAAAATGTATATGTACCAGAAACTGATTATAAAACTAAAACAATGTCATTTAAAGGTTTAGATGATTTATCGAATCTTGCACCTGACGATAAAGGAATTAATTATGTTACAAGTAATACTGAAATAACTAATGATTTAGACTTGTTAATAGTACCAGGTGTAGTATTCAATAACAAAGGCTATAGAATCGGTTATGGTGGGGGCTATTTTGATAAATTTTTATCACAGCATCACCAGCCAACGATAAGTTTAATTTATGACTTCCAAATGAATGATTTTGAAATAGAAGCACATGATCAACCCGTGCAAAAATTAATTATAGCGACTACGAATTAATGGAGGAAAAAATGATAACTGAAAAGCACTTTTGGAAGTCAATTTATACTTGGGTAAAATATTTAAACTATCAAGTAGTACATCGTAATCAAGATGATTCTGAAATTTGGCTTGCAAATAAAAGAAAGCAATCTGTTGCAATATTTAAATTTGGTGCTAATTCTACACAAGAAGTTAGATTTGATAAAAGTAGAGTTCAAGACCATGAAGAAGATATTATTACATTTTTAGGTTTCAAACCCAAAAATTATAATTTATATATTTACACTGATAAAACATTTACAAATGAAAATTTAGACGAGCTAAAATCAGTTAAATTCAAAGTAAAAATTATTCGACAAGTTGAACATATGGATAAAATAATGCCCAATTTTTTAGTGAAATTTATGTTTAATCGCAGTACGAAGCATACAAAAGGCTATTATAAGCAAAGAGCATTAAATAATAATCCTATTGAAAAACATATGCTTAAATTTGCACCAGTTACATATTCATTAATTGTAATTAATATTATTATCTGGCTTTCGATGGTGCTATTTTTAAATCATTTTTCTGATTTAAAACTTTTAGATATTGGAGGTCTTGTACATTTTAACGTCGTTCATGGAGAATGGTACAGACTCATATCATCTATATTTTTACATTATAATTTTGAACATATATTAATGAATATGTTAAGTTTATTTATTTTTGGAAAAATAGTGGAAGCTATTGTTGGGCATTGGCGATTTTTAATTATTTATTTTGTTTCTGGCTTATTTGGTAATTTTGCTTCGTTATCTTTTAATACAGATACGGTTTCCGTTGGTGCAAGCGGTGCTATTTTTGGTTTAATTGGAGCCATTTTTGCTTTTATGCATATTGGTAAACAATTTAATCAAAAGTTAATTGGCCAATTATTAATTGTCCTAGTCATCTTAATTGGTGCTTCATTACTAATGCAAAATGTAAATATAATAGCACATGTGGGTGGTTTTATTGGTGGTTTACTAATAACGCTTATAGGATATTATTTTAAAATTAACCAAAATAAATTCTGGATTTTTCTAATTTTAATGATTGTTTTATTTATTGCAGCTCAAATTCGAATCTTTACGATTCAAGAGGATAATATTTATAATACAATCATTGAAAAGGAAATGAAGCATGGTAATTATAAAAGTGCTGAAGATATGGTGCAACACACGGTAAATAAAAGTTATGCCGATGATGAAACATACTACCTAAAAGGATTAATTAATGCGACAACGGATTCAAAATCAGAGGGCATGGCAACATGGGAAAGAGGTTTAAGAAATTTTCCAGATTCTGCATTATTAAATTACCAACTAGCGGTTGCAAATAGATCTATCGATAACAAAGATAAAGCAAAAAAACATATTAAAGCCGCTTTAAAAATAGATCCAACTAATCATGATTATATTAATTTAAATAAAGAATTGAGCGATGACGGTGATTCATGAGATTAATACATTTTATGATGTGCAACAACTTTTAAAAAAATTTGGTTTTATCATTTACTTCAAGGATAAGGAAGATATTTATGAAATGATGGAACAAGAGCTACATTCATTGTATGAATATAGTTTAATTACCAAAGATGATTATATTAAATCTAAATTAATTATTAATCAACGGAAAAATGAACGCTAATGCCTTGAATCATTATATGAGTAAGTAGTTTTTATAATATGGATACATACCATATTGGCAGTTTAAACAGTTAACAATCAATAGCCACATTTTTTGTTATTGATTATATAATATATCTTTATATTCGTTATCATTGCATTTGTGAAATGAAAAATATTAATATAGATATATATGTTTTATACAGAGAAAAAATATATTTTAAGGAAAAAGACAACTATTTTAACATGCAAAACGTTAAGATCGACTGTTGATGAAATCAAGATTTAGATTAGTATTCCTTAAAAAATAAGAGAAGGATGAATAAAATACATGAAAAAAATTATCTTAGCAGCAGATATTGGTGGTACAACTTGTAAGCTAGGTATATTCGACCAACAATTAGAACAAATTGAGAAATGGTCTATAAAGACTGATACGTCAGATGTTACAGGTTATGCACTTTTGAAAAATGTTTATGAATCTTTCGTTGAACATGTCGATAATTCTGACTTTGTTTTTTCAGATGTGTTAGGTGTTGGTATTGGTGTACCAGGACCAGTGAATTTTGAAACAGGTGAGGTTAATGGTGCAGTTAACTTATATTGGAAAGAAACTGTTAATGTCAGAGAAATTTTCAAACAATTTGTAGAATGTCCTGTTTATGTTGATAATGATGCTAATGTTGCAGCATTAGGTGAAAAGCACAAAGGTGCAGGACATGGTGCAGACGATGTAGTTGCAATCACATTAGGCACTGGTCTAGGTGGCGGTATTATTTCTAACGGAGAAATTGTGCACGGTCATAATGGCTCTGGTGCTGAAATTGGTCATTTTAGAGTTGACCATGATCAACGCTTTAAATGTAATTGTGGTAAATCAGGTTGTATTGAAACCGTTGCTTCCGCGACAGGTGTTGTTAATTTAGTGAATTTTTATTATCCTAAATTAACGTTTAAATCTTCGATACTTCAATTAATTAAAGATAATCAAGTTACCGCAAAAGCAGTATTTGATGCAGCGAAAGCTGGAGATCAATTCTGTATCTTTATTACGGAGCGTGTAGCTAATTATATTGCATATTTGTGCAGTATTATCAGCGTGACAAGTAACCCTAAATATATTGTTTTAGGTGGAGGAATGTCTACAGCTGGTTTGATTTTAATTGAAAATATAAAAACAGAGTACCATAATCTAACTTTTACACCAGCACAACAAGGAACAGAAATTGTTCAAGCTAAATTAGGTAATGATGCGGGCATTACTGGTGCTGCTGGCTTAATTTATACTTATATAATTGAAAAGGAAGGTGTGAAATAATGGCTATAGTAGATGTAGTAGTTATACCTGTGGGTACAGAAGGACCAAGTGTTAGCAAGTATATTGCTGAGATACAAACGAAATTAAAAGAATTTAAAGCACAAGGTAAAATTGACTATCAATTAACACCAATGAATACCTTAATTGAAGGAGATTTGAAAGATTTATTTGAAGTCGTTCAAGCCATTCATGAATTACCTTTTGATAAAGGTATTGATAGAGTTTGTACGAATATCAGAATTGACGATAGAAGAGATAAATCTCGAAAAATGAATGATAAACTAAAATCAGTTCAAAATCATTTAGATAATGGAGGTCACTAACAATGCAAATTTCTAGTTTAGCATTGGGCTTAGTTAAGACGAATACTTATTTTATTGAAAATGATAAGCATGTCATTATAGTTGATCCAGCGGCTGATTATGAATTAATTATAAAAAAATTAAACCAAATTAATAAACCTGTCATTGCAGTATTGTTAACACACGCTCATTTCGACCATATTGGTGCTTTAGATCAAATTGTTGATAAATATAAGGTGCCCGTTTATATGCATTACAGTGAATTTGATTTTTTAACTAATACTGATAAAAATGGTTCACAGAAATTTAAGCAATATGGATTAACACCTGTCACAAGTCGCGTATCACCACAAAAGATTGATGAAGGTTCTATGGAAATTGAAGGCTTTAAATTCAAAGTACTTCATACGCCTGGACATTCGCCTGGTAGTTTATCTTTTATATTTGACGATTTTGCTGTAGTTGGTGATACTTTATTTAAACAAGGTATAGGAAGAACCGATTTATATAAAGGTGATTATGAAACATTAGTTGACTCGATATTAGATAAATTATTCAAGCTAGATGATGATTTACCTTTATTCCCAGGACATGGGCCATATACAACGATAGAAGATGAACAACTTAATCCATACTTGCATGGTTAATTTAATTTTAGAAAGTAATATTAACACCTCCTACGTGTATTATTGTAGGAGGTGTTTTTTTGAAGTTACTCTTTAAAAATATTATTGATAAAGCTATTAATGAAAATGTATCAGATGTACACTTTATCCCTGACCAAAACAAAGTACACATTAAATTTAGGAAAAAAGAATATTTAAGCACTATAGAAACAGTAGAAGTTCATATTTATAGGAAATTGCTCACATATATGAAATATCAAGCTGGCTTAGATGTCTCAACACATAGCACTGCGCAAAGTGGAAGATATGCTTACAAACTCAAACAATTATACTATTTAAGAGTTTCAACTTTACCTTTATCTCTAGGATTTGAAAGTTGTGTAGTGAGAATTATACCTCAATACTTTCAAAATTCTGCAAAAGCACTTAGTATTAATCAATTATTTAAGCTAGTTCATAAAAAACAAGGGTTAATATTGTTTAGTGGTCCGACGGGATCAGGAAAAAGTACACTAATGTATCAGCTCATAGTACACGCAAAGGAGCATTTAAATGTTAACATCATTACCGTAGAAGATCCTGTAGAGCGTTTAGTTGAGGGAATTACACAAGTGTCTATCAACGAAAAAGCAGGTATTAATTATGCTAATTCTTTTAAGGCTATTTTGAGGTGTGATCCTGATATAATACTCATTGGTGAAATCAGGGATGCAATGATTGCTAAACAAGTAATTCATGCAAGTTTAAGTGGGCATTTAGTACTTTCAACAATACATTCAAATAATTGTAAAGGAGCATTGAGTAGATTATTAGAAATGGGCATTACTATTCAAGAACTGCGACAGACGGTATTAAGTATTATTAATCAGAGATTAGTAATCACTTCAAAGAATGAAAGTTCCCTTATTTATGAACAATTAAACCGTGAAGATATAGCCTTTTATTTTGAAAATCAACTTACACTTCCGAATACATTCAAAAATTTATCTTACAAATTGCAAGAAATGGCAAAAGAAGGAGAAATTTGTGAAGAAACACTCAATAGATACCTTTAATACACCTCGATTTATGCTTATCAGCGAAAAGAATCAAATTGACTTACTTCAAAGATTACATGATTTACTTCAACATGGTTTCACATTATCGGAATCATTTAAATTTTTATTACAACATATAAAAATTAAATCACCCAAATTAATTTCTCTGATTAATACACGTCTAGATCAAGGTGCACAATGTTATGAAATATTATCACTTCTAAAATATCCTAAAATTATTATCATGTTAATATATTTTTCAGAGTTATTTAGTGAACTCACATCAACACTACCACATGCAAAAGACTATTTGATTCGAAATAACAAAGCGAAGCAACAACTAATTAGAACACTGCAATATCCCTTACTATTAATTACAATTTTTATAGGAATGTTGATAATTTTAAATCATACTATTATATCCGAATTTCAAGCACTTTATAATAGCTTTGATGTTGAAATATCAAAAACACAATTAATCTTATCCTCCATATTAATTTATCTACCTAAAACACTACTTATTATTACATTAAACTGCTTAATTTTTTCTTATTTATTTTATAAAATCACAAAAAAATTATCGATTAACTTGAAGTATAGAATAATATTAAAAATCCCCATTTTACGTACTTTTTTTAAATTTTATAAAACTTACAGACTTTCTACAGAATTTGCATTGTTTTATAAGAACGGTGTGACCTTACAATCAATCGTTGATATATATTCTAAGCAAAAAAATGACACATATTTAATTTATCTTGCTAGAAAATTAGCAACAGGAAGTCAAAGTGGTCATAAGTTAAGTGAGATTTTAAAAAAGATTTCTTGTTTTGAAGAAGGATTGATTAATTTTATTGAGGAGGGTGAAAAGACAGGGAAACTAGATATAGAATTAAAATTATATAGCGAAATCATATTTACAAAAATTGAAAGGTATTTACAATTATTAATTAAATTTATACAACCAACTATATTTATCATGCTAGGGATACTGATCATTTCCTTATATTTAGTGATAATGTTACCTATGTTCGATCTAATGCAAACGATTAAATAATAACATTCGGAGGTTTTTAATGAACAAAACAAAACGAACTTTTAATAAACGTGCATTTACTTTAATTGAAATGCTCCTTGTATTATTAATTATAAGCTTATTATTGATTTTGATTATACCCAATATTGCAAAACAATCTTCACATATTCAAAGTACTGGTTGTGAAGCACAAATAAAAATGATTGAAAGTCAAGTTGAAGCATTTACTCTAAAACATAATAAAAAACCACAGTCTATAGATGAACTTATTGCGGATGGCTATATCAAAGAAAACCAAAAAAATTGTAAATCAGGATCAACCATTACAATTAACAACGGTGAAGTAATTGCAAACTAGTAAAGCATTTACTTTAATTGAAATGCTATTGGTTATGGGTATCATAAGTATCTTATTATTTATTCAAGTAAACCATATATCTATAAATGATAAGAAAATTAATAAAAACAATAACTTTATGAATACATTAATCATTCGACTAAATTATTTGAAATCTAAAGCGATTAAAGATGATAAATCCATAACACTCATATTTAACGACTATTCAAATAAAATCATAGTTAGAGAACAGTCAACTGAAAATAAAGATATAAATTTTCCACAAAATACTTATATACATCCTAAAAGTAATATAAATTATTTAACATTCAACAATAAAGGTAATACAAATAAATTTGGGAGTATTTTTTTATCAGTAGATAATGAACTTTTTAAATTAATATTTCATATTGAAAAGGGAAGATTAAGATATGAGAAACAAAAACATTAAAGGTAGTATACTTATGGATGCATATATCGCTTTTGTTTGTATGCTTATAATGTGCAGTGTTTTTTTGCCTATGATTTTACAATTAAATCATACTTTCAGCGATAAAATTGACAGATTAAGTATGAAAAGAATTACATTATTGACGTTAAAACATAATAATCGTAAAAGTTTACTAAAAGGCATTGATATTGAAGGATACAAAGTTAAATTAACCAATTCAAATTTATGTATAAGAATAAAGGACCAAGTTAATGAAAAATGTTTTTACAAATAAATATTCAAGTTTTACTTACATTGAAGTATTATTTGCACTATTTATCACTTTATTAATATTTACAATGTTACCTTTATTATATAAATCAATCACCCCTATAAAACATCAGTCTAATTTTGAATCATCCATTGATATAGAATTTTTTTCTAGAGACTTAACCGATACACTATTGCAAAGAAATTCAAAGGCACTAGAAATTGATAAAAACGGACGAATATTAAAATTCGACATAAGAGAAAATACTATAAGATATGAGTTCAAAAACAATAAGATTATTAAAACAATAAATAATACAGGAAACATCACATTATTAAACAATGTAACAAATGCACAATTCATATTATTAAAAAATAAGCACATAAAATTAAAATTGAAAATGCATTATACAGGAGGTACTTTTGAAAAAGCAATTCAATTCTAACATAAACGGGTACATATACCCTTTTGTGATGGTTGTTTATATGCTATATTTATCACTAATAGCAATATATTCTTTTCAATTTAATATTCAGCTAAAAACGCTTGATAATATTGAGTCTTATTATGATAAACAAATTAAATTACAATTACAAAAGGAAGATATTTTTGAAAAATAAAATTAAAACACCGCTTATTTTAATAGGTTTTATGGGTACAGGTAAAACAACATTAGGGAAATATATTGCACAACACAATCAATTAACTTTTGTAGATTTAGATGAATTTATAGTACAACAAGAAGAGAAAACAATACCAGAAATTTTTGAACAATTAGGAGAAAAAGGTTTTCGTAACTTGGAGTTTAAATACTTAAAAAAATGTGTTAACCAATTTGATGTCATTGCTACAGGAGGGGGCATCATCGAGGGCAATGACGCTTTTAACTTATTAATAGAGCAAAAACATGTTGTATGGTTAGATTGTGATATAGAAATTCTATACGATAGAATTAAAAATGATAGCAACAGACCCAATGCAAATAATAAACCGCTTTTTAAACTAAAAAGCTTGTATTCAACTAGAGTTTCAAGATATAATGAAATCGCATTCATCAAAGTGAATAGTAATAAGTCGCTTCCAGTTACATATAAAAAAATATTGGAATCGATGAAAGCGAATGACCAGTATTAGAGAGAATGGTTAATAATTGATTTTAACCATCGCCGAAGGTGCAAGTTTAACGAAACTCTCAGGCAAAAGGATAATACTGAGACGCATTCCTGGATTTTTTGACAGGGTAGGCTTAGTCTACTCTGTCTTTTTTAATACAATAATAGGGGGTTTAGCAATGGTAAATGAATTAAAACACACGCCACTTTATCAAAACTTCGTGGATCTTGGTGCAAAAATTGTTGAATTTGGTGGTTGGGCTATGCCAGTTCAATTTTCAAGTATTAAAGATGAGCACAATGCTGTAAGAACAAATATGGGTTTATTTGACGTAAGTCACATGGGAGAAATTTTAATAAAAGGTTCTGAAGCAGATCAATTAATACAATACTTACTTTCAAATGATACTGATAATTTAGACACAAAGAAGGCACAATATACAGCATTGTGTAATGAACAAGGCGGTATTATCGATGATTTAATCACCTATAAACTTAGTGAAAAAGAATATTTACTAGTCGTAAATGCTGGAAATACTGATAAAGACTTTGATTGGATGAAAAAACAAGCAGAAAATTTCGATGCTGAAGTTTTAAATGTTTCAACAGAATATGGACAATTAGCTATACAAGGTCCAAAAGCACGTGATTTTGTTCAAGAACATGTGAATCATGATGTATCAGAGATGACTCCATTTGAATTCCTACAAGATGTTGAATTCTTTGGTAAAAATGTAATATTATCACAATCTGGTTATACAGGTGAAGATGGCTTTGAAATTTATTGTAAATCAGATGATACACCATATCTATGGGAATCAATATTAGAATATGATGTAGAACCATGTGGTCTTGGTGCTAGGGATACATTAAGATTAGAGGCTGGTTTACCACTTCATGGACAAGATTTAAGTGAATCAATCACACCATATGAAGGTGGAATTGCATTTGCTGCTAAACCATTAATCGACGCTGATTTTATAGGTAAGAACGTGTTAAAAGATCAAAAAGAAAATGGTTCCAAGAGAAGAACAGTTGGAATTGAAATGATTGATAAAGGAATTCCAAGAACTGGTTACACTGTTTATGATATCGATGGAAATGAGATTGGTGAAGTTACTTCAGGTACACAATCTCCATTAAGTGGTAAGTCTATTGGTTTAGCTATAATTGATAGAGATGCTTTTGAAATGGGCAAGGAAGTTATAGTACAAATAAGAAAAAGACAAGCAAAAGCAAAAATTGTTAAGAAAAATCAAATTAATAAATAATTTAAAGGGGTGTTATTGTGAGTCATCGTTATATTCCATTAACAGATCAAGATAAAAATGAAATGCTTGAGACAATTGGCGCTGAATCGATCAGTGAATTATTTGGAGATGTTCCCAAAGACATTTTATTAAACAGAGAATTAGCTATTCCTGATGCTGAATCTGAAACCACATTAACTAAAAGACTTAATAAAATTGCTAGTAAAAATATCACTAAAGAAACACATACTACATTTTTAGGTGCAGGTGTTTATGATCACTATGCTCCTGCAGTTGTAGATGCAATGATCTCACGTTCTGAATTCTATACTGCTTATACACCTTATCAACCTGAAATTTCACAAGGTGAGTTACAAGCTATCTTCGAATTTCAAACATTAATCTGTGAATTAACAGATATGGATATTGCCAACTCATCAATGTACGATGGTATGACAAGTTTCGCAGAAGCTTGTATTCTAGCATTTAATCAAACGCGTAAAAATAAAATTGTCGTTTCAAAAGGTATGCATTATCAAGCACTACAAGTTTTACACACATATGTAAAAACACGCGAAGAATTTGAAGTTGTTGAAGTTGATTTAGATGGTACAATTACAGATATAGAAAAACTTGAAAATGCAATTGATGATGATACTGCTGCAGTTGCAGTTCAATACCCAAATTTTTATGGTTCAATAGAGGATTTAGAAAAAATCCAATCATTTATCGAAGATAAAAAAGCATTATTCATTGTTTATACAAATCCAATCGCACTAGGCTTATTGACGCCTCCAGGTAGTTTTGGTGCAGATATTGTAGTGGGAGATACGCAACCATTTGGTATCCCAACGCAATTTGGTGGTCCTCATTGTGGTTTCTTTGCTACTACTAAGAAACTCATGAGAAAAACACCTGGTAGACTAGTCGGACAAACTGAAGACCAAGATGGAAACCGTGGTTTTGTGTTAACACTTCAAGCACGTGAACAACATATTAGACGTGATAAAGCAACATCAAATATATGTTCCAATCAAGCATTAAACGCATTGGCTTCATCAATTTGTATGTCTGCTTTAGGAAAACAAGGTATCTATGACATTGCGGTTCAAAATTTTGAAAATGCAAACTATGCTAAAGAACAATTTAAACAACAAGGATTTGAAGTTAGTAATGGTACATCCTTTAATGAATTTGTTGTTAAATTTGATAAACCTGTTAAAGATGTAAACGATGCTTTAATTCAAGAAGACATCATAGGTGGATTTGATTTAAGTGAAATCGTAGAAAACTTCGACAATCACATGTTAATTGCAGTAACAGAATTACGAACGAAAGATGAAATTGATACATTTGTTAAGAAAGCAGGTGAAATAAATGGTAGTAAGTAAATCTAGTCCATTAATTTTTGAACGTTCTAAAGAAGGTCGCTATGCATATTCTTTACCCCAAAAAGAAATTGATAATGGGGCAGTTAATAAGCTATTAGATGACAAATTTATCAGAAAAAATAAAGCTGAATTTCCTGAAGTAGCTGAACTAGATTTAGTGCGTCATTATACAGAGTTATCAAATAAAAACTTTGGTGTGGATTCAGGATTTTATCCGCTAGGGTCATGTACCATGAAATATAATCCAAAGGTAAATGAGAAAATAGCCAGAATACCTGGATTTGCTGAATCACATCCACTACAAGATGAATCGCAGGTACAAGGTTCATTAGAAATTATTCATAGCTTACAAGAAGAACTTAAAGAAATAACTGGTATGGACGAAGTTACATTACAACCAGCTGCTGGTGCTCATGGAGAATGGACAGCACTTATGATTTTCAAAGCTTTTCATGAAAAAAATGGCGAAGGACATCGTAACGAAGTCATCGTACCTGACTCTGCACATGGTACAAACCCAGCTTCAGCAGCATTCGCTGGATTTAAAGCTGTTACAGTGAAATCTAATGAACGTGGAGAAGTTGATATAGAAGATTTAAAACGACTCGTCAATGAAAACACTGCTGCAATTATGCTTACAAATCCAAATACATTAGGTATTTTCGAACAAAACATCATGGATATTCGAAACATTGTACATGAAGCTGGTGGGTTATTGTACTATGATGGTGCTAATTTAAATGCAATTATGGACAAAGTTAGACCTGGAGATATGGGTTTTGATGCTGTTCATTTAAATTTACACAAAACATTTACTGGGCCACATGGTGGTGGTGGACCTGGTTCAGGGCCAGTTGGTGTTAAAAAAGAACTTGCAAGTTTCTTACCAAAACCAATGGTCGTTAAAGAAAATGATGTGTATAAATATGATAATGATATCGAACATTCAATCGGTCGTGTTAAACCATTTTATGGTAACTTCGGTATTTATTTACGCGCTTACACATACATTAGAACAATGGGTAATAAAGGACTTGAAGAAGTTTCAGAGGCAGCAGTATTAAATGCAAACTATATTAAAGCAAGATTGAAAGAACATTTTGAAATCCCATACGAGCAATATTGTAAACATGAATTTGTATTAAGTGGTTCAAAACAAAAAGAATATGGTGTAAGAACATTAGATATGGCTAAACGTTTACTTGACTTTGGCGTTCATCCACCTACTATCTATTTCCCATTAAATGTAGAAGAGGGGATGATGATTGAACCAACTGAAACAGAATCTAAAGAAACATTAGATTATTTCTGTGACACAATGATTGAAATAGCGAAAGAAGCAAAAGAAAACCCTGACAAAGTTTTAGAAGCACCTCATACAACGATTATTGATCGTTTAGATGAAACAAAAGCTGCTCGTCAACCAGTATTAAAGTTTGAGAATTTAAGATCAGAAAAATAATTTTAATAGAACAAGTCAAATAACTTTTGGTTTTAATAAACGAAAAAGAGTATGAGACATTAAACTCAATCAAATATAGAGGACTAATCCATTTTAATATGGATTAGTCCTCTTTGTGAACGATGTAAAACGTTAATCGTGTAAGCATATATGGTTGTAATTATAATTTTGTAGGCTCTCATCTTGCAATTATACTAAGATGACATAGCTTATTTTCCAATTAATACTCTCACTGCTTTATTGGAATATATTATTAAAAAAATTGAGCTATTAGTAAAATAACTAATAGCTCAATTTTTAAATGTTTATTTAACCATTTACTTTTTTGATTTGATTTTACCAGTCCATTTTTTATATCCGCCTTTAAGCATGAATATATCTTTATATCCGTTCTTTTTTAATATTCTAGCGGCACGATAACTGGCAATACCATTCGCGTCACAAAGATAGATTGGTTGATCCGTTCTCAATCCCTGATATCTTTGTTTAAACATTGTGATTGGAATGTTACGAGCACCATTAATATGACCATAATCATAGTCTACTTTTTCTCTCACATCAATCACTTGAGCTTTTCGTAAACCATTATGGAATTCATTTTGGTTTAATTCTGTTACCGCTTTTTTGTTCAAATATCTATTGAACAACATATAAGCGACGATTATTATTAAAATTGCTAAAGCTATAAACCAAAAATTACTCATCTTGCATCCTCCCTAATTAACCGATATTATATATTATAAGACTGTTAGCACAAATTATCAAAATATTTTTATCATGATAATTACATAATACTGACATTTTTGTACAATTATTGAAAACGATAACACACATTAGATGTTATCACAATTTAATTTTAATGAATGGAGTTTTGATTGTGACTGAAACATGGCATTTTATCAACACGGGTAGTAATGATCCATTTTACAATATGGCAATGGATGAAGCGTTATTAAATTTTGTTTCTAGAGGTGAGATTGACCCAGTAATAAGATTTTACACATGGGATCCAGCTACACTTTCAGTTGGCTACTTTCAAAGATTGACTAAAGAAATTGATATAGACAAGGTGGCAGAAAAAGGTTACGGCCTTGTTAGAAGACAAACAGGTGGCAGAGGGGTCTTACATGACAAAGAATTAACTTATAGTGTTATTGTACCAGAATCGCATCCGAATATGCCCAAAACGGTTACAGAAGCTTATAGGGTCATTTCTGAGGGTTTACTTGAAGGATTCAAAACATTAGGTTTTAATGCCTCTTTTGCTATTCCACGATCCAAAGAAGAAAGGTCTAAATTAAAACAACCAAGAAGTGCAGTTTGTTTCGATGCTTCGAGTTGGTATGAATTAGTTGTAGAAGGACGTAAAATTGCAGGAAGTGCTCAAATGAGACAAAAAGGTGTTATTCTGCAACATGGTTCATTGTTACAAGATATAGATATCGATGATTTGTTTGATATGTTTATATTTAAAAATGACCGTTTGAAAGAAAAAATGAAACAAGCTTTTGTTGATAAAGCAGTAGCAATTAATGATATATCTGACCGTTACATCACTATAGATGAAATGGAAAGCGCATTCGAAAGTGGATTCAAAAAAGGATTAAATATTAATTTAAAACCTTTAGAATTAACCACTCAACAAAATGAAGAAGTTGAAGCATTAATTGAAAAGTACCAATCATCAGAATGGACTTATCGAAAATAATTTTATTCTTTATAAAAAAGCATTTACCCACACAATTAAATTCAAATATTGTAGGGTAAATGCTTTGATTTTTCGATAATGTTAAACTTTAAAAGTTTAACATTATTTTTTTTTATTTCTTTTTCTATACTTTCTTTGGGCACGCTTATATTTTCTTTGATCTTCTGTTAAAAAGAAAAAATAGTAAATTAAATAAATAATACCTGCAAAAATAGCTAAACTGATGGCCATTTTTACAAAACTAAATATAAATGCATCTAAGTTAAGTATTAAACCAACTAATGCAATTGCGATTACGATATAGAATATTGCTTGTTTCAAAATAAACACTCCTATTTATATGTCACGTTACTCATTACTTATACTTACTTTTGATAAAGTAGTTTGACCTTTATTAAGTTTCTTCTTATCTTTTTCGTTATAACCATCCCTTATATCACTCATAGCTGAATCTAATGATTTGTTTAATTTAGTAATACTTTTATGTTTCTTTTTATCTTCATCATTCATTTTATCTTTATCAATTTTATTTTTATATGTAGAAAAAGCAGCATCAATTTTATTAGTAATATCTGTTAATTTGTTTTGAGTTTTTTCACTTTGTTTATTTTTTGAAACCTCATCTTTAATATTATTATAATCATCAATTGCTTTTGCGACATCTTGATAATATTCAGAAGACGCTTTAATATGATTCAGCTTATTTTTATTACTTTTTGCATTCTTAATATTGTTTTTATCTTTTTCTAATGCAGTAATATTTGTTTTTTCTTTTTTTATTTCTAATTTTAAATCTTGAATATTACTTTTTAATTTATGATTTTCATCACGTAGTTTTGTTGTTTTCTCTTCTAATGGCCCTAAATTTTGGCTCCCACACCCAGCGAGTATACACGAAGCGCTTAAAATAGCGAATAATTTTTTCTTCATAACTCTCTCCTAATTCAAAAACTATAAATTTGTACATTAATTATGCTATCATTTTAATGTATATATTGGAAATGTACAAATTTATTGAATAGGGTGATTACTGTTGAATAGAATAGATAAATTAAAAGCTGCTCTAAAAACAAAACATTTAGAAGCAATTATCGTTTTATCTGATTATAATAGACGTTACTTATCTGGATTCACTGGAACCAGTGGCGCACTAATTATTACAAATGAAGAAAAACTATTACTTACTGATTTCAGATACATAGAACAAGCGACTACTCAGGCTGCTGATTTTAAAGTAATTAAGCAACAGGGGCAATTGATAGAATCTATTAAATCAACACTTGAAGAATTAAATGTGCAAAATGTTGGTTTTGAAGGTAATTTAGTGAGCTATGATACTTATTTACAGTTAAGTAAATCTTATATTAGTTTAATAAGTATTTCTGGATTAATTGAAAAAATCAGAGAAGTCAAAGATGAACAAGAAATAGCAAATATTCAAAAGGCTGCTCAAATTGTTGATGATGCTTATGAGTATATTTTAACAGTTGCTAAAGCAGGAATGACAGAACTTGAGCTGAAAGCAAAATTAGAAAGTAAAATGCTCGAATTAGGTTCAGAAGGTCCATCTTTTAATACAATTGTTGCCTCTGGAGTCAGAGGGGCGCTCCCACATGGCGTAGCAAGTGATAAAGTAATTAACCAAGGAGAATTAATCACCTTAGATTATGGTGCTTATTACAATGGATATGCCTCAGATATTACTCGTACTTTTGCTATAGGCGAACCGGATGCTCAGTTAAAAGAAATATATCAAATTGTATTACAAGCAAATTTAAAAGGAATTGAAGCAGCTAAAAAAGGGATGACCGGAAAAGAACTTGATGCAGTTGCAAGAGATTATATCACTGAAAAAGGATATGGTGAAGCGTTTGGTCATTCACTGGGCCATGGTATTGGATTAGATGTACACGAAGGTCCAAATTTATCTAAAAAATCTGAATCTCCATTAGAGTTAAATAATTGTGTTACAATTGAACCCGGTATATATTTAGATGGAATTGGTGGCGTGCGTATTGAAGATGATATATTAATTACAGAAAATGGTTGCGAACGCTTTACTAAATCGTCTAAAGACCTTATTATTTTATAGAAGACCTTATATTAGGGAGGAAACTGAATGATTTCGGTTAATGATTTTAAAACAGGTTTAACAATTTCTGTAGATAATGGAATTTGGAAAGTTTTAGATTTCCAACACGTAAAACCAGGAAAAGGTGCTGCATTTGTACGTTCTAAATTACGTAATTTAAGAACAGGTGCTATCCAAGAGAAAACATTTAGAGGCGGAGAAAAAGTTGAAACTGCTATGATCGAAAATCGCCGTATGCAATATTTATACGCTGATGGTGATACACATGTTTTCATGGATAATCAAACATTTGATCAAATTGAATTATCTGCTGATTATTTAGAACATGAATTAAATTTCTTAAAAGCAAATATGGAAGTTCAAATTCAAAGTTATGAAAATGAAACTTTAGGTGTTGAATTACCTAAAAACGTTGAACTTACAGTCACAGAAACAGAACCAGGTATTAAAGGTGATACTGCTACCGGTGCTACAAAGTCTGCGACAGTTGAAACAGGTTATACATTAAATGTGCCACTATTTGTTAATGAAGGAGATACTTTAGTAATTAACACTAGCGATGGTAGTTACGTATCAAGAGCTTAATTCATCAACTTCACACATAATATGACTACAGTATCTTGCAAATTACTTAAAAGCCTTTCCAATTATTTAAATGGAAGGGCTTTTGTTATTTAAGAATAAACTGAAAATAACCTTGACACAAATAATCGTTAACCATTGATTAAATATAGTAATTAATGAGTTATAATAGAAAATATGTATATGCTTGAATTGAACATTTCACTAAAGTAAAATAAACTAGGTAATGAAAACAATCTGAAGGAGTCAGTATTTATGAATTTTAAAGAAATTAAAGAATTAATTGAAATTCTTGATCAATCCAGCTTGACTGAAATTAATATAGAAGATAAAGGGAATATAGTTAATTTAAAAAAAGAGAAAGAAACTGAGATTATTACACCTCAAGTTTCACAACAACCGATGCAACAAATTGCACCACAACAATCGGCTGTATCAAATCAACTCGATGCTCAAAGTTCTGAAGAGACAAGTTCTTCTCAGGAAAATGATAACTTGAAAACAATAAATGCACCGATGGTTGGTACGTTTTATAAATCACCTTCACCGGAAGAAAGTCCATATGTTCAAGTAGGAGATTCTGTTTCAAACGAATCCACTGTATGTATTTTGGAAGCTATGAAATTATTCAATGAAATACAAGCAGAAGTCACAGGGGAAATTACTGAAATACTTGTAGAAGACGGTCAAATGGTAGAGTATGGCCAACCGTTATTTAAGGTGAAATAATGAATAAAATTTTAATAGCAAATAGAGGGGAAATTGCTGTAAGAATTATACGTGCATGTCACGATTTAGGATTACAAACTGTAGCAATATATTCTGAGGGAGACAAAGATGCATTACATACTCAAATTGCTGATGAAGCATATAGTGTCGGTCCCACTCAATCTAAAGATTCTTACCTAAATATCCCTAATATTTTATCCATTGCGACTTCTACAGGATGTGATGGTGTTCACCCTGGATATGGTTTTTTAGCAGAAAATGGCGATTTTGCTGAACTTTGTGAAGCTTGTCAACTTAAATTTATTGGTCCAAGTTATGAATCAATTCAAAAAATGGGTATTAAAGACGTAGCTAAAGAAGAAATGAAGCGTGCTGAAGTACCTGTAGTTCCTGGCAGTGAAGGATTAGTTAAAGACATTAAAGAAGCTAAGAAAATTGCAAAAGATATAGGTTATCCTGTTATTATCAAAGCTACTGCAGGCGGTGGTGGTAAAGGTATACGTGTCGCACGTGATGAAAAAGAATTGGAAACTGGCTTCAAAATGACGCAACAAGAAGCAGAAACTGCTTTTGGTAATAGTGGCTTGTATCTTGAAAAATTTATAGAAAACTTTAGACATATTGAAATACAAGTGATGGGAGATAGTTATGGTAACGTCATCCATTTAGGAGAGCGAGATTGTACAATACAAAGACGTATGCAAAAACTTGTGGAAGAAGCACCATCTCCAATCTTAACTGATGCTAAAAGACAAGAAATGGGTAATGCAGCAGTACGAGCAGCAAAAGCTGTTAATTATGAAAATGCTGGTACTATTGAATTCATTTATGATTTAAACACTAATGAATTTTATTTCATGGAAATGAATACGCGTATTCAGGTAGAGCACCCCGTTACAGAAATGGTAACTGGTATTGATTTAGTAAAACTGCAACTTAAAGTTGCAATGGGTGAAAAATTACCATTCACACAAAAAGATATTGAAATCAAAGGACACGCAATCGAATTTAGGATTAACGCCGAAAATCCATATAAAAACTTTATGCCTTCACCAGGAAAGATTACACAGTATCTAGCACCAGGTGGTTTTGGAGTAAGAATCGAATCCGCATGTTATACTAATTATACAATCCCTCCATATTATGATTCTATGGTAGCAAAATTAATTGTTCATGAACCATCGAGAGATGAAGCAATTATGACTGGATTGAGAGCGTTAGGTGAATATTTAGTATTAGGAATTGACACTACAATTCCGTTCCATATTCGACTTTTAAATAACGATATATTTAGAAGTGGTAAATTTAATACTAACTTCTTAGAAACATATAATATAATGGATGAATAATCTAAATAGGAGGTTTGTGAAATGGTCAAAGTAGCAGAATCATCACATTCCAATTTAGGAAAAATAGAAATAGCACCTGAGGTTTTGACTGTTATAGCTAGTATAGCAACCTCAGAAATAAAAGGCTTAGAAGGACACTTTAAAGAAATTAAAGACTTAAGTGTTGAAAAAGTTACAAAAAAACAATTAGCACGTGGCATTAAAGTAGATACAAAAGATGATGGTATTCATATAGATGTTTATTGTTCATTTTCATACGGCATTAATATCTCAGAAACTGCAAGAAAAATACAAAATGCCATTTATAACTCATTATCTACGATGACAACCATCATACCAAGTCAAATTAATGTTCACATTACACATATCGTATCTACAAATTAAAAATAGCACTATGACTTTAATGTAGTCATAAAACAGGAGTTCCATAATCAAGTGATTAACAAAATTCTATTTTATATTAGTCATAAAGCGTACAATGCTAAAAGGAGTTTATAATGAGTCGAAAAGAATCAAGAACACAAGCCTTTCAAACACTATTTCAATTAGAAATGAAAAATAGTGATTTAACGATTGATGAAGCAATTAGTTTTATTAAAGATGATAATCCAGATTTAGAATTTGATTTTATTAATTGGCTAGTTACTGGTGTAAAAGATCATGAATCTGTGTTAGATAACAAAATTGCGCCACATTTAAAAGATTGGACGATCGACAGGTTATTAAAATCTGACCGTATCATATTAAGAATGTCAACTTTTGAGTTGTTAAATAGCGAAACGCCACAAAAAGTAATCATCAATGAAGCAGTTGAATTAGCAAAACAATTTAGTGATGATGATCATTATAAGTTCATCAATGGTGTATTAAGTAATATTGAATAAAAGAGTGATATAATATGTCAGATTATTTAAGTGTGTCAGCTTTAACTAAATATATTAAATATAAATTTGATCAGGATCCACACCTACAAAATGTATTGCTCAAAGGCGAGCTTTCTAACTTTAAAAAACATAGTAGTGGTCATCTTTATTTTAATGTTAAAGATAAAAATAGTGTAATCAGTGCAATGATGTTTAAAGGAAATGCTTCAAAAATTGACTTCGAGCCTAAAGAAGGTGACGAAGTGCTTTTAGAAGCACGTGTTTCTGTATATGAAAGACGTGGCAATTATCAAGTTTATGTTAATAAAATGCATATAGATGGCATTGGTAATTTATATCAAAAATTAGAACAATTAAAAAAGAAATTAACTAAAGATGGGTATTTTGATCAAAACCACAAGAAAATGATTCCTAAGTTTCCTGAAAAAATTGCTGTGTTGACTGCAGGTACTGGTGCAGCAATAAGGGATATCCATACAACTATCAATAGTCGATATCCTTTAGTTGAACAAATTCAAATTAATACTTTAGTACAAGGTGAGCAGGCTAAGCATGATATCATTGAAAAAATAAAACAAGCTGATGAATTAAATGTAGATACTATTATAATTGGGCGTGGTGGTGGTTCTATAGAAGATTTATGGAACTTCAATGAAGAAGATGTTGTAAAAGCGATTTATACATGTGAAACACCAATTATATCAGCAGTAGGTCACGAAACAGACTTTACACTTAGTGATTTCGTAGCAGATGCACGTGCAGCAACACCTACACAAGCAGCAGTGATGGCTACACCTGATCAATATGAATTAAGACAATATATTCAACAACAAAAATTTTCTCTAACTAGGTTTATGAAACAACAAATTCAACATCGAAAACAGTATCTACAACATGTTGCTTCATACTATAAATTTAAAACGCCAACTTTGTTATATGATCAACAGATTCAAAAACGTGATGATTTAGAAAAACAACTTAATTTAGCAATAAACTTTAAAGTCAATCAACAGGTACAAAAACTGCAATTAATAAAACAGAATTTCAACTTAAAACATTTCAAACAAAGTATTCAGAGAGAACAAACAACGATCAATCAACAACAAACGAATCTTGTAAAATTAATGAATCACCTCATTGTAAAACAAAGAAATAATTTAACTAATAAAATAGAGAATTTGAATAATCTTAGTCCAACCAATACAATGTTACGTGGTTATACGATTGTGAATAAAGAGGATAAGATAGTAACGAGCACGAGTGATTTAACTGAAAATGATAATATTGTATTAACAATGAAAGACGGTTCTGTTGATGCACAAGTTATGAAAGTAAGGTGTAATGATGACGAATAAATCACAAAGTTTTGAAGAAATGATGAAAGAATTAGAAAATATAGTTCAAAAATTAGATAATGAAAATGTTTCTTTAGAAGAATCTTTAAACTTATATCAACGAGGTATGACATTATCAGCAAATTGTGATGAAACATTGAAAAATGCTGAAAAAAAAGTGAATGAACTTATGTCTGAAGAAAATGTTGAAGGCGATGAAGAAACTGAAAAGGAAGAAAATCATGATGAATCATAAAATTGACAATTTAACTGATGAAATAAATAAATTATTGCAAAAATCAATTCCGGATTCATCACTAAATACAGATTTAGAAAATAGTATGAGATATTCGTTAGAAGCAGGTGGCAAACGAATTAGGCCTGTTTTACTTTTATTAACACTGGACATGTTAGCAAAGGATTACAAACTTGGCTATTCTTCAGCACTTGGATTAGAAATGGTACATACGTATTCTCTTATTCATGATGATTTACCTGCAATGGATAATGATGACTATCGAAGAGGTAAATTGACAAATCATAAAGTGTATGGTGAATGGAAAGCAATACTTGCTGGTGACGCATTGCTCACAAAAGCTTTTGATATTATTATTAATGATGACAATCTGAAAGATGATGTTAAAGTAAAACTTATCAAGCGCTTGTCATCTGCAAGTGGACATTTAGGTATGGTGGGCGGTCAAACGCTAGATATGCAAAGCGAAGGTGAAGGATCTGCAGTAGAGCTGAATACTTTAGAACATATACATCATGCTAAAACAGGAGCGTTATTAAAATTTGCTGTAATGGCTGCAGTAGATATTGCTGAGCCCGAAACCAATGTCGCCAGTTTATTAGAATCATATAGTGAACATTTAGGATTAATGTTCCAAATAAAAGATGATTTATTAGATATTTACGGTGATGAAGCAAAACTAGGAAAAGCTACAGGTAGTGATATCGAAAATGATAAAAGTACTTACGTTTCATTGTTAGGACAAAATGGTGCAGAAGAGAAGTTAAAGTCACATACTGAATCTGCATATGCTTGTTTAGCTCGTTTACCTGAGCAGTATGACACAAGTAATCTAAAATTTATAATTGAATTATTTAATAATAGAGAATCTTAAAAAACTTATTAACTGTTTTTGATACTTTTATATTATTTCAAATATTAAGTCATGCTACTGATCGTAGCATGATTTTTTATTTATAAGAATTTATAATTTTATAAATAAATATTCATTTGCTACTAAAATTGTAACAGTATTAGCAGTATAAAATAGAAGTATGTGCAATATTAAACAATCTAAGAAAATAGGCAAGCAGTATATATAACAGTGAATAAAAGTATTTCAATTAGATTAACTTTAGTAGTAGTATCATCATCCATGTGTTAAAATCATTGTATAAATATTCGTTTATAGAGGTGCTACACATGGCAAAAAAATCAGTAAGACATATTAAAATAAGAGAAATTATATCTAATGAAAAAATTGAAACACAAGATGAGTTGGTAAAGCGTTTAAATGAATATGAGTTAAATGTAACTCAAGCAACTGTTTCTCGTGACATTAAAGAATTACAATTAATTAAGGTACCTACACCTTCTGGTCAATATGTTTATAGTTTACCTAATGACAGAAAATATCATCCATTAGAAAAACTTGGTCGTTATTTAATGGATTCATTTGTAAACATTGATGGTACAGGAAATCTTTTAGTACTTAAAACATTACCTGGTAACGCTCAATCAATTGGAGCAATCCTAGATCAAATAGACTGGGATGAAGTGCTAGGCACAATTTGTGGTGATGATACTTGTTTAATTATATGCAGAGATGAATCTGCAAGCGAAAAAATTAAAACGCGTATCTTTAATTTACTATAAGTATAAGGAAGTGATTATGAATGCTACAAACCTTATCGATTAAACAATTCGCAATTATAGATGAATTAGAAGTGAATTTTGGTGATGGCTTAACTGTTTTAAGTGGTGAAACTGGTGCTGGTAAATCAATTATTATAGACGCAATTGGGCAACTAATTGGCATGCGTGCATCATCAAACTATGTTAGACACGGTGAGAAAAAAGCAGTGATTGAAGGTATCTTTGATATTGATAATAGTAAAGAAGCCATTTCAATACTTCATGATTTATCAATCGATATAGATGAGGACTTTTTATTAGTAAAAAGAGAAATATTCAGCTCTGGTAAGAGTATTTGTAGAGTTAATAATCAAACAATTACTTTACAAGATTTGCGAAAAATAATGCAAGAATTACTAGATATACATGGCCAACATGAAACACAAACTTTATTAAAACAAAAATATCATTTACATTTATTAGATAGTTATGCTGAAAATACATATCAAACGCTACTTGAATCGTATGTTGATACTTTTGATAAATATAAAGCTAAGAAAAAAGAATTAGCCGATTTAGAGTCTGCTGATCAAGCATTATTACAAAGGTTAGACTTGTTGAAATTTCAATATGATGAATTACAAGAAGCGAATCTTATTGAAAACGAAGTCCCACAACTTGAAACTGATATCAAACGTATTCAAAATTCCGAAAGTCTAAGTTTAGCGTTAAACAATGCACATATTACATTAACGGATGAGCATGCTATTACAGACCGTTTATACGAATTGAGTCATCAATTACAATCAATCAGTGAAATTTTACCAGAAAAATACGATGAACTAAAAGAAGATGTCGACCAGTTTTATTACACACTTGAGGACGCTAAACATCAATTATACGATGATTTAACGAATACAGAATTTGATGAACAATATTTAAATGAATTAGAATCTAGGATGAATTTATTAAATAGTTTAAAGCGTAAATATGGTAAAGATATCAATGAACTTATTATGTATCAAGATAAAATGGCTGACGAAATTAATAAGATTGAAAATTATGAAGAAAGTACAGCTCAATTACGTCAAGAAATAGATGATTTATATAAAAATGTTATGGAATTAGGGGAAAAGTTATCACAAGAAAGAAGAATTGTCGCTCAATCTTTGCGTAATCATATTGTAGATGAAATACAAAATCTGCAGATGAACGATGCTAATTTAGAAATTTCATTTAAACCATTAGACACACCTAATCGAGAAGGTATAGAATTTGTAGAATTTTTAATCAGTCCAAATAAAGGCGAACCTTTAAAAAGCTTAAATAAAATAGCTTCTGGAGGAGAATTGTCCAGAATTATGTTAGCGCTAAAAACTATCTTTGTAAAAACTAGAGGCCAAACAGCCATTTTATTTGATGAAGTAGATTCTGGTGTGTCTGGTAAGGCTGCTCAAAAAATGGCAGAAAAAATGAAAGGACTGGCTGATCACATTCAAGTGATATGCATCTCGCATCTACCACAAGTTGCATCAATGAGTGACCATCATTTATTTATTAGTAAAAATACAGATGATGAAAGAACAACAACACAAGTTCAAGAATTGACAGGAGAAGAGCGTATCGATGAAGTAGCGAGAATGATTTCAGGCGCTACTGTGACAAAATTAACCAAACAAAATGCTAAGGAAATGATAGAACAGAATCACAATTTATAATAAAAATTTAAATTCATTATTGTTATTTTTAGTGCTAGCTGAATTTGATAAATAATCAGTGAAGGATGTTGATTTTATGCGATTCCAACAATTAGTTGAACCATGTGAAACAATGACTGGAAATGTAGCGGTTTTATATGCAAAAATGATGAAAAAATGATAGCAGTATTAGTTAAAGCATTAAAATTAACTAACATAGATATTTTTATTTATGATACCCAAGACACTACGGAAATCATACGTTCTTTTGATTTAGAACCCCAAATCTTGAATAGGATTCATGTGCTAACATTTTCAAGTGATTACCAATTACTAAAACAATGTTCAGAAGATCTATCACAAGGAAAAGTTACTGTTTTAATGAAAGGAAAAATGAAAGCCACATCAATGATTTCTTTTGTTTTAAGCAATAAAAACTTTATAGATCAATATGGCTTTTTAAATCATGTTGCGTGCTTTAGTATTCCTAATTATCACAAAACGTTAATGATTAGTGACGTTGCATATAATGTAGCTCCGACAATTGAAGAAAAAAAACAAATCATTAAAAATTTAACTACTTTCAGCAAAGCACTAGGTTATGATGAATTTAACATAGGTTTATTATCTTCAGTAGAACAAGCATCTAAAAAGATTTTGTCATCTATAGATGCTGAAAAATTAAAAAATATTTTCAATCGAACATCTGATACAGATGCGAAAATAGACGGACCCATTCTTTTTGATCATGCAATCAGTAAAAAAAGAGCAATTGAAAAAAATAATACATCTAGTATTGCTGGTAACGTTGATGCACTTCTAGTTTCCAATATAGATGTTGGGAGTGCATTGTTAAAATCTTTAACTTATTTTGGAAATGCTTCTGTTTCTAGTTTGTTACTCGGAGCAAAATTCCCTATTGTTTTCACATCTAGGACAGAAAGTAAACAAAATAAATTAAACTCTTTATTACTTGCTTTGAAATCACAAAATAAATTTAACTTCTAATTATATTTGAATTTTTACACTATTATTTAGGTTATTAATTTTATAATATTGAATTTTGATGTAAGATAGTAAAGGATATAAATTAATAGAAAACTATTTCTTTTGCGCTTGTATTTAAATAAAGTATGAAGCATACGATTTTTCTATAAAAGACTTATTGTAATCATAGTAACCATCAATATTTCATTATCTAGACAATTCTTTTAAAATATAGAATTAAAGCATTTGAAAAATAAAGGATTTTAGAAATTTTAAAAACACGCATTGAAATCACTTTTAAAACTCAAAGGTGATTTTATTCGCATGTTTAAAATAATTAATATCAAACAATTTAGTTTAATAAAAAATTAAAATTTGTTATGAATTTGATTTTTATATTGTATATTGATTTTCAATTACTTTGCTAAATTTTTTGTTTAAATATGATTATTGACATAGTACTAAGATTACAGTTAGGAGTAAAAATATGGCAGACGAAAAATATGATTTAGTAATTTTAGGTGGGGGCACTGCTGGGTATGTGTCAGCAATTAGAGCATCTCAATTAGGGAAAAAAGTTGCACTTGTAGAAAAGTCACTTTTAGGCGGCACATGTTTACATAAAGGATGCATACCAACAAAAGCACTTTTGAAATCAGCTGATGTATTAAGAACAGTAGCAAATTCGAGTGGATTTGGTGTAGATGTAGATGCATTTAAATTAAATTTTTCACGAATTCAAGCACGTAAAAATGAAGTTGTCCAACAAATGTTCAAAGGTGTTGAACAACTTATGAATCATAATAAAATTGATGTATTTAATGGGGTGGGACGAATATTAGGTCCATCTATTTTCTCACCTCAAAGCGGTACTATTTCAGTAGAATACGAAAATGGTGAATCAGAATTAATTCCAAATAATAATGTATTAATATGTACCGGTTCATCTCCAATGCCTTTACCCTTTTTACCATTTGATGGAAACACTGTGCTATCCAGTGACGATATATTAAAACTAGATAAATTACCCCAATCACTTGCGATCATTGGTGGAGGTGTCATAGGTTTGGAATTCGCATCTTTAATGACGGATTTTGGGGTTGAAGTAGTTGTCATAGAAGCAGGTAAACGAATCTTACCGACTGAAAGTAAATCCATCGCAAATACATTAAAAAATGATTTAATACAACGTGGTGTGAAATTTTATGAAAATACACAACTATCAAAAGAACAAGTTTCAATTGAAGACTCTGGTATCAATATTTTATTGAATGATGAAACGACTCATTTTGAAAAATGCTTAGTCGCAATTGGTAGAAAGCCCAATACGGATGATATTGGCTTAAATAATACAAAAATAAAATTATCAGATGCCAATCATATAATTGTAAATGAATATCAACAAACTGAAGACAAACATATATATGCTGCAGGTGATTGTATCGGTAAATTACAACTCGCACATGTAGGATCCAAAGAAGGCATAACAGCAATTGACCATATGTTTGATGCTTCACCAATATCAGTTGACTATGATAAAATGCCAAAATGTGTTTATACGCAACCTGAAGTTGCAAGTATTGGGCAAAATTTAGAACAAGCAAAATCTAATAAGCTTAATGCAAAAGCCTTTAAAGTTCCGTTTAAAGCAATCGGCAAAGCTGTTATAGAAAATGTTACAAATCAAAATGGCTTTTGTGAAATCATAATCGATCAGGATAATGATACTGTACTTGGACTTAATATGATTGGTCCACATGTAACAGAATTAATTAATGAAGTATCATTAATGCAATTTATGAATGGCTCCACTCTAGAACTTGGATTAACTACTCATGCTCATCCATCGCTGTCTGAAGTGTTAATGGAGTTAGGCTTAAAAGTTGAAAACAGATCGATTCATGTTTAAATAAGGAGGAAATAAGATGTTTGATTATAAATCAGTTGGACTTGAAGCGTCTGACTTACAAACCATGTATAAATGGATGGACTTAGGTCGTAAAATAGATGAGCGCATGTGGCTTTTAAACCGTGCTGGGAAAATCCCATTTGTCATAAGCTGCCAGGGGCAAGAGGCGACACAAATAGGTATGGCATATGCTATGCATGAGGGAGACATATCTTCACCTTATTATAGAGATTTAGCGTTTGTAACTTATATGGGTATGACAGCATTAGACTCAATGCTAGCTGCATTCGGTAAACGTGATGATATAAATTCCGGTGGGAAACAAATGCCTTCTCATTTTGGAAAAAGAGAAAAAGGTATATTATCACAAAGTTCTCCTGTTGGCACACAAATATTACACGCTGTAGGTGCTGCATTAGCATTAAAGATGGATAATAAGCCTAATATTGCTATGGCAACTGTGGGAGAAGGTAGTTCAAACCAAGGTGATTTTCATGAAGGTCTCAATTTTGCTGGTGTTCACAATCTTCCATTTATTTGCGTGATTGAAAACAACAAATATGCAATTTCAGTACCCGACACGCTACAATATGGTGCAGAAAAATTATCTGATCGCGCTATTGGTTATGGTATGCATGGCGAGCATGTCGATGGTAATGATCCAATAGCAATGTATAAAGTAATGAAAGAAGCACGAGAACGCGCATTGAATGGAGAGGGATCGACATTAATCGAAGCAATGTGTACAAGAATGACTGCACACTCATCAGATGATGATGACAAGTATCGTACACAAGAAGAACGTGATGGGTTAAAATCATTAGACTGCAACCTAAAATTCAAATCTTTTTTATTAGAAGAAGGTATCATTGATGAGCAATGGTTGGATGAAATAGAAAAAGAACATAAAGAGATTGTAAATCAAGCAACAAAAGAAGCTGAAAAAGCTCCTTATCCATCACCAGAAGAAACTTACACATATGTCTACGAAGAAGGGAGCTTAAATAATGGCTAAATTATCTTATTTAGAAGCAATTCATCAAGGCCTAGATCAAGCAATGGAAAAAGACAATGACGTTTTTGTATTAGGTGAGGATGTTGGTAAAAAAGGTGGCGTGTTTGGTGTCACATTAGGTTTACAGCAAAAATATGGAGAAGCAAGAGTATTAGATACACCACTTGCAGAATCGAATATTGTGGGTACTAGTATTGGTGCTGCTATGTTAGGTAAACGACCAGTTGCAGAAATTCAATTTGCTGAATATATTTTACCTGCAACGAATCAAATTATGAGTGAAGCAGCAAAAATGAGATACCGCTCTAATAATGATTGGCATTGTCCTATTACTATTCGTTCTCCATTTGGTGGAGGCATACATGGTGCACTTTATCATTCACAAAGTGTTGAATCCATTTTTGCTTCTACGCCGGGGCTCACAATTGTTATTCCGTCCACACCATATGATGCGAAAGGCTTATTATTAGCATCAATCGAATCAAATGACCCAGTATTATATTTCGAACATAAAAAAGCTTATCGCTTACTTAAAGAAGAAGTGCCAGAATCGTATTATACAGTGCCAATTGGTAAAGCTGATGTTAAGCGTGAAGGCGACGATATTACTGTATTTACTTATGGTCTTTGTGTCAATTACTGTATTCAAGCAGCTGATATGCTTGCTGAAGATGATATAAATGTTGAAGTAGTTGATTTACGCACAGTCTATCCTTTAGATAAAGAAACGATTATTGAGAGAGCTAAATTAACAGGTAAGGTTTTATTGGTCACTGAAGATAACCTAGAAGGTAGTATCATATCTGAAGTTGCTGCAATTATTGCTGAAAATTGTCTGTTTGATTTAGATGCACCGATAATGAGACTTGCTGGACCAGATGTTCCTTCAATGCCATTTGCACCAACACTCGAAGATGAGTTTATGATTAATCCAGATAAGATAAAAATTAAAATGCGTGAACTCGCAGAATTTTAAGGAGGCACAATGATGGAAATAAAAATGCCTAAACTCGGAGAAAGTGTGCATGAGGGCACAATAGAACAATGGCTCGTTTCAGTAGGCGATAAAGTAGAAGAGTATGACCCACTTTGTGAGGTTATTACGGATAAAGTAACTGCAGAAGTGCCTTCATCATACGCTGGTACAATCCGCGAAATTATTGTGGAGGAAGGTACAACAGTGGAAGTAGGTGAAGTAATTTGTTATTTAGATACTGAGGAAGAAGTATCCAATGAAAATACCGATAATAATACTACAAATGAACAAGATGAATATACATCAGAAGCAACACAAACTATGGTTAATTCCTCTAATGTAAATGATAGCACAACTGATGCATCAGATAATCTTCCGAAAAATAACGGACGCTTTTCACCGGTAGTATTTAAACTTGCGTCTGAACATCAAATCGACCTTTCACAAGTCAAAGGGACTGGCTTTGAAGGTAGAGTAACCAAAAAAGATATAGAGAAAGTAATCAAAGAAGGTACTAATAAATTAGGTTCAGAAATCATCGCTCCTAAAGACTCTCCTAAAGTCAATAAGCAAGTTCAATATAACGAACCATCTCCTGGCTCTGCAATTCCAGTAAATGGTGTTCGCAAACAAATAGCTGAAAATATGGTGAACAGTGTTAATGAAATCCCACATGCTTGGATGATGGTTGAGGCAGATGCTACAAACTTAGTTAAAACAAGAAATTATCATAAAAAAAGTTTCAAAGAAAATGAAGGTTATAACCTTACTTATTTTGCGTTCTTTGTAAAGGCGGTTGCAGAAGGATTAAAAGCATATCCTTTACTCAATAGTAGTTGGCAAAATTCCGAAATAGTTATGCATAAAGATGTCAACATTTCAATTGCAGTAGCTGATGAAGAAAAATTATATGTTCCTGTAATCAAAAATGCAGATGAAAAATCCTTAAAAGGCATTGCTAGAGAAATAAATGATTTAGCACAAAAAGCACGTAATAAAAAATTAAAATCTGAAGATATGCAAGGTGGTACATTTACGGTCAATAATACTGGTACATTTGGCTCAGTATCATCTATGGGTATTATCAATCACCCAGAAGCCGCTATACTGCAAATTGAATCCATCATCAAAAAGCCCGTTGTTATTGATGATATGATAGCTATTAGACACATGGTTAATCTATGTATTTCTATTGATCATCGTATATTAGATGGTTTGCAAGCAGGTAGATTTATGAATTTCGTTAAGACAAGAATTGAGCAATACTCTATAGAAAATACAAGTATTTACTAGTTTTTATAGTATAAACAAATGGTAAGTTAGAAATCAAATTTGATTATTTTGATTTCTAACTTATTTTTTTAAATAACTATTGTTCAAGCATTTCACGAAAAGCGAACTTACTTTCTCATTAAACACACATGTTGAACTATTGTCTATATATTAGTAAAATGAAATTAATAAATTGATAATGAAAGGTGATTTGAATATGGATTTAAATTTTGATTTATATATGAATGATGTAGTAAGCCAAGCAAGAAATGAAATTGAGGAAGCGGGTTATGAACAATTAACAACAGCAGATGAAGTTGATAAAGTGTTAAGTCAAGAAGGTACATCACTTGTTATGGTTAATTCAGTTTGTGGTTGTGCTGGTGGGATTGCTAGACCAGCAGCTACGCACGCTTTACATTATGATAAATTACCAGACAGACTAGTGACAGTGTTTGCTGGACAAGACAAAGAAGCTACACAACAAGCAAGAGATTATTTTAAAGGATACGCACCATCAAGCCCATCATTTGCATTAATAAAAAATGGTGAAATCACACAAATGATAGAACGTCATCAAATCGAAGGCCATGATGTGATGGACGTTATTAATCAATTACAAAATTTATTTGATACTTATTGTGATGAAAGATAGAGGTTGACACCGATGATGCGATTAAATCCATATCGAATCGGATTCAGAACAATTAAAACTGCTGTAGGTATGGCACTAGGAATTATCATTGCTAAATTAATGGGATTAGATAATTTTGCTTCTAGTGCCATTTTAGTAGTGCTTTGTATTAAACATACCAAAGTGCATTCACTTCAAGCGATTATATCAAGATTTGTATCTTGTATATTAATCCTTATAATAGGGTCAATAGCTTTCAGTTACTTCGGTCAAAATGCTATTATTTTAGGTCTAATCGTATTATTTTTTATACCGCTCACTGTTGTATTCAAAGTACAGGAAGGCGTAGTTACAAGTTGTGTCATTTTGCTGCATGTATTTAATGCTGAAGTGATTGACATGCACTTGTTTATCAATGAAATTTTATTATTAATTGTGGGTCTTGGTATTGCATTCATAATGAATTTAATCATGCCTAGCCTAGACTTTAAACTTAAACAATATAAAGAAGAAATAGAAAATCAATTTACAACAATTTTTGAAACATTTAGTAATAATTGTAAAGAACCCAATGCTTCATTAAATATTTCTTTCAACCAGTTACAACTTACGATTCAAAAGGCAAAATCAATTGCATTTAGAGATGTTAAAAATCATTTCGTACGTAATGAAAATTCTTACTATCATTATTTTGATATGAGAGAAGAGCAGTTAGAACTACTTGAAAGAATGTCTAAAATGATACAAAACATTGAAACGAAAGATACGTTGTTAACTAAAATCAGCAGTTTATTTTTGGAAGTGGCTCATAACGTAAATAGTAATGATTATACAGTGTTACGATTGCATTCTCTCTATGAAATTAAAATAGAGTTAGAACAATTAGAGTTACCAAAAACACATGCTTCATTTAGAACTAGAGCAAGTATTAAACAACTACTCAATGAATTAGAAGAATATTTAGAAGTTAAATCACAATTTGGATCCTTAAAATTACATAAAGATACAAAATCAACAATTTTTTCATAGAAAGCATAAATAATAATCACCTTGGCCTAGGTAAGAGAATGACATCTATTTTCTTTATACCTAGGCCATTTTAATTAAAATTGTACAGAAAAAGAGCTTGTGATATAAAGTTCTTGGACTAGTGAAAAAAGACAATTTCTATTGAAATAACATAGAAATTGCCTTTTTCATTATTGTTTTGATTACGGTTGATGATATGATGTAGTACCACGATGATGTTTGAATACATCGAATACATTTGCAGGGATAGTTTCAACGATTTCATTAACATGTCGTGACAAACACATATAAATGCGACGTATTTTGGCAAGACGCTTGAGGGAACAGGACAAGCTGAAGACTACAGGCTAAAGCTGCCGCCTAAGAAAGTGAGCCTACAATACGAAGTATGGAATAAAAAAGAAGCACTCAGATGAAATGAATTAAATCACCTAAGTGCTATTTTTAACGGATTTATGTCTCAATCCGATAGACAAAAATTTTTAAAAGTTAAGCTTTGATTTTAATTCGTTAAAGGAACTATACTTGTCAAGATTAATGCAAGTACTACTGCTACCAACATAACTACAATTATAAATCTAAGCACTTTATTGTTATTCAATCTTTATTCCTCCATAATATATCCAATGCGTTTTATTAATCATTATTGTACTTTGAAGCATCCACAATAATTTTAAGTATCTTTATTTTATCAATGTATATTATAACATAACAAGTCTAACACGTATAAACATATTTGTTTTACTAAACTTTAAACTTATGTAAACTAAAATAAATTGTGATTATAGAAAAGGGGATAAATATGATAAATGAAAAACGTCTATTAGAGACATTTTTAACACTCGTTCAAATTGATTCAGAAAGTGGAAATGAACAAACTATACAAAACCATTTAAAAAAATTGATGGAGCAACAAAATATAGATATCAGCGAAGACAAAGCAAGTATTCAAAATGAAGCATTAGGTGCTAATAATTTAATATGCACATTAAAGGCTACTCCAAATTTTGAGCATCTTGAGAAAATATATTTTACAAGTCACATGGATACAGTTGTACCAGGTCAAAAAATTGTACCAACTGTAAAAGAAGATGGATACATATACTCAGATGGAACTACAATTTTAGGCGCAGATGATAAAGCAGGTTTAGCAGCTATTATAGAATTTATCCGTGTCATTAACGAACAAAATTTGCCTCATGGTCAAATACAATTTATTTTAACTGTAGGAGAAGAAATAGGTTTAGAGGGCGCGAAAGCTATAGATAAAACTTTACTAGATGCAAATTATGGCTTTGCGATTGATGCAAGTGTTCCAGTCGGTACAACAGTAGTAGGTGCGCCAACACAAATGAAACTGAATGCCACAATATTTGGAAAAACAGCACACGCCAGTACGCCTAACCATGGGATTAGCGCAATTAATGTAGCAGCAAAAGCAATTAGTGAGATGAACTTAGGTCGAATAGATGAATATACTACAGCTAATATCGGTCGCTTTGAAGGTGGATCAGCTACCAATATTGTGGCTGAAAAAGTAACATTAAATGCAGAAGCACGTTCGCATTCAGATGAAAGTATTATCAAACAAGTGAATCATATGAAATCTGTATTTGAAACAACTGCAAAAAAGTACCATTGTCATGCAGAAGTAGAAATCATCAAAAGTTATCCAGGATTTAAAATTTCTGATGATGCAACGGTTACCTCTATAGCAAAATCTAGCGCTTTATCTTTAGGTTTAGAAGCAAATACCGTCATTGCTGGTGGCGGATCAGATGGTAATATAATCAATCAACTTGGTATACCTACAGTCATTTTAGGTGTCGGTTATGAAAACATTCACACTACAGAAGAAAGAATATCAATTAAATCTTTAAATCAGTTAGCTAATCAACTTTTAAGTATCAACGATGTGGTTATTAAACAATCTATAAACTGATTAAGTGAATCTAAAGATACCTTTGTGATACAATGTACTAGAAAACTTTAATAAGAGAGGTTAGTTAAATGACACAACAAATAGGTGTAGTAGGTTTAGCCGTAATGGGTAAAAACCTTGCTTGGAATATTGAATCACGCGGATACAGCGTATCAGTTTTTAACCGTTCTTCAGAAAAAACAGATGAAATGGTAAAAGAATCTGAAGGAAAAAACATACATCCAACATATTCAATGGAAGAATTTGTAAATTCCTTAGAAAAACCCCGTAAAATTTTATTAATGGTAAAAGCTGGTACAGCGACAGACGCAACAATTGATACTCTATTACCATTATTAGATGATGACGATATTTTAATTGATGGCGGTAATACAAATTATCAAGATACAATCAGACGAAACAAAGCTTTAGCTGAAAGTGGTGTTAACTTTATTGGTATGGGTGTATCTGGCGGTGAAGTTGGTGCATTGACTGGACCTTCACTTATGCCCGGCGGACAAGAAGCAGCTTTTAATAAAGTGAGTCATATATTAGAAGCTATATCAGCAAAAGCAAAAGATGGTGCACCATGTGTAGCTTATATTGGTCCAAATGGTGCTGGTCATTACGTTAAAATGGTTCATAATGGCATAGAATATGCTGACATGCAATTAATTGCAGAAAGTTATGCAATGATGAAAGACTTGCTAGGTATGTCACATAAAGATATTGCTCAAACATTTAAAGATTGGAATGCTGGTGAATTATCAAGTTATTTAATAGAAATTACTGGTGATATTTTCAATAAATTAGATGATGAAACGAATGGTCCATTAGTTGAACAAATATTAGATACAGCTGGCCAAAAAGGTACTGGTAAATGGACATCTATAAATGCTTTAGAATTAGGAATACCTTTAACAATTATCACTGAGTCAGTATTTGCTCGTTTTATTTCTTCAATTAAAGAAGAACGTGTAAATGCTTCAAAACAATTAAATGGACCAAATGCAAAATTTGAAGGTGATAAGGAAGCATTCCTTGAAAAAATCCGTAAAGCACTTTACATGAGTAAAATTTGTTCTTATGCACAAGGTTTTGCTCAAATGAGAAAAGCTAGTGAAGACAATGCATGGAACCTTCAACTTGGTGAACTTGCTATGATATGGCGTGAAGGTTGCATTATCCGCGCTCAATTTTTACAAAAAATTAAAGAAGCATACGATAATGATAGCGATCTACAAAACTTACTATTAGATCCTTATTTCAAAGATATCGTTACGAATTATCAAGAAGCTTTACGTGACGTTGTTGCAACAGGCGTACAAAATGGCGTTCCGACACCAGGTTTTTCTGCAAGTATTAACTACTATGATAGTTATCGTTCAGAAAATCTACCAGCAAACTTAATCCAAGCACAACGTGATTACTTTGGTGCACATACTTATGAACGTAAAGATCGTTCTGGTATTTTCCATACACAATGGATTGAAGAATAATTTAGATATATTATAATGGTCAGTTTTGAATAACTAACTTAGAAGACCTAAAAATTGTCAGAGATATACACAATTCAGGCTTTAAATTATATAATTTCATTAGAATAATTATATAATAACTTCAAATAATGGAGTGAAATTAAAACACTTTCGTTGAATTCATAATAAAAAATGAATTTATACGGAAGTGTTTTTCTCGTATCATAAATACATAATAATTTCTACGTTTTGTAACCTACTGACGCGTAGTGGTGTTTTAAGAGATAGATACTACAGACTCGGATTATGTAAATCATATCCCGAGGCAAGCATGCATAGTCAAAATCGTAAGTATTTTCATAAAGTTTATCTTAATATTTTAAACATGAGATTGCCGTTTCTCCCATTTCATTTGTTTTCGGATAATAATTATTAATATAAGTTACCAATTTTTTAACATTATATTGTTTTATCAATTATCTATATGCTTTTTCAAAAATATTAAATATATTTATTTGTAAGCGATTGCGCTAAAATTTTGACTTTTATACGTACATTAATTAATCTATTAATATATGTGGTTAAGTCTATTATATTTAATATTGTATTAACCTATGACAGTTTAAACATTGATACTATTTTTCATTCTATATTTATATGACATGATTGTTCATAGTTAAAAATTCAGATATAAATATTGATAGGATTTAACAAATTCAATACTTTTAAAGGGGGATGTATATGAAAAGGGAATGGTGGAAGGAAGCAATCGCTTATCAAGTTTATCCAAGAAGCTTTAATGATACTAATAGCGACGGTATCGGAGATTTAAAAGGTGTGATAGAAAAGTTAGATTACTTAGATGATTTAGGAATTGATGTTATTTGGCTTAGTCCAATGTATAAATCGCCAAATGATGATAATGGCTATGATATAAGTGACTATAAAGATATCATGGATGAGTTTGGAACAATGGACGATTTTGATCAATTATTAGATGAGGTACACCAAAGAGGTATGAAGTTAATATTAGATTTGGTCGTTAATCATACATCAGACGAACATCAATGGTTTATAGAATCAAAATCAAGTAAAGATAATCCTAAACGTGACTGGTATATATGGAAAGATCCGAAACCAGATGGATCGGAGCCAAATAATTGGGAAAGTATATTTAATGGATCTACATGGGAATTTGATGAACAAACAGGTCAATATTATTTTCATTTATTCAGTAAAAAGCAACCAGATTTAAACTGGGAAAACCATGAAGTCAGAAATGCTATTTTTGAAATGATGAATTGGTGGTTTAATAAAGGTATAGATGGTTTTAGAGTAGATGCTATAACACATATTAAAAAAACATTTGAAGCTGGTGACTTAAAACTACCAGAAGGAAAAGATTATGCGCCGGCTTTTGAAGTAGATATGAATCAGCCTGGCATACAAAACTGGTTACAAGAAATGAAAGATAAATCTTTAAGTCATTATGATATTATGACCGTAGGAGAAGCAAATGGTGTTAGTCCAGAAAACGCTGAACCTTGGGTAGGTGAGACAAGTGGCAAATTCAATATGATTTTTCAATTTGAACATTTAAGCTTGTGGAATTCAGGCGATGTCAAATTTGACGTCAATGCATATAAAAATGTACTCAATGAATGGCAAAAGAAACTTGAAAATGTTGGATGGAATGCATTGTTTATTGAAAATCACGATCAGCCAAGACGTGTATCAACTTGGGGTGATGATACTCATTATTGGTTTGAATCTGCTACAAGTCATGCAGTCGTATATTTTTTGCAGCAAGGCACACCATTTATCTATCAAGGTCAAGAAATTGGTATGACCAATTATCCATTTGATGATATTGAAACCTTTAATGATGTTGCAGTGGTCAATGAATACGAAATTGTCAAACAACAAGGTGGCGATGTCTCAAAACTATTAGATAAACATAAAAAAGAAAATAGAGATAATTCTAGAACGCCTATGCAGTGGAATAGTTCTTACTTTGCAGGATTTTCAGATGTAACGCCTTGGTTTCCTGTAAATCCAAACTACAAAAACATTAATGTTGCACATCAACAAAAAGATCCAGATTCAATATTAAATTTCTATAAAGCTTTAATAAAGTTAAAAAAATCTCATGATGTTTTTACATATGGTGAATTTAATTTGGTTGATTCAAAAAATAACCAAATATTTGCATATACACGAGAATTAAATGAGCAATATGTACTAATTGTTGGTAATTTAACAAATAAAAAAGCTGCATTATCCTTTGATGCAAGCTTCCTAGAAGAAAACATATTACTACATAACTACAAAAATAACACGATTGATTTTGAAAATATACAACCATACGAAGCATTTGTAATTAAACTTTAGAAACAATTATCTAGCAATTAAGATAATGATTAACTAACAAAAATATAGCGAGTAAGCAACTTATATAAAAATATGTTTGCTTGCTCGCTATATATTGTTTAAGCGTATTTTTATGGTTTTATTCTAATATGTCATATTGTTCTTGATCAACAGGCATCCATAATTGAACTTTAGTGAATGGATCATCGAATGAAATGTCAAATGGATAAACTTCAACGTACAAACTATTATGTTCATAGGGTAAAGTCATTTGAAGGCTAGTCTCTATATAATACCACGCTTCATTGACTACATAATCCATCTCACCTTGTAAATTAAATTTAGCATATTGTCTTTCAGGTAAGAAACGACTTTCAAGGTGCGCAGGATATCTTTCACTCGGTACGCCAACAAAAATTTCCATTCCATTATCAAGCGGACAATTAACCACAAAGAGTTCATGTGGACTCGTATCATTATATCGTTGTAATTCTTTAATTTTATCGTCAATTAATAAATCCTCTAAAAAATCAGGCACTTTAAAAGGGTTATCAATTTCTTCTGAATTTAAGAACTTAGCATAACCTACTAAAGACAAACCTTGTATATCTTCCAAACGGTACGCATAAGGGGCACGTTCTGTAGTAGTAAGTTTAATATAAAGCCTTGATTGCAATTTTAATTCGTCTCGTTTTGTATTGACTTGAATAGGAGAAACACCATGAAAATCACTAAAATCATTAGCAAAATCATTAGCGTCTTTATAACTATACTTTTTTGCAACATCTACCAAGCGAGCTGAACCACTTAAAATGTCTTGTGCTGCTAAAGTCAACCTTCTTGACCTTGCATATTCTGTTGGTGATTGACCTACAATCATTTTAAATGATTGATCAATATGAAATGGTGAAAGACCAACGTAATCACTAAGTGCTTGCAAATGTAGAGGCTCTAGCAAATGATCTTCAATATATACAATTGCCTGTTGGATTTGCTTGATAACGTCCAAAACTTTCACTCCTAAATTATAACGAAATACAAATGATTATGTACCTCGTTACTTTTCTATACATAATGTTATGAATCATTGTTGATTAATTCTATTTTACATCATTTTCATGTGACTTACATCTCAAAAATATTAAATAGGGTAAAATGTAAACATCCTAAAATTGTATATGAATGATTTAATCAATAGTCTAAATCATAACACAAATAAGGTATAATAAAAAAGCAACAACACAAGCTCAGATTGAAACTTGTATCATTGCCTTATTTTTAAAAAGTTGATTAATGGATATCGTCCCACCAGTGGAAGCCATCTCTACTCAATAGTAAATCACTCGCTAATGGACCATTTGTTCCAGCTGTATAATTAGGGAATTCTGGTTCATTTTGGTTCCACTCTTCTTGTATTGCATCAACAAATTTCCAAGTTGATTTTAATTCTTCCCAATGCGTAAAGTTAGTTGCATCTCCATTTAAACAGTCAAATAATAAATTTTCATAAGCATCCACTGTGTTCATTTTATCTTGTGCACTCATTGCGTATGATAGTTGAACTGGCTCAGTTTCAATGCCTTGTACATTCTTTTTAGCATTTAAGTGTAAAGAAACACCTTCATTTGGTTGAATATTAATAACTAATAGGTTGGAATCTAGTTTTTTATCTGTTTTATAGTATAAATTCATTGGAACTTCTTTGAATTCGACGACTACTTGTATCGTTTTACTCTTCATTCGTTTACCAGTTCTTATGTAGAACGGTACGCCAGCCCATCTAAAATTATCAATGGTTAGTTTACCAGAAACAAAAGTTGGCGTTGTAGAATCTTCTGCAACACGATCCTCATCTCTATATCTTTTAACTTGCTGTCCTTCTATGATGCCTTCATCATATTGACCACGAACAAAGTTTTGACGAACTTCTTCAGGTTCTAGTTTGCGTAATGATTTTAAAGCCTTAACTTTTTCTGCTCTGATATCTTCACTATTTAAACTTATAGGTGCTTCCATTGCTAGCAAAGCAACCATTTGCAGCATATGGTTTTGGACCATATCTTTTAATGCACCACTAGATTCGTAGTAGCCACCTCTGTCTTCAACTCCAAGCACTTCCGAAGAAGTAACTTGAATGTTTGAAATATATTTGTTATTCCATAATGGTTCAAACATTGCATTAGCAAAACGAAGTACTTCAATATTTTGCACCATATCTTTACCAAGATAGTGGTCAATACGGTAAATTTCTTCTTCCTTAAATGAACGACGTAGTTGTTCATTTAATTTTTCAGCAGATTCTAAATCTGAACCAAATGGTTTTTCAATAACTAAACGTTTGAAACCAGTTGTATCTGTTAATCCAGAAGATTTTAAATAATCAGATATAACACCAAAGAAATTTGGAGCCATAGCTAAATAAAAGAGTCTATTACCTTGTAATTGGAAATCGTGATCTAATTTATTACTGAATTCTAATAGTGATTGATAACTTGCTTCGTCACTTACATCGTGTTTGTGATAAAATACGTGTTCCATAAACTTATCTAGGTGTTTAGTATCTTTAACGTGTTCTTGAATTGACGACTTCACTTGACTACGGAAATCATCGTTTGTTAAGTCTCTTCTACCAATTCCAACGATTGCAATGTGTTCATTCAAATTTTCTTGTTGGTATAAATGGAATAATGATGGAAATAATTTTCTGTGACTAAGATCACCAGTTGCTCCAAAAATTGTAATTAAGCATGGGATATCTTTATTTCTAGTATTCAAGATCAAAACCTCAATTCTTTATTAAATCTGTATTTATTATAGACCAATACACCAGTATCTTCCCACAATTTTGCTTGTAATATCATATTTTATTATATTTTTAATACTTTTATATGATAAAATATGAACAAGAAGAGGAGGCATATGCATGGAAATTACGTTTTTTGGGACAAGTGCTGGTCTGCCAACTAAAGAAAGAAATACCCAAGCGATTGCATTAAATTTGGAACCATACTCCAATAGCATTTGGCTTTTTGATGTTGGTGAAGGCACACAACATCAAATATTACACCATTCAATCAAATTAGGAAAAGTAGATCACATTTTTATTACGCATATGCATGGTGATCATATATTTGGTTTACCTGGGTTACTCACAAGTCGATCTTTTCAAGGGGGCGAAGATAAGCCTCTTACTATTATTGGTCCAAAAGGTATTAAATCATATATAGAAACTACTTTAACTTTATCAGAATCAAAATTAAATTATCCAATCACTTATATTGAAATAGAGGAACAACTTTCTTATCATCACAATGGATTTAATGTTGAAGCACATATGTTAAATCATGGTATTCCTTCTTTTGGATATAGGGTAGAAGCGCCATATAAATCTGGTAAAATCAATGTTGAAGCGCTCAGAAACATTGGTTTAGAACCAGGACCTAAATATCAAGATGTAAAAAACAATGAAACATTTGAATACAAAGGTGAGATTTATAACTCTAAAGATTTTAAAGATGAAGCAATTAAAGGCCCAGTCGTAGCAATTTTTGGAGATACTATGCCTTGTAAAAATGAAATGATAATTGCACGTGATGCAAATATCATGGTACATGAAAGTACATATATAGAAGGAGATAAATCATTAGCTAATAGCTATCACCATAGCCATATTGATGACGTTTTTGAATTGATGAGAGAAGCAAATGTTGACTATAGTTTAATAACACATATCAGCAATCGTTATACTAAAGAAGAGGTGTGCGATATTAGTAAATCGCTTAAAGCTTTGAGTAATACACCACCATTTAGTTTTGTCAGTGATTTTGATTCTTGGCAATTTTAATAAATGAAAAGTGGGGCAGTTTTCTAAAAATTGTAGTATTTTACAATTTAGATTACTGTCCCACTTTTTTATAATAATTTAAGCTTTTTAAATTTTAATCATTGTCTTGGTTAGATAATTCAATACTTCTATTTACTGCAGAACGTAAACAATCTTCGAAAATAGCTTCTATATCATGATCTGCAAGTGCATTAAGGCCTGCTTGTGTTGTACCACCTTTAGAAGTAATATTTTTTCTTAACTGTTCCATACTCAATTCTGAGCGTTCTATCATTTTGCTCGTCCCTATGATTAAATTACGAATTGATTCTTCTACCTGTGATTTTTCCAAACCCAAACGTGTACCCGCTGTGACATATTGCTCAAAGACATGGTATAAAAAAGCTGGACCGCTTCCAGTAATTGCTGTAACTTGATGCAAATTATCTTCTGAAACTTCTATCGCAGATCCAAATGCGTTTATTAAATTATCAACTTCTTCTTTTGACTTAGCGCCAAAATTATTGGAAAAGCTAATACCAGTAACTGAATGTCCAACATGGGCATTTGTGTTTGGCATGATACGTGCAATTGGGTTGTTAGAAGCCAATTTTTCACGAATATAGTTTATCGGTAAACCAGCCATAATAGAAATGAATTTATTTTTTTCTGCAATATATGGCTTAATACGCTCTGCTAAATCATCAAAATCATATGGTTTCGTTCCTAAGAATACATAATCTGCATCTTTTAACAATGCTGCATCATCATAGCTATAATTAACACCTAACTCGTCAGCATATTCTTTTAATGCAACTTCATTTGAACGATTCGTTAAATAAATATTATTAGAATCAATCACTTTAGAACTAACAATACCTGTAAAAATTGCATGCGCCATGTTTCCGGCACCATAAAATACTAGTTTCATGTGAAGACTTCACTTCCTCTTTGCTTTTTATGTTTCCATACTAACATAGATTTAAATTATGGCTAAGAATTTTTAAAGACCTGTGGCAAAATATCGTTTACACTCATATACTTAAACTATGAATTTAAAGCAAGGAGAATTTACTATGATAGGTAAACATTTTGTGTTAACTGGTGGTACAAGTGGATTAGGTAAAGCTATATTAAAAGCATTATTATCTAAAAGAGCATATGTTACAGTACTTGCCCGAAATCCAGATAAACTAAAACAATTCGCAACGCAATATGATACGGAACATCTAAATATCATTAAATGCGATTTACAATCACAACAAGAAATCATTGATTTAAAGGAATACTTTCAATACCAAACCATTGATGGACTTATATACAGTTCTGGCCTTGGGTATTTTAAATCTATTGAAGACCATACATTTGTAGAAATGCTTGAAACATATAAATTAAATGTGCTCCATTTCAATATATTAATGAAAGTTCTACAACCGGCATTCTCAAAAAATCCAATAATAGTAGGTATCGGTAGCCAAGCTGCCTTTATAAGTCAAGGTTATGCTGCACATTATGGTGCAAGTAAAGCAGCTTTTAACCAATTGTTAAATGCACTGCGTATCGAGAAACCAAATTATCATATTATGACTGTTAATACTGGGCCAATAGCGACACCATTTCATGAAAAAGCAGATCCATCTATGAAATTTGCCAAAAAATACAGGGACATGATGCTTGACCCTGAAAAATTAGCAAACCAAATTATCAATGGTATAATTGAGAAAAAATTAGAAATCAATCAACCTAGATGGATGCACCATTTATTAAAAATTTATCAATTGATGCCACGGTTTATAGAAAAAAACTTTACTTCATTATTTAAGAACAAAGGTTAGCACTTCTTCAAAGTTTGGAAATATTCATTTTGACTACAGCATTAAAATAGAAGACAGCAATGTCATGGATTATGAAGCTTTATAAAAATAAAAACGTCAATTTCTATAAAATCATAAGAGAAATTGACGTTTTTGCTTTGATAGAAGTTATTTATATTTTTATCTTTGCTCAGACATACATGTTTTAGGACAACGAAAAGAGATTTATTTTAAATGTTGGGTATATTCTAAATTTTTCACTCGATTTTGCGCTGCTTTTAATGCTTCTAAACTTATGTCTTTTGAACGTTGATAATTTTTTACATTTTCATCTAGTTGATCTGTACTACTTGCACCTACAATGATAGAACCTAATGCATCATGAGAAGTTAAATAATTAAAAGTAAGTGCAGATAAATTACTTTCAATTTCTTTAATTGATGCAATTGTTTCTCCAAGTTCTTGATAAGTATAATCAAAAATACCATCACTAAATTTTGAATCTAACACATTGTTACTTTTAGCAGTTAATAACCCTTTAAATACTGGACCACGTGCTAGTACTTTAACTTTTTTAGCATGTACATCATCTAAAAGTTGCTCTGGTCTGTTATCAATTAAGTTAAATTGAGACATTAGCGTTTCGATATCGCTATGTTCTAAATAGTAATCAATCACGTTAGGTCTGATTGAAGAAATACCATAAGCACGGATAATACCTTCTTTCTTTAATTCATCGAAAGCACTAATTGTTTCATCAATTGGATCCTCGATTGTACCACCGTGTAACTGATATAAATCTAAATGATCTAATCCGAGTCTTTTCAAGGATCCTTTCACTGCTTCTTTGATATAAGATTTAGAAGGATCCCAAGTTGTAGAACCATCTTCTGTTAAACGATTTCCTACTTTTGTACCAATAATGATATCATCTCTATTTTGATATTTTTTTAAATTCTCACCAACAATTGTTTCGTTTACACCTTTGTCATACATATCAGCTGTATCAAAATACGTGATACCATGTTCAATTGCACGTTCAATGATAGGCTCTGCTTGTTTCTTACTTGTTCCAAGACTCATACAACCTAAACCTAACTCTGAAATTTCTATACCGCTTTTCAAAACATTTTTTTGCATGTTTTATCTCCTTTCGATACACTTGAATAATAGGGCGTAGACGTAATAAAGTAAGATGGATTTTCAATATTAAATCTATACATAACAAAATGAAACAAGTATATGTTCATTCGCTATTCCCATAATAACTAATGAGTACATCTTAACAATATCTTAAATCAATTAAAAGGACTGTGATTATTTATGAACCTATTTGAAAAGACTTTACATAGTACTTCTATTTATAAAGGGACAATCATTGATTTAGAAGTCCACGATGTTGAACTACCCGATGGACAAACTTCTAAACGTGAATTGATATACCACAATGGTGCTGTCGCAGTTTGTCCAATTACACCTGAAAACAAAGTGATATTAGTGAAACAATTTCGTAAAGCTTGTGAAAAACCACTTTTAGAAATTCCTGCAGGCAAATTGGAACAAGGTGAAGAACGAATTTCAGCTGCCAAACGTGAACTTGAAGAAGAAACAGGTTATATTGCTGATGAATTAGAACATATAACTGAAATGTATGGTTCTCCAGGTTTCTCAAATGAGAAATTATCAATTTATATAGCTGAAAATTTAACAAAAGGTAAAATGCAATTAGATGAAGATGAATTTTTAGAATTAGCATATTATGATATGAACGAAATTAAAACGTTGTTAGACAATAAAGAAATAGAAGACGCAAAAACTATAATTGCTTTACAACATTTATTACTTAATTATAATCATTATAAATAAGGTGCGAGAATACTTGCGAATTTTATCAATTATTGGTATTTTATATATATATATCATAACTAAATTAAAATGATTATAATTATTAGTAGGGGAGTGAGGCTTCCGTGGAAGAACGATTAAATCGCGTGAAGCAACAATTACAGCAATCATCTTATAAATTGACGCCACAACGTGAAGCAACTTTAAGAGTTTTAATTGAAAATGAAAAAGACCATTTAAGTGCTGAAGATGTTTATTTGAAAGTTAAAGACAAAGCACCTGAAATTGGACTTGCAACTGTATATCGTACTTTAGAATTGCTAGCAGAATTGAAAGTGGTAGATAAAATAAATTTCGGAGATGGTGTTGCTCGATTCGATTTGAGAAAAGAAGGAGCAAAACATTTTCATCACCATCTTGTTTGTATGGAATGTGGTAAAGTAGAAGAAATCGAAGAAGACTTATTACCTCGTGTAGAGGAAAGAGTTGAAAATGAATTTGAATTTAAAATATTAGACCATCGTTTAACATTCCATGGTATTTGTGCGTCATGCCAAGCAAAAGGGAAATAAATTTAAAAATACTATTTCAGAAATAGAGGTAGTACAGTGAAAAATATTATAGATGAATATTTGAAATTTATACAATTAGAAAAAGGGTTAAGTGTAAATACAATTGGTGCATATCGAAGAGATTTAAAGAAATATGATGAATTTTTAACATTACACAAAATTAGTCATATTGATTTTGTGGATAGACAACTTATTCAAGAATGTTTGGGTCACTTACATGATGAAGGTGCATCTTCAAAATCATTAGCTCGCTTCATTTCTACTATTCGTAGTTTTCATCAGTTTGCATTAAGAGAAAAATATGCAGCAAAAGACCCAACGGTATTAATAGAAACACCTAAATATGATCGTAAATTACCAGATGTTTTAGAAATAGATGAAGTACTGAGACTATTAGAAACACCTGATTTATCCAAAAACAACGGCTATAGAGATCGCACAATGTTAGAATTACTTTACGCTACCGGCATGCGTGTATCAGAACTGATTCAGATTGAATTAGAAGACGTTAATTTAATTATGGGCTTTATACGTGTTTTTGGTAAAGGAAATAAAGAAAGAATTGTGCCATTAGGCGATACAGTGATTGAATACTTAAACACTTATTTAGAAACGGTAAGACCACAATTATTAAAAAATACGGTCACTGATACACTATTTTTAAACATGCACGGCAAACCTTTATCGAGACAAGCGATATGGAAAATGATTAAACAAAATGGTATCAAAGCAAATATATTAAAAACTTTAACACCACATACATTAAGACATTCATTTGCTACCCATTTACTTGAAAACGGAGCAGATTTACGTGCAGTACAAGAAATGCTCGGTCATTCTGATATATCAACAACACAATTGTATACACACGTTTCGAAATCACAAATTCGTAAGATGTATAACGAATTTCATCCAAGAGCATAAACACAGACTGGTTTATTCGATTGAATAACTGGACTGTGTTTTTTTATTGATGCCATAGCATGTAACAAATCATCTACGTAAGTAAAGTGTTTATACTGATCTATTTCGCGCTTGTAATGCACGTTTCCTTGCCGCTTCAACTTCAGTTCTATCCCTTTTTAAATGGTGATCTATGATATAATCATCTTCAATTTTATAATATGTCAGCACATAATTCGGGTACTGTTCTAATACAATTTGTTCCATTGTATCTGTTAAAGGTAGATGAATTGGCTCAAAAGATTTCTCTTTTTTTGCAGCTTTAATTAATCCAACTAGCAGACTTTTATACGGTTGTATATCTAGTCCAATATTAATCGCTGAATCATAGTTTTCAATAACTTTTAATGCCTTATTAAAAGATTTGTGGGCGCCTACATAATTTTGTCTACGGTAATGATAAGATCCAGTTGCAATCAATATAAGACTCACAACAGCATCATTCTTATTGTAATTTGGGTTAGTTTTCCAAGCTTCTTCTAAAATATCGTGACAAAGAAAATAATGTTGCTTTGTATGAAATTGAAAATAAAAATCTTTTAGTGCATTTTTCAACATGAATATCGCTCCGATTTTAAATGTTTATAATAAACATGCTATAATAATTTAGTGAATTACGCACTTAACTTGCTAATATGAGGTAGATAAAATGTATGAAGTAAAACTCGATGCCTTTAATGGTCCTTTAGATTTATTATTGCATCTTATTCAAAAATTTGAAATTGATATTTATGATATACCAATGAAATCTTTGACAGAACAGTATATGCAATATATACATGCGATGAGTCAATTAGAAATTAATGTGGCAAGTGAATATTTAGTTATGGCTTCAGAATTACTTATGATAAAAAGCAAAATGTTATTGCCTCATTCAGAAGAAGTTGACGATTTAGATGATGATCCACGCGAAAATTTGGTTGAGAGATTAATTGAATATCAAAACTATAAAGAATACACAGTGCTCTTAAACGAAAAAAGGGCGGAAAGAGAAAAGTATTATTCTAAACATCCAACGGATTTAACGCACTTAGAATCAAATGAAACTTGGGATCCTAATAATACGATTGATTTAACAGAGTTAATCATAGCTTACCAAAAGGTGAAAAATCGTGTTGAATATCAAACACCTAAATCCGTCGATATTCGAAAAGAAACGTTTACAATTCAACAAGCTACTTCACAAGTAACTCAACGTTTACAAAAACATGAATCATTCAACTTTTTTAGTTTATTTAATTTTACTGAACCATTGGAAATGGTTGTTACTCATTTCCTTGCAATACTAGAAATGTCTAAATCTGGAATAGTAAATATTGAACAACAAAAAAGCTTTGACGATATTAATATTTTAAGAGGAGTTAATTATGGCATTGAACGATAAAGGTATCCTGGAAGCATTACTTTATACTGCAGGTGATGAAGGACTTGAAGAAAAACAAATTCTAGAAATTTTAGACATTGACCAAGATAGTTTCCATACATTAATAAAAGAATATGACGCTTGTGGCTTAGAAATCCAACATTATGGGGAACATTATGTCTTAACAACTAAAAAAGATGCGTCAGAATACATTGAGAAGTTAATAGAACAAAAATCTAAAATGAAATTATCGCAAGCAGCAATGGAAGCTTTATCGATAATAGCATATAATCAGCCATTATCTCGAAGTGATATCGAAATGATTAGAGGCATTAATTCTGACGGAGCCGTCAAAACTCTAATAGCACGTGGTTTAATTGAAGCTAAAGATGAGGAAGATTCCAGAAGTCAACAATTATATACAACAGCATTATTTTTAAATGTATTTGGTATTGAACAATTAGATGATTTACCAACTACTGATGAAGAAGACGAAGAAATAGAAGCTTTCTTTAGTAATTTAGTAAATCAAAAAGGAGATAATAATGAATAAAGAAACAGAAAGATTACAAAAACGTATCGCAAATAGTGGTTATACATCAAGACGTAAAGCTGAAACATTAATTACAGAAGGTAAAGTAAAAGTAAATGGTGAAATTGAAACAGAATTAGGTACTAAAGTAAAACCGACAGATACAGTAGAAGTTGAAGGAATTAAATTAGAACAAGAAGATAAACTATATATTCTTTTCTATAAACCTTCGCAAGTTATCACTAGCGTATCAGATGACAAAGGTAGAAAGGTCGTTACTGATTATTTTAAACAAATTAAGACAAGGATTTATCCAGTCGGACGTTTAGATTATGATACATCAGGGTTACTTTTACTTACCAATGATGGTGAGTTCACTAACTTAATGACACACCCTCGTTATAAAATCAAAAAGAAATATGTAGTTAAATTAAAAGGTTATCTAATGCGTGAAGAAGTTAAAGCATTAGAACAAGGTATTAATTTAGAAGATGGAAAAACACAACCTGCAACAGTTAAAGTCAAAAACCAAGATAAAGATAAAAACACTACACTTGTTGAAATTACAATAACTGAAGGTCGCAATAGACAAGTCAGACGCATGTTTGAACACTTTGGTCATCAAGTATCAAAATTACAGCGCATAGAATTTGGTCCTTTAAATCTAAAAGGACTCAATGCAGGTGAAGGTCGCGTACTTACACCTCACGAAGTAAAAACGATACGTCAAATTGCAGAACACGGACATTAATTATGACTTTACTTTAACAAAAACTTGATATTGATAATTTTTTCACAAACTTTTCATTCATAAACACTTTTATAGCTCAACCTATGATATAATATGGTTGAAATTGAAAGTTAGCAGTGTGGGAGGGTACGAACCTATGTCAAACGAAATACTTATCGTCGATGATGAAGATAGAATCAGACGATTATTAAAATTGTACTTAGAAAGAGAATCTTTTGAAACTCATGAAGCTAGAGACGGACAAGAAGCATACAAAATGGCAATGGAACATGATTATGCATGTATCTTATTAGATTTAATGTTGCCAGAAATGGATGGCATTACTGTGGCATCTAGATTAAGAGAGCAAAAGGAAACACCAATTATTATGTTAACTGCTAAAGGAGAAGAAACAAACCGCGTAGAAGGTTTTGAATCCGGTGCAGATGATTATATTGTAAAACCATTTTCACCGCGTGAAGTGGTTTTACGTGTCAAAGCTTTATTAAGAAGAACTCAAGTTGCACATACAGAACAAAGCGAACCACATGCACGAGATTTAATAGAGTTTGAACATCTTGTGATTGATAATGACGCACACCGTGTGCTAGCAGATGGCAACCAAGTAAACTTAACTCCAAAAGAATATGAACTTTTAATCTTTTTAGCAAAAACGCCAAATAAAGTCTTTGATCGTGAACAACTTTTAAAAGAAGTATGGCACTATGAATTTTACGGAGATTTGCGTACTGTTGATACACATGTAAAACGTTTAAGAGAAAAATTAAATCGCGTTTCTGATGAAGCTGCCCAAATGATTCAGACTGTTTGGGGCGTTGGCTATAAATTCGAGGTTAAATCTGAAAATGAACCGACTCAATAACGTAGTAGTAAAACTGTGGTTAACTATAATCTTTATAGTAACGACAGTTTTAATTTTATTAAGTGCAGCACTTATAACGTTTATACAATCTTACTTTACGCAAGAAACCGAAGATTCATTACTTGAAGATGCTAAAAGAATAAGTCATTTAGTTGAGAATTCTGATGATAAAACAACTGCCATAAAACATAGTAAATCCCTTATCGAGGGGCCAGTAGGACTCATCATCATGAACCATAAACATATGGATAGTATTAATAATGATGAGACAAAAGAAAAGATGTTCAAAGAAATTAAAAGTAATAAAAACTATGAAAAAGTGTTTGATCGAGGAAAACAGATATCAGAGCACGTGACAATTGATATGAATAAACAGCAAAAGACTTATGTTTTAATAGGCTATCCATCTAAAAATCTAGAGTCTAGTCCTCATAATAGTAAATATAGTGGTGTTTTTATCTATCAAGATTTGAAAACGATAGAAGATACTAATAATGTTATTACAGTCATTATATTAATTATTGCAATAATCTTTTTATCTATTACAACTGTGTTTGCCTTTTTCTTATCATCACGAATTACAAAGCCCCTTAGAAATTTAAGAACACAAGCATTAAAAGTTTCTAAAGGGGACTATGCTCAAGTAGTTCCTGTTAATTCTCGAGATGAAATTGGAGAATTATCACGTGCTTTTAACACGATGAGTTCCGAAATACAACAACATATAGACGCATTATCCTCATCTAAAAATATCAGAGATAGTTTAATAAATTCTATGGTTGAAGGTGTACTTGGCTTTAATGATAAACAAGAAATAATCATATCAAACAAGATGGCACAAAATATTTTAAAGATATTAGATGCTCACGATTTAGACAAGCTTGATCGTCAAAACGAATTAACATTTAAAACCCAGCAAACACAATTCGAAGAATATGAAATTAGCACACGTTATTTTGTCATTATTACAAGTTATATTGAACAAATTCAACCTGATGGTCGAAGTGGTATTGTCGCTATTATTCGTGATATGACAAATGAGCATAATATTGATCAAATGAAAAAAGATTTTATTGCTAATGTATCGCATGAATTGCGTACGCCTATTTCATTATTACAAGGATATACAGAGTCGATTGTTGATGGTATTGTAACAGAGCCAGACGAAATACATGAATCATTGTCAATTGTCCTTGATGAAACAAAACGTTTAAATCGATTAGTAAATGAATTGCTCAATGTTGCACGAATGGATGCTGAAGGACTAACTGTAGAAAAAGTTAAACAACCCATTGATCCGCTGCTAAGTAGAATGCAACAAAAATACCAAAAACAAGCAAATGATTTAAAGTTAACAATGAATTTAAATCCAAATACACACAATCAATTATGGTATTTCGACACGGATAGAATTGAACAAGTGTTGACCAATCTCATTGATAATGCTACCAGATATACAGAACCTGGTGATTTAATATCAATTAGTTATGGAGAAACAGAAAGTGAAAATATCTTATACATTTCAGACACAGGATCTGGTATTGCTCCAGAACATTTACAACAAGTATTTGATCGTTTCTATAAAGTTGATACTGCTCGAAAACGGGGTAAACAGGGGACTGGTTTAGGACTGTTTATCTGTCGTATGATCATTGATGAACACGGAGGAACGATTGACGTTAAAAGTGAGCTTGGCAAAGGCACTACTTTTATAATTAATCTACCAAAACCAACAGATGAATATAAAAACACTTGATTATCAATTAATTAGTATAAAGTTAAATTTGATTTAGTTTATAAATATGAATATTTATAAAGCGTGAGTGTGCTGAAAAAGGCGAGATAAGAAATCAATATTTTAATATTGATTTCCAATCTCGTCTTTTTTAAAAATAATATCATTTAATTAGAATAGAGCACGTCTATTGTTTTTATCTGAGTAATAGGCTATGATATATTTATAAAATTTAACAAATTCATCTTCGGGGTAGGGTGTAATTCCCAACCGGCAGTAATTTAAGCCTGCGACCCGTTTATCTATTAATGAGATAAATGGCTGATCTAGTGTAAATCTAGAGCCGACAGTATAGTCTGGATGGGAGAAGATGGAGGGTTTTTGTTGTGCAATTAAATCCTCCTTTTCTGTGTAAGATGAATGGAAGGAGATAATTGAATATGCAACAACAAACCAAACGACTTATTACAATAAGTATGTTAAGTGCGGTGTCATTTATTTTGATGTTTATAAAATTTCCAATTCCGTTTTTACCGCCGTATTTGACATTAGACTTTAGTGATATTCCAGCTTTATTAGCAACTTTTAGTTTAGGACCAGTAGCCGGTATTATTATATTATTTATAAAAAATTTACTTAATTTCTTATTTAATATAGGTGATCCAGTGGGCCCCATTGCTAATTTCTTAGCTGGTGCCAGCTTTATTTTAAGTGCTTTTTATATTATTAAAAATAAACATACTGTCAAAACACAAATTATTGGATTTGCTATAGCGACAATTGTCATGACTATTGTCTTAAGTATTTTAAACTATTTTGTTTTATTACCACTATATGGCATGATTATGAATTTAACTAATGTAGTTGAAAATATTAAAATTGTTATAGTTTCAGGTGTTATACCTTTTAACATAATAAAAGGTATCATAATTTCTTTAATATTTATGCTACTATTCAAACGTTTGGAAAAAATTTTACTTAACTAATAGTTAATTACACGTTTAAGTCTAAAAATATGAAACAAATAAGAATAAAAGACTCGAGAATGGCTGAGATAAATTTAATATCTCAGCTTCTTTCGTTATTAAAAGATTTTGATAAATTTGAAACTTGAAGGAAGTTATTACCATTTATAATGTCTCTTTATTTGTTGTGCTTAAACGCCTCATTCATAACGATTTTGTAATGTGCTGACGCCTAGGGGAAAGATATGAGTGAGAGACTACTGGCTCGAACCATACCTAGGCAAGCATGCACAGTCAAAATCGTAAGTTTTTTATATAAAATGGACTCATCCATCATGCATGTGTATTCATTTTAAGTTATATCTTTTGTTTAATTAAAAATATGACTTTCTATTAGTTGTACAAGTTAAATAATACGAGGCTTTTTTATTGTATTAAAACACATCACTTATAGAGATTTTGCATCGTGCTGACGCCCGAGGGGAAAGATATGAGTGAGAGACTACTGGCTCGAACCATATCCCCAGGCAAGCATGCACGATCAAAATCGTAAAATATTAAAAAAATAAGATTTATGTACAAAGCTTTACTCGTTCATTTCCAAATGATTATCTGCATAATGTTTGCATTTTCCTAATATAAAAGCTCAGCATTTTCATTAATACAATGAATACACTGAGCTTATATAAATTAAATTCATTCAAAAATGAACATCTATTTGATTAATTTTATTATTCAAATTTTAAAGGATCGCCGTCAAAAGATTCCTCTTCAATTTTAATAGAATCTGTAGGACAACCTTCTAATGCATCTTCCATGTCTTCATATAATTCTTCTGGTACTTCCGCAGTACCTTGGTTATCATCTAGTATAACGTATGCGATACCTTCATCGTCATAATCATATATATCAGGGGCAGCAGCACCGCAAGCACCACATGCAATGCATGTATCCATATCAACAATTGTATATTTAGCCAAACTCTTCGCCTCCTTTAACAAACATGCTACACTAATAACACAATTAGTATTGTAGTTACTGTTTTAAATTTTTTCAAATGTTTTTGTTTTATAAAATGAGGGAGCACACATGTATAATTTAATTCACTTTACACGAACGCAAGCACATAATTACAAAACAGAAAAAAGCATATATAATATTATCACAGGCAAAAAGTCCCATCAAACCTTTTTTGACGCCTGTAGTCAACAGCTATTATCATTGTATCATAGCTTACCAAACTTAAAATATCCATCATTTGTTGGATATGCTCAAAATGAAACACAAGATGTTGATGATACGCAATTAATTCGTACTCATCCAAGGTATACATACGATAGTTTATTAAATACTTTTAAGGCAATTCAATTATTAACCCAAACAATTTCGAATATCGCACATGATTCATTTCAATTTGTACCTGTAACGCACAACAGTACAATTCAATATAGAGTGAAAAAAGTATATAACAACTTTAAAAATAAGGACATATCATTCAAATTAAATAACGAATTAAATATTTTATTTTCTTCAATTACGGAAAAGAATAATAAAACATACTTACATTACTATTTACAAGGATATAAGGAAAGCATGTATACAAGACAACAAGTTAGCTTAATAGAAGACATTTCTCAACAACATTTGTTTGTACTAGAAATGAATGATTTAGTAATAATGATGTTTGAATTAGAAAATGTAACTAAATATCCTATTTTAAGTCAATTGATTATTTTACCTACTTTACTTTTTAAAACAGAAGAAACATACAATGGTATAAAAAAAGGGCTCAGTTTTAAACAATTAGCCAAGATGCAAAATGTAAAACCAAACACAATCGAAGATCATATACTAGAATTATTTATCAAAGGATATTTATCACACTACGATACATTTATCAACGAGAAGTCGTATAAACATTTTTTAAGTTATTATGTAGAAAATCGTAGCGAAAGACTAAGAAACTACAAAGAAAAATTTCCAAAATTAAATTACTTTGAAATAAAACTATTAATCATCGGTTATGAAAGAGGTGATTTAAATGTTGCATCATGAATTAAAAAAATGGTTTGGTTTTGATACATTTAAACTTGGGCAACAAGAAATTATAGAACATGTATTAAATGATAAAAATACTTTGGGGATATTGCCTACTGGTAGCGGGAAAAGTCTATGTTATCAATTACCAACCTATATTAAGCAAAAACCAACGCTCATCATCTCACCATTAATATCTTTAATGGATGATCAGGTCATGCAATTAAAACTTCAAGGCGAGCATTACGTTTCATGTATCCATTCAGGATTAGATGAAAATGAAAAAAAACAAAATATACAATCTTTGCTACATAGTCGCTTTATATTTTTAAGTCCTGAATTTTTGTTGCAACCACATAATTTTAAACTTATACAAAGTTTGGATTTAGGGTTAATTGTTTTAGATGAAGCACACTGCTTGTCTGAATGGGGTTATGATTTCAGACCACATTATGCCCTTGTAGGGAAAATTATCAATCATTTTCCTAAAGCAAACATACTTGCTTTGACTGCTACAGCACCACCATATTTAACATACGACTTAAATCACATGTTAAATAAAACATTTACTGTTGTGAAAACAACAACGAATAGAGAGAATATTACATTATCTCACAAAAATTTCGAAGATGATCACGGAAAGTTAAAATGGCTACTTCCAATGTTAGAACAATCAGGACCAACAATTATTTATGTTTCATCTAAAAAAATGTGCCTGACTTTAGCCAAAGCAATTTACCAATATGGCTTTTTAACAGGAATATACCATGGTGATTTAACCTATCAAGAACGACATACAGTACAACATCAGTTTATAAATAATGAAATACCCATTATTGTAGCAACGAGCGCTTTTGGTATGGGGATTAATAAAAAAGATATTCGAACAATCATACATTTTCATTTAGCTACGAGCCCATCAAGTTATATGCAAGAAATTGGACGTGCAGGACGTGATGGTAAGTCAAGCCAAGCAATCAGTCTTTATCAACCAGATGACAGCTATTTATTAGAAACGTTACTCTTTGCCGATATCATTACAGAAGAAGATGTGAGTTCATTTGAATTAGGTATGTTTTTACCACCTGAAAAAAATGAAATATTAGACGTTCTTAGTAGTTATTATAAAATTGAACAATTGCGTGCTATTTTCAAAGCAGCTTTTGAACGAAAACAACGAGGTTATTATCGAATGTTAGGTTATAAAAACTTAGATCAATGTCGCAGAGCATATATGATAGAATTTTTCGGTGAAAATCTAACATCTAAACCAACACAGTGTTGCGATAATGACTCAGAATTAAAATCAATTCATATAATTAATAGTAAAAAAGTGAAAAGAAAAATGGATTATAAAGAAAAATTACAAAATATATTCAAATAAAAGATAAATGCTTTACTTCACTTTTTCAATCAAGCTATAATACGAGATATACACTAAAGTTTTATTTATTTTTCATATAAAATTTATACATATATACTACCTTTTAGGGTAAAACAGTATATACTAAAATTAAATGACGGAAGGATGATGAATTTGTCTAATAATAATTTCAAAGATGATTTTGAGAAAAATCGTCAATCTATTGATCCAAAAGAACATCAAGATGATGTACAGGATTCTGTTAACGATTCCGTTGACAACGTAAAAGAGGAAGTTTCTGATAAAAAAGACGAACAATTCCCTCCTAGAAATGCTCAAAGAAGACAACGTAGAAGAGATACGGCAACACATCAAAATGAAGGAAACCAATCACCTGTTGATGAAAATAATGATAAATCAAGTCAAATAGATGATGAACAACAACAAGACACACATTCATCATCTCATACAGATGAAATCAATAAGAATCAAGACCCTTCAGAAAGCAATAATATAAATCAAAATCGAAGTGAAAAAGATAGTGATAACGAAACACATAACGACAACCAATCTGAAGATAAAAACGATAAGAAAAAAGGTGCTGCCGTGGCTGGTGGAGCGGCAGCTGCTGGTGCTGGTGCTTATGCCACTAAAAAACATCATGACAAAAAAGACGAATCTGTTGATTCAAAAGATGATATCACATCAACAAAAGATAAAGAAAAAAGTGGTGCTAGCACAGACGTAGGTGCATCTAATAATAAAGATCAACATACTGAAGAAACTAGTGCTAAATCTGAAAAAGATAAAGAGCAAAAAGACAACAAGAAAAAAGGTGCTACCGTAGCTGGCGGAGCAGCCGCAGCTGGTGCTGGTGCTGCAGGAGCAAAAGCTGCACATTCAAATGGCAACGGCTCTGGTGAAAATAATGGCAACGATAACAATAACAACGATAATAATGATGATGATAACAATAAGAACAAGAAAAAAGGTGCTGCCGTAGCTGGCGGAGCAGCCGCAGCTGGTGCTGGTGCTGCAGGAGCAAAAGCTGCACATTCAAATGGCAACGGCTCTGGTGGAAATAATGGCAACGGTAACAATAACAACGATAATAATAATGATGATGATAACAATAAGAACAAGAAAAAAGGCGGCTTGTTCAGAAAAATATTGCCTATTATAGCAGCAATTTTAATTTTAGCAGCAATCGGAATTTTTGGTGGTATGGCACTAACTGGCAATAATGATGATAGTGGCAGCAACGACGATAAAAAAGTAGCTGATAATAAAGATAAAAATGCTGACTCAGATAAAGACAACAAGAAAGATTCAGACAAAGACAAAGATGCTGATAGTGATAAAGCAAATAAAAACAGTGACGATAGCGCTGAATCAGATAATAATGATAGTTCAAATCAAACTGATTCTAATTCTGATGATGCTGCTACTAGCGACCAAAATCAAGCTACTGAATCAGACCAAAGCAATCAAAGTGATCAAAATGCACAAAGTGGTCAAAGCGATCAGTCTCAACAAGATAACCAAGCTACGAATCAAGATAATGATTCAGCAAATCAAGACCAAGCAACCAACAGCCAAAACAATCAACAAAACAATCAATCTTCAAACAACAATTCAGGACAACAAACACATACTGTAAATGGTCAAAACCTATACAGAATAGCTATCCAATATTATGGAAGTGGTTCTCCTGAAAATGTAGAAAAAATCAGAAAAGCCAATGGTTTACAAGGTAATGATATTCATAATGGACAACAATTAGTTATCCCTCAATAATATCATTCACACTGTACAAATATAATGAGCTTGAATATTAACTCCATTTCCATAAAAAGACTAATCCCTATCAAATGGATTAGTTACTGAACGTAAACAAACCCTTCGCATTAATTTGCGAAGGGTTTGTTTATTTTCTACTTATATAGTTTTTTCAAAATAGTAGTAGTCTTTCAGACCATTATTGGTACTTTTACTAGTCGCAATGCGATTTATTAAATTCATGGCACCACAAATTAGCGTAGTATCCGGCTTCTGGATCAGTTGTGCTTAACTTTTTTTGTTTTATTTTCCTCCTTGTTTTTACTTTTTAATGGCTTTTTTCTTAGTGCTCGACTTTGTTTATTTATTTCATTGTCCAATTCTTTCTGCAAGTGGGGCGTATCTTTTTTCACAATTCTTTTGGTGTATTTATTCTTATTTGCATTTACTTTAATATGCATAAAATCAATAAATAAAAATGACTGATCTAATAGATTTCTTTTTGATAGCTATTTTTAGTATTTTCTCAAATATTTGTTCAAATAAATCTGTATCATGAAAACGACTTGTATAATTATTACTAAACAACTGGATCTATTGATGGTTTACCATTATCAAGACAATATTTATCTTCGACAAGTTCATATACAAAATTTAAATCTAATATCGCATCGACTTTACGTAATAAATGATTATTAGAGACAAATTCAGAAAAAGAAATCATTTTATCTTGCTCTCTTTTATTGATTGATTTATTCAACAGCATAAATAACATCACTGTTTAATTTACATATATTATAATATTGACAGTGATTTATGCCGACTCCTGCGGGAATAGCACTAGCCGAAGACTATAGGCTAAGGCAGTGCCCGCGGAAAGCATGCATAAAAACTGCCAACAAAGTCGGAGACTTTGTCGACAGCCTGAGACTAATCCTTATCAAATGGATTAGTCCTTTTTGTATTGTGCTAATTTCAATGAATTAATTTTTATTGTAAACAAATTTTCAAATTCTATCACTTGGTTTTTTAAAATCTACTGGTATAATAAATGGGTGGTAAAAGGAGGACAAATACTATGCAAACAGTAGAAAGTATAATCATTGGCGGTGGACCATGTGGTTTAAGTGCCGCTATCGAACAAAAGAAAAAAGGGATTGATACATTAGTAATTGAAAAAGGAAATGTCGTGGATGCTATTTATAACTATCCAACACATCAAACATTCTTTTCTTCAAGTGATAAATTAAGTATCGGTGACATTCCGTTTATTGTAGAAGAAAGTAAACCACGTCGAAATCAAGCATTAGTGTATTATAGAGAAGTTGTTAAACATCATCAACTACGTATCAATGCTTTCGAAGAAGTCCTTACTGTTAAAAAAATTAATAATCGTTTTACACTTACTACTACGAAAGATGTTTATCAGTGTCGATTTCTAACTGTAGCTACTGGTTATTATGGTCAACATAATACTTTAGAAGTAGAAGGTGCAGAACTACCAAAAGTAAAACATTACTTTAAAGAAGCACATCCTTATTTCGATCAAAATGTTGTTATCATCGGTGGCAAAAACTCAGCAGTAGATGCAGCATTGGAATTAGAAAAAGCTGGTGCACATGTCACAGTTATCTATCGTGGTTCTGACTATCCAAAAGCAGTTAAACCATGGATTTTACCTAACTTTGAATCATTAGTGAAACATGAAAAAATAAACATGGCTTTTAATGCTGACGTCACAAAAATAACTGAAGACAGTGTTATTTATGAGCAAGATGGGGAAGTAATTGAGATTCCTAACGATTATATTTTTGCAATGATTGGTTATCACCCAGACTATAATTTCTTAGAATCAATTGGAATTGAAATCAATGAAAATGAATATGGTACAGCACCGGTTCATAACAAAGAAACTTATGAAACAAATGTTGAAAATTGTTATATTGCTGGTGTAATTGCAGCAGGGAATGATGCTAATACGATTTTCATTGAAAACGGTAAATATCATGGTGGCATCATCACACAAAATATTTTATCTAAAAAACAAACACCTTTAGAGTCATAATATAAAAAAAAAGAGCTGGATAAGTGATTATTATTTTAGAATTCCTTCAATATTCTAAAAATCCAATATTACTTATCTCAACTCTTTTTTTATTTTATAACTGAGCTTCAAAATACTTTTTCAATTGTTCAAACGTTAAATGATTACTTAAACCGATTAATAATTTCAGTCTCGCTTTTTGTCCATTTAATCCGTTAGAGAAAATAACGCCTTTTTCCTCTAATGTTGCTCCGCCACCTTCATAGGCATAAATTGGGCCAACAATGCCATTAAAAGATCTAGATACAAGTATGACTGGTATATGATTACTTAAACATTGATTCAATCCTTCTAAACATGTCGGAGGTAAATTACCTTGTCCGAGTGCTTCAATTATAATGCCATCCACTTGTTTTTCACTGTAGAAAGATAATACATCACTATTCATCCCCATATATGCTTTAACAAGTGGGATATTTAAAGTTTGATTTATTTCAGTCAGTACTAAATGATCAAATGGTCTGTGATGAAATTGTACACTTTGTTTTGTAATCACACCTAAAGGACCATGATTCGGACTTTGAAAAGTATTCGTATTAGAAGTATGTGTTTTCGTAACATTTCTAGCTGTATGAATCTCATCATTAAATACCACCATAACACCCATATTTAATGATTCATCACTTATTGCAACTCTAATTGCTGATAAAAAGTTATATAATCCATCTGCACCAATTTCATTAGAGGAACGCATCGCACCTGTGATTACAATTGGTTTCGAGGTATCCACTGTTAAATCTAATAAATACGCCGTTTCTTCTAGCGTGTCAGTGCCATGTGTAATCACATAACCATCATAGTCATCTTGTTTTTCAGATTGGTTAATAATTTGCTTTAATGTTTCTACATACTCAATATTCATATGTGGAGATGGTACATTAAAAGATGTTATTTCAGTTACATCAGCATATTTATTAATAATATTTTGATGATTCGAAATTGGATTATCCGTATTTGTAACAACTTTGTTTGATTCATCTTGTGACATGCTAATCGTACCACCAGTATGTATGACAAGAAGTTTTTTCATGTGTGCATTCCTCCTATTTATAAAATACATATTTATGATAAAATAATATCTATAAAACAACAAGGAAGGGTTACTAAAATGAAACCAATAAATATCGCACTTGATGGACCTGCAGCCGCAGGTAAGAGTACAATAGCAAAACTTGTGGCAGCCAAATTGTCTATGGTTTATGTAGATACTGGTGCAATGTATCGTGCTATTACTTATAAATATTTACAATTAAATAAAACTGAAAATTTTTCTGAACTTGTTCAGTCAACGGAGCTATCATTAACTTATGATGAAGAAAAAGGGCAAAGAATTATTTTAGACAACCAAGATGTTACAGATTATTTAAGAGAAAATGATGTAACGAATCATGTTTCCTATGTTTCTTCAAAAGAATCAGTGCGTTCATTTGCAGTTGAAAAACAACAAGAATTGGCAGAGCAAAAAGGAATCGTAATGGACGGAAGAGATATCGGTACTGTTGTCTTACCTGATGCTGATTTAAAAATATATATGATTGCTTCTGTGGAAGAACGTGCTGTACGTCGTCAAAAGGACAATGAAATCAGAGGGATTCAATCAACAGTAGAACAATTAAAAAAAGAAATTTCTGAGCGTGATCACTATGATATGAATAGAGAAATATCTCCATTGAAAAAAGCTGATGATGCAATAACAATTGACACTACTGGTATGAGTATCGAAGAAGTTACTGATAAAATTTTAACATTAGTAGAAAAAATTTAAATAATTAAGCATGCATGGTCAATTTGTTATTCTTTTTGTCTTTTTGTTAAAATAATGTAAAAAAGTTATAAAATATCAAAATAAGGGTATATTATTGTAGTAGATTTTTAAAATTTGTACTACATATAAGTCAATGTAAATTGCTATTGATATTAAAACTATTGTCTACATGATAAGTATCAATTAATATTTTTAAATGTATGGAATTAGAGTGTTCACTATAAAGTGGAATTTCTTGACAATTCTGTCAAATTATAAGATGTTATAAATATGTAGTGTAATAAGGAGGCAGACAAGATGACTGAAGAATTCAATGAATCAATGATTAACGAAATTAAAGAAGGGGATAAAGTTACTGGTGAAATTCAAGAGATTGAAGAAAAACAAGTAATTGTACATGTTAACGGTGGTAAATTTAACGGTATTATCCCTATAAGTCAACTTTCAACACATCATATTGATAATCCGAGTGATGCTGTTAAAGTTGGTGACGAAATCGGTGCATATGTTACAAAAGTGGAATATGACGAAGAAAATGAGACAGGTACTTATATCTTATCTAAACGTCAATTAGAAACTGAAAAGTCATATGAATTTTTACAAGAAAAATTAGATAATGATGAAATTATCGAAGCCAAAGTCACTGAAGTTGTAAAAGGTGGTTTGGTAGTAGATGTTGGTCAAAGAGGGTTTGTACCAGCTTCATTAATTTCAACCGATTTCATCGAAGATTTCTCTCATTTTGAAGGTCAAGTTCTAAAATTAAAAGTTGAAGAACTAGATCCAGCAAATAATCGCGTCATTCTTAGTCGTAAAGCTGTAGAAGCATTAGAAAATGCGGAGAAAAAAGATGACTTACTAAATAATCTTAATGAAGGCGATGTAATAGAAGGTAAAGTTGCACGCTTAACAAACTTCGGAGCGTTTATCGATATTGGTGGCGTAGATGGACTTGTACATGTTTCTGAATTATCACATGAACATGTTAAATCACCAGAAGATGTTGTCTCAATTGGTGATCAAGTAAAAGTGAAGGTAAAATCTGTTGATAAAGATTCTGAACGTATTTCATTATCAATTAAAGATACGTTACCAAGCCCATTCGAATCATTAAAAGGAGAAGTCAATGAAGGCGATGTAATAGAAGGTAAAGTTGTCAGACTTACAAATTTTGGTGCTTTTGTTGAAATCAAACCTGGAGTTCAAGGTTTAGTTCATATTTCAGAAATCAGTCATTCACACATCGGTACACCTGGTGAAGTGTTAGAACCAGGGCAAGTTGTCAGTGTTAAAATACTCAGTGTCGATATTGATAATGAACGTATTTCACTTTCTATTAAAGCAACATTATCTGACGAAAACGTTGCTGAAAGTGATAATGAAACAACGCAATCGTATTTAGATAATAATGAAGATGAAGACAATCCAACACTTGGTGATGTTTTCGGAGATAAACTTAAAGATATTAAGTTTTAATAGTTATCATAAGACCAAATCTAAATCTTGTCCTATATTATGTTAGGGCAAGATTTATTTTTTTAGTGTCCATATCAATCAATTAAGTAATTGTATTTAATGGAAATCATTTAAATGGTTTCATTAATAATTTCTTTTGAAATACTTATCCCGTATGATAGAATTATAGAGATTAAAAAAGAGAGGAAGTTAGTTATGACTAAACCTATAGTTGCTATTGTAGGAAGACCGAATGTTGGAAAGTCTACAATTTTTAACAGAGTCGTAGGTGAACGTGTCTCTATTGTTGAAGATACACCAGGTGTGACTCGTGACAGAATTTATTCATCAGGCGAATGGTTAACTCATGATTTCAATATCATTGATACTGGAGGTATTGAAATAGGTGAAGCGCCATTCCAAACACAGATAAGAGCACAAGCAGAAATTGCCATAGATGAAGCTGATGTCATTATTTTTATGGTAAATGTTAGAGAAGGCTTAACACAAAGTGATGAAATGGTAGCTCAAATGCTATATAAATCTAAAAAACCCGTTGTATTAGCTGTGAATAAAGTTGATAATCCTGAAATGCGTAATGAAATTTATGATTTTTATTCACTAGGTTTCGGAGATCCTTATCCTATTTCAGGTTCACATGGTTTGGGATTAGGTGATTTATTAGATGAAGTAGTTAAAAACTTCAAAGAAGAAGAACCAGACCCATATGACGAAGATACAATTCGTTTATCAATCATTGGTCGCCCTAATGTTGGGAAGTCAAGTTTAGTTAATGCCATATTAGGTGAAAATCGTGTTATCGTATCAAATGTTGCTGGGACAACTAGAGATGCTATTGATACTGAATATAGCTATGATGATCAAGATTACGTCCTTATTGATACTGCTGGTATGCGAAAAAAAGGTAAAGTATATGAAAATACAGAAAAGTACTCAGTTTTACGAGCACTTAAAGCGATAGAACGATCACACGTTGTTTTAGTAGTAATTGATGCAGAACAAGGCATTATAGAACAAGATAAGCGTGTCGCTGGGTATGCGCATGAAGAAGGAAAAGCGATTGTTATAGTTGTCAATAAATGGGATGCTGTAGATAAAGAAACAAACACAATGAAGAAATTTAAAGACGAAGTGCGTAAAGAATTTCAATTCTTAGATTACGCACAAATCGCATTTGTTTCAGCTAAAGAACAGAAAAGATTATCTACACTATTCCCATATATTCTAGAAGCTAGTGAAAATCATAAAAAACGTGTTCAAAGTTCAACATTAAATGAAGTTATCACAGATGCAATTTCTATGAATCCTACACCAACAGATAAAGGACGTCGATTAAACGTATTTTATGCTACACAAGTTGCAATAGAGCCTCCTACATTTGTTGTATTTGTAAATGACGTAGAATTAATGCATTTTTCTTATAAACGTTATCTTGAAAATCAAATAAGAGCTGCCTTTGGATTTGAAGGTACACCTGTACACATCATATCTAGAAGAAGAAATTAATAAATGGAGGGGTTACATGTCTAATATAACTGTCTTTGGTACGGGGAGTTTTGGTACGGCATTAGCAAATGTCTTAGCTGAAAATGGACACCAAGTATTAATGTGGGGAAAAAATGAAACGACTGTTAAAGAAATAAATGAATTACATTCAAACACAAAATATCTTAAAAATGCACAACTTGAGTTATCAATTAACGCAACTACTGATATAAATAAAGCAATAACACATTCAGATGTATATCTCATGGCTTTACCTACTAAAGCGATGAGAGAAGTTGCAAGTGAAATAGATTCACATTTATCATCGAAAAAAACCTTTATCCATGTTGCTAAAGGAATAGAAAACGACACTTATAAACGTGTTTCTGAAATGTTAGAAGACTCAATCAGCCCTGAACATAATGCAGGTATTGGTGTATTATCAGGGCCAAGTCATGCTGAAGAAGTTGTCATCAAACAACCAACTACAGTGGCTGCTTCTTCTAAATCAACAGAGGTGAGTAAGCTAGCTCAAGATTTATTTATGAACGATTATTTAAGAGTTTATACTAATGACGATCTAGTTGGCGTAGAATTGGGTGGTGCTTTGAAAAATATTATAGCTGTTGCAAGCGGTGTGATTTCAGGAATGGGTTTCGGAGACAATGCTAAAGCGGCATTAATGACTAGAGGTTTAGCTGAAATAAGTAGACTTGGCGAAAAATTAGGTGCAGATCCACTCACATTTTTAGGTTTGGGTGGTATTGGCGATTTAATTGTAACTTGTACCTCTACACATTCTAGAAATTATACACTTGGTTATAAATTAGGTGAGGGTAAATCCTTAGACAAAGCATTGGAAGAAATGAATATGGTTGTTGAAGGTGTATACACGACAAAATCAGTTTATAATTTAGCAAAAGAACACAATATTGATATGCCAATTACAACTGCATTATACAAAGTTTTATTTGAAAACCAACCTGTCGATGAAAGCGTAAAAGATTTAATGGAACGTGGCAAAAAAGCTGAATAAGATAGAAGTATTACACTTTTTAGCAAATATATAACAATTTGATATTAAAATCCTATTAATTCAACGTTTTTTACACATAAATCATTGCAGTTGCAGTATTCGTTGTGTTAAAGTCATACCATAATGATATTAAGTTATCATTATAAACCCTAGGGGAGGTGAATTCATAATGAACAAAACAGATTTAATCAATGCTGTTGCTGAACAAGCTGACTTAACTAAAAAAGAAGCTGGTTTAGCTGTAGATGCAGTATTCGAATCAATTCAAACATCACTTTCTAAAGGTGAAAAAGTACAATTAATTGGATTCGGTAATTTCGAAGTACGTGAACGTGCTGCTCGTAAAGGACGTAATCCACAAACTGGTAAAGAAATTGATATCCCTGCAAGCAAAGTACCGGCGTTCAAAGCTGGTAAAGCTTTAAAAGATGCAGTTAAATAATTCTTTACTTACAAGTGAAGCCCTTGTTACAGGGGCTTTTTTCTTTTGGTAAAAACTTTTAAACGCAAATAAAAATAGATTGTAAACTATGTCTCTTAATATGGTATCATTCGATATGATGATATGATATTAAGAGCTTTTTAAAATAATTAACAAAACATAATTCATTTCTTTGAATAATTTTTATTATTCACAAAATACATAAAACGTATATATTTATCAGTTTGAAAACCGTTGATTTTAATTTTCCTTATATAATGTTAATATGTATATTGATAATAACGTGAGGTGTGAACATGGAAACGACATTAAGTATTTTTGAAAAACAAATTACCCAACGCTTGAAAGGTATACATCATTATGACGCTATTTATATAAATGAAGTATTAGCAAAAATCCTTGATTCTTATGATATACCTGAAGATGCTAAATTAGCTTGCCTCACTATAGATACTGCCATGCGTCATTTAGATGAGGTTTCCAAAAATTTATCCTCTAAGAAAGCCATATTAATTGGTGATTTACTAAGCGCTCACTTTTATACATTATTAGCGAAGTTACATGATCCAATTTTTCAAAAGCAAATTAGTTCAGCGATTGTTGAAATTAACGAAATGAAATCTTCAATCCATAATGGAGTGATTCCAAGAGAAAAAATTGGACATTATATTTTAATGATAGAAAATAAATTTCCACTTATAACAATCAATCGATACGTACCAAATATAGAAACAGTAAATATAAACCAAAAATTATTAGCAAACATATTAGAAAATCATCCTTCGTATTTAAAGAAATATTCAAAAGATGAATTAACTACATTTTTAGATGAAATTAAATCAGAAATTTATTAAAAAAGAGGTAATCAATGATGACAGATAATAAAGCAAAAAAAGAACAAGTCCATAACGTTTTTCAAAATATTTCTGGAAAGTATGATCGCTTAAATAACATCATTAGCTTTGAACAACATAAAACATGGAGAAAACGTGTAATGAAAGAAATGAATGTCAAAGACGGTAGCAAAGCATTAGATGTTTGTTGTGGCACGGCCGATTGGACCATTTCTTTAAGCAAGGCAGTCGGTCCTTCTGGTGAAGTGATAGGTGTAGATTTTAGCGAGAACATGCTTGAAGAAGGGAAAAAGAAGACAACGGATATGCAAAACATCCAACTTATTCATGGTGATGCAATGAATTTACCGTTTGAAGATAATGAATTTGATTATGTCACAATCGGCTTTGGTTTGCGTAATGTACCTGATTATCTAGCAACACTTAAGGAACTTAATAGAGTATTAAAGCCTGGTGGTATGGTTGTTTGTTTAGAAACAAGCCAACCAACTGCACCAATATTCAAACAGTGTTATAAATTATATTTTAAATTTATTATGCCTATATTCGGTAAAATATTTGCGAAATCAAAAGATGAATATGAATGGTTACAACAATCCACTTTTGATTTTCCAGATAAAGAAAAATTGAAACGTTTATTTTCACAAGCAGGATTTAGTAATATAAAGGTACGTAGCTTCACTGGTGGCGTTGCAGCGATGCACCTAGGCTATAAATAAAATGAAACAACCAAAGGTGATGACTGTGTCAAAGTTAAATATGAATAATGAAATTAAAATAATTGAAAAACGATTAGAAGAAGCATTAATAAGTAAAGATCAAATTTTAGAAGATGCTTCTTATCATTTGTTTTCATCAGGTGGTAAACGTGTAAGACCTGCCTTTGTAATCTTAAGTAGTCAATTTGGTGAAGAAATGAATGAAGATGTATATCGTGTAGCTGTTGCACTTGAATTAATACATATGGCTACTTTAGTACATGATGATGTCATTGATAAAAGTGATAAACGTCGCGGTAGCTTAACTATTGCTAAAAAATGGGATCAGGATACTGCGATTCTTACAGGTAATTTTCTATTAGCAGTCGGTTTAGAATATATTTCAAATATAGAAGATAATCGAGTACATAAAGTGATATCTAGTGCTATTGTTGAAGTATGTATGGGTGAATTGTACCAATTTCAAGATCAATTTAATGCAAATCAAACAATTACAAATTATTTAAGAAGAATCAATCGCAAAACAGCCTTGCTCATACAATTATCAACAGAAGTTGGCGCAATTGCTTCACACGCCGATACCAAAACAGTTCGTAATTTAAAAATGATTGGACATTATATTGGGATGAGTTTTCAAATCGTAGATGATATTCTAGATTTTACTAGTTCTGAAAAAAAATTAGGAAAACCTGTAGGCAGTGATTTAATGAATGGTCACTTAACTTTACCAGTATTGTTAGAAATGCGTAAAAATCCTGAGTTCAAATCAAAAATCGAACAACTTGGCCCTAACAGTGATCAATCATTATTTGATGAATGTATTCAAACAATTAAACATTCTGATGTCATAAACCAATCGCAAGCAATCAGTGATAGATATTTAGATAAAGCCTTACATCTTATTGATCAGCTAGAAAGAGATGAAGCAAAACCTATATTTAAAAAAATTATTAAAAAAGTAGGAAAAAGAAACGGATAATTGTGTGAAAAGCATTGAAAGCGCTTAAATTAACTGTTAATATTATAATGTGCTTTAAGACATTATAATATTTTGTTTTATATTTTTATAAAACTTACATCATTAACAGGGGGATAAACACACAATGGAAAGAACATTTTTAATGATTAAACCGGACGCGGTTCAACGTAACTTGATAGGTGAAATCGTTTCACGTATTGAACGTAAAGGACTAAAACTTGTAGGTGCTAAACTAATGACGGTACCAAAATCGCTTGCAGAAGAACATTACGCTGAACATACAGATAAACCATTCTATGGTAATTTAATAGATTTTATTACTTCTGCACCGGTATTTGCAATGGTTGTAGAAGGTGAAGATGCTGTACATATTGCACGTCACATTATTGGAGCAACAAACCCATCAGAAGCTACACCTGGTACAATTAGAGGAGACTTTGGTTTGACTGTAGGCAGAAACATTATTCATGGTTCAGATTCAGTAGAATCTGCTAATAAAGAAATCAAGCTTTGGTTTAACGCAGAAGAATTAAGTGATTTCACAGAATCACGTGAAGCTTGGTTATATGAATAATTGTCTTTGAATTGACAAACCAATGCAAATAAGATGACATGCGTTATTAACTTTTAATACTTTCAACAATATAGATAAAAAGCTGATAGTTAAAAACACGATTCTTGGTCGTGTGATTATAATCAAAACACTTTCGTTGAATTCATAATAATATGAATTGATACGAAAGTGTTTTTTCTATGGATAAAAGTTGCAATTGCATTCTATAGTGAAGTCGTTTAATATCTTAAGTTATTACTAAAATTTAGCCAGATGTTATAGTTGAATGTAGGTAAATCTTATAAAGTTTAGTTATTTGAAATTTTTCTGTTAATTTGAACAAATGAATATGATAAGATAAGGAACATATAATCATTTAAAGTACTAAAGAACGGAGTGGGTAAATAATGAGATATTTAACTTCAGGAGAATCACATGGTCCACAGCTAACAGTAATTATTGAAGGTGTGCCAGCAAATTTAGAAATTAATGTTGCCGATATAAATGAAGAAATGTTTAAGCGTCAAGGTGGATATGGTAGAGGTAGACGCATGCAAATTGAAAAGGATAGTGTTGAAATTGTGTCTGGTGTGCGAAACGGGTATACACTTGGTAGTCCAATCACGCTTATTGTCACAAATGATGATTTTAAACATTGGAGAAAAATTATGGGTGCTGACCCTATTAGCGATGAAGATCAAGAAAACATGAAACGTGTGATTATAAAACCACGTCCTGGACATGCAGATTTAATCGGTGGTATGAAATATAATCATAGAGACTTAAGAAATGTATTAGAACGTTCTTCAGCTAGAGAAACTGCCGCGCGAGTAGCTGTTGGCGCTGTATCTAAAATATTACTTAAGCAACTCGATATTCATTTTTATAGTAGAGTTATGGAAATTGGTGGTATTAAAGATGATTTAGAGTATGATCTTGAAACGATTAAATCTAATATTGATAAAAATGATGTCCGTGTTATTAATGATGACATCGCTCAACAAATGAGAGATAAAATTGATGATGCTAAAAAGGCAGGAGATACTATTGGTGGTGTTGTGCAAACTGTTATTGAAGGTGTGCCAATTGGTATCGGCAGTTATGTCCATTACGACCGTAAATTAGATGGTAGAATTGCTCAAGGTGTCGTAAGTATCAATGCCTTTAAAGGTGTGAGTTTTGGAGAAGGATTTAAAGCAGCTGAAAAACCTGGTAGTGAAATACAGGACGAAATACTATATGATACAACCAATGGTTATTACAGAGGATCAAATCATTTAGGTGGATTTGAAGGTGGTATGTCTAATGGTATGCCTATTGTCGTCAATGGAGTTATGAAACCAATTCCAACACTATATAAACCTTTAAACTCAGTAGACATTAACACTAAAGAATCATTTAAAGCTTCTGTTGAACGTTCTGATAGTTGTGCTGTTCCAGCTGCAAGTGTTGTAGTAGAAAATGTTGTTGCATTTGAACTTGCAAAAGCACTATTAGAAGAATTCCAATGTAATCATATCGATCAATTAAAATCACAAATTGAAGAACGTCGCTTGTTGAATATAGAATACTAAGTTTTATTAAAATTTTAAGATTAGCCAGGTGATATCTATGAAATTACAAACTACGTATGAGACAAATAATTATCCCATCATCATAGAACATAACGCATTAAAGGATCTGCGTCATTATATTGAAAATTATAAAGATATTGTACTTGTCGTTGATACCGAAATCGCAAACAAATGGGATGACACATTAGAATTTATTACATCTGAATACGATGCACACAAGCTGATGGTTCCATCAGGTGAAACCACAAAATCTCTAGCTTATTATGCCGAAAGTATAGAAACATTATTGAGTAAAAATTTGACCAGAAATACGTGTATCATTGCAGTAGGAGGGGGAGCCACAGGTGATTTCGCTGGATTTTTAGCTTCTACCTTATTAAGAGGCGTTGATTTTATTCAGGTGCCTACGACGATATTAGCGCACGATTCTAGTGTTGGTGGTAAAGTGGGTATCAATTCGAAACACGGTAAGAATTTGATTGGTGCATTTTATAGACCAAATGCTGTTATCTATGATTTGAATTTTCTTTCAACACTCCCTTATACAGAAGTATTGAGTGGTTATGCTGAAGTATATAAACACGCATTATTAAATAGTGCGAACGCAGTACGAGATATTGAAGCGCATTTTTATGATAAAGCTACGTTAGCTTCCTTAAATGAAATGGAATATTATCTTTTTAAGGGCATAGAGACTAAGTTAAATATCATTGTAAAAGATGAAAAAGAATCTAACGTTCGTAAATTTTTAAACTTAGGACATACTTTTGGTCACGCCGTTGAATATGCATTTAAAATTCCACATGGTCATGCAGTAATGATTGGCATCCTATTCCAATTTATTGTGTCAAATCATATTTTAAATCAAAATTTTGATATTTCACATTACATCAATTATTTAAATTCTCTAGATTATCCATTAAATATCATCAATACCTTCGATTTTGATCCACTTTATGAATTGATGTTAAGAGATAAGAAAAATGATCAGCAAGGGGTGCAGATGGTTTTATTAGAAGGATTAGGTAACCCTGTGGTTAAACATGTTGATAAATCCATATTATTAGAGAGCTTTAATGCATTACAAACATATATTAAAAAGTAGGTGGCATATTTGGTTATTAGTAAAACAATTGATATAAAAGGTCCTCTGATTGGAGATATAGAAGTTCCTGGAGATAAATCAATGACGCATAGAGCTATTATTCTGAGCTCATTAGCATCTGGTAAATCAACGATATATAAACCATTACTTGGTGAAGATTGTATTCGTACAGTTGAAATTTTCCGTCTGCTAGGTGTGGAAATAGATATATTAGAAGATAAAATAGAAATTAATTCACCTGGATATAAATTTTTCCAAACACCACATCAAGTACTCTATACTGGTAATTCTGGAACAACTACACGCTTAGTTGCTGGATTATTGTGTGGCCTTGGTATTGAAACAGTGTTATCTGGTGATGCTTCAATTGGAAAAAGACCTATGGATCGAATTATGAAACCCTTGACCTTAATGAATGCAGATATTTCAGGTGTAAATAATAATTATACACCTTTATTAATCAAACCTGCTCAAATTAAAGGCATAACATACCAAATGGAAGTCGCAAGTGCTCAAGTTAAAAGTGCAATTTTATTTGCAAGCTTATTTGCAAACGAAAAAACGACTATTTCTGAAATCGGTATTACGCGTAATCATACAGAAACGATGTTTGAACATTATCAAATTCCAATCACTACCAATGATAAAATGATTGAATTACCTGAAAATAGTATCAAACATATTACTGCCACTGATTTTCATGTACCTGGCGACATTTCTTCTGCTGCATATTTCATTGTTGCTGGCTTGATAACACCAGGCAGTGATATTACAATTCACAATGTTGGCGTAAATCCAACACGTTCAGGTATTATTGATATCGTGACACAAATGGGTGGAAATATAACTTTATTCAATCAAACTAATGGTTCAGAACCTACCGCTTCAATACGTGTACAGTATACGCCAAACATGAAACCTATCCATATCGAAGGTGAGTTAGTACCTAGAGCAATTGATGAGTTACCAGTTATTGCATTACTTTGTACTCAAGCAAATGGCACAAGTATTATAAAAGAAGCGGAAGAATTAAAGGTCAAAGAAACAAATCGTATTGATACTACAGCAAACATGTTGAATTTATTAGGCTTTACATTGCAACCAACAAGTGATGGCATGATTATACATCCATCAAGATTGGAACAAACTGCCACAGTGGATAGTTTTACTGATCACCGTATTGGAATGATGCTTGCTGTAACTTCTTTATTAACTGATGATACATTAACGATTGATCAATTTGATGCAGTCAATGTTTCCTTCCCAGGTTTTTTAGCTAAATTTAAACAATTAGAAAAAGAGGGATAAAGTATGGAAGATATCTATAAACTTATAGATGATATCAACTTACAAAAACTAGACAACTTAGATACACGTGTAAATGACGCGTTAAGTTCTCCAAAAGATGATGCACTCTTTATACTTGGTGAAACACTATATAATTATGGATTAATGCCGCAAGGTCTTGAGGTATTTCGTACACTTTATCATAAATATCCAGATGAAAGTGAACTGTTAATTTATTTTATTGAAGGGCTGATCGCGGAAGACCAAACGGATGAAGCATTAGAATATTTAAGTACTGTTGAACTTTCTACGGAACGTTTGATGTTAGAAGCAGATTTGTACCAACAATTAAATATGCTAGAAGTAGCTATTGATAAATTAGTAGAAGCTATTGATATTGAACCCAATGACCCAATCATCCATTTCGCATTGGCAGAATTACTTTATTTTGATGGACAATATTTACGTGCTTCATCGGAATATGAAACGGTACTAGAAACGGGAGAATATCAGGTCAATAATGTTAATTTATTCTCACGTTTAGCTGATTGTAGCTTGCAAAGTGGAAATTATAGCGATGCAATCATGATGTTCGATGAAATCAGTGAAGATGAAATGGATTCAGAAAGTTACTTCAAAAAAGCGATTGCTTATGAAAAAAATGATTTAACACAAGAAGCTATCAAATTAGTACAAACATTATTATCAAAAGATCCGGATTTCCTACAAGGCTACTTTTATCTACAACAATTGTATGAAAACGAGCATAATCACGCAGATGCCATTGAAATTGGTAAAGAAGGATTGAGATTGAGTCAATTTTATAAAGAATTAATGGTATCAACAGGAAGTATTCAAATCGAACACGGAGATGCTAATGAAGGTGTTCAATTACTACTACAAGCATTAGATGTAGACAATGCTTATCAGGAACCACTATTAATCTTAAGTGATTTCTATAGACAAGAAGAAGATTACGAGTCAATTATTGGCTTACTACAATATGCAGATGAAGAAGATTTGGATCCAGTATTTATGTGGCACTTAGCACATGCATTAGGTCAAGAAGAGCGAGATAAAGAAGCTCAACATTTCTTTGAATTAGCTTATCCAACTATGAGAACGCAATCAGCATTTTTAAGTGATTATTATTTCTATTTAGTTGAAATTGGTTATATAGAACAAGCTCAACAAATCTTAAAACAATTACTGGAAATAGATCCATCTAATGAAACATGGCATGATGAAGCTGAGAGATTGCAATCATTCTAAAAAGTAAGGAAGGTGAGTACATTGACTGATACCTTACAACAAGTAAAAGCAAGTTTTATAGAATACGTATTATTCCATTATCGTTTTAAATCTCGAATTAGTGTATGGGTATTAAATTTGATAAAATCCTCACCTGAATTATTACAAAAAATATACTTTGTAGATGAGCAAATTCCTAGTCATAATACTTTAGAAATTGCTGCAGTGAATACAGACAATATCGCCATAAAACTTAAAGTGCAGAATCAACAATATATTAACAATGAAAAAAAATATTTGACTATATCGCAAATCAAAACATCTATTTTGATATCAAATTATATTTAAATAATGAAGGTTCAAGAGATACAAGATTAGATGAATTATTGTTAACACAATTACTTCACTCTCCTTATTATGCTATATATATTCAAGATATTTATGGCTTGCCATTATCAAAACAAAGTGAATCATCTATTATCAAATATTTACAAGACAATATTGACTTAAGTTTACAATTACAAGATAAAGCTTTATTTTATCAATTATCTCAAATCCTTAATACATTTAAGTTGAGGAATCTTAATACATTATCGAAGGATTGACTATATGAACATTTATTCGCTTTGGCAACTTATCATTTATAATAAAGGGATGCTCTATTTCTTATTAATATGTAATTTATTAGGAACGATTTATGGGTATATTTGGTATGGTTCACAAATGAGTATTACTCCATGGTATTTTATACCTTTTGTACCTGATAGTCCGACTGCATCATTATTTTTATGTATTGCTATACTAGGGTTAATTGTTAACCAGAACATACCAATCATTGAAGCACTTGCTTTTGTCACATTAATCAAATTTGGTGTATGGGCTGTAATTATGAATATTATCCTATTTATCCAATACGACATGATTACAGTTATAGGTTGTATGCTGATACTTTCCCACGGCATTATGGCCATTGAAGCTTTTATATTTTATCCAAGATTTAAAGTGACTATGCTTTCGTTTTTCGTAGCGATGATATGGGTGTTCCACAATGACATTATCGATTATGTATTCATGCAATATCCTTTTTATGATTTTATTGAAAGTCACATTGGGGCAATTGCATACTTAGCATTTTGGTTAAGTGTCATACCTTTAGTTTTATATTTAAGTTTAACTCTATTTAAAAAAGATAAAATATTTGACCATTATTAACGTCCACAGTAAAATGTTTATAAAGGAGTGAGGATTTTTGTCTTTTATTTATATGATTATATACTTTGTTATCTTAATGGTTCTGCCTCTATGGGCACAACACAAGGTTAAATCTAACTATGAAAAGTATTCTCAAGTAAGATCAACTAGTGGAAAAACAGGGCGTGAAGTAGCGCTTGAAATACTCCATTCAAATGGAATTTATGATGTAGACGTTGTCGAAGGTAAAGGATTTCTAACAGATCACTACGATCCTAGTAAAAAAGTACTTGTCTTATCTCCAGCGAACTTCAATAGACCTTCTGTAGCTGGAACAGCAATAGCTGCCCATGAAGTAGGTCATGCTATCCAGCATGCTCAGGGTTACTTCTTCTTAAGGTTTAGAACATCATTAGTACCTTTAGCAAATATTGGTAGTTCTTTAGGTTACATGGCAGTTTTTGCTGGTATTGTTTTAACTAGTTTACAGAGTACATTGGGTTCAACTGCACTTTGGATTGGCATTGCATTAATGTCATTTGCAGTACTTTTCTCAATTGTTACCTTACCAGTCGAATTTGATGCCAGCAGTAGAGCAATGAAACAAATCAAAAGTTTAGATATTGTTAATGAAAAAGAATATCGACATGCGAAAAAAGTATTATCTGCTGCTGCAATGACTTACGTTGCATCAACTGCTGTAGCATTAGCAGAACTTGCACGTTTCATTTTAATCGCTAGATCAAGTGAATAATTTGGTCATACACATGTGACAGAAGTCTAATTGGTTTCAAATGATTTCTTCGTCTTAAAATGGCAAGAATGACAATATTAGCATAAGAGGTTGAGACAATAAATTTGTCCAGCCTCTTTTTTATGCTTGCAATAATTATCCTTCAATATAAATATTTATCATGCTCATTTTTCGTAAGATTCATTATTACTGTGCTTTATGTGTTTTATATTATCATTATTTTCAATGCTTACTTAACATTGAATAGCGTATAAAGGTTGCAGGAATAATGCATGAATCATAGAATTAGTCTATACTATAAAAGAAACTGTAAGAATGAGAGGCGTTTATCATGAAATCAATGAAAGATATGCAAATCGAAGTAGATGACTATATAAATCAATTTAAAACAGGCTACTTTTCACCTCTAGCAAATCTCGCAAGATTATCAGAAGAAGTGGGAGAATTATCAAGAGAAATTAACCACTTTTATGGTGAAAAAAAGAAAAAAGATAGTGAAGCAGCAAACACAGTAAAAGCAGAACTTGGAGATAATTTATTTGTGTTACTATGTATTGCTAATTCTTTAGATATAGACATGACGGAAAGCTTTAACGAAACGATGGATAAATTTAATACACGTGATAAAAATCGTTTTGAAAGAAAATAGATTGACATTGTTTAAGAAAGGATGTGCCACCTATGAAAATAGGAATTACATGTTACCCGTCTATGGGTGGTTCTGGTATTATCGCTACTGAATTGGGTATCAAGTTAGCAGAAAGAGGACATGATATCCATTTTATAACATCAAATATCCCCTTTAGGATTAGAAAACCATTACCAAATATTACATTTCATCAAGTTGAAGTGAATCAATATGCTGTATTCCAATATGCACCTTATGATATCACCTTAAGTACAAAGATCGCTGAAGTAATCAATGAGTATGACTTAGATCTATTACATATGCATTATGCGGTACCACATGCTGTTTGTGGCATCCTAGCAAAACACATGTCAGGTAAAGATATTAAAATAATGACCACTTTACATGGCACTGATATTACTGTATTGGGATATGACCATTCATTAAAAAATGCGATTAAATTTGGTATAGAAGGTAGTGATGTAGTAACAAGCGTTAGTAAATCACTAGCCGAACAAACAACTGATATTATTGAAACTGATAAAGCTATTATTCCAATATATAATTTCGTTAGAGAAAATGAATTTCCTACAAAACATTCAACGCCGACTGAATCCGATATCAAATTAAAGGCTTGTTACGGGATAAAACCTGAAGAAAAAGTGGTTATTCACGTTTCTAATTTTAGAGCCGTTAAACGTATTGATACAGTCATTGAAACTTTCGCAAAGATACACCAACAATTGCCATCAAAACTTATTTTATTAGGTGATGGTCCTCAATTAATGGATATGAAAACAAAAGCACGTGAATTAAATATTGAAGATTCCGTACTATTTTTAGGTAAACAAAATTGGGTAAGTGAATTTTATCAAATATCAGATATAGTATTATTATTAAGTGAAAAGGAAAGCTTTGGTCTCACATTACTAGAAGCAATGAAATCAGGTGTACTTCCAGTTGGCTCAACTGCTGGAGGTATCAAGGAAGTAATTAAACATAATGAAACAGGTTTTCTTGTAGATGTTGGAGATAGTGAGAAAGCTAGTACGTATGCCTTACAATTGTTGACAGATAATCAGCTTTATAAAAAAATGCAGCAGCAAATGTTGAATGACGTTGCTGAACGTTTTTCTTCAGATTTAATTGCTGATCAATATGAATATTATTATAAAAAAATGTTAGAGGGTAATCATGACTAAAACATTATTCGAACAAGCAAAACCTATATTAAAAACTTTACAAACTAACCAGCACCAAGCATATTTTGTTGGGGGATCTGTCAGAGATTATCTAATGCATAAAACAATACACGATATCGATATTACTACGAGTGCGACACCTGATGAAGTAGAAGCTATTTTTGAAAAGACAATTCCTATAGGTAGAGAACATGGTACAATCAATGTTGTTTATAACGGGGAACATTATGAAGTAACGACTTTTCGTGCAGAAGGTGATTATGATGATCATCGTAGACCTAACGAAGTATTTTTTGTGCGTGAATTATATGAGGATGTTAAAAGACGTGATTTTACAATGAATGCAATAGCCATGGACGCTGATTTTCATATTCATGACTATTTTAATGGGCAACAAGATATAAAAAATCGCATAATCAGAACTGTAGGAAATGCACAAGAACGTTTTAATGAGGATGCATTAAGAATCATCCGAGGGTTACGTTTTCAATCACAATTAGGATTCTCACTAGAAAATGAAACTTTTTACGGTATGCAATCACACATCAATGATATTGAACATTTATCAATTGAACGTATAGTGGTTGAGTTAAAGAAACTTACTTCTGGTAAATATGTAGCCAATAGTTTTGAAAACTTACAGCGTTTGAATGCATTTAATTACATTCCTTTTTTTAAACATTATAATCTAAATAATTTTATTTTGGATGAAGCCATTCCGTTCACTTTATTAGTAGCATTATTGAAAGTACAGCAACCTTCAATAAATGGCAATCTTAATGATTTGAAAATCAGTAATAATGACAAAAAATATATAAGCAAGTTAGAAAAGCTACTCAATCAATTACCCAATATTAAATCAAAATCAGACTTTAAAATACTTATTTATGATTATGGTGAGCAAGATATACAATCCATATTAAATTATATGGATTTACACATAAAAAACCATTTACCATCTTTTTCACCACTCATTATAAATACACAGTCTGTAAAAGAAGTATCCAAACAACTACCAATTCAATCGAGAAAAGATATTGATATTAATGGTAAAGATATCCTTGAAGTAGTCAATAAACAAAGCGGTCCTTGGCTAAAAACAATATTGAGAGAAAATGAGATTGCGATTATCGATGGAGATGTTCAAAATATTAAATCAGAACTCATTAGGTGGGTGAATTCACATGTCGAAATACAGTAAAGATGTTATTCAAATCTTATATACAAATCAAGATGAATATATTTCTGGTCAATTTATCGCTGAACATCTTGCAATTTCTCGAACAGCAGTCAAAAAAGTCATCGATCAACTAAAGCAAGAAGGATGCGAAATTGAATCAATTAACCATAAAGGACATCGCTTAATTGAACTACCTGATAAATGGTATAGTGGGATTGTAGAACCTTTAATCGATGAGCAAAAAATGTTTGATCATGTTGAGGTAATAGCACAAATAGATTCCACACAGTTACTCGCTAAGCAGAAATTAGTTGGCAATACAGATACTTTTTTAATTTTAAGTGATGAACAAACGAAAGGAAAAGGCCGTTTCAATAGACCTTGGGATTCTTCACGTGGCAAAGGGTTGTGGATGTCTATTGTGCTACGACCAAAAGTTCCATTTGAAATGATAACGAAATTTAATTTGTTTATGGCATTGGGTATCAGAGATACAATGCAACAATTTAGTAATGAAAGCGTAACTATAAAATGGCCAAATGATATTTATATTGATGGAAAAAAAGCTTGCGGCTTTTTGACTGAAATGGTGGCTAATAGTGATGGTATAGAAGCGGTTATATGTGGTATTGGCATAAACATGAATCACTTAGCCGAAGACTTTCAAGGTGAGTTACAATTAAAAGCTACGAGCTTGAGAATACATGCTAACCAAAAAATACATCGTTATCATTTTTTAGAGCAATTGATAAATCATATTGAAAGACGTTATCACCAATTTTTAAACCAGCCATTTTCTACTATACGAAACGAATATATTGAAGCTTCAAATATTTGGAATAGATCCCTAAAATTCACTGAAAATGCGCAACAATTTCAAGGTGAAGCTGTAGATATTGATGAGGATGGCTATTTAATCGTCATTGATGACCAACAGATACAACACAAACTTATGAGTGCAGATATAGAACTTTAAATTATAAGAAAAGGAGGAATGAAAATGACACAACCTTGTTACGCTGTTGTTGATTTAGAAACGACGGGTAATCAATTAGATTATGATGAAATTATTCAAATTGGTATTACTTTCGTTCGTGATAATAAAATAATTGGCACCTATCACTCTATGGTGAAAACAGATTTAGAAATTCCTCCTTTTATTCAAGCATTAACCTCAATTGAAGAAGAAATGCTAAATCAATCACCATATTTTCATGAAATTGCTGACGATATCTATAAGCAACTAGAAGGTTGCATCTTTGTAGCACATAACGTGACCTTTGACTTAAATTTTATAAAAAAATCGTTTAAAAATTGCAATATCAAATATAAGCCCAAAAAGGTATTAGATACATTAGAGCTGTTTAAAGTAGCTTTCCCAACAGATAAAAGTTACCAATTAAGTGAATTAGCAGAATCGCATGGAATCATATTAAATAATGCTCACCGTGCTGATGAAGATGCTGCAACGACGGCACAACTCATGATACTTGCTTTTAATAAATTTGAAGCGCTCCATTTAGACACTTTAAAGCAACTATATTATTTAAGTAAAAATTTAAAGTATGATTTACATGATATTCTTTTTGAAATGGCTCGAAACCATGATCATGAACCTCTAAATGAAGATTTCGATCAGTTTGAACAGATTATTTATAAAAAACAAAAAGATTTTAAAGCACCTACTGCAAATTTTGATGGAACCTTAAAAGATCTATATACAGATATTACTGAAAAATTAAATTTAACATATAGACCACAACAATTATATTTAGCTGAAATTATATTAGAACAATTGATGCATAGTGAAAAAGCCATGATTGAAGCACCGTTAGGAAGTGGCAAATCATTTTCTTATTTATTAGCATCATTAATGTATAATATTCAAACAGGGAAACATGTAATGATTTCTACAAATACAAAATTATTACAAAGCCAATTGTTGGAAAAAGATATACCTGCTCTAAAATCAGCTTTAAATTTTAAAATAAATGCTTCATTAATCAAAAGTAAAAGAGACTATATTTCTTTAGGATTAATCAGTCAAATTTTGAAAGATGAGTCTAATAATTACGAAGTAAGCATTTTAAAAATGCAGTTATTAATTTGGATTACAGAAACGCATACTGGAGATATTCAGGAGTTAGATTTAAAAGGCGGACAGAAAATGTATTACGAACAAAAGTTAGAAACTTATGTTCCAGTGCGTAATGACATTAATTATTTTAACTTTATTAAACGTAACGCAAAAAATATTCAAATCGGTATTACTAATCATGCACATTTAATTCATGCTTCACATGATAATACAATCTATCAATTATTTGATGATTGTATTATTGACGAAGCACATAGATTACCTGACTATGCTTTAAATCAAGTTACGAATGAGTTAAGTTATTCTGATGTTAAGTATCAATTAGGACTGATCGGTAAAACTGAAAACGAAAAATTGCTTGCAGCAATCGACTATTTAGAACAACAACGTATACTTGAAAAGTTAGATATACCACCAATCGATGTTTTTGGCCTTAAAACAAATATCAATGAAATACATGATTTAAATGAACAATTGTTTAGTACTATGTTTAATAGCATCCAACAATCAGAAATACATGATGATGAAGTGCATAAAGTTCATTTTGTATATCATTTCGATGTAACGCCGATTTTGAATGATTTGCATGCCGTTATTCATAAATTAAACATGACTTTAGAATTCTTTAATGGCATGAGCCATAAAACGATTAAAACAGTAAGAAAACAATTACTTTATAACAATGATAAATTTAGGGCAATTGAAACTAGTTTGAAAAATAATCATATTAGTTATTTGTCTATTAAAAATATTAATCAAAAATCCACAATAAAATTAAATGTCAAAGATTATGATGTGAAAGAAATACTAACAAAACAAGTGTTAGATAAATTTAATGCGCTAACATTCATTTCAGGTACTTTAACCTTTAATCATTCATTTGAAAATTTCAAGCAGTGGTTTAATAAGGACATCGTTTTTAATACTTATGAACTTGATACTACTGCAGTATCTTCAAATCAGACAACAGTATTTATACCAAATGATATTGCTTCATATAATTATAAAAATATTGATGATTATGTGAGCTCTATTGTCAATTATGTTATAGAATATACAACAGTCGTTGAATCAAAATGTTTAATTCTTTTCACTAGTTATAAGATGATGCATATGGTACAAGAACTCTTGAATGAATTATCTGAATTTGAAGATTATGTAATACTCACGCAACAACAAAACCAAAACTATAAAATCGTTCAGCAATTCAACAGTTTTTCTAAAGCCATATTATTAGGGACTGGAACATTTTTTGAAGGGTTTGATTTTCAATCAAATGGTATCAAATGCGTGATGATCACAAAACTACCATTCATGAATCATAATAATACTAAATATTGGCTAATGGAATCTGAATTCACTTCCACATTCAAAGATTTTGTATTACCAGATGCTGTTACGCGTTTCAGACAGGGGTTAGGTAGACTTATTCGAAATGAACAAGATAAAGGCATAATTGTATCCTTTGATGATCGTTTAATTAAAAGTAATTACAAACAATTCTTTGAACAATCACTAGAAAGTTATCGCCAAAAAAAAGGTGATATAAAACAATTTTCAAGCTTACTTAAAAAAATAAAAAAAGAGACAATACATCATTAAAAGTTAACACGCGCAACTAGAACTTGTATCTTGATTTTGTTAAAATGTATAAGGATTAATAAAAGAAGACTACAAAAATATTAGGAGTTTGGTTATGAAAACAACGATAAAAGAAGCAAAACATTACATTAACCAAGAAGTAACGATAGGTGCTTGGTTAACGAATAAACGTTCAAGTGGTAAAATTGCATTCTTGCAGTTAAGAGATGGTACTGGTTTTATGCAAGGTGTCGTAGTAAAAGCTGATGTAGATGAAGAGACTTTTCAATTAGCTAAGGATATTACACAAGAAACTTCATTATATATTACTGGCGTTATCTCAGAAGATAATCGTTCTGACTTAGGTTATGAAATGCAAGTAAAATCTATTGAAATCATCGCAGAAGCACATGATTACCCAATCACACCAAAAAACCATGGTACAGAATTCTTAATGGATCACCGTCACCTTTGGTTACGTTCAAAAAAACAACATGCAGTTATGAAAATAAGAAACGAAATTATTCGTGCAACTTATGAATTCTTTAATAATACTGGGTTTACTAAAATAGATCCACCTATTTTAACAGCTAGTGCACCAGAAGGCACAAGTGAACTATTCCATACTAAATATTTTGATCAAGATGCCTTTTTATCTCAAAGTGGTCAACTCTATTTAGAAGCAGCTGCAATGGCTCACGGTAAAGTATTTTCATTTGGACCGACATTCCGTGCAGAAAAATCTAAAACACGCCGCCATTTAATTGAATTTTGGATGATAGAAGCTGAAAAAGCATTTTGCGATCATAACGAAAGTTTAGAAATTCAAGAGCAATATGTAACTCATGTTGTTAAATCAGTACTAGAAAATTGCAAATTAGAATTAAATATTTTAGAACGTGATACTGAAAAGCTTGAAAAAGTTGCAACTCCTTTCCCACGTATCACATATGATGATGCAGTTGAATTCTTGAAAGAACAAGGTTTTGATGACATTGAATGGGGAGAAGACTTTGGTGCACCCCATGAAACTGCAATTGCAAATCATTATGATTTACCTGTATTTATTACAAATTATCCAACAAAAATCAAACCATTCTATATGCAACCAAATCCTGATAATGAGGATACTGTGTTGTGTGCAGATTTAATTGCACCTGAAGGATATGGTGAAATAATTGGTGGTTCTGAACGTATTAATGACCTTGCATTATTAGAACAACGTATCAATGAATTTGAATTAGATGCTGAAAGTTATAGTTACTATTTAGATTTACGCCGTTATGGCAGTGTACCTCATAGTGGGTTCGGATTAGGACTTGAAAGAACAGTTGCATGGTTATCAGGTGTAGAACATGTTCGTGAAACTGCACCATTCCCTCGTTTATTAAATCGTCTATATCCATAATCTTATCAATACAAGTAACTACCGAAGCTACGTCCAGTCTATTTTATGGCTGGACTTTTTTATAATATTTATACAAGATAAGGAGGGATGTATTTGAATATAGATATGCTAAAGACTAGACCAGTTGTAATTCACAAAGAATTACTAGAACACTATAATGAATTAGGTATCAATGAACGTGAATTAGTTATTTTGATAAAATTGATTCATGCATCGGAAATGACCAATAAACAACCATCTATTGAATCTTTACAAAAAGGAACTTCACTAGATTCCAGGGAAATTACTGCCATTATACAAAATCTTATTCAACGTGATTTATTAGAATTAAACGTTAATAAAGATGAAGAAGGCAAATTCACTGAATATATGAATCTCGATCCGTTTTATTATAAACTAAATGATATTATGCAACACGTTAATGATAATAATGATCAAAAACAAACTGAACTTGAATTCAACAAGCTTTTTCAACAAATTGAACAAGCTTTTGGTAGACCGTTATCACCATATGAAATTGAGACATTAAACCAATGGTTAGATGTAGATAAACACGACTTAAGTGTGATTCAAGCAGCTTTAGATGAGGCAGAAAGCCAAAACAAAATGAGTTTTAAATATATTGATAGAATTCTATTAAATTGGAAAAAAAATAATGTGAAAACCATTGAAGATTCCAAAAAAATAAGCCGACAGTTTAACCAACCTAAAATGAAACACACAGTAAAAAAAGTGCCTAAATTTGATTGGCTAAATGAGGAGAATCAAGATGATAAGTAATAAAAAATCTTTAGAAATGATTGACGTCATTGCTAATATGTTCCCAAACGCTGAATGCGAACTTGTACATGATAATCCATTTGAACTAACAATTGCGGTGTTATTATCAGCACAAACTACAGATATTTCTGTTAATAAACTCACTAAAAATCTTTTTAAAAAATATAAAACACCTGAAGATTATCTAAATGTAGATATCTCAGAATTAGAAAATGATCTTCGTACTATTGGCTTATATAGAAATAAAGCTAAAAATATCCAAAAATTATGTGCATCATTACTAAATAAATTTGATGGCGTCATTCCTCAAACACATGCAGAGCTTGAAAGTCTAGCTGGAGTGGGGCGTAAAACAGCAAATGTAGTGATGAGTGTTGCTTTTAATGAACCTTCGCTTGCAGTAGATACTCATGTAGAACGTGTAGCTAAACGTTTAGGTATTTGTAGGTGGAAAGATAATGTTAGACAAGTTGAAGATAAATTATGCAAAGTAGTACCTAGAGAACGTTGGAATAAAACGCATCATCAACTTATTTTCTTCGGACGCTATCACTGTTTAGCACGTAGCCCTAAATGTGATATTTGCCCCTTATTTAATGAATGTAGAGAAGGGCAAAAAAGATATAAAGCCAGTTTGAAAGAAGTGTGACACAATTGATTTCAAAAGAAGATTTTATAAGATTAGAAGAACAAATAGATTTATTCTCGAAACAAAAAAAATTAAATTCTGAAGAAGCTAAGGTATTAATTGATGAATATTTTGATATGATTGAAACTTTTTTTAAACAAATCAATCACATTCATACGATTGACTTTGAGCGATTAACCGATTATCCAGTTGTACCAATGAATTTTAAAGAACGTTATCATTATATGATTGCGCGTAAATATCATTTTATGGGTTATAGTCAAATGAAGACACTTAAATCGGAATTAATTAAAATGAATGCATCATACCAAATACGTAACAAAAATAAAGGCCATTAACACAAATATTTAGCGTTGAAATTGAGTTACAAATCAATTTTGTGATGTCATTACAATCATATAGCAATATTTTAAACAAAATGCGTCTTGAAACATCATTGATTCGTCCAGACTTATTCATATGGTCAATAGATAGTAGAGCTGAAATTAATAAGTCCCACTTCTCAATTTATTGAGTTAGTGGGACTTATGCATGAGCTACAGTTCAGATAATCCTCTTTTATTTTTTTCAATTATGGTCATCCTTGCCGAAGTGGACAACGAAACCATTTTAATATAATTAGATTTCTGTCTCATTTCTTTTTATTTAATTTCCAAAGGTTTTGGTGTTCTAAGCTTATCAAATTTACACTTGATATTTAGTTTCTTATTCATACAATTCCATAAGATGTCAATAAGTAACAAAATCTCTATAAAATAAAGAAAACGCCAATTTCTATTTAATTTCAATAGAAATTGGCGTTTATGTGTTCATAAATAATGATGATAACTAAGCACTTTTTGAGCTTTGTAATAGATACTCAAAAACTTCAACTAATAATTATTGCGCTCTTGATAAGCCATTAGAATTACTTGTATTACTACTGTTTGAGCTAGCTGATGAAGCTGATGAAGAACTATTGCTATTGCTGTTGCTATTATTATCACTGTCATCGCTATTACTACTACTGCTACCACCTTGTCCTCGAGGCTTATTACTTGTTGTGTTGTCATCAGGATGTCCTTCAACAGATAGGCTATCTTTACTATCACCATTTACTGAATCAGGTTTACTAAAGTCTTTGCCATCTCTTGGTGAGATATTGCTCATTACATCCTCGAATAGATACTGAGGATACTCTTGTTCGTCATGTCCAACAAATGAATTTACGCCGCCTTGTTTAACTTCTTTGAAGCCCATCCACACAGACATGCTGTATTTTGGCGTGAAGCCATTCATCCATACATCTTTTGCAGCATCATCAGGCAAGCCGTATTGTTGGTAAGTTTGGTCACCATAAGTACCTGTACCAGTTTTTGCTGCAACGTTTACACCAGATATACCGTGGCCATATGCAGAACCATATGCTTCAAATGTACCTTTAAGTACTTCTGCTAACATATAAGAAGTGGAATCTTTCATTGCTTTCTTACTTGTATGATCGTAATTAATTGTTTCTCCATCTTCTTTTTCTACTTTTTTAATAGAATGTGCATTATTATATTCGCCACCATTTGCAATAGATGCAAATGCAGATGCTAATTGTGTAGGTGAGAATTCTGATGATGAACCACCTAATACTTCAGAAGGTCCTACATCTCCTTCATATTCTAAACCAACTTTATTAGCAAAATCTTTTGGTGCGTCATTTCCAGCGTTCTCTTTTGAAGATTGCCAAGCTTTTAATGCTGGTATATTGAAACTTTGACGTAAAGCATCATACAATTTAACTTCACCATGACCTTTAGTATCATAGTTTCTAAATGTGACACCATCAACTTGATATGCTTCTTCATCTTGAATTGCGTGATTCGTAGCCCAATTCATATTTTCAATGGCAGGGCCATACGCTAAGAATGGTTTTAATGATGAACCAGTAGGGTGAGCATCTGTAGCTAAGTTTCTATCAACAATATCTTTATAATTTCTACCGCCAGATATTGCAACTAAACCACCAGATTCACTGTCTACAATAGAAGAACCAACTTGTTGGTCTTCATTTTTATAGTAGCCACCATTATCTACACGATCTTGCAGTGTTTGTTGGACATCTTTGTCCATATTTGTGTAGATTTTAACACCACTATTAAGAACTTCACCTAAATCTTTGCCTTTGAATGCTTTATTATTCATTAATTCAGATTTTACGAAGTTAACGTAAGAATCATATTCAGGATTTGAACTTTTATCACTCACTTGGCGATCTTCTGAATCACGTTTTACTAAGTTATCTTCTAATGATGTATTTTGTGCTTCTTCTTTTTGTTTCTTAGTAATACGATTATGATATTCCATTAAGTATAAAACAGTATCTTTACGTGATTCTGCTTCTTTTGGATGATCATAAATATTATAAGTATTTGGAACTTGCGGTAAACCAGCAAGATATGCCGATTCAGCTAAATTTAAATCTTTCAAATCTTTATCGAAGTAATATTTAGCTGCAGCTTTCACACCATAAACACTGTCAGAATAGTAAATTTTATTTAAATACATCTCAAAAATTTCATCTTTACTATATTCTTGTTCGAGTCTATATGATAAATAAGCTTCTTGTGCTTTACGTGCTATTGATTTTTGATCCGTTAAGAACGAACGCTTAACTACTTGTTGAGTTAATGTTGATGCACCTTGCGAACCAAATCCACCCGTAAAGTTTTTAGCCACTGCACCAAACAAACGTTTATAGTCAAGTGCACCATGGTCATAGAAACGATTATCTTCTGTTGCCAAGACAGCTGATTTCATACTTTTAGGTACTTCATCTAAATCAACATGTTCACGTCTTTGCCCATTATCAATCGTTTTAATCAAATCGCCATCTTTATCATATATTTTAGCAGGAATTGGATCTTGTAATTTTGATTCTGTAAATGCAGGTGCTTTCCAAGCATAGTATGCAAATAATAAAATACCAATTAGTGCTAGAACAATGAAGGCTATGATGAGAAACCCGATTATCTTAATAATCGTTCTTTTTATATTCCTATTCTTTTTTTCTCCGGACTTATCATTCTTATTTGAATCGGAAGTCCTTTTTTTCTCCGTCATACGCGGTCCTCACTTTCATCTAATATCAACTTATCAACTGCTTTGAGGTAATTCAATCTTGGTTGATACTGATAAGGAATATAGTAACCATTTTTTCTAATTTCTTCAACCGTAATCGACTTTTTAATTTCTTTTTTGTACCGATGCCAATAATATTTAAACTTGCGATAAGGCAACAAATAAACTTCATCTAATAATTTAAAGCGAATTAATAAAAAAACAATTCCTCCCTGGTCATAGCAAGCATCCATATGCACCACTTGGTGTTCATGCATGTTATTCAATGGAAAAGAAGTTTTATTTTTAGTTTCTTTCGCTTCAAAATCTAAATAGTGCGCTTTGTAAATACCATTGTAATCAGTAGTCGAAGGCGTTCGGAAATAAGCCTCATTAATTACCGCCTTACTTCTCATAGGATAATGAACATTAACTATTTGAACGGGGGTGGGCTTTTTATGTATAACAGCTTGCCCAAGTTTCAAATAGTGCGTATTAGATAATTCAATATCACTCTCAAGCGACATGCCTCTGCCACCATAATTTATTTTACTCTTTTCATCCTTATAAGTTCGTCCGACTTGAGACTTATTTCCGTAAAATGGTTTCCCATTTGGATAATTCATTGTTTTTCACCACTTTAATTTGGTTTCAAAAACTTTTTTCATTATACATGAAAATAATCTTTTTTTCCAAACTATGAAATATAATGCAATGTATCTGTACATACATCAATATTTATTTTAACGTGCTTTTCTCAATTAAACAATATTTCCCTATAAATATGCCCGGAATATGACATAAATGTTAGATGATTGTTTCACAAATGACTATCAAATTTATTTGTGGTAAATTTAATGTGTAGGAGGAAACTTCATGCAACAATTAATTACCCAACTATTAAATGATGTGCAATTGATGCAAGATAGATATGAATCAGTTAAATCGAAAGATATAGACTATGATTTTTACAAAGATGTTGTTCCATTTACTAGTTACATAGATAACCTGTTAGAAACATTTAGCACATTCGAGCCTAAAATACTACAACTATCCTATATGAATAAGAAAAAATTTGATTTACTTATTTCAAATATTGAATCATTGTCAGTTGAATGTCATTTTAAAAGGACTAGCCGTAAATTATTCACAGAAAAAGTTAAGGCAGTACAATACGATTTAAGTTATATACAAAGAAGTGATGTTACATTATGATAAGGACAATTTATGTGACTGGTTATAAGTCATTTGAACTTAATATCTTTAAAGATGATGCACCTGAAGTTTCTTATTTGAAAAAATTTATAGCACATAAATTAAAATCATTGATTGAAGAAGGGCTTGAATGGGTATTAATACAAGGACAGATGGGTATAGAATTATGGACAGCTGAAGTAGTAATTGATTTAAAAGAGACATATCCTGATCTTAAACTCGGCGTGGTCACACCATTTTATGGTCATACTGAAAGATGGAATGAACAAAATCAAGCAAAATATAATCACATTGTACAAGATGCTGATTTTGTAGATAGCGTATTTCATACATCATATGTAGGGCCACATCAATTTAAACAGACAGATCAATTTATGCTCGACCATACTGATCAATCATTACTGATATATGACGAAGAACAAGAAGCTAGTCCAAAATACTTTAAACAAATGTTAGTTGATTTTATGGAAAAAACAAATTATACTTGTGACATTGTTTCGTTCGATGAATTAACGGAATTTATCAACGATTTGCAGTGGTCTCAAGAACAAAGTTTCGAATGAGGTGGAAAAATATGTCAGATGTTTCATTAAAACTATCAGCTAAAGATATTTATGAAAAAGATTTTGAAAAAACTATGACACGTGGTTATAGAAGGGAAGAAGTAGATGCTTTCTTAGACGACATCATAGCAGATTATCAAAAGATGGCAGATTTAGATAATGAAGTTGTTAAACTTTCCGAAGAAAATAACAAATTAAAAAAAGAACTAGAAGAATTGAGATTACGAGTGGCTACTTCAAGACCACAAGAGAATAAAAACTTTTCAACAAACGGTAATGCTACAAGCAATACTACTAATAATAACAACGTCGATATTCTAAAAAGAATTTCAAACCTAGAAAAAGCAGTGTTCGGTAAATAATATAACTAACTATCACAACAAATGACTATGTATACGTAGTAGTTATTGCGTACATAAAGATAAGTTTTGGTTTTCCCCAAAACTTATCTTATTTTTATTTGTTCTAGTCTTTGAAAAGTGATATACTCTTAAAGATGGTGTTTTGGGTAATCGCTATAGCGATATAGAGGAAAGTCCATGCTCACACAATCTGAGATGATTGTAGTGTTCGTGCTTGATGAAACAATAAGTCAAGGCATTAAATTGACGGCAACGAAATAACCTAAGTCTTTAGATAAGGTTAAAATAGTTTGAAAGTGCCACAGTGACGTAGCTTTTATAGAAATATAAAAGGTGGAACGCGGTAAACCCCTCGAGTGAGCAATCCAAATTAGGTAGGAGCACTTATTTAACGGAATTCAACGTATAAATAAGGTATACTTTTAAAGTATATAGACAGATGGTTACCACCAGCGTACGAGTGTAACTAGTACACGTTGGCAGTACAAAGGTACAAAACATGGCTTATAGAAACATCATTACTAGACCCCAAGCTCTCCCACTTAGGAGAGCTTTTTTAATGTTTAAAATTCACATAAAATTTTAATATGAACCTAAACAGAAGTTAAGTCATATCTATTTAAAATAACTTTTGATAAAATTAAATTAAATCAATTTAAAAAAAGGAGCAAAACAATGTATCAATTATTAGCTGTATGCCCAATGGGGTTAGAAGCAGTTGTTTCTAAGGAAATCCAAGATCTTGGTTATGTAACAACAGTAGAAAACGGCAAAATCTTTTTCGAAGGCGATGAAACAGCAATAGTTAAATGCAATTTATGGCTAAGAACTGCCGATAGAATAAAAATTGTTGTTGGTCAATTTAATGCAAAAACATTTGATGAATTATTTGAAAAAACAAAAGAACTCCCATGGGAATCGATTATTGAAAAAGAAGGAAACTTTCCTGTACAAGGTCGAAGTGTGAAATCTACTTTATTTAGTGTGCCAGATTGCCAAGCAATCGTTAAAAAAGCAATTGTTGAACGATTAAAAACTGCTTATCAAGAAAAAGGGTGGCTAGATGAATCAGGTGCTAAATATCCAGTTGAAGTAGCTCTATTAAAGGATAAAGCACTATTGACAATAGATACTTCTGGATCAGGGCTAAACAAACGTGGTTATAGGCTTGCCCAAGGTGAAGCGCCTATAAAAGAAACGCTTGCTGCTAGTTTGATTAAATTAGCAAATTGGACAGGTGATACACCATTGATAGATCCATTTTGTGGTTCTGGCACGATTGCGATTGAAGCATGTTTAATAGCTCAAAATATTGCACCTGGTTTTAATCGAGATTTCGTTTCAGAAACATGGGATATTATGCCTGATGGACTATACGATGAATTGAGAGATGAAGCTGATCAACAAGCTCATTACGATAGACCTTTAGAGATCTACGCATCAGATATTGACCCAGAAATGATAGAAATAGCGCGTAGAAATGCTGAAGAAGTCGGCTTATCAGACATTATTAACTTTAAAGTTCAAGATGTTAACACCTTATCATTAGAGTCAGAAGCACCCATTGCTTTAATTGGCAATCCACCATATGGTGAACGTATTGGTGATAGAGCAGAAGTTGAAGAAATGTATCGTTATATCGGTCAATTAATGCAGGAACACCCTTATTTATCAACTTATATTTTAACAAGTAATAATGAATTTGAATTTTTAGTTAATAAAAAAGCTACAAAAAGAAGAAAGCTATTTAATGGTTATATCGAGTGTACTTATTATCAATATTGGGGGAATAAAAAACCTAAAAATTAGACTGCATGAATCAATCAGAAAGAGGTGCGACAAATGAATAACGAGTTTAAAAAAGGCATATTTTTTGCTTTTGGTGCATACATTTTATGGGGGATTTTACCAATATATTGGGATCTAATAGAAGATATTGGTGCATTTGAAATATTAGCTTTCAGAATTATACTTTCAATGATATTTATGCTGATAGTAGTAGTAATCACTAACAATACAGCACCATTCAAACGCGATTTACAACAGCTCATTGCAAATCCTATACAACTCATTGCTATCATAGCTGCTGGCTATGTAATAACAATTAATTGGGGCACTTTTATATGGGCAGTTACGAACGGTCACGTATTACAATCAAGTTTAGGCTATTATATTAATCCACTCGTAAGCATTCTATTAGCGTTAATTTTCCTCAAAGAACGGTTTAATAAATTAGAATGGATTGCTATTGGATTTGCAGTCATCGGAGTTTTGTATATGACTATAAGAGTCGGTGTATTCCCAAGTATTTCATTACTATTAGCATGTTCATTTGGTATTTATGGTTTAATTAAAAAAATCGTGCCAATAGATGCAATTAGTAGTATTACAATAGAATGTATTGTTACTGCACCAGCAGGCATTATATATCTATGGTACATTTGGCAACAAGGTAGTTTAACATTTGGTTATAACTCCTCATCTTTTTGGTTGATTTTCTCAGGGGCTGTAACAGCAATTCCACTGATACTTTTCTCAGCTGGTGCACGTAGAATTCCATTGTCGCTTACTGGATTCATACAGTACATTGGTCCTACAATTATGTTTGTATTAGGTATTTTCTTATTCAAAGAACCATTTAGTGTCGACCAATTTATCACGTTCATCTTTATTTGGGTTGGCATTGTAATATATAGTATTTCACAGTATGTAAAAATTAAAAAAAATAATAATCCTGCTATCCACTAAATGGTATTGATTACTTCCCTAAGGTAACTTCATAAAAGTTGTTTTAGGGATTTTATTTTGTCTTGAAATTAATCAAAACATGTTTACATATCATACAGCTCATTTTATTATATTCAATATCGTAAATATATCATTAGTATAAATCATGCATTTGTAGTATTGTGAAATTAGATATAAAGAAAAGCATCCAAAAAAATTATTATATATACTAATATTTTTAACCATATATTATAATGGAGTGATTATATGACTAGAGTATTAATACTAGGGGCAAACGGAGCAATTTCTAAAGCAGCTATTAATTCTTTTTTAGAAAATACCTCATATACGCTGAGATTGTTTTTAAGAGACGCGAATAGATTACCTGATTATGCATCAGATCGCATTCGTGTTCGTGAAGGAGACGCTACAAACTTTGAAGATGTTAATAGTGCGATGGAAGATGTAGACATTGTATTTGCTAGTCTTTCAGGTGAATTAGATAAAGAAGCAAGTACTATTGTTAAAGCTATGGAACAGAATAAAGTTGATCGTTTAATATTTGTAGCTGCGCTTGGCATTTATAATGAGGTACCTGGTGAATTTGGCGAATGGGTAAATGAGCAAATCCATAATTACTTACCAATTTATAAAAAAGCAGCTGACACCATTGAAAGCTCAAAGCTCAATTATACAATTTTAAGACCTGCTTGGTTATCAGATATTAACGAAATTGATTATGAAATTACTCATAAAGATGAACCATTTAAGGGGACAGAAGTTTCCAGAAAAAGTGTTGCTGCTGTTGCAGTACAAATTGCCAAAAATCCTGAACTTTATTTAAAAGATAACATTGGTATTAGCAAACCTAATACTGATTTTAGTAAACCAAGCTGGAAATAAAATTTAAAAAACAACAACATTTTTGTAATGATTGCAAATGCCACCAATTAAGGTGGTATTTTTAATTTTAAATAAAGTCGCTACCAATAACTTTGTAACACTTCTTTGCTTTTACTAATAAATAAGTACTAAATACAATTTAATTTTGCTAACTTACTTTAGACCCACAATAATTTGTTATACAATAGAACTTAATTACATATAAGTAATAAAGGGGATACATAACATGTCTAAAACGAAGCAACTCGATATTCTATATAAACTAAAAAAAGAAGTTGAAAAATCAGATAATCATAGGCTTGTACATATTATAAATCAAGTCATTAAAAAAATATTTTTAGAACAATATACTGCTACATTTGTTGGTCATTTTTCAGCAGGAAAATCAACGCTCATCAATATGCTACTGGAAGAAAATATTTTACCAAGTTCTCCAGTACCTACAACTAGTAACACAGCAATCGTTTCTGTATCAGATGAACCAGGTATTATAGCAAATTTGAGCAACCAAAAATATACTTTATTAACAAACTATGATGAAGTTAAACAAATGAATCGCGAAAATATTGATGTTGAATCTGTAGAAATTAAATTCCCTTCTGATAAATTTAATAAAGGGTTCACACTTCAAGATACACCAGGTGTTGATTCTAATGTATCGACACATCAATCTAGTACTGAAGAATTTATGTATACAAGTAATGTTCTATTTTACACTGTAGACTATAATCATGTTCAATCTGCAATGAATTTTCAATTTATGAAACAGCTTAATCATGCTGGTGTACCAGTAGTTTTTGTTATCAATCAAATAGATAAACATCATGAATCAGAGATTCCATTCGCCACATTTAAACAACGCGTTGAAAAATCGATTGATGAATGGGAAATCAAATTAGATCAAATATTTTATGTTTCTAAATTTGAACATGAACACAACCAAATTCAAGCATTATCAGACTATCTCATTGATAAAGATCAACGTAGAGAATCAATGTCGGATTATGTGGAACGTACTATCAATTTTATTACAGAAGAACAACTATCATTTATACAACATGAAATTCAAGCAATTTTAACAGAGCTGGATATATTTGAAGCAGACTTTGACCAAGCATATTTAAACTTCCAACAACATCAACAAGTGAGTGAAGAAGCAAAATTACTAAATAATCCTGATCAGTTATATGATTTCTTAAAACAAAAACGTAAGGCGATTCTCGACAATGCATATGTAATGACACACGATACTAGGGAAAAAATAAGAACTTATTTGGAAAGCCGAACTAAAGATTTTAAAGTGGGTGGCTTATTCAATAAAAAGAAAAAAACATTAGAAACACAACAAATTAGACTTCAAGAACTACTTGAGCAATTACAAGAAAAGGTAAATCAAGAAATACGTCAACCTTTGAGAGAAGACATGTCCTTTTTGACTCGATTTATTAATTCTTCCGAAGTAACTGAGGCTATTTTAAACCAACATTATCAAATCCCTTCAAAACTCGTGGATGATTTGTATCAAATGCAAATATCTATTAGTAATCAATATGTCTTAACATTTTCAGATGATTTAATGAAATCTATCAAACAACATATTGTTAAAGAAACTGAACCATTATTTGAAAAAGCAATAAACCATTCTCAAGCAAACGACATTGGCACTGAAGAAGTAGATGATTATAATGATTATGTTAAATTTATGGAGCTACGTAATTTGAGAGAATCACTTGAAACACAAAATTACAGACACTACTATATTCATATTGATGATTCATTAGATAAATTAATAGATAGAGAAGAAATCACTTATCAAGCTAAACAGGAACGTTCAGTGACTAAAAAACAAAATCAACCTAGTACCACTAAAGCAAAATCAACAAATACTTCAATTCAAGATATAAAACGTTCATTAGATTTAATAAAAAATATTCCATTATTTGAACAAACTAAACAAGATATCAATGATGCATTAAATCGCCTTGATAATAAAATTATTAAAATAGGGGTTTTCGGAACATTCAGTGCCGGAAAAAGTAGTTTAATCAATGCGCTACTTGGTGATGCGTATCTTGTAAGCTCGCCAAATCCTACAACAGCTGCAATGACAGAATTGACTTATGGTGAGGAAAGTCAAATCACACTTAAATCATCAGAACAAATATTAGAAGAATTAAACCAATTATTTGAAGTGGAAAATAAATCTTTTGATTCAATTGAAGCATTTTTAAATCAAAATACACATAAGTTAACAGCATCTTTAGAAAAAAACAAATTAGCATTTATCAATGCAATTGACAAACATTACACGATGTATCAAAAAATGCTAGAACAAGGCTTAACCCATTCCATTGAACAGGACGAAATTAGAAAATGGAGTGCAGAAGATGAATATGCAACCTTTGTAAATACAGTTCACTTAAGATTACCCATTGATTGGTTAAAAAATAAAGTTATCGTAGATTCACTTGGATTACATTCCAATAATCAACGACATACAAATGAAACAGAAAAGATTTTAACTTCTTCAGATTTAATACTTTATGTAAGTTATTTTAATCATTCTTTCACAGATAATGATAAACGCTTTATTGAGCATATGAAAGAAATGAACCAATTAAGTGAAAACCAAGCATTTAAAATGATCATAAATGCCACTGATTTAGCTGAAACTGAAGAAGATCTGAATGCAGTCATAAACTATGTAAGTGATGCACTTAATCATGTAAATATGAATTCTGATATTTTTGCAGTTTCAAGTCGAAAAGCATTGAATACAGGTGACTCAGGAATTGATAAATTAAAAAATAGTATAGACTACTTTACTCAAGTTGAGTCGAAAGATATATTGCAACAACAAATGACTAAGCAATTAGCAAATATTTCAGAAGCATTTGATCAAATGATAGAAGATGCACAGCATAATCAATCAAAAATTAAGCAACGTAAAAATAAACTCGAACAGTACCAACAACAAATAATACTGAATAATAATATATTACAAATTGCAGTACAACGTGCTTCAAATGAAGTTGAAGATCAAATTTATCACTTAAATGAGCGTTTAAAAATTCAGTTGCTAGATGAGGTAAAATCAATTTATAACGGTCAAATGACACAAAGCAATAACTTCAATGAAGAAAAACGTCTTTCCACTAAACAATACTTAGATCAAATTCATCAAAGATTATATTTAGAACAATCCTTACTTGTAGAACGAATTAAAAAGTATTTCATTCAACAAATACATGAAGAAATCGCACCTTTAAAACAAAAATTGGAACAATTACACATTTTCATCGAACCAGAATTTAATAAAAGTAATATGGAACTAGACGATCCATATTTAAAAATTGAATTAAGCCAAATGATCTCTGTTTTGCCTAAATCACTGACTAAAAAGAACATTTTGCAACCAAAAATGCAAAATGAAATTCAAACTACAATAACTCAAAACACACTTGTGCAACTTAAACCTAGTATTGCTGATTTAAGGAAAGCATTAATTGAAATTGTAAATAAACTGAATAATGATGCAGAAACGAAATTCAATCAGTATGAAAAAGAGATACACACACAAATTAAACAACTTTTAGCTTTTAATATAGATGATTCATTAGTAAAACAACTTCAAGAAACAAATAGCGAACTAAAAGCTCAGTTGTTAACTTAGAAAGAGGTACGCACAATGTCCAAAAAAATATTATTAATAGATGGTATGGCTTTATTATTTCGTCATTTTTACGCAACAAGTTTACACAAACAATTCATGAGAAATTCATCAGGAATGCCTACGAACGGTGTTCAAGGATTTGTACGTCATGTATTTACCGCAATAAACGAAATACAACCCTCACATGTGGCTGTGTGTTGGGATATGGGAAAATCTACATTTCGAAATGAAATGTTTGATGGATACAAGCAAAATCGTCCCGCACCACCAGAAGAATTGATACCGCAGTTTGATTATGTAAAAGAGATAGCAAACCAATTTGGTTTTGTAAATATTGGTGTACAAAATTACGAAGCTGATGATGTTATAGGGACTTTAGCATATGAGTATTCACAAGAAAATCAAATTTATGTAATCACCGGTGATAAAGATATTTTACAATGTATTAATCCAAATGTTGAGATTTGGCTAACTAAAAAAGGATTCAATATTTACAATCGCTATACTTTAACCAGATTTCAAAATGAATATGGACTAAATCCACTACAACTCATAGATGTTAAAGCATTTATGGGAGATAGCGCTGATGGCTATCCTGGCGTTAAAGGCATTGGAGAAAAAACAGCTATAAAACTCATTCAAAATCATGGTTCAGTTGAATCAGTTATTGACGCTTTAAACGAATTAACACCTGGTCAACGTAATAAAATAGAAGACAACTTATATAATTTAAAACTTTCTAAATCATTAGCTAAAATTCATACAGAAGTACCAATAAATACATCCGATTTATTAAGTGATATGAAATTCGGAACTGATTTAGCTGAAATACTAAATATATGTAAAGAGCATGAGCTCTATGTATCTGGAAAGTATTTAGCAACACATTTTAGTTAAATAAAATAAACAACAATAAAGTACACGCTCATAGTTAAGGAGCCTGGAACATAAAGTTCTTGGACAAGTGAAAAAAGGCAATTTCTATTGAAATAATATAGAAATTGCCTTTTTCGCTATTATTTTAATTATAGCTAGCTCATTGAGCTACTATTTTTCTTATATTAAGTGTCATTAATATAACGCCAAGTTCACTTTTGTCGTGTTTGTTTTCCTAACTATACTACATTTTTCGTATTCAATAATATTACGTATTTTGGCGAGTCTCTTGAGGGAACAGGAGAAGCTGAAGCTGTCCCCAAAGTAAGCGAGCCAACAATACGAAGCATTGAATAAAAAAGAAGCATTCAGATGAATTGAATTAAATCATCTGAGTGCTATTTTTCTGAGATTTATATCCAATCTCCCTAATAATTAATATCGAATGCTTTTGACCGTGCATACTTGTCTGAGATATGATTTATATAATAGGAGCTCGTGGTCCATTGTTCATACAATTGTTTCGGACGAATTTGCATTAAAAATGTGTTATAAATGCAAAGGAATAACTATTAGCACCAACAACTAAAAAGTTTTGCACCAAAAAAGTTAATGTCTTAAGATTTTAAATAGATATTAACTTTTTATATCTTACTGGATATCTATCGTCCAGACACTATTTTTGACAATAAATTATTGTTTTAACGCTTTTTTTCTGCCGTTTTAATGATTTTATATAAGGCATTTTTGGCATGATGATTTGCCTCTTTATTTTGGTTTCTTGGAACCCATTTAACAAACAATAAATCAAAAGATGATTCTAATATTTTTATTTTATGGTAGTAATTTATGAACTGTTTATTTTTGACTTGTCCTTTGTTCATACTATCTTCTATTAATTTCGAATCAGTGTATACGAGTGCTATAGTGATCCCATGATGTTTTGCACATTCCAATGCAAATACAAAAGCTGCCCATTCTGCACTATGATTATCTAAAATTCCCAAATCAAAGTCATAATGTAATCGTTCTTGCTCAGTAATAATAACTATAGAGCATGCGCTTTGACCTGGATTACCTGCTGTAGCTGCATCAAAATATATTTTTGCCATAAATTCACCTTCAAATTTAATAAGTTAATTTTATATTAACAAAAGAGCATAAATAAGCATAATCATGTAGATATATTTTCTTGGAAAATACATCAAAATAACGTAAACTATTACAGTTAATGAAAATGCACAAAATTAATATATACAAAGGATGATCTTAATTGAAAAACATGTTTATTATACATGGTTATCAAGCCAGTACAAAAAGTCATTGGTTTCAATGGTTAGCCGCACAGATGAAACCATATGGTTATAATGTTGAAATTGTATATTTACCAAATTCCGATTATCCTGAACTCGATTCATGGTGCCAGGCTATTGATAATATCGTACAAAATAAATTGAATTCAGAAACAATTATCGTTGCGCATAGTTTAGGTGTCATTTCAATATTACATTATTTAACTTCTTTAAAGGCTAGTTCAAAAATAAAAGGACTTTTTCTAATTTCTGGTTTTAACGAAAAATTGTCTAACATACCTGAACTAAATCAATATATAGATAACACCTGTATTGACATCAATAAATTAAATGCGCGTCACATTATTACAATTGGTGCTTCAAATGATCCAGTAGTGAATATAGACGCAACTGATAGATTATCAAATCAATTAAATGTCAAAACACATTACATTAATCATGATGGTCACTTTTTAGAAACTGAGGGGTATGACACCTTCAATTACTTAAAAGATAAAATAATGGAAATTTTATAATTATATTCAATTCCTTGAAATATAAAAAGCCCGTAAATGAATTTCTGAAAATTCAATTACGGGTTTTTTATCAGTTATATTGAAACACTTAATTAAAAATTAATAACCTTCATCTAACTTCTGAATTTTTCCTTTTCGGTACATTGATTTAGCCCAATAACCAAAAGGAACATTAAATATAGTAGAAATTATTTTTAATAAATACGTTGTAATAAAGATTTCAAGTACCGCTTCATTTGGCATTGCGCCTAAAAAGGCAATAATAACAAATAATGCAGTATCCACGATATTACTTAAAATAGTACTACCATAAGCTCTTATAATAAATGTTTTATCAGAGCTGAACACTTTTTTGATTAATGAGAAAAGTAAAACATCTAAATGTTGTCCGATGATGTATGCTATAACAGAACCTAAAGCAATCCTTGGAACAATATTAAAAATAGATTCTAATGCTTTTTGTGTATTATCTACTGGGGAAGGTGTGAAATGAAGTGAAAATTGCATCACTATAATCATTACCAACGTTGAACAAAAACCTAGCCAAACTGCACGTTTAGCTATTTTGCGACCGTAGATATCATTTAAAATATCGGTTGCTAAATAGATTGATGCAAACATAACATTTCCCAGTGTTGCTGAAATAGTAAAAATATCGATTGTTTTAATAACTTGAATATTAGCTATAATTGTGCCAATAGCAATCCATGCAATCAAACCATGTTTACCAAACAAACGATACATAGTAACCAATAATATAAAAGTTACTAAAAAAGTAATAACACCAAATATTTCATTAAACAATTTTATTCCTCCTAAATTTTGATAATGCGGGTGTTTAGAAACCGCAAAATAAACAACTACATTATTTTACTAGAAAATTATAAAAAAGCAAGCTCAAATTGTAAATTATCAACAAATGTTTTCACCAATGCCCTATTTCAATTTAATGATTAAACAATCGTTGTTACAAATGATATAATGTCATCAAGTCTCAAATCTTATAATAAATTAGTTAATTGGGTACTTATAATTCATTTTTAGAAATACAGGAGCGTGAAGCGTATTCTAACCTATTCTGAAAAAGAGGCAATTGACGCCATAGACCAATTGATGAACACATATTGTAAAGCGTGTTTATTAAAACGTCATATTAAAAATACAAAAGGCAAAACACAAGCACATCATTTTTGTATAAATGAATGTTCAGTCGGAAAACAAATTAAACAAATCGGTAATGAACTACAATAAAAAGGAGCATACGATTATGGAAATATTAAATGTAGCAACGACACCAAATCCAAATACGATGAAAATTGATTTAAAATTAGATAGTGGTGATAACAAACCTAATACGTATACAAAAGTTAAAGAAGACCAACCAGCCTTCATCAACGCAGTATTAGAAGTTGATGGTGTCAAATCTATATTTCAAGCAATGAACTTTATATCAGTTGATAAAAATTCAGATGCAGATTGGGACACACTTTTACCAAATATAACAAAAGTATTAGAAGAAATATAAAAATAAGGAGGGTGCCTTTATGGAAATTGTACGTGTTGAGCCTACACCAAGTCCCAATACAATGAAAATTGTATTGAGTGAAAAAAGAGAGGATAACCAATCTAATACTTATTCATCAATTGCAGAAGGGCAGCCTGATTTTATCAATGATGTTTTAGAAATTGATGGCGTTAAATCTATATTTCATGTGATGGACTTTTTAGCTGTAGATAAAAAACCTAAGTTTGATTGGGAAGATGTTTTACCTAAAGTAACAGCAACATTAAATGACGAACACGAAGTAACTTCCGAAGCGCTACCAGATGAACATTTTGGTGAAATAAAAGCAGAAGTTTTAACGTTCAAAGGTATTCCTTATCAAATTAAACTAACGACAAGTACAGAAGAACAACGTAAACAATTACCTGAAATATATGTCGACAGTATGTTAGCTGCACAGAAAGATGATGACAATGTTGTGTTTCAACGTAAGTGGGAAGATTTAGGCATACGTTATGGTGAGCTCTCAGAGGTAATGGAGGATGTCGTTGAAGAGATTACAGCTGTCTATCCCAAAGATCAATTGCAAAAACGTGTGGAAGAAGCCTTAGCATCTGATATTACAATTCCTGAAACCAAATACAAACATGTAACCTTGGAAACATATCAATCAACTGAAAGTTGGAAAGAACGTTTAAGAATGCTAAAATCATTCCCAACACCTACAATTGAAGATTTACCGTTGCTCGGCGAAGTCGTGAGTGATGAACAGAAAACACCATTAAGACGTGAAGCTATCATACTTCTTGGAATGATTGAAGATGAAATAGTACTTCCTTATCTCTATAAAGGGTTAAACGATAAAAGTCCTGCAGTAAGAAGAACTGCTGGTGATTGTTTAAGTGATTTAGGTTTCAAACAAGCATTACCAGAAATGGAAAAAGCATTAGATGATCCTCACAAAATTGTCAGATGGAGAGCTGCTATGTTTATTTTTGATGAAGGTGGACCAGAACAATTAAAATCACTACGTGAACATGCTGATGATTCAGCATATGAAGTGAAACTTCAAATAGAGATGGCTATAACAAGAATTGAAAATGGTGATGAAGCATTAGGTTCCGTTTGGAAGCAAATTGCTAATCGAAATAATGTCTAAAGAAACTATCATTTAATAAAATAGGAGTGTTATAAATGAATGCTTACGAAGCATATATGAATGAACTTGCAACACAAATGAGAAGCGAACTAACTAATCATGAATTTAATAGTTTAGAAACTGCAGATGATGTCGATGACTTTATGAATAATGTATCTGAAGATGATACAACATTTGTCGTGATTAATTCAACTTGTGGTTGTGCTGCAGGATTGGCAAGACCCGCTGCAGTTACTGTTGCAGAACAAAATGAAAAAAAACCAACTCATAAAGTTACTGTATTTGCTGGTCAAGATAAAGAAGCAACTGAAGCAATGCGCGCTTTCATTCAACAAGTACCATCTAGTCCTTCGTATGCCTTGTTTAAAGGAAAAGAATTAAAACATTTCATGCCAAGAGAGCATATAGAAGGCAGAGACATTCAAGACATTTGTATGGATATTAAAGACATATTTGATGATTATTGTGATTAATCAATTAAGACCAAGGCTGAGATATAAATAAATGTCTCAGCCTTAAATTGCTTTAATGCTATACACATAATTTCTGACTTTATCATGCATTTCATTAATGAACATATTTTGTTGTTTTGACTGATATGGTTGACCATCCCATTAGTATAGGATTAACTATTTAAAAAGTTGATTTTACTTTTGATTGTTTATCACAATATTTAGAATAACAGACTTGTGTCACTAAGCCTTTCAAAACACAAGTCATTAATTGAATACATAAATATAATGCTCAAATTCCAATTATATTTTTTGTTTTACTAGTAGTTATCTCTTTAAATTATTGGTATTTTAAAATATGATTAAATAAAAATAACTATGCTGTTGAAAGGAGTGTGTTCCACATGTTAAATAAATTTGATCAATCCTATCATGATCTTTGTAACGAAATATTAGACATAGGAAAACAAAAAGAAGACCGCACAAATACAGGTACTATTTCAAAGTTTGGCCATCAATTAAGATTTGATTTGTCAGAAGGTTTTCCATTGCTAACTACCAAAAAAGTATCTTTTAAATTGATTGCAACTGAATTACTATGGTTTATCAAAGGCGATACAAACATTAAATATTTACTCCAATATAATAATAATATATGGAATGAATGGGCGTTTGAAAATTATATTAAATCAGTTGATTATAAAGGACCAGATATGACAAATTTTGGTCATAGAGCACAAACGGATGAGGCATTTAATGAAAAATATAAAGAAGAAATGCGTAAATTTAAAGAGCAAATTTTAAACGATGAAGCTTTTGCAAACAAGTATGGTGATCTGGGTAATGTTTATGGCAAACAATGGCGCGATTGGGAAGATAAAAATGGCAATCACTTTGATCAGTTAAAAACTGTTATCGAACAAATTAAAAACAACCCAAATTCAAGACGTCATATTGTTTCAGCATGGAATCCAACTGAAATTGATACTATGGCATTACCACCTTGTCACACAATGTTTCAGTTTTATGTCCAAGATGGTAAATTAAGTTGCCAATTATACCAAAGAAGTGCAGATATCTTTTTGGGTGTACCATTTAACATAGCTAGTTACAGTTTACTGACACATTTAATCGCAAAAGAATGTGATTTAGAAGTAGGAGAATTTATACACACGTTTGGGGATGCTCATATTTATACGAATCATATAAACGCCATAGAAACACAGTTGTCTCGTACTAGCTATGCGCCACCACAACTTAAAATAAATTCAAATGTCTCTATCTTCGACATTAATTATGAAGATTTAGAAATTGTTAATTATGAATCACACCCAGCAATTAAGGCACCAATAGCAGTATAAATAATAGAATATTTAATTTTAATGTTTATTTAATATATACTTTATGCTGAGAACGTTTTACTTACTGAAATCATACTACTATTAGGAGGGAAATTATGACACTTTCTATACTGGTTGCTCACGATCAGCAACGTGTTATTGGAGTTAATAATCAATTACCATGGCATTTACCAAATGATTTAAAGCATGTTAAAAAACTCTCAACTGGCAATACGCTTGTTATGGGACGTGCAACATTTGATTCTATAGGAAAACCTCTTCCTAATAGAAAAAATGTAGTACTAACAAGAAATAAATCATTTGCGCATGATGGTGTGGAAGTTATCCACTCAATTGACGAAATATTTAATTTATCCGGTCATGTTTTCATTTTTGGTGGTCAAACATTATTTGAAGAAATGATTGATAAAGTCGATGATATGTATATTACTGTTATTGAAGATAAATATAATGGCGATACATTCTTTCCACCTTATACATTTGAAGACTGGGAAGTGGAATCTTCTATTCCGGGAGAATTAGATGAAAATAATACGATTCCCCATACATTTCTACATTTAGTTCATAAAAAAACAACATAGGAGGAAATAATATGAAAATGAAAATTGTAACTGATTCAACATCAGATTTATCTCATACTTATTTACAAGATAATGATATACATGTCATCCCGCTTAATTTAACTATTGATGGCAAGTCATATGTAGATCAAGTAGACATTTCCTCTGAAGAATATATTGAAAAGTTGGAAGAAAATGCTGATGTAAAAACAAGTCAACCAGCGATTGGTAATTTTATTGAATTATATGATGAATTAGGCAAAGATGGTTCTGAAATCATTAGTATTCATATGACATCAGGACTTAGTGGTACGTATCAGACTGCGCTACAAGCAAGCCAAATGACAGATAGCAAAGTAACTGTTATAGATTCAAAATCTATTTCATTTGGATTAGGGTATCAAGTTCAACATGTAGTTGATTGGAATAATCAAGGGTTTTCATCAGAAGAAATTGTTTCAAAAATCACAGATTTACAGAGTAATATAAAATTATACGTCGTGATTGGTCAATTAAATCAATTAATCAAAGGCGGTAGAATCAGTAAAACTAAAGGATTAATAGGTAATATGATGAAAATCAAGCCAATTGGAACGCTTGATGATGGTAAAATTGAATTAATTCATAATTCCCGTACTCAAAATGGTAGTATTCAATTTCTAAAAAAAGAAATCAGCACTTTTTTAGGTGATAAAAAAATTAAATCAATAGGCATCGCGCATGCAAATATTTTAGAATTTGTGGATAAAATAAAAAAACATTTCACCGAAGAATTTAATGTCACTGAATATGATACAAATGTTACAACTCCTATAATATCTACACATACTGGAGAAGGTGCAATAGGTCTAGTTGTTTTAAAATCATAAACTAATTTATAATAAATTAAGGTTCGTTTTAATTATTCTTTCATTTGTTAAATTTTCAAAACAATTTAATAGCTTATCTCTGGAATTAATGATAACTTAATGACAAGATAATAAAAAAGGAGGTATACCATGGCATATGCGACATTAGCTGGAGGTTGTTTCTGGTGTTTGGTAAAACCATTCACATCTTATCCAGGCATTGAAAATGTTGTTTCTGGCTATAGTGGTGGACATGTTGAAAATCCTTCTTATGAAGATGTTAGCCGTGGACAAACCGGTCATGTAGAAGCAGTACAAATCACATATAACTCTGAAATCACTACCTTCGAAAACATTTTGGATGTTTATTTTAAGACATTTGATCCTACTGATAACGGTGGTCAATTTTTTGATAGAGGCGAACATTATCAACCAGCTATTTTTTATCATAATGAAGCGCAAAAAAAGGCCGCAGAAGCAAAAATTCAAGAATTAAATGAGCAGGCAATATTCAACAACCCTGTAATTACACCCATAAAACCATACAAAAACTTTTACCCTGCTGAATCATATCATCAAGATTATTATAAAAAGAATCCACTACATTATGAGCAATATCAGCGTGGTTCTGGCCGTAAAAGTTTTATAGAAAAACATTGGGGGAAACAATATGATTAAAAAAAATAAAAATGATTTAACTGAAATAGAATATTTGGTAACACAAGAAGATGGAACTGAACCTCCATTTCAAAATGAGTATTGGAATCATTTTGAAAAAGGGATTTATGTTGATAAAATTTCTGGTAAACCTTTATTTACCTCAGAAGAAAAATTTGAATCAGACTGTGGTTGGCCTAGTTTCTCAAAAGCTTTAGATGATGAAGAAATCATAGAGCTTGTTGACAAAACATTTGGTATGGTACGGACAGAAGTACGCTCTGAAGATGCAAACAGTCATTTAGGACATGTTTTCAATGATGGTCCAACTGAAAGCGGTGGTTTAAGATATTGTATTAACTCTGCTGCTGTTCAATTCATACCATATGACAAACTAGAAGAATTAGGCTATGAAGATTTAATATCACATTTTGAAAAATAAGGAGCGAACAAGACATGTTTAAAAAATTATTTGGTAAAGGTAAAGAAGTCGACAAAGAAACAAGTGTATATGCACCTATTACAGGAGAATATGTAAAAATAGAAGATATTCCAGATCCAGTGTTTGCACAAAAAATGATGGGAGAGGGATTCGGAGTGAATCCAACTGACGGTGAAGTTGTTTCTCCAATCAATGGTAAAGTAGATAATATCTTCCCAACAAAACACGCTATTGGTTTACAAGCTGATAATGAACTTGAACTACTTGTTCATATTGGTTTAGATACAGTTCAACTTGATGGGGAAGGTTTCGAAGTATTAGTTGAAAGTGGCGATACTGTTAATGTTGGAGACCCATTATTACGTTTTGATTTAGATTATATTAAAGAAAATGCTAAATCAGTTATTTCTCCGATTATTGTTACAAACTCAGATAACACATCATCAATTGCAATTACCGACGATGTAACTTCAGTAACTAAAGGTGAAACTAAAATTATAGATGTGACAATGAACTAATGAAAGATCATTCATTTTATCAATTTGCATTAACAGCACGTGGTCGAAAAGACGAAAAAGGCGAATTAGCAGAAGAAATTTTTGATGATTTGTCTTTTCCACGACAGGAAAAAGATTTTCATGCACTATCTGATTACATTGAAATGCAAGGAAATTACACCGTTTCAATGTCTGTTTTTGATAGTTTATATGAAGAATATACTGAATGGTTAAAATTTTAGTCTTAGTTTATATTTGAGCGAATATAGTAAAGTATATTAAAATAATAGAGTATCATAGAGAGCTGGGATTAATCTTTAATGATTCAATCCCAGCTACTTTTATTTTCAAATCAATAAAATTTTGATTTGAAACATACATATATTTAGGAAGTGATAAAATGTCGGAAAGATCAGACATGGAAAATGAACACAACAAAGAAACTAAAACTGACGATGCAAATAACAAACAGCCCACTAAAAAATTAAGCTTTAAACGTAAAAATTTTATTTTAACAATCATAAGTATTGTGCTCATAACAGCAGTTTTAACGGTCTTTGCAACCATAGCAGTCATGCACTGGACAAGTGGACTGGATGGAAAGCAAAAAGCTGAAATGAAAAAAGTTGAAGATGTCTATCGTATTTTAAATAAAGAATATTATAAAAATACTGATTCAGAAAAAATATCTGAATCTGCAATTAAAGGGATGGTTAAAGATTTAGATGATCCATATTCAGAGTATATGACAAAAAAGGAGTCTAAATCGTTTAACGAAGATGTCTCAGGTGATTTTGTAGGTATCGGTGCAGAAATGCAAAAAAAAGGAGATAAAATCCAAATTACAAGCCCGATGAAAAACTCCCCTGCGGAAAAAGCTGGCATTCAACCTAAAGATGTAGTGACTAAGGTAAATGGTAAGTCTATTAAAGGACAACCACTTGAAGCTATTGTCAAAAAAGTGCGTGGAAAACAAGGAACAAAAGTCACATTAACAATTGAAAGAGCGAATCAAGCACACGAAATCACTATTAAAAGAGATAAAATACACGTTAAGAGTGTAGAATATGAAAAACATGGAAATACTGGTGTGTTTACAATTAATAAATTCCAAAGTAGTACATCAGGTGAGTTAAAATCTTTAATTATTAAAGCGCATAAAGATGGAATTAGAAAAATTGTTCTCGATTTACGTAATAATCCCGGTGGATTACTTGATGAAGCTGTGAAAATGGTGAATATTTTTATAGATAAAGATAAAACTGCAGTTCAACTTGAAAAAGGCGATCAAAAAGAACAAATAAAAACATCAAACGACGCTACCAAAGAAGCTAAAGATATGGATGTTTCAATTTTAGTAAACAAAGGTTCAGCCAGTGCATCTGAAGTATTCACAGGTGCAATGATGGATTATAATAAAGCCAAAGTTTACGGTTCAAAAACTTTTGGTAAAGGTATTGTACAAACAACGCATGAATTTGATGACGGTTCGTTATTAAAATTTACGAATATGAAATGGCTAACACCAAAATCCCATTATATTCACGGAAAAGGTATTACGCCTGATACAAAAATTAAAGAACCTGAATATCAATCATTAAATGTCATACCTAATACACAAACTTATCAATTGGGTGACGAAGACAAACATATAAAAACAATAAAAATAGGTCTATCTGCATTAAACTATGAGACTAATAATAAATCTAAAATCTTTGATAACGATTTAGAAGATGCTGTTAAATCATTCCAAAAAGATAATAATTTAACAGTTAATGGAAAGTTTGATAAACAAACCAATGATAAATTCACTCAAGCTTTAGTTAATAAAGCTAATAAAGAAGATACTGTATTAAAAACTTTATTAAATAAATTAAATTAAAGAGGTGAAATCCCCATGATAAGATTAGGTACTATAAAAGATTTACCAACTATTTTAACGATTGTAGAAGAAGCAAAATCAATAATGAAACAAGAAAATAACACACAATGGGATGAACAATATCCATTGAAATCACATTTTAAAGATGATATTAGTAAAGACTCACTTTTTGTACTAGAAGAAAATGAGATAATTTATGCCTTTATAGTTGTCGACCAACAACAATCTGAATGGTATGATGAACTGGCATGGCCAATTGATAGAAAAAATGCATACGTTATTCATAGATTAGCAGCCTCATCAGAATATAAGGGTGCTGCAACAAAGTTATTTGATTTTGCTGTTAACCTTGCGTTAAAAGATAATGTACATGTAATGTTAACTGACACTTTTGCATTGAATAAACGTGCTCAAGGATTATTCCAAAAATTTGGCTTTATCAAATTAGGTGAAGTAAATATTGATTATCCTCCTTTCGACAAAGGGGAACCATTCTATGCCTATTATAAAAAATTAGAAGAATAGAGGTAATAATATGACAAAAATCGCATTTACTGGTGGCGGTACTGTTGGACATGTATCTGTAAATCTTAGTTTAATTCCAACAGCTATAGAGGAAGGACATGAAGCTTTTTATATTGGATCAAAAAATGGTATGGAACGAGAAATGATTGAATCTCAATTACCAGAGATTCCATACCATAAAATTTCAAGTGGTAAATTAAGACGATACATCTCTTTTGAAAATATCAAAGATATTTTTAAAGTTTTAAAAGGTATATTCGATTCAAGACGAATATTAAAAAAAGAACGTCCTGACCTATTATTTTCAAAAGGCGGTTTTGTATCTGTGCCAGTAGTTATTGCTGCTAAATCTTTGAAAATTCCAACAATCGTACATGAGTCTGATTTAACACTAGGTTTAGCAAATAAAATTGCTTTAAAATTCGCTAAAAAGATTTATACGACTTTTGAAGATACATTGCAATATCTTCCTAGTGAAAAAGCAGATTTTGTAGGTGCTACAGTACGTGAAGATTTAAAAAGCGGTGATAAAAATAGAGGCTATCAATTAACAGAATTTAAAGATGATAAAAAAGTTTTATTAATCATGGGGGGAAGCCTTGGCAGTAAAAAGTTAAATGATATAATTAGAGATAATTTAGATGCATTATTAAAAAATTATCAAGTCATTCACTTAACTGGCAAAGGACTGCTAGATCAATCCTTAACGCATAAAGAAGGTTATGTTCAATTTGAATTTGTTAAAGACGATTTAACTGACTTATTAGCGATAACAGATACAGTTATTAGCCGTGCTGGTTCAAACGCTATATATGAGTTCTTAGCATTAAGAATTCCAATGCTCTTAATTCCTTTAGGTCTCGACCAATCAAGAGGAGATCAAATTGACAATGCGAAAAATTTTGAATCTAAAGGTTTTGGAAGAACGATTCCAGAAGACACTTTAACTGAACATAAACTTATCGATCAGTTAAAAGATATTGAAACACAACGTGAATCAATCATCACTCAAATGCAAACATACAAAGAAAGTTTTACACGCCAAGATTTATTTCATAAAATTGTTAATGATGCAAATAACTAATAATAGGGAGGATACGCAATGAGTCGTTGGAAAAGAATAAGTCTACTCATTATTTTTACATTAATTTTTGGCATTATTGCATCCTTCCATGAATCTAGATTAGGAAAATGGATAGACAATGAAGTTTACGAATTTATATATTCTTCTGAAAGCTTCATAACTACCACATTTTTCTTAGGAGTAACTAAAATCGGTGAAGTATGGGCAATGGTTTGTTTATCATTATTACTCATCGCCTATTTAATGCTAAAAAAGTTAAATATAGAGGCACTTTTCTTTGCTATAGCTATGAGTTTATCAAGTACTTTAAATCCATTATTAAAAAATATATTTGATAGAGAACGACCTACATTATTACGACTTATAGATATCTCTGGTTTTAGTTTTCCAAGTGGACACGCAATGGGCTCAGCTGCTTTCTTTGGCAGTACCATTTACATTGCTAATCGTGTCTTAAAAGGGAAAACAAAAGGGATAATGATAGGTCTTTCAGCACTATTTATTATTTTAATTTCATCATCAAGAGTATATCTAGGAGTGCATTATCCTACAGATATCATTGCTGGTATTATTGGTGGTGCTTTTTGCGTCGTTTTATCAACATTGATATTAAGACACAAGTTAAAAATATAAATGATAATTACACCTTGAGAAGTTAAATCACAATAAAATAGAGAAAAAGGCAATTTCTATACAAAAATAGAAATTGCCTTTTTTAAATTCGTCTGAAATGATTTTATCTCAAACTTAATTTAATTGTGTCAAAAATTATTATAAAAACCGATTTCACACTGCAAAACCGATTTTTATATATACGTTGTTTTACAACGTTAGTCTTTTACGGGCATATAAAAGGGGATATTTACGAAAATGATCATTCCTACTAAAACAAATATGTGTGGGGGGAATGTCTATGTAGTATTGATAATCATTTTCAATTACATTATACAATACTGAGAATAATTGTCAATTAGATTTCAAAAATTTTTCTGATCTTTTATTTCAACATTGTTACACTTAATTATCTTCACTATCTTATTGTATTTTTAATACCCTGTTACTTTCTATAAACTGTTATTTCATATATTATATATTTTGAGGTGTAAGCTAATGACAAAAATTTTAATTGTTGAAGATGAACAAAATCTTGCTCGTTTCATCGAACTAGAATTAGAACACGAAAATTATGTAGTAGATATTGAATATGATGGCAAACCTGGGTTAGAGAAAGCTTTAACCAATGATTACGATTTAATTTTGTTAGACTTGATGTTACCAAATATTAATGGTTTAGAAATTTGTAGACAAGTAAGACAAAATAAAACCACTCCTATAATTATTATCACAGCTAAAAGTGATACTTATGATAAAGTAGCAGGATTAGATTATGGGGCAGATGATTATATAGTAAAACCATTTGATATTGAAGAATTATTAGCAAGAATTAGAGCAATGTTACGTAGACAGCCACAAAAAAACATCATAGACATGCAAGGCATTATTATAGATAGAGATGGCTTTAAAGTCACTGTAGATGGTAATACTTTAGATTTGACGAAAACAGAATATGATTTATTGACCTTATTAGCTGAAAATCGTAATCATGTATTACAGCGAGAGCAAATTATCGCAGATGTGTGGGGCTATGATTCAGAAGTTGAAACAAATGTTGTTGATGTATATATACGTTATTTAAGAAATAAGCTTAAACCATATGGCAAAGATAAAATTATCGAAACTGTACGTGGTGTGGGATACGTGGTTAGAAAATGAAACAGCGTAAATTAAAAACTAAGTGGATGATTATCACAACAACCATTACATTTTCAACAATTTTTATCTTCAGTTTAATTATTATATTCTTTCTAAGTAATGCATTACGTCACAATGAACTTAGCGAAGCAGAAAGAAGTTCATCGGATATCATTCAACTATTTGAAACTAAACAATTGAATGATATTACGCAATTAGATTTAAATGCATCGTTAGGTAATTTTCAAAAAGTGATTCTTTTTGATAAAAAAGGTGAAAAACAAATAGAAACTTCAAATGATAACGATATCGTTTATTCACCCAATTTTAAACCTAAAGAAATCAATACTGCTTTGATAAAAAATTATCATAACAACGATTATTTAATTATAACAAATCGAATTAATACGCAGCACTTCAAAGGATATAGTGTAATCATTCATTCTTTAGAAAATTATAATGCACTTGTTAATTCACTATATTTTATTGCACTCATATTTGGGGTTATTGCTACTTTTATCACTGCAATGGTAAGTTACTTCTTCTCTGCACAAATTACAAAACCATTAATCTTAATGTCTAATAAAATGCAGCAAATTCGTCGTGATGGTTTCCAAGAAAAAGTTGATCTAGTTACAAATTATGAAGAAACAGATAATTTAATCGTTACCTTTAATGAAATGATGTTTCAATTGGAAGAGTCATTTAATCAACAGCGACAATTTGTTGAAGATGCTTCTCATGAGCTACGGACACCATTACAAATTATTCAAGGACACTTGAATTTGATACAGCGTTGGGGCAAAAAAGATGCAGCAATTCTTGAAGAATCTCTCGATATATCCTTAGAAGAGATGACTAGAATTACAAAATTAGTTGAAGAATTATTATTATTAACAAAAGATAATAACAACAGTAAAGAAAACGAAACAGAAAGCGTAGAAATTAATCAAGAGATAACTTCTAGAATTAAATCTTTAAAACAGCTACATCAAGATTATATTTTTGAATTTGAACCGTATCATAAACCACTTAATATAAAAATAGATCGTTATCAATTCGAACAAGTATTAGTTATCTTTATTGATAACGCTATGAAATATGATCAAGTTAATAAATATATTCAAATTCAGACAAACCTGCGAAACAAACAAATATCAATAGAAATCACTGACCATGGCGTTGGTATTCCAAAAGAAGATATAGATTTTATTTTCGATAGATTCTATAGAGTAGATAAATCTCGTTCCAGAAAATTAGGAGGAAACGGTTTAGGTTTATCGATAGCAAAAAAAATCATTGAATTAAATCATGGTACGATTCATGTAGAAAGTGAAGTAGGAAAATACACGACATTTAAAATCACATTTTGATTTTTAACCGGTTACTATTTCGACAGAAAATATGTTACGCTATAAAATGAAAATACAATTAGCAGAGCCAAATAAAATCAGGTTCTGCTTTTTTCATATAACTAGTTATTGACACTTTAATTTGGTTATATTTAATGCTATTATTGATTTGTAAGCGTTTTAACTATTTTGTGGAGGGTGTAATATGAGCAACGAAAGTCAGGTTACCCAGGCACCTGTAAATTTCGGGGCAAATCTTGGATACATTTTAGATTTATATGATTTGTATTTGAATGATCCTGCTTCAGTCCCTGAAGATTTACAAGTCCTATTTAGTACAATCAAAAACGGTGAAGCAAACATCGCAACAAATACAGCTGAAGGTCAACAAAATGCGACTAAAGCTGATAGCACGATTAAACGTGTTATGCGTCTCATAGATAACATACGTCAATATGGGCATTTATTGGCAGATATTTATCCAGTTAACAAACCTGTAAGAGAAAATCTTCCCAAATTAAATATTGAAGATTTTAATTTGGATAGAGAAACATTAGAATCAATTTCAGCAGGTATCGTATCTGAACACTTTAAAGATATTTACGATAATGCTTATGAAGCTATTGTTCGTATGGAAAAACGTTATAAAGGCCCTATTGCATTTGAATATACACATATCAATAACAATAGGGAACGTGTATGGTTAAAACGTAGAATAGAAACACCATACAAAGCAACATTAAACGATAATCAAAAGATTGAATTATTTAAAAACTTAGCACATGTAGAAGGCTTCGAAAAATATTTACACAAAAATTTTGTGGGCGCAAAACGTTTCTCTATAGAAGGTGTAGACACACTAGTTCCAATGTTACAACAGACATTAAGACTTGCTAGTGATGAAGGCATTCAAAACATACAAATAGGTATGGCCCACCGTGGTAGATTAAATGTACTCACACATGTGTTAGAAAAACCGTATCAAATGATGATTTCAGAATTCATGCATACTGATCCAATGAAGTTCCTACCGAAAGATGGCAGTTTAGAATTAACTTCAGGTTGGTCGGGAGATGTGAAATACCATCTAGGTGGTGTCAAAACTACAAATTCATATGGCAGTGAGCAACGTATTTCTCTTGCGAACAACCCAAGTCACCTTGAAATAGTTGCACCGGTTGTTTTAGGTAAAACACGTGCAAATCAAGATGATACTGATAAGGCTGGAGCTGTTCACACTGATTTCTATAAATCTATGCCGATATTAATTCATGGTGATGCTGCATATCCAGGGCAAGGTATTAACTTCGAAGCCATGAATTTGGAAAATTTGGATGGCTATTCAACAGGCGGTACACTTCACATCATCACCAATAATAGAATTGGCTTTACAACTGAGCCAGAAGATGGTCGTTCCACAACTTATTCATCTGATGTTGCAAAGGGTTATGATGTTCCTATCATGCATGTTAACGCGGATAATGTTGAAGCAACAATTGAGGCAATTGAAATCGCTATGGCATTTAGAAAAGAATTCCATAAAGATGTTGTCATTGATTTGGTTGGATATCGTCGATATGGACACAATGAGATGGATGAACCATCCATTACCAATCCGTTACCATACCACAATATTCGAAAACATGACCCTGTTGATGTACTTTATGGTCATCAATTAGTTCAAGATAATATTATTTCTGAAGATCAAATGAATCAAATCTTTGATGAAGTTCAAAAAGAACTCCGTGCCGCTCATGATGAAATAGATAAAAACGACAAGATGGATAATCCTGATATGCAAAAACCAGATAGTCTTGCAGAACCACTCCAAAGTGTCGATGTGGATGTAAGTTATGAACAACTTAAAGAAATTAATGATGCAATGCTATCATATCCATCTAACTTTAATGTTCTTAAAAAATTAAATAAAGTCTTAGAGAAAAGAAGAGAACCTTTTGAGAGCGAAGAAGGATTAGTTGATTGGGCTCAAGCAGAACAATTAGCCTTCGCAACAATCACTCAAAAAGGTACACCTATTCGCTTAACTGGACAAGATAGTGAACGTGGTACATTCAGTCACCGTCACGCCGTACTTCACGACCCTGATTCAGGTGAAGAATATATCCCACTACACAATGTCCCAGGACAAAAAGCAACTTTTGAAGTGCGTAATTCGCCACTATCAGAAGCAGCGGTTGTTGGTTTTGAATATGGTTATAATGTGCAAAATAAAGATTGTATGACAATCTGGGAAGCACAATATGGAGATTTTTCTAATATGGCTCAAATGATATTCGACAACTTCTTATTTAGTGCTAGAGCCAAGTGGGGCGAACGTTCAGGTTTAACACTATTCTTACCTCATTCATTTGAAGGTCAAGGCCCTGAACATTCATCGGCACGTCTAGAAAGATTTTTACAATTAGCTGGAGAAAATAACGCTACAGTAGTAAACTTATCAAGCTCAAGCAACTACTTCCATTTACTGAGAGCTCAAGCTGCTAGCTTAGGTACACAATCAATGAGACCACTAGTGGTAATGTCTCCTAAGAGTCTCTTACGTAATAAAACGGTTGCTGATCCAATTGATAAATTTACATCTGGAAAATTCGAACCAATTTTACCAGAAGAACATGATAAGGATGCTGTTAAAAAAGTTATTCTAGCTTCAGGTAAAATGTTTATTGATTTAAAAGAATATTTAGCAAAAAATCCAAACAATTCAATTTTATTAGTTGCCGTGGAAAGATTGTATCCATTCCCAGCTGAAGAAATTGAAACGTTACTAAATGAATTACCTAATTTAGAAAATGTAGCTTGGGTACAAGAAGAACCTAAGAACCAAGGCGCTTGGTCATTTGTTTATCCATATCTAAAAGAATTAACAACTGATAAATACGATTTAAGTTATCATGGCCGTATTCAACGTTCAGCTCCTGCTGAAGGTGATGGAGAAATACACAAACTTGTTCAAAATATGATAATCGAACAAAGCACAAAATTTAACTAGGGGGAAGTTAAGCATGCCAGAGGTAAAAGTTCCAGAATTAGCAGAATCCATTACAGAAGGTACCATTGCAGAATGGTTAAAACAAGTCGGTGATAGTGTAGATAAAGGTGAAGCTATCCTTGAATTAGAAACAGACAAAGTAAACGTCGAAGTTGTTTCTGAAGAAGCTGGCGTATTGCAAGAATTACTTGCAAATGAAGGTGATACTGTAGAAGTTGGCCAATCTATCGCTGTTGTAGGCGAAGGAAGTGGCAATAATAATTCAGAAGCACCAAAACAAGACAATTCTGAATCACAAGCATCTACTAGTAAGGAAGAATCAGAGCAACCACAAACAGAATCAGAATCTCAAAAGGATAATGATAGCACTACTGACGATTCACAAGATAAAGGACAACGTGTTAATGCGACACCATCTGCACGTAAATATGCTCGTGAAAAAGGCATTGACTTATCAGAAGTAGCAACACAATCAAATGACGTTGTTAGAAAAGAACATGTCGATCAAACACAAAATAATAAAAATGAACAAGCTGCACAATCATCAACAAAAGAAGAACCTAAAAAACAAGCAGCTCAACAAAACCCAACAAAACCAGTTATCAGAGAAAAGATGTCTCGCCGTAAGAAAACAGCTTCTAAAAAATTATTAGAAGTATCTAATAATACAGCAATGCTAACGACATTTAATGAAGTAGACATGACAAATGTGATGAACTTACGTAAACGTAAAAAAGAACAGTTCATTAAAGATCATGATGGCACAAAACTTGGATTTATGTCATTCTTTACAAAAGCATCAGTAGCAGCTTTGAAAAAATACCCTGAAGTAAACGCTGAAATTGATGGTGAAGACATGATTACTAAACAATTCTATGATATCGGTGTTGCAGTATCTACAGATGATGGTTTACTAGTACCATTTGTAAGAGATTGTGATAAGAAAAACTTTGCCGAAATTGAAGATGAAATTGCTAATTTAGCTATCAAAGCACGTGATAAAAAATTAGGTTTAGATGACATGGTAAATGGTTCGTTTACTATTACAAATGGCGGTATCTTTGGTTCAATGATGTCTACACCAATTATTAATGGTAGCCAAGCTGCGATTCTAGGTATGCATTCTATTATTACACGTCCAATTGCTATCGATGCAGATACAATTGAAAACCGTCCGATGATGTATATTGCATTAAGTTATGATCACAGAATCATCGATGGTAAAGAAGCAGTAGGTTTCTTAAAAACTATTAAAGAATTAATTGAAAATCCTGAAGATTTACTATTAGAATCTTAATCCACAACACAAAATAGTTTACTAACCCTAATACAACGGCGTTCAGCGTCGTTGTATTTTTATGTGTTTATTTCATTTTTTGATAACAATCAAATGCGCGCTCTAGTATTATTTTACTGTTGAAAGTCATTGTAATATTTGAATATAAAACAAAAGCACCCAAATAATTTAGGTGCTTTCAGACTGTCGGCAAAGTCTCCGACTTTGTTGGCAGTTTCTTTTATGCACGCTTCCGCGGACACTGCCTTAGCCTATAGTCTTCGGCTAGTGCTATTCCCGCAGGAGTCGTCATAAATCGCTGCCAATATTATAATATATGTTAATTAAACAGTGATGGTATTTATGATGTTGAATAAATCAATAGATAAAAGAGAGCAATATAAAATGATTTCTATCTCTGAATCAGTCCTTAATATTGCCTCATTTAATATATCAAATTAAGCATACCCATATCATCAAACATGAAAAAACTGTAAAAACAGTCATTTCAATCAATTTATGTTATTACTTATTAATAATGAATAGTCATATGTAATCGTACAGCTACGTTGTGCTGATTTAAGTATTGATGGAACATATTTCCATTAAATTTAATAGCTTCATTTTTATGAATAACAAAGGTTTCCCCGTCTAATATAAGTGTTAAGGTACCTTCATAGACTGTGATATATTCCATTGTATTTGATCCATGGGGTGATCCATTCATTTCACCTTCACCTTCAATAATAACCATATAGCTTTCAAATTTCTTTTCAATATCAAACTTAAATAGAGGAAATACTTTGTATTTATTATCATCTGAGATTAAAGGTTGTATTTCATTTAAACTTATTTTCTGTATAACATTTCCATTTTCTTGTGTTAATTCTGTAAAAGATATTTTTAAACCATTTGCTATCTTCCATAATGTAGTGATAGATGGAATAGATATCTTACGTTCTATTTGTCCCAACATTGTTTTACTTACACCAGTGGCTTCTGATAATTGTTCTAACGAATATCCATTTTGTTTTCTATATAATTTTAAATTTTCAGCAATAATATCATTTATTTCTCTCATCAATTTTAACACCTCTATTTACAATATAACGTACAAAGCATATAATTTAAAGACCGAACACTATAACGTAAATTCGGACATTATAGTGTTTTTGTGAATAGGGGGAGTTATAATGTTAACAATATCTATGCTTATATATGCCATTGTAGCAAGCTTTACACCTGGACCAAATAATATTATGGCATTATTTTTTTCTCAAAATTTTAATTTCAAAAGTAGTTTGCGATTTTCAATTGGTGTAGGATTAGGTTTTCTATTTTTATTATTACTATCTAATATATTTAACACAACAATGCATGCTGTTTTTCCTAAAATTGAATTATGGATGAAAATATTTGCATTTATATATTTACTTTATTTAGCTTTTAAAATTTCCATGAGTTCTATTTATGGGACGAAACAAACTTTTAATCACGAACTAAGTGGTTTAAAATCTGGTGTAATGCTGCAATTCATTAATCCTAAAGGAATCATTTATGCTTTAACAGTGATTTCCACTTTTATTACACCATTTTATACGCATTGGCTAGAACAATTACCATTTATTATTTTATTGGCTATTATTGGATTTTTTGGCACTTTGAGTTGGGGTATTTTGGGCACTTTATTTAAATCATTTATAGCAGCACATGAGCGCTTATTTAATTTTGTCATGGCTGGTTTATTAGTTTATGTTGCTCTGAATATTTTAATGCATTAGTTATGAATTGATTTTACGTTAATGATTATCATATTGCTGTAAAAATTCGCGTGGACTACAACCATATGATGTTTTAAATCTTCTGTAAAAATTCGAATAATCAGTAAAACCACAATTGGTTGCTACTTGTTGTGGATTTTCTCCTTTTTTTAATAATCTTTGAGCATTTCGTAAACGTAAATTTAGTAAATAACGATAAGGTGGATAACCAACCAGTTTTGTGAATTGTTGTGTTATTTTGTGTCGACTTACAAAGAACTTATTTTCAAGTTGCTCTAATGAAATGTCTTCACTGTAATGCAATTCCATATAATCTAATACCTGTCTAACTAAATGACTAGATGGGTCATCACTATAATCAACAATATCTTCATTTTCTATTGCTGTCCTATTAAGTATGATTAAAAACTGAGTAAGTAAAGACTTAGCTGCTAATGCTTTACCAAAAGCTTGATTATCTTGCTCATTAATTAAACCTTGTAACAAATAATATAATTCTCTTTTTTGAGATTCCGATAATTGCAGTAGATATTTAAACTTTGGTGAATATTTATCAAAACACATGCTCAGATCACAATTTTCTACGGAAAGTTCATTTAATATTTTAGCATCAAATCTCAATCCAATACGCTCTGCATGACCATCCATTTGTTCATCCAAACGGTGAAATTCATACGGTGGGATAATAAGCATTGAACCAACCTCTAAATTAAAAGATTGTCCTTCTATGGTATAACGCAAATTTCCAGATAATGAAAAAAATATTTCATAATGATCATGATAGTGTAATTCATTTCCAAAATGTCCATCACTTATTCTATGCCATGCGGCGTATTTACCTTCAAAAGGTAGTGAAATAGTATCAAATTGATGGACAAATTCTTCTCTATTTTTCATGAACGTATCCCTCCTGCTCAAAAAACATACTTTTTTCCATGATTTACAATGTTGTTAATTTTCCCTCAAATTATAATTATATTATAACACTAAAATATAAATATTTTTGAAAGGAAGAATGAATATGACATCTACACAAATTGGCGTTCAAATGATGATGCTCAAACAAAAAGTACAAGAAGAAGGATTGTATAACGTGCTGAAGAAAGTCAGTGATTTAGGTTATAATGCGGTCGAGGTTTCTCAAATCGACATGAATTCACAAAACATTGAAGAAATGCAACAAGCTATTAATGATTTCGGTATGAATATTGCAGCAATGTCCTGTGGTGTAGAGGATATATCTGCTAAACAAAAATATCCTGGAGATACTTTACAAAATGATTTCGATAAAATTATAGCAGACTGTAAAGCTGTAAACTGTTCTATATTGAGAATAGGGATGTTACCAATTAACTATATGGGGTCTAAAGAAAGCACCTTACAATTTGCTGAAATCTGTGAAACTTATGCCAAAAGACTTAAAGATGAAGGAATTGATTTATACTATCATGCGCATAATTTAGAATTTGTTCAATACAATGGACAGTTTATGCTTGATTTAATGAGAGACAATACTCATTATTTAGGTTTCGAGTTAGATGTACATTGGATTTGGAGAGCAGGACTGAATCCCATAGATGTCATACCAAAATATGCGAATCGTATTCGTGCTATACATCTTAAAGATTATCGTGTAGGCGAAATAGATATGTCGCAATATCCTGGGGAAGGTCATGAAAAAATATATTATATGTTGCATATGATTACTCAATTTGCTGAATTAGGAAAAGGTACTTTACCGCTTAAAGATATTATTGAAATTGGACGTGAGAGCGGCAGTGAATATTTCTTTGTTGAACAAGACGAACTATACGGCGAAGATCCATATGATTGTTTAACAATTAGCCGTAACCATTTATATGATTTAGGTTATAAATCTTGGTTTTAACATATGCTTTTAAATAAGAAATATGTGCTTATTTATCATCGAATAAGTAAGCGCTACCAAAAATGATGAGGATGTTGATACGATGTTTAAAAATATTGAGATCTCTGGATTTTCTGATGAAATCGCTTCAGATTTTCAGACACAGTTAAAAACGGTAAATGAGCTAGGCATGAGATATATTTCCTTACGTGGTATTAATGATAAAAATATTGGTGATTACTCAGTAGAAATGATTAAGAAAGATGTAGTTCCTCGCTTAAAGCAATGGGACATTGGCGTTTCTTCTATAGGTTCACCAATCGGTAAAATTTATATAAACGATGAAGATGCATTTAAAAAACAATTAGCAATGCTCAAAACATTATGTGAAATAAGTCAATTACTCAATTGTCAGTATATTAGAATCTTTAGTTTTTACATTCCTAAAGAGGACAATTTTGATGCTTATAAAGATATTGTGATTTCAAAATTAAAAGAATTTGCAAAAATCGCTGAGCAATACAATATTATACTGTTACATGAAAATGAAAAAGATATTTTCGGTGATATTGCTCGTCGATGTAAATTTATTCTTGATGAAGTAAACTCTCCAAATTTCAAGGCGATATTTGACTTTGCGAATTTTGTTCAATGTGGAGAAGATACACAAGACTGTTATGACTTACTTTCAGATGACACAGCGTATATCCACATTAAAGATGCAGTATATAAAGATAATTTTAATGTGCTTTGTGGTACAGGTGATGGTCAGATTGAAAGTATCTTAGTACAATTTTTTGAATCAGGTTATCAAGGTTTCTTAACACTTGAACCTCACCTTGTGGTTTTTGATGCTATTAAAGACTTAGAATTAGAACATTCAACTGAAACAATTCAAAATTCTGCTGCAAAAGATGGCGCAGAAGGATACAAAATGCAATATGAAGCACTTTTGAAAATATTATCTAATATAAATAAAAAGGAGAATACACAATGAAAAAAATTCGTTTAGGCATTATTGGTTTGGGCGCTCAAGGTAGTACGTATGCTGAATTTATTAAAGCTGGTAAAATACCACAAATTGAAATTGGTGCGATTTGTGACATCAATACTGAAAAGAAAAGTGAAGTAGAAAAACAGTATCCTAATGTACCATTTTATAATGATTATATCGCTATGCTAGAAAGTGGGAATGTTGATGCAATTGTTACAACCGTTCCTCATTATCTGCATACTGAGATAGGTAAAGAAGCCTTAAAACGGGATATTCACGCTTTACTTGAAAAGCCGGCTGATATTTATGCTGAAAAAGTGAAAGAAATAAGTGAATTAGCAACATCCAAACCACATTTAACATTTGCTATATTCTTTAATCAACGCACAAATCCACTTTATCAAAAAGTAAAATCACTCATTGACGCCGGTGAAATAGGAAATATTCGTCGCACGAATTGGATTATTACTACTTGGTGGCGTCCTCAAGCTTACTATGATCAAAGTTCATGGAGAGCAACTTGGTCAGAAGAAGGTGGAGGCGTTTTAGTAAATCAAGCACCACACCAAATTGATTTATTACAGTGGCTATGTGGTATGCCAAAATCTGTATTTGCAAATATTAAATATGGCTATCAGCGTGATTTAGCAGTTGATGATGATGTTACAACCATACTAGATTATGGAAATGGTGCGACGGGTGTGTTCATTACATGTACCCATGACATCATTGGCACTGACCGTTTAGAAATCACAGGTGATAAAGGGAAAATATTAGTTGAAGATAGTAAAACAATAACTTTGACACGTTTGAAAGAATCCGAGACACAAATGAATCGAAATATGACTTGGAAAGAAGCAGCTGAAATTTTTAAAGGCAATGGTTTAGAAAATATTTATGAGCAAGAAACATTTGAATTTGAAAGTGTATGGGGTGAACAGCATATTAATGTGTTAGAAAATTTCGCTGCTAATATCATTGATGATACGCCTCTAATTGCACCTGGAAAAGATGGTATAAACGGCGTGAATCTAGTAAACGCTATTTATTTATCTAGTTGGACAGGTAAAGAAGTAACAGTTCCAGTAAATCCCTCAGAATTTAAGGATGCATTAAATAAACAAATTCAAAACGAAGCACATTAAAAAAGTTTAAAATCGGAGCTGGTAATATGTTGAAAATTGGAATTATAGGGCTAGGTGATATTTCAGCAATACATCTAAACGCGATAGAGACGAATTCCAATGTAGAATTAGTTGCTGCATGTGATATAGATAAAGCTTTGCAAGCTAAAGTACCCAAAGCTCTTTTTTTTACAGATTTTGAAGTTATGTTAGAGGAAGTAGCGCTAGATTGTGTACATATTTGCTTGCCGCATCATTTGCATGTATCTGCGACGACTGCCTGTGTAGAAAAAGGTATACATGTATTGCAAGAAAAACCTTTATCAATCAACGCTAAAGAAGGATTAAAATTAATACAATTAGAACAAAAAAATCCAAATACTAAAATATGTGTTTGTTTTCAAAATAGATTCAATGATACATTTCAAACTTTACAACAAATAGTAAAAAGCAACAAATTTGGTGACATCATTGGTATAAAAGGAATCGTTACTTGGTTCAGACCCGAATCATATTATACTGATAAACCATGGCGCGGTAAATTAGATACCGCTGGAGGAGGCGTATTAATTAACCAAGCCATTCACACGTTGGATTTAATGCAATTACTTTGCGGTCCCGTTGATACAATTAAAGGCAATGTATCACAGTTGTTAGATTATCGTATCGAGGTCGAAGATACTGCTTCTGCTCATATAAAATTTGAAAATGGAGCAAATGGTATGTTTTTTGCAACTAATGCTAATTTTGGCAATTCAAGTATTGAGCTTCAAGTCATTTTTAAAAATGAAAAATTTACAATTAAAGATAATATACTTACACGTGTCAATAAAGAAGGTTACAAAATCCATATTATTGAGGATAAAAAGCTACCAGGTACAAAATCGTATTATGGACCAAGCCATGGGACACTCATAAATCAATTCTACGAATCAATTTATGAAAATACCCAAAATTATGTACACGTCAATGACGCATTACCATCAATTGCAATCATTGATGCGATACAAAAATCTTCACAAGCAAATGAGACAATTCATTTTACTAGTGTTTAACATACAAATGAAATTTTGATTTATTGCGGAACATGACCATTAGTGATTAAAAGCATACTTATTCAATTTGATTAATGAACCGGATAGAAATCTTTTTATATTGATTTCTGTCCGGTTTTATTATCATTTGATTTATTGTAAATAGTAATTTTATAAACTATAATAAACATTACCAAAATAAGGAGTAATCACGATGCCTACAAATAAAATTATCTTAGATTTAGCGATTACATTGGATGGATATATAGAAGGACCGAATGGAGAAGTTGATTGGTGCATCATGGATGAAGAAATGAACTTCAATCATTTTTTAGATCAAATTGATACCATTATATATGGTAGGAAAAGTTATGATTTATGGGGCGAATTTATCCCAAATTTAAAGGACGATCAATTTGGGGATAAAACGATGTGGGACCAAATTCATAGCAAGCATAAATTCGTGTTTACTAACCAACATTATAACGATAAAGATCAAACAAAATTTATTAATAGTGACGATATCAGTGGGATGGTTTTTAAAATTAAAGAGCATAGCAATAAAGATATTTGGCTCTATGGTGGCTCAAATATTATCACAACTTTTATAAATCTTAACCTTATTGACGAGTATAGGCTTTCAATCCACCCAGTCATTTTAGGTTCTGGCAAACCACTTTTTGAACATATTCAAAATCGTGTAAACATAACTTTGTGTGACACACATGTTTACAAAAGTGGGGTAGTGCAAATGATTTATCAAAAACTAGAGTAAAAATAAAGGTAGAGATATTAATCTCATGTTCAAAATAAAGGACGCATCCGTAGTTAATGGATGTGTCCTTTATTTTGAACTTACGATTTCAACCGTTATTGTCATTTATATTCTTGACTATTTTAAAACGTTTTATTTAAGCAATAAATACAAATAGTTCAATAATTGCTAGAATTAAAAACACTAGAAAAACAATGCCGTAAATATTATTTTTCTTTATACTTTCTTTGCTTGCTTTTTGCTGTTTTGCTTTATTATTTATATTGGAAAAGAAAGTAATACCTGAATAAACTGCAATAAGTACTGTGAAACCAAATAAAATCCATGTACCAATCATATATACAACCTCCTCTAGTAACTTAAATAAATATTTGAACATATAAAATAATTATTCCTATTATATACCTATATTAATACATTTCTGCTAATCCTCCAATGTTTAAAAATTACAATTTTGTAAATACAAGCACAATCAGATACTTCATCATACAAATAACATGAAAAATAAGTTATAATGTATTGAAAAGATATGAATAGAGGGGTTAATATAATGAATGGTCTTAGAAGTGTTACTACAGGGACAAATGATTTAAGTAAAACCAAAGAGTTATTCTCAAACATACTTGGATTAAATGTGGCAGATAAAGGACAAGCTTTACGTTTTGGTGATGCTGAATTAAATTCAGGTACACGTATACATTTTGTAGAAGTACCAAACTATATTAACAAAAACAACCATATTGAAAATATCGGATTGAGGGTTCCAAGTGATGAAGGAATTGAAGAATATCAATCTATTTTAGAACAACATCAAATTTCTTTCAGTTCACCTACAGATTTAAATGGCCATAAATACTTCAATTTCCAAGATCAAAATGGTCAAACATTTAATATTTATTCCAATGAACATAATTCTGGCACACCATTAGGTATACCAACATTCGAAAGTAATGTAAACCCATTACATCAGATTCAAAGGCTAGGACCTGTAATCTTAAAAGTTAATGATATTGTACTCACACAATCTATTTTAACTAGAGTATTTGGCCTAGAACATTTTGCAGAATATACTCCTAGTGATCATACTGATTTTAAAATACAAGTTTTTCGTATAGGTGATGGTGGTTTAGGCGGTGAGCTACATATTCACGCATCAAACGAGGAAATTTTAATGCCTGAACATGGTATTTTAGAACAAATCGAATTCGGAATAGAATCTAAATCACAATTTCAAAAGACTATTGAAGAACTTGAATCCATAGGAATACCTTATCAAACGTTAGATCAAGAAGGCGAAAGATCTTTAAGAATCACTGAAAAAAGTGGTATTACATTCATTTTAACCTTAGAAACTTCATAATAAAAAAGAGAGGATTTTTAGAAATGTTACACGAAACTTGGAAAGATCATACACCCATTAAAAAAGTAGAAGTTACACATACAGATGCGCAAAAATTCACAGTCTCTGACATGTTAACTGTGGGACAACAATATGATGTAATAAATGAAACTGAAGAATATTATCAAATCATCGACAACTCTGGACTTGTTGGTGGCTACTTTAAAACCTACTTTAAAGAGATATAATTTACAGTATGACACATGTACTATTGAAAATGTGCATTTTAAATATTGCTTAAATTAATAAGACTAGGGCTATAATATCAAACATTATTCAAGCCCCGGTCTATTTTTAATGAAATGGATTTTTTATAACTTATTTTAAATTTAAAGGAGTAAGAAACAATGACGAAATCACAATATATTAATAAAGATGAAACAGTATTTGATGATGCAAAATCATTGATGGCATTGAATAAAAATATTTTATTAAAAGGACCAACGGGCTCCGGAAAAACAAAGCTAGCTGAGACTTTAAGTGAAACAATACAACGACCAATGCATCAAGTCAATTGTTCAGTAGATTTAGATGCTGAAAGTTTATTAGGTTTTAAAACTATACAGACAAATGAAAATGGTACTCAAGAGATTGTATTTATTGATGGGCCAGTAATCAAAGCAATGAAAGAAGGCCATATTCTTTATATCGACGAAATCAACATGGCAAAACCAGAAACATTACCAATTTTAAACGGTGTATTAGATTACCGCAGAAAATTAACAAATCCATTCACTGGCGAAGTGATTAATGCTGCTCCAGGATTCAATGTAATCGCTGCAATAAATGAGGGATATATTGGTACATTACCGATGAACGAAGCACTAAAAAACCGTTTTATAGTCATTCAAGTCGATTATATTGATGGGGATATATTAAATGATGTAATTAAAGATCAAAGCCAATTAGCAGATGATACGACAATACAAAAAATCATTAATTTTAATGAAGATTTACGAACAATGACTAAACAAGGTCAAATATCTGAAGAAGCAGCGAGCATACGTGCTTTAATTGATTTAAGTGATTTGGCTACCGTGATGCCTATAGAACGTGCCATCAAACGTACGATTATTGATAAACTAGAAGACGAACGTGAACAACAAGCGATATTAAATGCGGTAGAATTAAATTTTTAGTGAGGGATATTTATGAGCGATCGTTTTATATTATTTAATGATGAACAGCTAGATGCAAAGCAAGTGATGATGCTACAAGATTTAGCTCGATTATTACTTAAAAATGAACAAACACAAGTTAAAATTCAAAAATTCCCATATTACGATCCAATCAATAATATGTTAATAACGAGTTCTTTTTGGTCACATAGAAAAAAAGATATTGAAACAACAGGGCTTAAAACAGATGTTATGCTCGCAGCTTATGGCTACCAATTAATGGATGAAACAGTAGTCAACGAAGTTATTCACAATGATACGTTTAAACATCCAAAATTTTTTCAACAACTGTTTAAATTACTAGAAGATAAAAGAGTATTGAATGAAATTGTTAAGCAACGACCATCTACTAAAGATGCAATTCACATGCGCAATGAAGTTAGATTAAGCTATACACGTACTCAAATTAATGTATATAAAACAAAAAAGACATTTACAGATTTGCTCTTTTTATATTTAGAATCTTCATTTTTAACTGAAAACTTTTACGACGTACCTCAAATTGGTCCACAAATTGATGATATTCTGTTAAATATGTATCAATATCTACCTAATTTTTTCTATAACGATTCTTCTGAGGATAATTTGTACTTAGCTGAACGAATCATGTTTCAAATTGATGATATCTTAAATGAAGATATGCTAAACGAATATTATCATTTACCTAAAAAAGTATATGAGGCAATTCATGAGCTTAATTTTGAAGATTTAAAACGAACAGATGCAAGTAATACTGATAATGCTTCAAATAATGACCATGATGAAGAGAGTGTCAGTGAAGATATAGAATCCAATCATCAAGATAGTGCTTCACAAGGTGGTGCATATTTAGAAATGGAACTTCATGAAGGTGAAAATAGTGATGTTGTTGGTGATAATGACACTGCCAGAGAAGGTGATAGTGGTGATGATATGACAGATATGCAAACAAAGAAAGGTAAAGGTTCCACAAACCAAGTTGAAAGTGATGAGGGCGGATCAATCGGCAATAATTCTGTTTTTGCATTAAAAGGCATAAATGCAAACGTAGACGTTAAATGGAACGTACCTGAAATACGACCTGAATTTCAAAATGAATATCACGATGTTGAAAACGAAGTACAATTTGAAACAAAAGATTTGATACAAATTATCAAAAAAACAATAGATAGAGAATACCAAGATGAGCGTCGAAATCTAACCAAAGGACGATTACAAAAAAATTTATTAAATTGGTTTATTGATGATCAATATAAATTATTTTATAAAAAGCAAGATTTAAGCCAAACTTTTGATGCAACATTCACATTGTTAGTGGATGCTTCGGCAAGTATGCAGGATAAAATGTCTGAAACAATCAAAGGTGTCGTTTTATTTCATGAAACGTTAAAATCATTAAATGTAAAACACGAAATTTTAGCATTCAATGAAGATGCATTTGATGCTGACGATACAAAACAACCTAATATCATTGATGAGATTATAGCTTATGATCAATCAACTATAAAACGAGAAGGACCTAGAATAATGGCCCTAGAACCTCAAGATGATAATAGAGACGGTGTGGCAATTAGAATTGGAAGTGAACGTTTAATGCGCAGAGCGCATAATCAGCGTTTTCTAATCGTATTCTCTGATGGTGAACCATCAGCTTATAATTATAGTCAAGATGGTATTCTTGATACTTATGAAGCAGTGGAAACAGCTCGTAAATTAGGAATTGAAGTTTTCAATGTATTTTTAAGTCAAGACCCAATTACAGAAGATGTTGAAGAAACAATTCATAATATTTATGGTAACTATGCAATTTTCGTAGAAGGTGTAGAAAATCTACCAAGCCATCTTGCACCATTACTTAAAAAATTATTATTAAAATCTTTTTAGTACGTAATTTATTTATAAAATCACACATAAATTGAAATATTCAGAAATTTATATAGACGCATTCTTATAAATCGTGATAGAATAGTAAATATTATTTTATAGGCAAGAAGGAGAACGATTTATGAATAAAAATACATGGATTATAGGGTTTACACTGTTCGCTATGTTTTTCGGAGCAGGGAATCTTATATTTCCACCAAATTTAGGTTTAGATAGCGGTCAATTCTTTTGGCCTTCCATATTAGCATTTGCTTTAACAGGTATAGGATTACCATTATTAGGGGTAGTCGTTGGTGCTTTAGATAAACAAGGTTATATTGGTTCTTTGAATAAAATTTCGCCAAAATTCTCTGTTGTATTCTTAATTATCATATATTTAACAATAGGACCACTTTTTGCAATACCACGTACTGCATCAACGTCATTTGAAATGACAATTACACCAATTGCCCATACTAATAGCAGTTTAGCATTGTTTATATTTACAATTATTTACTTTTTAGTAGTTTTATATTTATGTATCAATCCAAATAAAATGGTAGATCGCATCGGTTCATTGTTAACACCTTTATTATTGATTACTATTTTAGCGATGATTATCAAAGGGTTTGTTGATTATGGTAGCAATACACATAGTCAAGCAGCTGAAGCTTTCACTTCTAATTTTGCAGGATTTTCTCAAGGATTTACTAATGGTTATTTAACGATGGATGCTATTGCTGCCATTGCTTTTTCAATGATTGTAGTTAATGCGGTTAAAGCGACTGGTGTCACGCATGCTAATAAAATTTTCAGACAAACACTATTAGCTGGTATTATTGCTGCAGTTGCACTTATGTTCATTTATATTTCTTTAGGATTTATAGGTAACCACATGGCTGTACCGCAAGAGAAAGTTGCAAGTTTAATTGCTAATGATCAAAATATTGGTACATATTTACTAACAACAATGGCAAGCACTGGATTTGGTGCTTTTGGGAAGTACTTGCTAGGTATTATCGTAGCACTTGCTTGTTTAACAACTGCTTGTGGATTGATTGTATCTGTTTCAGAGTATTTTAATAGAATATTCCCGAGAATTTCATACAAAACTTACGTTATCATCTTCACATTAGTGAGTTTTATTTTAGCAAACCAAGGATTAAATTCAGTGATTACGATGTCAGTTCCAGTTTTAAGTATTGTATATCCAGTAGCTATCACTTCAGTACTACTAATATTAATTGCACGTTTTGTTCCAACAAAACCAATTGCACAGCAAATTCCTGTAGCGGTGGTTTCCATTGTTTCGATCCTTAGTGTGGTGCATACTCAAGGGTGGATTAAATTAGGCCTTATTGATAACTTACCATTGAAAGATTATTCATTAGAGTGGTTCCCAATTGCAGTTATTACTACAATTATTGGTTATATTGTAGCGCCATTGTTTAAAAAACAAGAAACTATCGTTTACGAAAAAGAATAATATAATCAAACAGCTAGGGTATCGTTATCCTTCATTAATAAATAAACGTCAATTTCTATATTATTTTAATAGAAATTGACGTTTGCTGTATATTGGGATAGATTCATCATACGAAACTTGGCATATTACTGATGAGAAAAATGATTTCTTGATTACAATTTAAGACAATGGTATAACATACAAAACAAAATCTTCTATTCAAGAAAAAAGCCTGTGAATGAATCATGGAATGCATTCATTCACAGGCTTTTTTATAAACTTATATTTTAAATTCTTTTTATTTTTCCTGTTTCATACCTAATAATTGATTCTTCATTTCTGTTTCTAATTGGTTTAATTCAGTTTCTGCTTGTCTACGTTTATTTCGACCTTGTTCTTGAATTTGGAGCGTTTGTTCAATCGTATCAATAATATCTTGTTGTGTTGTTTTTAAGGTCTCAATATCAACGACACCACGTTCATTTTCAGTAGCTGTAGCAACTGCATTTTGTTTTAATAGTTCTGAATTCTTGAGTAACAAATTATTCGTTGTATCTGTTACTGCTTTCTGTGCAGAAACTGCATTGCGTTGTCTCATTAACGTCAAAGCAATTGACATTTGATTTTTCCATAAAGGAATGCTCGTTAAAATGGAACTTTGAATCTTTTCTGCTAAGGCATGGTTTACATTTTGAATCATTCGAATTTGAGGTGCTGTTTGTATAGCAATTTGTCTGGATAGTTGTAAGTCATAAATACGTTTATCTAATCTATCTATAAACTGTTCCATATCTGATACAGCTTGAACATCCATTTGATTACCTGTAGATTCAGCTTGTGCGTTTAATTTAGGCACATCTTCCTGTTGGAGTACTTGTTGCTTTCTTTTAGCAGCTTCAATATACAGTGTTAATTCATCAAAATACGCTTTATTTAAATTATACAATTCATCTAGCATTCCTATATCTTTATTTAAATTATTTTTATGTTTGTCTAATTCAATAGAAATACGATCAATTTGAGAACCGACAGATTGCATTTTTGAAAAAATTTCATTTACTGATGCTTTTGTTCTTCTGAAAATACGTTTTAATTTCGATTGATTTTCTGGGTTTAACTCATCTGGGTTTACTGATTTAAGTTTGCTCATCAATCCATTTAAGGATTCCCCAACAGGGCCAACATCTGTAGTTTTTACCTCATTAAGAATACGGTGTGAGAATTGAGACATATCAGATTGTGCAGTAGTACCATAATTTAATAAGCTATCATTATCCATTGGTTTTATTTGTTTACTCAATTCATCAATTTTCTGTTGATCTTCTTGAGTAAATTGTTTTGTGCTGTTGATAATTTCCGATTCATTTGCTGATTGTTCATCAATATATTTATCCAATGGATGCGAATTTAAAAAGTCTTGTTCTCTTACCATTTAATTTCACTCCATTTCTTCATGTAATTTACTTATGCCTTTTTTGTTCAATTTTATTTAATTCCATTTCTATATCTAATTGACTATAGTCTTCTTCATTAATTCTCTTTAAGTCCGCTACTAAAGTTCGTTTAACTTCATCTAATGTGATACGAGTTTGTGCTAACTTTTGCTTTTCTTCTTCAGATTTTTTTGGAGATTTTGCTAATCTCGTATAAGATTCAATGAGATTCAATGCATTATCAATATGAGAGTAGAAAAAACTTTCTACTTTAAAAAACATTCTGGGTTGTTGTTTAACAGCAAAGTAAATAGCTCGAGATAATCTATATATTTCATTTACTTGTCTAAAATCTTTGATTGATCTCACATTAACAAAAGATTTTAAAATTCTTCTTATCTTGTCTTGAGCATTATTTAATTGACTATTTACAAAATGATAATCTCTTCGTGTTAAGCCAATTTCATTTAAATATTTTCTAGAAGTTAAACGCTGAGTAGGGAAGTAGAATGCTATAAACGCTACTGCAGAAATAAGAAAATCAAAAATAAAATTTAATTCTAATGCAAATATACTAGAAATCCACGCGATAACTGCTATTGGAAAAGCAATAATGGTCCCATAAATTCGCGAAATATTATATCTCAAACTTCATCTTCCTTTATAATGTACTAAAATTTTTCCATGATGGGTTCGTTTCTATTTCTTCAATTTCATAATCTTCAACTTGAGAAGCAGGTGAAGCACCCTCAATGATAGCGTTAATAAATGAAGTTAGTGATGTCTCATCACTTTGGGCATAAATCTCTACATAATCAGATATATTTTGAACAGTACCCACAACATTATATTTTCTTGCTATCTTCTCAGTATAATAGCGAAAACCAACACCTTGCACTATACCGAATACTTTAATATGTTTGCATTGCATATAATCACCTCTTATTATCATTATACGAAATTTTGTAATACAAAACTAATATTTTTGTCTGAACAACAATTGTCTATCCGTCAAAAGTATGAAACAGATAACTTGATTTTGTGTATGATACAGTTAAAATATTACACATAGCTATTTAGCAATATCATTTGAGTATCGATGAATAAATGTATTCTTTTAATACATTACATACATATAGCTAATATTTGCAAATAAATCAAAATGAACGTAATAAATCAAACTTAATATAATGTTGATAATGAACGAAAAATGTATTTGACGAAGTTAAAATATGAAGTTGAAAGTGAAAGGGTGTAATTTACATGTGGACAGTTGCAAAAATTCGAGCTGATTATGAAGGCTGGTGGTTATTTAGTGACTGGACTGATCATATCGTAGAACAATATCATTTTGAAAACTATGAGAAAATGCTAAATTACTATCAATCAATCATTGAAAATAGTAAAAGGCATTATGATAATTTCCTAGTTGGTAAATACAATATTCATGCATTTTATAATAATTGTGAATTAGGATTTTGTGAAGATTGTGATGAAGATTTACAGATTTTTTATAGTTATATTGTTTTAAATAATAATGAAGTTTATTATAAATTACCGATTGTTTAATAAATTGTTTTTTCATAATTGCATTGCATTTTCAGCTATTATGGCTTATAATATGAGTCAAGCAATTGTTTTATTCCATATTGCAAAGAATATTGTAAGACAGATTTACACTGTGAAATTGTATTTTTTGTAATATGCGAATAATGCATATTGAATGAATATTAGTCTTGGAGGTTTCACATTTATGAAACAAGGTACAGTAAAATGGTTTAACGCTGAAAAAGGATTTGGTTTTATCGAAGTAGAAGGAGAAAACGATGTATTCGTACACTTCTCAGCGATTAACCAAGAAGGTTACAAATCATTAGAAGAAGGTCAATCAGTTGAATTTGAAGTAGTTGAAGGCGACCGCGGTCCTCAAGCTGCGAACGTTGTAAAACTATAATATAGATTGCAATATTGACTATAAAAAGAACCTTGTTAAAGGTTCTTTTTTAATATACAAATTAATAAATTGTAACTTAAAAAGCTCTTTTTAAAGTGAATACTCGTAAATCGAGTACTTTAAAAAGAGCTTTTAAATATGTTTGGTTCTTTATAATACTAACAAGTTATTTTGTATCATTTATTATTAATTGTCGCAATGATTGTCGTTTTATAACTTCTCTCGCCTTACTATCTTTTAAAAAGAATACTGATGGCTTTTGCATTTGGTTATAATTAGAAGCCATGGAATAATGATAGGCACCAGTTGATAATACTGCTAGATAGTCACCACGCTTAACTGTACTAGGTAACTTAGCATCTTTAATTATAATATCTCCAGACTCACAAAGTTTACCAGCAATTGTTACAGTTTCATCTTTAGGCTCATTTCTATTAACTAACAATGCTTCATACTGTGCGTCATATAACGCAGTACGGATATGATCACTCATACCACCATCTACCGATACATATTTGTTAACATTGGGAATCTCTTTGATTGTGCCAACTTCATATAATGTTATACCAGCTTCTCCAACAATGGATCTACCAGGCTCTATTCCAATTTCAGGAAGAGGGTAGTCGAATTCGGTTGAAAATTGTTTAATTGCATCAGTGATTTCAGTAATACCTGTTTCGATAGGGAAACTAACATCACCCTCAACATATTTAATACTGAAGCCACCACCCAAGTTAATCAGCTCAACATTTATAGCATTTTCTTTTAACCATTGAATTACTATTTTTGCAGTTTCAATCATTGCTTCTGTGCCTTCAATTTGTGATCCTACATGAAAGTGAACGCCTTTTAATTTTAAATGCTTAGTGTTTTTTACTTTTTCAACTGCTTGTATTGCCAACCCATGTTTAATTGACAGACCAAATTTACTATCTTCCTGACCAGTTTGAATAAATTCATGAGTATGTGCTTCTACACCAGGGTTTAAACGTAATACGACATTAACCGTTTCACTCGCATACTTATCGATGAGTTCTATTTCTTCTAAAGCATCAATAACGATGTAACCAACTTGACTTTCTAATGCATACTGTATCTCATGTTTTGTCTTGTTGTTACCATGAAAATGTATATGCTGTGGATCAAAACCTGCCTCCAATGCTGTATACAGTTCTCCTTCAGATACTACATCAAGTTCAAGACCTTCTTCTTGTACTAATTTCACCATTTGTAGACAGGTAAATGCTTTAGAAGCATATGAAATGTTATAGTTCAATCCACTTTTCTGAAAAGCAGAGTGAAATCGTTGCATTTGTGTTCTGATTTGATCTTCGTCATAAACAATCGTAGGGGTACCGAAACTTTGTGCTATTGTTTTAAGACTTGTACCTCCCATTGTTAACTCGCCACGATCATTATATTCTACTACCATAATTTATCTATACTCCTTTATTAGTGAGTCATGATTCATTGCACTTAATTGTTCAGAATTCGCGCCAACACCTTTAAATGTAAACTCATCAACACGAATATCATTATTATATAATATTACTTCGTCTTGTGCATGCACGTTATGATCAACTTCAACAAACATATGACTCATCATCAACGCACGAATAGGGTAACGCTTGCCATTGATAAGTGCCTCATGTTTTGCTCTTGACTTAAGAATACCATCTCCATAGCCAATATCAACTACTGCTAATTTTGTATGATCATGTTTAGCTTCAAATGCAAAACTATAGCCACAATAATCTCCTTCATTTACTTCACGAATTTGGATGACATTACCTTTTACAGTCAATGATTGTTCAATCGCATTTACATCAATTGTTTGATAAGGTCTAGAGCCATAAAGCGCAATACCGACTCGCGCATGTGTATGGTTTTCAAGCACACCGTTTTCTCTATAATAGCTTGCACTGTTTTGTGCATGTATCATATCAAAGTGATAACCTTCGTCTATTAATGTACTAACAATATCTAACCAAGCCTTACGCTCTACGTTATATTCAGATACATCAAATTCATCAGCATATCCAAAGTGGGTCCATAAACCAGCGATATGCATTTTATTTTTATTTGCATTTTTCATATGATGATGTATCACTTCTCTTATTTCATCAATATTTTTCAAACCTGAACGGTGAAGTAAATTTTCAAATTCTAAATGCACTTGAATACCTTGTAAATCTTCAATATGTTCATAATAGAAGTTTAATGAGGGGAGGGTCATTTGAATCTGATAATCTCGTACTTTATCAAATTCATACACCGCATTCATTAAAAAAATTGTTGCATTAGGGGCTAATTGTCTAATGCGAACTGCTTCTCTTAAGGAAGTCGTACTAAAGGTATTGATACCTGCTTTTAAAAATTGCTGTACAGCAAATTCCAATCCGTAATGATAAGCATTATTTTTAACTACTGCCATAATTTGATTATTTTGGATTACTTTAAGCGCATTATTATAAAATCGTTGAGCATCCACAGACCATATTGCTGTCATTGTGTTTCCACCTCACTATAGGATTTTAAAATCGCTTCATAATAATCTACAATTTTAATTAACATATGTTCATTAAAATTTAAATGGGCAGTATGCAACCCTGTTACAAAACCATTTGACTCGTCTCGTACACCGACAAAAATAAAATAACTAGGTGCAAGTTGACTATAAAAGCTAAAATCTTCGCCAAATAAATACGGTGTGGGCTTATCTACTATTGTTAAGTTGGCAATGTTCAGACCATTTTCAACATGTTTACGTAATTCAGGTGAATTATATGTTGGCGGATAGCCTTCTTCAAACTTCACTTCACAATCAACATCAAACAATAATTTTACACTTTCAGCAATTTTGTTCATTTGCTGTTTAACAGTTTCCAAATCATAGACATCATAAGTTCTAATTGTACCTTCTAAATAACCATTGCTAGGAACTGTATTTATGGCTTCTCCAGCTTCAAAATGACCCATATGCACAATATTTCTCTTTAACCCATTTAAATGGAATTGTTGTATCTGACCAACTTGACTTAAAACATGCTGTAGCGCTTCTCCAGCAGAATGTCCTTGCTCTTTGTCCGCAACATGACTTGATAGACCAGTTAAATAAAAACGATATTCCGTGGCACTTGCTGTAATTTCCTCGTCACGAATCACAACTCGACCTTCATCTTCAAAAGGCATTACGTGAATACCAAATATAGCTTCGATAGGGTATTTATCAAAAGCGCCTGCACGGATTAAACGATTTGCGCCACCTCCAGTTTCTTCAGCTGGCTGAAAAATAAATACAATATTTTGAGGTAGTGTACCTTGATCTGCCATAGATTTACATCGTTTAACAAATAGCATTAATGCAGTTGTATGTCCATCATGCCCACATGCGTGCATAACATTATCAGTTTTACTACGATACGGGATGTCATTCTCTTCATAAATAGGTAAGGCATCTATATCCGCGCGATAAGCAATCGTATGATTACCATTACCAGGAAGATAGGCAATCAAACCCGTTTCCAGTGGCCGATGATATTCGATATTAAGATCATCTAAAAATGCTGCAATATATTTAGTGGTTTCAAATTCATGGAGGCTTAATTCTGGATGTTGATGTAAGTGACGTCTATGGGTTGTAACAAATTCTAACTCATTCATTAAAATCAAATCCTTTTAGTTATTGTAATATGTATAGGTATAAATTAATGCTCAATTAAGAAGATTTATGTATAAAAAGGAGGTTAGACGACTTGCATAGTTGCATATTGATAAATACATTAAAATAAATGTATTTATCAATGATTGCATGTTATGTCGTCTAAAACCTCCTATAAATATTAAAATTTCAGTTTTTATTAATTAATCATTTAATTTTCTTAGTGCTGAAACGATTTCTCTTTTTGAATCTTCAACTTCACTTGTTTGCTTAATTACTTTTGCTGGTGTTCCAGCAACTACAGATCCAGCAGGGACATCTTGCGTAACGATTGCACCAGCTGCAACAATAGAACCTTCACCAACACGAACACCTTCAAGAATCACTGCATTTGCACCAATGAGTACGTCATCTTCTATGACCACTGGTGATGCACTAGGCGGTTCAATTACACCAGCTAATACTGCACCAGCTCCAACATGGACGTTTTTGCCCGTAGTAGCACGACCGCCAAGTGTTGCGTTCATGTCTACCATTGTTCCTTCACCAACTACAGCACCGATGTTGATAGTAGCACCCATCATAATTACTGCGCCATCTTCAATAGTAGCTTGTTCACGAATAAATGCACCAGGTTCAATACGTGCATTAGTATTGGTTAAGTCTTTTAATGGAATTGCTGAATTACGACGGTCCATCTCAACTTCTAATTCATCAATCACTGATTGATTATTTTCATAAAATTGCTTCCAATCATCCGCTTCACAAAAGATTACTTTAGAATCAGAACCACCAAACACTTTAAAGCTGTCAGGGAACGTTACTTTGTCAAACTGACCATTCACATAAACTTTAAGTGGTGTAGATTTCTTTGCATCACTTATATATTGAATAATTTCTTCTGCCGTTAAATGTTGTACCATAATTTAATTCGCTCCTTAAAAGTTATAAATTATCAAATGTATAAAATTCATTTGATTTATTAATTAATTTTTCTGCTGCACCAATCGCTCCATTAGCAAAAATATCTTTTGATTGAGCGCGGTGGGTGATTTCTATTGTTTCATCAGTACCTGCAAATAAAACATCATGTTCCCCAACAATCGTACCACCACGTATTGAGTGAATACCAATTTCATCTTGGGAACGCTTTTCATTTATTTCATGTCTGTCGTAAACTGGTGTTGTCTTTTCACGTAAAGACTCAATTACATCATAAAGTTTTACTAATGTACCACTAGGCGCGTCCACTTTTTTATTATGATGTGCTTCTGTAAGTTCAATGTCAAAATCTTGAAGTAGGGGAACAGCAGCTTCCAAAATTTTAGTTAATGCGTGAACCCCATAACTCATATTTGCACTGAAAAATACTGGCATTTCACTACTTAATTCTTTTAATTTTGCAATAATTTTTTCTTTTTCTCCAGTTGTTGCGATAACTAATGGCAAATTAAATTCATCGTCTAACAAAGGCAACAATAACTCTGGATTTGAAAAATCAATTGCGACATCAGCATCTTTAACGTCTGAAATACTTTGGTACGTTGGATAAGGATATGATTTTGAGGATTTAGGTACAATCACACCTTCAATTTGATGTCCTTTTTCTTCAGCTAATCTTGCTACCCGTTGATTCATGGCTCCATAGCCTATTAAAACAATCTTCATGTATTGTCACCTGCTTTAAATTGTTCGTATGCTTGCTCTAACGTTTGACGTTCTGCATCTTGAAGCTTCACTAATGGGAGGCGTACTTCATAATTACCAAACCCTTCAACCGCTGTTAATGCTTTGATTGGAATAGGATTGACATCAACAGCTAATGCATCTAATAGTGTTTGAATTGGTTGAAATTGTGAATTGATATCTTTTCCACTTTGTTTTGCTTCGAATAAAGACTGGAACGCATTAGGAATTACATTTGCTGCAACAGAAATGACACCGTGACCACCTTTTTCAAAATAATCAACCACATTATCATCATTACCGCTGTACAAAGCAAAGTTATTTAAATCTAATCGTTTTTTCAATTCATCCATATATTCAAAATCATTAGTAGCATCTTTTATCGCTACAATATATTCATTATCACTTAATGTTTCAACTGTTTCTGGATTAATAGTCATGTTCGTACGTGAAGGTACATTATACAAAATGACAGGTAATTTTACTGCGTTAGCTATAGTTGTAAAATGTTCAATCAATCCACGTTGATTTGTTTTATTATAGTAGGGCGTAATCAACATAATACCATCTGCACCAATTTCTCTCGCACGTACTGAAGCTTGGATAGATTTTTGAGTATTATTTGTACCCGTTCCAGCGATAACTGGCACTTTACCATCTACATAATTAACAACTGTCTCCAACACTTGATCTTTTTCTTCATCTGTTAAAGTAGGATTTTCGGCTGTTGTACCATTAACCACAATACATTTCGCATTATTTTCTAATAAATATTTTACATGTCTTCTAAGCGCATTTAAATCAACTTCATTGTGTGTAAACGGTGTTGTTAGAGCAACACCTACACCTTCAAAAATATGTCCCATTTTATTTTACTCCTTTCAAACTCATTACTTGTTCTAGAACTTGTACTGCATTTAAAGCCGCACCTTTTAGTAAATTGTCTGAAGTACACCAAACATGGAAAGTATTATCTAATGAATCATCTCGACGAATTCTACCAACAAAAATTTCATCTTTGCCAGTAGCGTTAACCGCCAATGGATATTCATTTTGTTCTGGATTATCAATAAGTACAACGCGTTGATCATTGTCAAAGAGTTGCTGAATCGCTTGAACTGAACTTTCACTTTCAAGCGTAACGCTCATATGTACACTGTGACTATCTTGAACAGGTACACGTACACAAGTTGCTGTTACTTTTAAATTATCATCTTTTAAAATTTTTCTAGTCTCATCAATCATTTTTTGTTCTTCTTTTGTATACCCATTTTCTAAAAAACTATCAATATGTGGCAACACATTATTATAGATAGGGTGAGGGTATGCTTCCGGGTCTTTACCATTCGCACCTTCAGATAAGTCTTGTCTACCTTTTACACCAGAACCTGAAACTGCTTGATATGTTGTATAAGCTACACGCTCTAGGCCAAATGCTTCTTGTAATACTTTTAAAGGTACAACTGATTGAATAGTAGAGCAATTTGGATTAGCGATAATCTTTCTGTTTAAAACAGGTTCATTAACTTCAGGTACAATTAAATCAATGTCATCTGCCATTCTCCATTGACTAGAATTATCAATAACAATGGCACCAGCTTGTTCAAAAATAGGGGAGAAGTGGGCACTTGTACTTCCACCGGCACTCATTAAAACATAATCATAATGTTCACTTGCAGCCTCTTCAGTTAATTCTTTAACAGTATACGTTTTGCCTTGGAATTCAATTTCTTCTCCTGCTGAACGTGCTGAAGAAAACAATACTAATTCATCAAACGGTACATTTTTACGATCTAATGTTTCTAACATTTTTCTTCCTACTAAACCAGTTGCGCCTGCTATTGCTAATTTTGTCATAGAATATACACTCCATTTTCATTTTTATAAGTTTTTAAAAATTAATTATATTTAGAAAATTCAGATATCAAAAGTTTGATATAAGGCATGAACTGCACGTTCACCATTTTCGGAATCTATTACACATGAAATACTAATTTCTGATGTGGTGGTTTGATAAAAAGCAATATCATTTTCAATCAATGTAATAAATGCTTTTGAAGCAACACCAGACATATCTCGCATACCAGAACCAATTAATGAAAGTTTAACGTATCCTTCGTTAATCTTGAAGTCTAATGCATTAAATCTTTCTTTTAACACATCTAAGATGTTTGTTATTTGAACAGCATCTGTATCTTTTATCGTAAAAGACATTTGCAACCCTTCCAAATTAATAATTTGAGAAATCATATCCACATTGACTGATCCTTCTTCTAAATGATTGAATAAATCCGTCAATAATCTATTGTCCGGTAGGGGATAACTAATTGTAACGTGTAACATGTGTGTATCTAATGCTACACCAGTAACTGCTTTTTTTTCTAATAATTCTGCTTGTGACATAATCCATGTTCCTTTCACATTTGATAAAGTTCTTCCTAAATACAGTGGGATGTTATAATTATTTGCTAACTCCACACTTCTAGTTTCAAGTACACCTGCACCTAAAGCACTCATCTCCATCATTTCCTCATAAGATACATATGCTAATCGTTTCGCATCTTTGTAAACCCTTGGATCTGTCGCATATACACCATCTACATCAGTATATATCTCACAAGTCGTTTGATTACTTGCAGCTAAAGCTACAGCAGTCGTGTCTGAGCCGCCACGACCTAAGGTAGTTATTTCTAATTCATCATTAATACCTTGAAACCCTGCTATCACTAGTACATCATTGTTTTCAAAAGCTTGTTCAAATGTACTAGGATTGATTTCAGCAATTTTACTTTTCAAATGATGCCCAACCGTTTTAATTCCTGCTTGATATCCAGTCATCGCTTTTGCGTTTACACCGATATCATTTAATACCATCGACAAATAGGAAACGGTCTGTTGTTCACCTGTTGTTAATAGCAAGGCTAATTCTTGATCTTTAGGTGTCGTAGTAAGCGTTGAAACATTAGCCATAAGCTCATCTGTTGTTTTTCCCATTGCACTAACGACAACGATAAGTTGTTCGCCTTCATCAACTCTTGTTTTTAACATACCTGCTATATTTTTAATTTTAGTAAAATCACTTACGGAAGAACCTCCAAATTTCAAAACACTTCTTTCCAATTCCATATCCTCCTCATTTGATAGGGGAGAATCACAGTGATATAAAAAAAGAACAAGTCCGGAATGCGAACCTGTTCTATAATTTATATACAAGTGATGCACTCCATTATTTTAAAATAATGACAGACTCTTAGCTCTTAACCATAAAGTCCAACTTGTTATAAGCTGCTATTATAACTGTTTCGGCATCTCACCCTTTCAAAATTAGCTGCTAGCAGACAGGTTCTTCTAAAATTTACTAATGATTGATGCGCCTCATCAAAACTTATTTAATTTTGTTTATGAATCATATTATACATATGCTTATATGTACTGTAAACCGCTTTTACAAAGTTTTTTAAATTTACTGAAAAATTAAACCGTTTTATTAACGTTTTGCTAAATAAGTGTAATTATATATATATTAAAATTTAAATATTCAAATGTATGAACTATTAATTTAAAATTCTTCATAAGTGGCCGGATCTTGGTCTTTACGTCTGCCATCTGTACGTGTTAATGCATTGATTTTCTCAATATCATTACTATCAAGATAAAAGTCAAAAATATCCATATTTTGCAGTTGTCTTGATACAGTTGTAGATTTCGGAATAGGCACAACACCATTTTGAATATGCCATTTTAATATAACTTGAGGAATTGTTTTATTATGTTTTTTAGCAATTTCGACCAGATTTTCATCATCAATAACACTAGAAGCACGACCTAATGGGCTCCATGCTTGAGTAACAATTCCTTTGGATGTGTTGTATTGAACTAATGCTTCTTGATTGAAATACGGGTGTAATTCAATTTGGTTTACTGCTGGCAGAACACCAGTTTCTTGTTGTAGTGTTTCGATATGTTCTGGTAAAAAATTACACACACCAATCGATTTTATTAAGCCCGCTTTTTGTGCTGCAATCATTGCTTGCCAAGCTTCAACATATTTACCTTGTTTAGGATTAGGCCAGTGAATTAAATATAAATCAAGATACTCAACACCTAAGCGATAAATTGATTCCTGAATTGCAGTCAGTGCATCGTCGTAAGATTGATAACGTCCAGGCAATTTTGAAGTAATCATAATTTGATCTCGTGAAACACTGCTCATCTCGATTGCTTTACCAACTGTTCCTTCATTCTCATAATTATAAGCTGTATCTAACAAACGATAACCTTGTTCTAATGCATTCACAATTGCATGTGCACCATGCGCACCATTTAACTTATATGTACCAAACCCAATTTGAGGAATCACTTGTCCATCTAACATATTTAACTGTTCCATTTACATACCTCCATAACGATATATGTCTTTGATTATATAATGCATAACCATTTATGCCTAATATTTAGTCTTCATAGGGGAGAAGACTATAAACAAAAAAAGCTGAGATAAATCAATATCTCAGCTTCAGAACATAGACGAACCCTTTGCATTAAGTTGCGAAGGGTTTGTCTATTGTCTATTTATATAGCTTTTTCAAAATAGTAGGGGTATTTCATACCATTATTGGCCATTTTACTAACCATATTGCCATTTTTTAAAGATTCGTGGTAACACAAATTATCATGGTATGCATAGAAACTTTGTCATGGCGACTATATTTCGTTCATCGCATACCATGTGTTCTTTTATATCGCCAAATCTTCTCTCAATTGTTTGACTTCGCAAATTATATTGTTTCTTTACAGTATCAACAATACTTTTCAATTTGGGAGAGAAAAGTATCTTTTTTCACAATTTCTTTGATTGTTTGTCACATTGACTTGAGACAAAATATTCTCTGAATTAATAGTGTTTTTAGTGTGATATTGGCAGTAATTTGGGCCGACTCCTGCGGGAAGAGCACTAGCCGAAGACTACAGGCAAAGGCAGTGCCCGCGGAAAGCGTGCACAAAAAAACTGCCAACAAAGTCGTAGACTTTGTCGACAGTCTGAGCTTATATATTAATATCTCAGCTTTAACATATGATTTCATCCATTGATGGTATTTTTCATATATGCTTAATAACGCTATTTGCTATCTAATTTACCATTGAAATATGCAATACTTTTAATCTATGTGTTGACTAATATACTTCTATATTTTTAATGGTCTTATTTATTTAATACGCCAGTTTCCTGTAAATAAGCTTCATAAGATATTTCTTTTGATAAACCGCCAGTAGGATTTAAGTCAATTACTCGGTTCGCGATTGTGTTGATAAATTCAAAGTCATACGACGTGAAAATCATTGAACCTTTGAAATTTTTCAAACCATCGTTTACTGCAGTAATACTTTCTAAATCTAAGTGGTTTGTTGGTTCATCTAGTAATAGAACATTCGCACTAGATAACATCATTTTACTTAACATACAACGCACTTTTTCTCCACCAGATAAAACACTCGCTTTTTTCTTAACTTCTTCACCACTAAATAACATGCGGCCTAAGAAGCCTCTTAAGAATGTTTCTGTTTGTTCATCTTCAGGCGCATATTGACGTAACCAATCAACAAGGTTCATATTTACACCTTCGAAGTATTCAGAGTTATCTTTAGGGAAGTAACTACGTGAAGTCGTAACACCCCATTTTACAGTTCCTTCGTCTGGCGTCATTTCACCAGCTAATATTTTGAGTAATGTCGTTTTCGCAATTTCACTATCTCCAATTAAAACTGCTTTATCATTAGGGTTCATTGTAAATGAAATATTATCTAACACTTTATTACCATCTATTGTTTTTGATACATTTTCAACAAATAGTAAATCATTACCAATTTCACGTTCTGGCGTGAATTTCACATATGGGTAACGACGTGAAGAAGGTTGAATATCGTCTAGTTCAATTTTTTCTAGTTGCTTTTTACGGCTTGTTGCTTGTTTAGATTTAGATGCATTTGCAGAGAAACGAGCAACGAAATCTTGCAATTCTTTAATCTTTTCTTCTTTTTTCTTGTTTTGTTCTTGTGCCATTTTCATTGCTAATTGACTTGATTGATACCAAAAATCATAGTTACCTACGTATACTTTTATTTTTCCATAATCTAAGTCTGCAATATGTGTACATACATTATTTAAAAAGTGTCTATCATGTGATACCACAATCACTGTATTTTCAAAATTGATTAAGAAATCTTCTAACCAGCTTATCGCAGGGATATCTAAACCATTGGTCGGTTCATCAAGTAGAAGTACATCAGGTTTACCAAACAAACTTTGGGCTAATAATACTTTTACTTTTTGGTTATTTTCTAATTCAGCCATTTTTTTATCTTGTAAATCTGCAGATATACCTAATCCAGATAATAAAGAACCTGCATCTGCTTCGGCATTCCAGCCGTCCATTTCAGCAAATTCACCTTCTAATTCTGCAGCTCTGATACCGTCTTCATCACTGAAATCCGGTTTCATATAAATTTCATCTTTTTCTTTCATTACTTCATATAGACGTTCATGTCCTTTAATGACAACATCAATCACACGTTCTTCTTCATATGCAAAGTGATCCTGTTTTAAGATTGCTAAACGTTCGTCTTTCCCCATAGATACATGACCTGATTGAGCATCCAACTCGCCAGATAAAATCTTTAAAAATGTCGATTTTCCAGCACCATTAGCTCCAATCAAACCATAACAATTTCCTTCTGTAAATTTAATATTTACATCTTCGAATAATTTACGATCACCAAATCGTAAACTCACATCAGTAACTTGTAACATGCATTTGCTCCTTTACGTTAATCTACCGGACAAATTATAACACACTTAAGAGGGAGTTTCGACCATTCACAATGAGTTGATGCTTGTTTCTTTATGGCATGTTATAATAGATAAGAATAAATTTAAGTACGAAGGAGAACAGTATGGCCCAAGAAGAGAAAAATATTGTAGGTTCCATTGAATTTCTTGAAGTTGTTGGATTAGAAGGATCTACTTACAAGTTACAAGGACCAAACGGAGAAGAAGTTAAACTCAATCAATCAGAAGTTAATGAAGAAGATAATTTAATCATAGGCGAGGAATATAGCTTTTTCATTTATCCTAATAGATCTGGCGCATTGTTTGCTACACAAAATATGCCAGACATTACAACTAGCAAATATGATTTTGTGAAAGTTTTAAAAACCGATCGAGATGGTGCACACGTTGATGTAGGTCTTCCAAGGGAAGTTTTAATCCCGTGGATTGATTTACCAAAAGTAAAAGATGTATGGCCAATACAAGGTGATGAATTATTAGTTACTTTACGTATTGATAGCGAAAACAACATGTTTGCTCGTCTAGCAACTGAAACAATTGTTGATTCAATGTACACACCAGTAAACGATGATACATTACAGAATAAAGTTATCGAAGCAAGACCATACAGAGTTTTAAGAATCGGAAGCTTCATGCTATCCAAAGATGGTCATAAAATATTCGTCCATGAGTCTGAACGTAAATCGGAACCTCGCTTAGGTGAAAAGCTAGAAGTTCGAATTATAGGGCATAATGAAAAAGGGGAACTCAACGGTTCGTTTTTACCATTTGCACATGAAAGACTTGACGAAGATGGTCAACATATATTTAATTTACTTGTAGAATATGATGGCGAATTGCCGTTTTGGGACAAATCAAATCCTGAAGCTATTAAAGAAGTATTTAATATGAGTAAAGGCGCATTTAAACGTGCGATTGGTCATTTATATAAAAACAAAATTATAACAATTGAAACTGGCAAAATCGCGTTAACTAATAAAGGTTGGAGCAGAGTTGAAGACTAGTTCTTTCTATATAAAATAGTGTTTAAATATTTATAATTTTATCCTGTACTACATAAATCAACATGTAGGACAGGATTTTTTTGTTTTTATATTACAAATCATGCGCTTTTTGTAATATTCATTTTTTCACAAATGTTGTCATATCAAGGTTTATTCAAAAGTTTAAGCCATAGATCCTACCATTGTGAATTTTGTAAACAAGGTCAATAAATACTTAACAAAACATTTACATTAACTATATTTGTATTTAATAAAAGGTGTGTAGTATAGGAACTGTAAGAAATACATATAACTTTTGGGTTATTCACTTATTAGGAGGATGTTTCAATGAAAAAATGGCAATTATTTGGTACTACTGTAATCGGTGCTTCACTTTTATTAGGAGCTTGTGGCGGCGGAAATAGCGATTCTGGTAAAGGAAGTGGAGAAGTTAAAGGTGACGGTTCATCTACTGTAGGTCCAATCATTGAAAAATTAAATGAAAAATTTGCTAAAGATAATTCAGATGTAACTGTATCAAATGGTACATCGGGAACTGGTGGTGGATTTGAAAAATTCATTTCAGGCAGCACTGATTTCTCAAATGCATCTAGACCTATAAAAGATGAAGAAAAGAAAAAATTAGATGATAAAGGCATTAAATATGATGAATTTAAAGTTGCACAAGATGGTGTAACAATTACAGTAAATAAAGAAAATGACTTTGTAGATGAACTTACGAAAGAGCAATTAAGAGAAATCTACTCAGGCAAAGCAAAAACATGGAAAGACGTTAATTCAAAATGGCCAGATAAAGAAATTAAAGCATTCTCTCCTGACCAATCACACGGTACTTACGATTTCTTCTCTGAAGAAATTATGGACAAAAAAGATATCAAAGCAGAGAAAAATGCTGACACAAATACAATTGTCCAATCAGTAGAGAAAAACAAAGACAGTGTCGGTTACTTTGGTTATAACTTCTATAAACAAAATAAAGACAAATTAAAAGAAGTTAAAATCAAAGATGAAAATGGTCAATTAACAGAACCAACTAAGAAAACAATCCAAGATGGTTCTTACGCATTAAGCAGACCACTTTATATCTACACTAACGAGAAAAAATTAAAAGATAATGAAGGATTCCAAGACTTCATGAAATTTGTCATGAAGGATAAAGGAAAATCAGCTGAAGAAGCAGGATTTGTTGCCTTACCTGAAAAAGATTACACAGAACAACAAAGTAAATTAAAAGACATCATTGGTAAAGATAGCGACAAAAAAGACAGCAAAAAAGAAGATAAATAAACATAATAGCAATTTTTAAAGTTGGGATTCAGGAAGTAGGTAGACAAAACGCATTATTAAATTTATCTATCTACTTCCAAGTTCAATTTATCTAGCGTTTAACAATATAGTGAAAATCGCTATGTTGCTAAACGCTAGATGAAGAACAGTCCCAACTTTATTTTAAATATTGGGAGTCTATACGAAAGAAGGGTATTTACATGGCTAATCAGAATACTTCTGTTAGTGAAATGATTGCTAAAAATAACGGCAAGAAAAAAGGCATTAGCGATAAAATTGTACCGATCATTCTGGGAATCATTGCAATTTGCTCAATCTTAGCAACAGTAGGGATTATCGTTACATTATTAACAGAAACCATTACATTTTTTACACGTGTTCCAATAACTGAGTTTTTATTTTCTAAAGAATGGAATCCATTCTCATCAACACCACAATATGGTATTTGGGCATTAATTTTAGGTACGCTTAAAATTACAGCTATTGCAACAATCGTTGCTGTTCCTCTTGGTTTAGGAGCTGCTTTATATTTAAGTGAATATGCTTCTACAAGAGTGAGAAAAATAATAAAACCTATATTAGAAATATTGTCTGGGATACCAACAATTGTTTTCGGCTTTTTCGCTTTAACATTTGTTACCCCTGTACTTCGTTCAATATTTCCTGAGTTAGGCAGCTTTAACTCAATTAGTCCTGGTATTGTCGTAGGCGTTATGATTATTCCGTTGATTTCAAGTATGAGTGAAGATGCTATGTCATCAGTGCCAAACAAAATACGTGAAGGTGCACTTGGTTTAGGCGCAACAAAATTTGAAGTTGCAACAAAAGTAATATTACCAGCCGCTACTTCAGGTATTATGGCGTCTATCGTATTAGCTATTTCTCGTGCAATCGGAGAAACGATGATCGTATCACTCGCTGCAGGTAGTACACCTAGTTCCTCATTAGATTTAACTGGGTCAATCCAAACTATGACAGGATATATTGTACAAGTGGCAACAGGAGATGCGACATTTGGCTCTGATATCTATTACAGTATCTATGCTGTTGGTTTCACATTATTCTTATTCACACTTGTGATGAATTTAATTTCACAATGGATTACGAAACGCTTTAGAGAGGAGTATTAATATGGGAGAGACAAATACTAAAGCGCTTGTTAATCAACAAAAAGTTGAAAAAAAACTTTCCAGTAGATTAGCAACAAATAAATTCAATAAATGGGCATTTTTTACATGTACTTTAGTAGCCTTACTTTTTCTAGCAGCTCTAATCATAGACACACTCATTAAAGGTGCAGGACATTTAACACCGTCATTCTTCAGTAATTTCTCGTCCTCAACACCTTCAATGGCAGGTGTGAAAGGTGGTTTAATCGGTACAATTTGGTTGATGATTACAATCATACCCATTTCAATTGTATTAGGTGTAGGTACAGCAATTTATTTAGAGGAATATGCCAAAGATAATGCATTTACAAGTTTTATTAAAGTCAGTATTTCAAACTTAGCCGGCGTGCCTTCAGTGGTTTTTGGTTTACTTGGACTCACTATTTTTGTAAGAGGTATGGGGATAGAAGCACTTGCTTTAAGTAACTCAGTACTTGCAGCAGCATTAACCATGTCGTTACTAATCTTACCAGTCATTATTGTCGCAAGCCAGGAAGCTATCAGATCTGTGCCAAATTCGGTTAGAGAAGCTTCATATGGCTTAGGTGGAAATAAATGGCAAACAATACGTCGAGTTGTATTACCAGCAGCTATTCCAGGTATACTAACAGGTTTCATTCTAGCATTATCACGTGCATTAGGTGAAACTGCACCGCTCATACTAATCGGTATACCGACCGTTTTATTAAGTTTACCTTCAAGTGTATTCGACCAATTCCAAGCATTACCTATGTCGATTTACAATTGGGCAAAACTTCCACAAGATGAATTCCAAAATGTTGCGTCTGCCGGTATCATTGTCTTGCTAGTCATTTTACTGCTAATGAACGCAATTGCGATATTTTTGAGAAACAAATACAGTAAAAAATATTAATGTTATTTCAAAATCAAATTTAATTAAACGGTTATTTTGGGGAGAAATTATAAATTTATAGTTTGAAAATAACCGTAAAAGGAGTTTTAATTATGGCTAAAGATACAATTAAAGAAGAAAAAACAAAAATAGCGGAACATACGAATCAAAATTCAGTACCAATTGCATCCATTGATAGAAATACAGATAACAAAGAACATAAAATTCCTGATAGTGAGAAAAAAATTGTCTATTCTACAAAAAATCTAGATTTATGGTACGGCGATAATCATGCTTTAAAAAACATAAATCTAGATATCTTAGAAAATAATGTCACTGCTATTATAGGGCCATCAGGTTGCGGTAAATCTACTTATATCAAAGCATTAAATAGAATGGTGGAACTTGTACCATCTGTTAAAACAGCAGGTAAAATCATTTACCGTGATCAAAATATTTTCGACGAAAAATATTCAGTTGAAAAATTAAGAACAAATGTCGGAATGGTGTTCCAACAACCCAACCCATTTCCAAAATCAATATATGATAATATCACATACGGACCTAAAATACATGGTATTAAAAACAAAAAGATTCTTGATGAAATTGTAGAAAAATCTTTACGTGGCGCTGCAATATGGGATGAATTAAAAGACCGCTTAGATACAAACGCATATAGCTTATCAGGTGGCCAACAACAGCGTGTTTGTATTGCACGTACATTAGCAATTGAACCAGATGTTATTTTAATGGATGAACCAACATCTGCGTTAGATCCAATTTCAACGTTAAAAGTTGAAGAGCTCGTACAAGAACTAAAAGAAAAATATTCGATCATTATCGTTACACATAATATGCAACAAGCTGCGCGTGTATCTGATAAAACAGCATTTTTCCTTAACGGTTATGTAAATGAATACGACGACACTGATAAAATCTTCTCTAACCCATCTGATAAACAAACAGAAGATTATATCTCTGGTCGTTTCGGTTAATATATGGTTATTAGAGAGAAATATGAAGGCCAATTAGACGCATTAATGAAAGATTTACGTCGACTTGGCCTTCACGTATATTATAATATTGAATATGGATTAAAATCGTTAAGTGAAGAGGATAGAAATTATGCGCGGGAAACAATTGCGAACGATAAAGACATCAATGCCTTAGAAACAGAAATAAATGAAAAAGTAATTATGTTAATTACTAAACAACAGCCCATCGCTACTGATTTAAGGTTGATGATGGCTGCATTAAAAATCGCTTCTGATTTTGAAAGAATTGGTGATAATGCTGCAAATATTGCAGAAATTAGATTACGCGCTAAAATCACCGATGAATACGTGCTTACAAGATTGAACACAATGGGTAAACTTGCATTATTAATGTTAAAAGATTTAGATGATGCAGTAAAAAGAGACGATGTTACCTTGATTAAGGAAATTATTGAACGTGACGAAGATATTGATGATTTATATAAAAATATTGTTAATACAACTTATTTAATAGATAATGATCCTTTTGTTGCAGGACAAGCACATCTAGCAGCCAGACATTTGGAACGCATCGGTGACCACATCAGCAATGTTGCAGAAAGTATTTTTTACTTTGTCACAGGTGAACGTTACGAATCATATGACTAAAATACAAAAGCACGGTGTCGAGATAAGCTACATCCAGTTGTAAAACAGGGCTTGCTTATTTTATCGACATCGTGCTTTTTTAAGATATGTCTTTATTTATATTTATTAGTGTTGATGATTGTCTGCTTCAATTTCATCTGTAAGCTGCTCCAGCTCATCTACCAATTTACCTATATATGCAATTGTAGATTTTAATGGTTGATCAGTGCGAATATCAATACCAGCCAATTGAGCTAATTCAGTAGGTGATTGACTGCCACCTGCTTGCAATGTTTTTAACCAATCACTCACAGCAGGTTGTCCTTCTTGCTGAATACGTTGTGACATAACTGTACCTATTGTTAAGCCAGCAGAATACGTATACGAATATAATCCCATATAATAATGTGGTTGTCTCATCCATGTAAGCTCTGAACCTTTAGTAAACTTAACACTTTCTCCAAAAAATTGAGTGTAGACATCCAACATAATTCGATTTAATAATGGCGCAGTCAGCGATTCGCCATTATCAACTTTTTTATAAACTTCGCGTTGATACGCTGCTTCTAGTAAATGCGTTACCATATTGTGATAATACGTTCTAGAAACGATAGAACCTATAACCCAACGCTTAAATTGAGCATCGCTGCTATTTTCGAATAAATAATTCGCCATTAACATCTCATTCATTGTCGATGGTGCCTCTACAAAATACATGGATGGTTCTGATTCCAAATAATTTTGGTAACTTTGTGCTAACGTAAAATGGCCAGCGTGTCCTAACTCATGTGCTAAAACAAATGTCTCAGTCATTTTACCAGTCCAAGAAATAAATATATACGAATGTGTAGCATATGGACTTGCACAATACGCACCAGTATCTTTGCCTTTGTTCTGAGCAAAATCTATCCATCTATCTTGATAAGCTGTTTCAACCATATTCAAATAATTTTTACCTAATACATTTAATGCGCCATAAATATATTTTTTAGAATCTTCAATAGAGATATCTGGTTCGTAATTAGGATCTATAGATATCTTTAAATCTTCAAAATGCATGACTTCTAAGCCATGAACACGTTTAATCAATTTCGCATATTTTTGCATAATAGGCGCTAAATTGCTCATAATAACATCAATTTGACGGTCAAACATATCTCGAGTAATTTCTTGATCTTGTAATAGGTAATCAATTACAGAATCATAACCACGTAAATCTGCTTCAATTTTTTCTTGTTGTACTTGCATATTATATGTAGCAGCAGTTGTATGTTGATACTTATTTAATGCATCGCTAAATTTTTTGAAACTAATCCTTCTAAATGCTTCTTCTGGATGATCTTCATATTCATTTTCAAAGGTAGCATAATCTAAAGGATATGTTTTACCGTTATATTCAAACGAATCAAAATCTATATCTAACATCTTCGTTATACCATATAGTTCAAAAGGACGTTCAAACACTGATGATAAACTTGCTAATGTTTTTTCAACTTCAGGACTAAGTTGATACGGTTTACTTTCTTTTAATTTTTTTAAATAATGTGGGTATTTAGATGTTGAAATAAAATGATTGAATACCTCATCAGAAAGTTCCAATATTTCTGATTCAACAAATGATAGTTCACTCGCAATTTTTCCATAAGTATTTGAAAATTTAGCACTTAATGTTTGTGCTTGTTCATTTGACGTATCAACACTTAATCTCAATTCTGCATAATTTGCCATTTTATCTAATTGGACCAGTATATCAGAATATACAGCTAATGCTTTTTCAATAATAGTAGGATTATCCAATTGATGAACATAATTTTCATTAAATGTTTTTGCAGCTGCTGTGGTGTTATCTAAAGTTTGATAAAATGCTTCATCTGATGAAAATAGAGCTGAAATATCCCAAGTTGTTTCAGCTGAAACTTCATTTCTAAGTGGTAAAGTATCTGCCATTTAATCACTCCTAATCATGTATAATAATTTCATGTTTAATTATACATGAAATTACCTGGTAAGATACAATTGTGCGTTTATAGACCAAACCCGCGTAAGAAAACAAGTTATCTAATTGTATAAAGAATGTTAATTTGACGTGATTAATGCAATATTTTAATATGTTATTATACTACTCAAGATGGATATGATATATAATTTCATTTAGTATTATTGTTATAATGACAAATATGCCGATTTTTATAAGGAGCGCTATAAATGACTATTTTTGATTTACCTAATTTTTTATGGATTACAGTAGTAGCTGTTATAGTAGTTACATTATTCTGTACACTTGTTTTAAATAAATGGTTTGCAGCTGCAATTTTAACATTTGTTATATTAGCTATTGCTGCATTCTTAATACCTAATTTTGAAAATATTACTTACGAGCCTTTATTAGGTTTTGCTGCATTTATGGCGGTATTAAGTTTAATCATGAGCTTTTTAATTTGGTACTTTACGCGTGACTTCAGACGTAAACGTCGAGAAAAAAAGGCATTAAAAGAAATGAAAAAACGTGGTATCTCGCCTGAAGACGAAGCACATGAATTTAAAAGAAAAAAATAATTGTTAAAAGTAACATCGGAATAAAAATGCAAAGCTCATTGTTTCATCTACCAATATTGAAAGTCCCCAGACACATTTTGTCTCAGGGACTTTTTATTTTTATTATACTGCTAACAATAATACAAAATTTATTATTGACCCTGACGTTCCGTTAAGCATTATAGTCATTTTATGAGGAGGTAAGATAAATGCAAATGACGGTTAAACAAATAGCCAATTTAGTAGGTATTAGTGTGCGTACGTTACATTACTATGATGAAATTAATTTATTAAATCCAACGAAACTGTCCAAGTCAGGATATCGGCTATATTCAGAAACAGACCTAGATAAATTACAGCAAATTTTATTTTTTAGAGAACTCGACTTTTCTCTTAAAAAAATAAAATCAATTATTGATAGCCCGTCTTTCGATAGACAAGAAGCATTAAAAATACACAAGCAATTACTTATTGAAAGACAAAACCGTACCGATCAAATGATTCAAACAATTGATCAAACATTACGTCATATGAGAGGAGAAATAGCAATGACCAATGAAGAAAAATTCGAAGGCTTTAATTTTGATAATTTATCTAAAAGCTATGACGAAGAAGCACGTAAAAAGTGGGGTGATAGCACTATTATAAAAGCTAACCAGCATATTAACTCATGGTCAGACAAAGAAAAAGTTCTAAAAACAAATGAAATGAATGATATCTTTTCAACTTTCGCCAATTTAAAAAGTCAGCCACCAGAATCTGTCGAGGTCCAGTCAAACGTACAAAAATGGTATGATTATTTAAATTCAAACTTAAATTTTAATTACACATTAGATATTTTTGAGTGTTTAGGTGAAATGTATGTCGAAGACGAACGATTCAAAGTAAATATTGATAAATTTGGAACAGGCACTGCTCAATTCATTAAAGACTCAATAGATGTTTATGTAAAAAACAAACAATAATGATATGCCTTTATTAAATCAAAAAAATTACGATTTGATAAAGGCATATATTTTATGTAAAGTTATCAGTTATATTTTCAGCATCAATGAATAAAGCTGTAGAGTTCATATAATGATTAATAGATTATAGTAAATACTTAATAGACTAATACGTATCGTTACATATTTAAGATACAATGCAAATAATTATATATAATGAATACATAGTGACTTAATAATTTCAGTTATTAAAGTAGATAACGAATAATCTAATTTAAACTGCAAGTAAGATATGAAATTGGTTATTCAAAAAAGCTAACGAAAACAAATTAAAACAAACGTAAATAGCATAAAGATTATATGATAGGTCCCTTATATCGAAACACACATAACTTCCTATAATATATATTATGTAAACTAAAATGTTAATTTATATATGTATGCTGATTTATCTATTAATTTATAAAAGTATAAAGTTCATCGTATGATAAATCCTTAATTAATTTAACCAAAACTTAAGATACAAATACAAAATTGATAATCACATCTTATTGCATTCATGTGAACATCACTATATGTATTCTACCTTTTTCTTAACCATCCTCAACGTGTATTTACAGTAATCTAACTGACAATAACATTATCATAAATCAATTTTTGGCTCATTTGCAATCATGTTTACATAGATACACAAAAGCAAAGTTCAACGTTCAGAAATCAACTTCTCAGCGTTTCAAATGAGATGTTTTTTTAAAAGTAATTATAGTTTCTATTAATTATAAGAGTATTACTATCAGATAACATTTATAACAATCCTTACTTAACTATGGTTTAAAAATAAGCATATATAATTATAGGTTTACATAACATAAATAACGTTAACTAAATGATTGTCTTATATAACATAAATAACGTTAACTAAATGATTGTCTTATATAACATAAATAACGTTAACTAAATGATTGTCTTATATAACATAAATAACGTTAACTAAATGATTGTCTTATATAACATAAAAAAATCAATAGTATTGAGATAAAAGTAAAATCTCAATACTATTGATCGAAAATTTTATTTTAATTATCTTTGTATAAATAATCTCTTGTCATTGGCAGTTCATTATTGACGCCTTTTGTGATTAAAAACTGGTGCAAATCAGAAACGCCACATGTAAAGTTTGCCGCACATGCATTTAAATACAAACGCCACATTCTTATAAACCTCTCATCAAATTGCTCTCGTACTTTATCTAGATTTGCTTCAAAATTCTCTGCCCAGTTGCGTAAAGTTAAAGTGTAATGCCTTCTTAAACTTTCTACATCTACAATTTTTATGTTATTTTGTGACATATTGTCAACTAACGCTCTTATAGAAGGAATTGCACCTCCGGGAAAGATATATTTAGTGAGAAAGTCGTTACCTTCTACTTCAACAAGTCCAGTAATACAATGCAATAAGGCCACACCGCCATCGTTCAATAACTTATGTGTATTTTCCATGAATATAGGAATATGATCATGTCCAACATGTTCTAACATGCCTACACTTACAATACGATCAAACGTTCTTTTTTCATTAATAAGTTCTCTATAATCCATTAACTTAACATCCACTTGACCGATCAAACCTTCAGCTTTAATACGTTCTTTTGTTTTGATATATTGTTCTTTACTTAATGTAATACCTAATGTTTGGACATTGTATTGTTTTGCAGCTTCAATAATAAGATGTCCCCATCCAGATCCAATATCTAATAAGCTTTGTCCAGTCTGTAAATTTAGCTTTTTTAATATATGGTTAATCTTGTTAACTTGAGCTGTATATAACGAATCTTCTTTCGTTTTAAAATATGCACAAGAATAATTCATCGTTTTATCTAACCATAAGCGATAAAAATCGTTACCTAAATCATAATGAAATGAAGCATTTTCTTTAGCAATTTTTTTATTGTTTTTATATTTTTTACGAGATTGTACATATTTTTTCTTAGGTTTATTAATAAAACTTTTTTGTTGTGAAAAGATGGACGCCATAATAAATTCTAAATCACCACTGACTTCAATATTCTTATCCATATAGCCTTCTGCTAATGCAATCATCGGATTTGCTTTTAACAGTTTTTTATTTAACGGTCTATTGAAAGTCAAATGAAATTTAGCAATTCCGTCATTATAATGTACGGTTGAACCATCCCAAAATGTTACATTAAACGGCTCAGTTGCTAAATTTTTTAATAGTTTTTTATAAATTGATTTTTGAATCGAAATTCCCACTGATCATACACTCCTAAAACGAATACTTAATTTTCAAACCCTATATATTATAGATTGGACCTAAATATTTATTAAATCAAACAAAACAGGTTACTTTGTTATTCGTTTTTGTTAACATAATAATATTATTATTTACTAAAGTGTTGAATACTTTCATTTTGGGTAAATATTATTGAGATTGGAGTGAAAAACATGCAACAAAAATCAGGTATTAAATGGTCCAGTTTATTAATAGGTGTTTTCTTCTTGATTATAGGCGTTTTTATCATTAGTTTTCCTGAAGAAAATTTATTTGCCATTACTTGGTTAATTGGTATTTTATTTATAATTAATGGCTTCATTGAAATTTTTGTAAGGCGTATTATGAAACAAGCCACGCAAAATGGTTCGAGTTTACTTATTATCTTAGGTATTATCAACATCATTATTGGTATACTTATATTATTTAATGTAGTAACAAGTACAACATTTATTGTTTATTTATTTGCCATATGGTTTATTATTAATGCACTTTTGAATATGTTTACGATTACGTCAGCAGAAGGTGCAAACAAACGATTTCATATGGTATCTATTATATTAAACATAATAGAAATTATATTTGGTGTCATTTTATTGTTTAATCCATTGATAGCTGCCGTTGTTATCGCTGTATTTATGAGTGCAGTTTTCTTTATTATTGGAATAACTTATCTCATAGACGCTTTACGTTAATTGTTTTCAAAAAGATATTCTTAATATATTAGAAATATTTCTTAAACCTAACATTTTTGAATAATATTATTTATTAATTTACTATCCTGTTTATATAATAAAATGATATTGCACTTCTGATTAGTGAGATATATACTAAAAATGTGGAAAACAACCAGAATTGACATCGCATGATAATCCACGCAAAGGGAGTGGGACAGAAATCTGATTTTATTAAAAAGATTTCTGTCCTACGTGAAATGAGGTTGGGCGAATCCATTATATCTCAACCTCTTTTGAACATAAGAAAGCATACTGGCTTAGGGCTTATATACCAGTATGCTTCCTTTTTATTTTTTAATTTTTTTTCTAATATTGTTAAGCGTATTGAATAACTTATACTTCGTTTTTTTGATTGGTTTATAAAAATCACCAATTAATTCTTCGATTTGTACGCCGAAACCTCGTTTAAATCGATAAACACCATAGTCTTCACTATTTTCAGTGAAGTCACCAGATAAGCCATAGAAATTGTAACGTCCATATCCATGATCAAAACAATAATTAATCATAAACCAATGCATCATATAAGGTCCCATGTATTGATTGTATTTTTCAGATGACCCACCTGAGAAATAATTCACTTCATACGCATTAGCAAAATATACGCCTGCTGCAAGATTCAAGATAGAGCCATCTGTCTGTCTTAATTCACTCGCATGTAATAATTCTTTTTTATCATGCTCAATTTGTTTATCGATTTCAGCAATTTTTTTCAATTGCTTATCAGATTTATTTTCATTTTGCATCATTTGATCCCTACGCGCTTCTTTTTCATTAATACTTTCTTGCGTATTCGTAATATATTCATCTAAATCAATATAAGCTAGAGGAATTAAAGCTTTATCCCCATAATTATCTATGAAATTATAGAAATATTCATCCGTTTTTGATACAAAACCAGCTCGTTTTTCAGTTTCACGATAGAGTGATAAAAAGATGTCAAATTCATCTCTTTCTAAAAATCTTACTTTCACGCCAAAATTAATCGCTTTATTAATATTTCGTTTTCTTTGGCTATCAAATTGTTTTTTTAATGATGCTGGTGATTTACCATCTAAATTAAGTACACCCATCCATCTAACTTGACTTGATGTATCATATTCTGTTGTAAAACCATGATGCGTATATCCATGTGATTTAAATAAATTAACAAGCGCATCATTTTCTTGATAATCAGGCATTGGATTAATATCTTTATCATAAATTTGGTATATCCAATAAGGATCCATTTTCACATATAAACAATTTTGTTTTTGAAGGTAAGTATCTAATTCACGTAAATAGAAATCAACTAAACCTAAATCATTATAATCCATGACTGGACCACGGTTTGAATAATATACATAGCTACCCATAGTTGGGATTTTAGAGAAAAGACTAGCTGCGATAACTTGATTATCATCATCTTTTAAGCCTAATAAAACAACTTGAAAACCATCTTCTTCTCTAGTAGCTATATTTTCCTTTACTTGAAAGTAATGACTCTCTAAAGCTGGATTTTGTACAAAATTGTCGTATTCTTTGACAGTTAACTCTGTAAATTTCATTATAGCTAGTTCCTTTCTAAATATAATACGTATTACTTTTTATCTTTTAATCCCTTTAACATTGTATAAATTTTGTACATTGGTTTATTTATTGGTTTTATAAAATCACCAACATATTCAACTACATCAGCGTTGAAGCCTTTTTTAAATTTAACAACACCTGCATCTTCTGCATCTTCTGAAAAATCACCACTAACGCCATAGAAGTTATATCTATCAATATTATTATCGATTGCATAATTTATCATTTTCCATTGTATTGCATAGCTTCCCGCAAAATGTCTAAATTCGTTAGATGTTCCTCCTGCGTAATACACTACTTCGTACGGATTAACAATAAAGAATGCTGCTGAAATTGGTAATTCATTACCGTGTTGTTCTTGTAATGACTTAGCTTCATCAATTTTTTGCTGATTTGCAATAAGTTGTTTTTCTAAATTTTCTTTTTTATTATATGCTTTTTTATTTTCAGGACGTTTTTCTATATCTTTAAGCGCTTTGTTGATATCTTTACTTAACACTTCACGCTCTGACTTGAGTTCATCGATATATGCTTCAAAATCCATATAAGCTAATGGCACCAATACACGATTCTTATAATACTTTAACCTATTGTAATAGAAACTGTCTTCTCTATCATCGAAATCTTTAGATTCTGAAGTATCTTCCATAAACGAACGGAAAATAGGTAATTCATCTTCGCCTAAGAATCTGACCTTCACGCCATTTTTTTGAACTTTTTTCGTATTACGTTTACGTAAACTATCCATATCATTTAGTACATCTTTTGCTGTCTTATCTTTTAAGTCTAATACAGAATGGAATCTTATTTGAATAATTGGATCAAAACCAGTTAAAAACCCTTGATGTTTATAACCAAGTTGTTTCATTTTATCGAAGATCCAATCATGACCTGCATTTTCTAATACATCTCCATCGTGATTTCGATATTGATATGCTAAGTATGGATCTACTCTTAAATATAATGCATTATGTTTTTTTACATATTTAGCTAATTCATTGAAAAAATAATGGACGAGTTCTTTATTTTCGAAATCAATCACTGGTCCACGATTTGTATAAAAATATTTAAATATTTTCATAACTGGTACAGCCGTTAATAAACATGCTGCTATAACTTCATTTTCATTATTTTTAACGCCTACTAAATGTGTTTCTGTGCCTTCTGCAATTTTTAACTCATAATTCCCTACCATCTGTGTGAAATGACTGTTGGGCATGTGATCAACAAATGCACCAAACTCTTTTGCAGTTAAATTCGTAAATTTCATTTTATATACTCCTATTTGTCTATAGTACTTTATTTCGAGTTTAAACTTTAATCTTAATTATTATACAATATTCAATTATAAAACTAAATCGATACCCTAGTTAGAATTACTAAATGCTACAATTCACTTATAATTTATGTATTGTTATATTATAGCATTACTTTTATTCTAACAAAGAATAACTATTTAAACACAAATCTTAATTTAATTATGTAAATATAAAAACTACTAACAAGTTTTTTACTTGTTAGTAGTTCATGTTACCCAATATAACTTATTTTAAAAACCCCACTATTTTAAGGCATCTTTTAATGCTTCACCGATTGCTACACTTGATTGAGGATTTTGACCAGTGATGAATTGACTATCTGTTTCAACATGTTCCGTAAAATTATCTTTGGTAACGAATTTAGCGCCCTGTTGCTCTAATTCTGTTTGTGTTAAGAATGGTACTTTATTCTCTAGTCCCATCGTACGTTCTTCATCATCTGTAAATGATGTTAAAGTAACACCTTCTACGAGATATTTACCATTTTTATCTTTTGCACCGACAAATGCACTTGGTCCATGACATACAGAACTTATAAATTTGCCTTCATGTTTAAAATCAGACAAGATATTAGCTAATTTTTGATTATGAGCAAAATCAAATACTGTACCATGACCACCTGGTAGGTAAACTGCATCATAATCTGAAACATTAATGTTATCTATACTAGGCACATCATTAATTTTTTCTACAAATTGTGCATATTTCGTTAATTCGTCATTTTGAGTTGAATTTGGATCTAAAGGTATTTCTCCACCTTCTATTGAAACGATATCTACGTCGATACCTGATTCTGTTAAAATATGATAAGGTTCACTTGCCTCTTCCAACCATAATCCAGTTGGTGTACCATCTTCATATTGTGCTCTACTTGTTATAACGAATAAAACTTTTTTATTCACGATTGTCACCTCTTCATTTATTTAGGTTATTATCTACTTGAAATCACGTCAAATTCATTTCGATGTTTCAATTTTGACTATCTATTTCAAATAATACCCATCTAAAATAAACATTACACATCATTTATTAATTTGTACATCATCTAGGGTTGTTCTAATTGAATTTAGATACGCGATTGTCGATTCTTTTTGGTCTTGTTCAAACCGTTTAACAATTTCACTACCGATGACTATACCATCAGCTACTTCGCTAATGTCACTAACATGCGTTTTAGTACGAATACCAAAACCGGCTACTACAGGTACATTTGCTTTGTTTTTAATTTTTTCATTTTTTCGTTTTAGTTCTGGATGAAACTTTCCATTTTCTCCAGTTGTTGCATTCATTGTAACTGTATAGATAAACCCTTCCGAATTTTCAGAAATTTGATTGATGCGTTCATCAGATGTTGTCATAGCAATTAATGAAATAATATTAACTTTGCGATGAGGATGTCTATCTTTTAATTGTTGGACAAGTTCATGTGGCAAATCAGGTATAATTAATCCATATACACCAGCTTTCTCACATGCATCAAAAAATGCATCTTCTCCATAATGATTAATTATATTGATATACGTCATAAGTACATATTGACTGTTTATAGAATCACGATGTGCAGTCAGTTCATCAAAAATATATGCGATGTTCACGCCTTGTTGTATGGCTTTATTTCCAGCTTCCATAATCACTGGCCCATCAGCTACTGGATCTGAAAATGGAACGCCTACTTCAATAATATCCGCGCCTGATTCACTTAATATTTTCATATTTTCAATAAAATTTTTGTTCCCCATGATATAGGGAATAAATAATTTATGCATTACTTTCGCCACCTTGTCTCATGTAGTTTCTAATCGTTTCCATATCTTTATCACCACGTCCTGACACAGTTACGACAATGATTTGGTCTTTATCCATAGATGGTGCTAGCTCTTCAACAAAACTTAATGCATGCGCACTTTCTATCGCAGGTATAATACCTTCTGCCTGGGTAAATTTCACCAATGCATCCATGGCTTGTCTATCACTAGCAGTTGCATATTTAACTCTTCCAATATCATGATAATATGAATGCTCAGGTCCTACACCTGGATAATCTAACCCAGCTGAGATTGAATGTGCTAATTCTATCTGTCCATTTTCATCTTGTATTAAATACATTTTTGTACCATGTAAAATACCTTCATGACCTTTATTTATTGCGAGTGCATGTTTGTCACTATCAATGCCCTCTCCTGCTGCTTCAACACCATAAAGTGCAACATCATCTTGAATAAATGGATAAAATGTACCAATAGCATTTGATCCTCCGCCTACACATGCAATTATCGCATCTGGTAAACGCCCTTCCTTCTCTTTGATTTGATCTTTGATTTCAGTACCTATAACTTTTTGGAAATCTCTCACTATTGTCGGGAATGGATCTGGTCCTAATGCAGAACCTAATAAATAATGTGTATCGTCTACATGACTTACCCAATATTGTAACGCCTTATTAACTGCATCAGATAACGTTCCTTGTCCTTCAGTCACGGGTTCAACTTTTGCACCAAGTAATTCCATTCTAAATACATTCAATTCTTGTCGTTTGATATCTTCTTCACCCATAAACACCACGAGTTCCATATCAAATAAGGCTGCTGCTGTCGCGCTAGCAACTCCATGTTGTCCTGCACCAGTTTCTGCAACTAATTTATTTTTGCCCATTCTTTTAGCTAAAAGTGCTTGACCTAGTGCATTATTAATTTTGTGGGCACCAGTATGATTCAAATCTTCTCTTTTTAAATATATTTTTGCCCCGCCTAGCGCTTCTGTATATGATGCCGCATATGTTAATGGTGTCTCTCTTCCTACATAATCTTTTAAATAGTTATTCAATTCATTTTGAAACTTAGGATCTAGTTTAGCTTTTTCATAAGCTTGTTTAAGTTCTTGAATTGCTGGCATTAATGTTTCTGGGACATATTGCCCACCAAAATTGCCAAAAAATCCAAATTCATCTGCTTCTGTCTGTATGTTTTTAACCATATTTAATTAACTCCTTTTACAAGTTCTATGATTGCTTGCATTTTTTCGCTATCTTTTACACCATTTGTTTCGATACCACTTGCAATATCATAACCATTGTGATTTAAATTAAGTTTACTTACACTTTGAATATTTTTATAATTCATACCGCCAGCTATTAAAAAATCCACATCTTTTATATCTTTTAAGATTTCCCAATCATAGGATTGGCCAGTACCACCGTAAGAAATTGATGGTGTATCAATAATAAATTGATCTACAAAACCTTTATAATATTGAATATGCTTCGCTAATGTATTTGTGTTTTTTGCAGGCAATGCTTTAATAATCTTTATATTGTCTTTTTTTTGACGTATAAAATGAATAATTTCCAAATTTTCCAACCCGTGTAATTGGATGGTAGTTATATTTGTATTATCTATGAGATTACTGATCGTTTGATAATCTGGATTTACTACAATTACTACTTTGTCTTTATCTTCTGGTATTATGTTAGCAAATGTTTCTATCTTATCGATATCCACATAACGTTTACTTTTGGGGTAATGAATAAAACCAATTGCATCAATATCTAAATCTTTTGCTTTATACACATCTTCAATTGTTTTAAAACCACAAAATTTCAATTTCATACCTTCACCTTATCTAACTTTAGACTTGGTAAAAACTGACTTAAATCATCACATTTCATTAATGATTCGCCGATAAGTAAACCATCAATACCTGCATTTATAATACTTGCAACGTCTTGTTTGTTGCGAATACCACTTTCAGAAATATAATAATAACCTGCTTTTTTATTTTCTAATATTTCATTTGTATGCAAAACATCTGTTACAAATCGTTTTAAATCTCTATTGTTTACACCAATAATTTTGGGATCTAACTTGTAAGCACGTTCCAATTCTTCTTTATCATGAACTTCTACTAATACTTCTAAATTTTTTGATATCGCATAATCATATAAGGCTTTTAACTGTTGATCAGTCAATACATTTACAATAAGTAAAATAATAGATGCACCTGCCTTTTTAGCAACATCAATTTGAATAGGATCAACTACAAAATCTTTACACAATACTGGTAAATCAGTTACTTGTGTCAAAGTTTGTAATCGTTCGTAACTCCCTCCAAAATAATGTTCATCTGTTAAGATTGAAACTGCGTTAGCACCATATGCTTCATACGCCTTAACTTGTTGTTTCAAATCTCTCCCTGGAAGTTCAGATAATGTCGGACTTTTCGATTTAATCTCAGCGATAACCGATAATTGATCAGCTTGTGCTAACTGTGACTCAAACGTTTGTTTATGCGTAATGTCTACCTCATCAAGGTCTGATAATTTTTTTGTATAATAGCCATCCTTCAATAATTCCTTTTTATATGCTACTATTTCATCCAATATAGTCATACGTTTTGCCTCCCATTTTGTTATATTGTTTGAGTGCATCTCCATTTTCAATTAATATTTTTGCTTTATGAACACCTTCTTGAATAGTGGCTGCTTTTTCAGCAACATATAAGGCAATGCCTGCATTCAATAACACCACATCTCTTTTAGCACTTTGATCTTTACCATTTAATATTTGTTTTGTAATTTCTAAATTTTCCTGAGGTGTGCCACCTTTTAAATCCGTATTTGGTGCATAATCTAACCCTAAATCTGTTGCATTTATAGAATAAGATTTAATATGTTTGTCTTCCGTCACTTCATATAGTGTGTTATTTCCAGATAATGTAGCTTCGTCCATACCATTTGCACCATGTAAGACGATTGCTCTTTTTCTACCTAAATCTGCTAATGTTTGCGCAATTTTATTTAATTGAGACGGTTCATAGACACCCATAACTTGATAATCTAATTTGAATGGATTAATTAATGGTCCAGTAACATTAAAAATAGTTGGATTACTAATGGCTTTTCTTAACGGTTGAATATGCTTCATAATTGGATACGTTTCAGTCGCATTTAAAAAAACAAGCCCTTGTGTTTTTAAATGTGTTGATGTTTCCTCAACACTTCGTGTCGGAATACGCATTGCATTTAATAAATCGGTACTCCCTGATGCTGATGTAACGCTTCTATTACCATGTTTAATAACTGGTACACCTGCACTTGCCAATACAAAAGAAACTGTTGTTGAAATATTAAAACTATTAGATTTATCTCCGCCAGTACCACAAACACACATACTATTAGGAAAAGTTGGTTGTGTAGGGTACATAGACCCTATTAAGCTTTTTGAAATATATGTTAATTCCGCTTGACTAGGTTCTCTTTCCGAAAAGGCTTCTAACAGTTCTCGTTTTATATCATCTTCTAGTTGATCTGTGATTAACAATTCTATAAATTCGTTCATTTGTGTTTGATTAAGTGGCTTATACTGTTTTATATGATTTTGTAGACTCAACATAATTGACCTCCTCTACTATATTTAAAAAGTTACTTATGATTGCTTCACCGTATTCCGTAGCAAAAGATTCGGGGTGATATTGTATGCCAAAATGTAAGTCATTAATATGCTCAAATGATTGAATACTATCTTTTGTTTGAGCAGTTACTTTTAATGTATCGGGTAACGTTTTTGGGTCACTAATTAATGAATGATAGCGCATTATTTCAGAATATTCTGTAATATTTCGGTATAGTTTGGATTCTCTTACAATCTGCATCGTATCTTTTTTACCGTGACATATTTTTTCACCTTGGATAACATCACCACCGTGGTAACATGTCAACGCTTGTGAGCCCAGACATACACCTAATATAGGTTTATGTTTATAATGTTCAATAATATTGACTAAATAGCTAGTATCTAATGGATGTCCAGGTCCTGGCGATATAATCAAGCCATCTATTTTTAAATCAAATATTTCAGGATCATCTGGATACTTAATAATTACATCAGAAGTCTTTCCTACAATATTGACTAAGTTATACGTAAAAGAATCGTAATTATCCACTACTAAAATCATGGTGATACCTCCAATAAACTTTTGGCTTTTAATTTTGTTTCTTCTAATTCTTTTTCAGGTATTGAATCATAAACGACACCACATCCTGCTTCTACATTGATGTATGTATCATCAATCATCATTGTACGAATCGCTAAAGCAAAATCTAGGTCATGATTACAGTTGATATATCCTATTCCTCCACTGTATACACCTCGTTTTTGAGGTTGGGCTTCATAAATTCTTTGTATTGCTCTTAATTTAGGTGCTCCTGACACGGTACCTGTAGGTAATAAACTTGCAATTACAGTCATTGGCGAATAATTTGATTTCAGTTTTCCTGTTACCTCACTAACGATATGCATAACATGTTCATAGCGTTCAATTGACATTAACTTTTCAATTTTAGAACTAGCAATTTCACTCACTCTATGAATATCATTTCTACCTAAATCAACAAGCATGCTATGTTCGCTTATCTCTTTTTCATCGTTGATTAGTTGTTTTTCATTTTCAAGATCTTCTTTGTCAGTCGTGCCTCGTTTAATTGTTCCAGCTATAGGATTTGTGACTACAGTTTGCCCTTTCACTTTGACAAAACTTTCAGGCGAACTACCTACAATAATCGGTTCATCAAAATTCAAATAATACATGTAAGGACTTGGGTTTTGTCTCTTTAAATTCTGATAAAGCTGATACGATAATTGTTGTAAATTCATTCCAAAATTATGTTTATACTTATATATAATTGAGGGTACAACTTGAAACATATCCCCTTGTTGTATCAATGATTTCATTTCACTAACAGTTTTTTTAAATTGATCTGGTGTAATGTTTGATTCAATTGCTTTGTCTTTTATGTCATTTTTTATAGGCGAAGGATATATATTTATATTTTGCAACTCATCAACATGACGTTTGACACGTAATGCTAATTGTTCTTCATTTTCATTGGAAAACAAGTTTGTGGATATAACGTATAGATGCTCTTTGTAATGGTCAAATACGTATACATCTTCTACCATGTGAAATTTAGCATCGTGTTGTTTGTGGTCAGCTAAACCGATTTGCTTTAATACAGGAAATTCATGTCTTACCAAATCAAAACTGCATGATCCAACAAAGCCTGAGATAAATGGTAATTGTGCTAAATCTTCGTCTTCTATTTCTACTTTATATTGATCTATAAAAGCTTTCAGTTTGTCATATGGTGCTTCGTTTTCTATCTCTGTTTGCTTGTCATTGTATTGAATGGCCATATTTTCATTATCTAAAGTCACTGAGCCATATACATCAAATATTACAATTGAATAACGCCCTTTCACTTTAGATTGTTCTGTACTTTCCAACACTATTTTTTGTTTTTTTAATCTTGCCAATGCTTCTGGTGTTACTTCAGCATTTATCTTTTGATATTGCACCTTCATTTTTACTCCTCCTTATAAAAAAAATCAGCATCCTTAAATATTAATTAAGGACGCTGATGCGCGGTACCACCTAAATTAGTAGATAATATCAATCTCACCTACTCACTCATTTAATTATGCAATTTTAATCCAACAAAACCCAATTTCAGTATGTGTAGGTGTTAGTTTTCATCTACCACTAACTTTCTGCTTGCTACCATTCACAACTTACTACATTTTGTTTTTTATATAAAAAACACCACACTAACGCATGCTGTAAGGACGCGTTACCGTGGTGCCACCTTAGTTAACAATTTCATTGTTCACTTTAAAAATTATTATATTATGCTTACGTTTAAAAGCCCAATTCACAATATATGTTGTGCTAATTTCCATCTACCATTAGCTTTCTACTTGCTACAAATCACATACGTTACTTTACCTTTCAAACGGCAACTGTCGTTGCAAAATGAATTAACTAGAATAATACAAGCATCATTCATTTTTGTCAACTCTTATTTTTAAATTCTTCTACTTATTTAAAGTAATCTGGTGACTTAGTGTTTTAATTATATTGAAATTGTGTAAGCTAAATTGTTTAGAATCAAAAACTGTTAAACCAGTGGCCTTATAAATGAGTTCTGCTTATGAAATAGAAAATAAAACATGTATTGCGAATTAACTACTCCTACTATACAATGTTACTATTCTGAAAATTTTGATAGAGGTGGTCAGCAAAATGAAACAAATACTTTTCGTAGGTTTAGGCTTAATTGGTGGTAGTCTGGCAAGTAATTTAAGATATTATCATAATGACATTGAAATCACTGCATATGATGCAGATTGCTCCCAATTAGAAAAAGCTTTATCTATTGGAATTATTGATTATCAATCTACTGATTATAAAGCCTGTGTGGAAAATGCAGATATTATTATTTATGCCACACCTGTGCAACAAACAATCAAATACTTACAAGAACTACCAAACTATCAAACAAAGTCTGACGTCATTGTTACCGATACTGGCAGTACTAAATTAACGATTTTGCAATATGAACAATACCTTTTAAATCACAATATTCACCTAATTGGTGGTCATCCGATGGCAGGTAGTCATAAATCTGGCGTACTCAATGCAAAGAAACATTTATTTGAAAATGCTTTTTATGTTTTGGTTCACGACGAACCTGCAAATGATAAAGCTTTTGATGAAATACGTTCATTACTTAGTACAACAAATGCAAAATTTATTGCTACTAATCCAAAAGAACATGATTTTGTGACAGGAATCGTTAGTCATGTCCCTCATATCATTGCGTCGAGTCTCGTTCATTTAAATGCAAACCACGCATCTCACTCTTCATTAGTTAAAACACTTGCTGCTGGAGGTTTTAGAGACATTACAAGAATTGCAAGCGGCAGTCCAATTATGTGGCGTGATATTACTATTGAAAATAAAAATACTATTGTTGATATATTAAAAGAATGGAAATCACAAATGGAAGATGTCATTACGCTCGTTGAAGAAAACAAACCGGACGCGTTATATAATTTTTATAATGATGCAAAAGTATATAGAGATGAACTCCCCCTTAAATCACAAGGTGCACTATCTATAGAGTATGATCTTTATGTAGATATTCCGGATAAACCGGGTATGATTAGCCAAGTAACACATATCCTTAGTTTACATAATATTTCTATAAGCAACTTAAGAATATTAGAAGTCCGTGAAGATATTTATGGTGCGTTACGTATTAGCTTCAAAAATCCAGAAGACCGTAAAAAAGGCGCTGAAGCATTAAGTGATTTTGATACTTATATTGAATAGATTTTATCTTTTTAAAAAGGTTAATTACTTAATTGTTATTGTTTTATTTATTTTTTGTTTGCATAAATCGTAAAGTACATATTTAAGCCAACCACTCATTTCTGTGGTAATGGTTGTTGTTTTTTACAACGCTAAATTTAAAAGCATTTTCAATTTATTATCAAATATAAATATGAGCCTAGCGCAGTTTTCTTTTGTTAGAAAGCTACGTTAGGCTCATATCGTTTCATTCTCGTATCTCGGTATAGTTTGGATGAGACTGTTTATATTTCAAATGTTGTTTTACATAACTAATTTAGCAATTTTCCTTCTTCTTCTTGTATCATCTCTATAATTTCATTTTTTTCATTCATAAGCGCGACTTTTGGATTGTGATTTAATGCTTCTTCTGCAGTAACTTGTACATAAGACATAATAATAATAATATCATTTACTTGAACAAGCCTAGCAGCTGCACCATTCAGGCATATCTTTCCACTATTACGTTCTCCTTCAATCACATAGGTTTCTAATCTTTCTCCATTGTTATTATTAACAATTGCAACTTTCTCATTAGGTAATATATCTACTGCATCTAAAATATTACGATCTATCGTGATACTACCAACATAATTAAGGTTAGCTTCTGTTACACGTGCACGGTGTATTTTTCCATTCATCATAGTTTTTATCATTTGATTTATGCTCCTGTTCAAAAAAATAATTTTACATTTTTAGTTGATTAACACTTCATTATTGATTACTATCATAAACATATCTATTATAATTTTATTTTCTAAATAAACGGAGGTCAACTATAAATGAAAAAGATAGGTGTTATTGGTCCTGGTGCTGTTGGTAGCTGCATCACAGTTCAACTTTTAACAACAGAACATAAAGTCTATTTAATTGGTCAACGTAATGAGCACATTACCTATCAAGATGCTTCGAATAACGTAAATATAGTACTTAATGTTGTTAAAGCATCAGATATGACTGAACCATTAGATATTATATTCATCGCTGTTAAAATTCCACACTTAGAGGGATTATATGAACAAATCAAACATTTATCACAAGATACTACTATTGTTATACTAACTCAAAATGGATATGGACAACACTTAAAACTTCCTTTTCCAAATATATATCAAGCTGTAACTTATATTAGTGGTCAAAAGACCACTCAACATGTGATTCACTTTAGAGATGAAATACTGCATTTACAACAAGATGACAACACAGTGTCATTGAAAAAAATATTAGCTTCAAGTGGTCTTTCGCTTGTGTTACATAAAAATATTGAAGTGGAAATCTGGTATAAACTATTAGTTAATTTAGCAATCAATACAGTTACAGCGCTTGGAATACAGCCTGCATCTATTCTCAAGCAACCTCATATTAAATCATTATGCATATCGTTATTAAATGAAGGTTATATGATTGCTAAACATTCTGGTATCAATCTTTCTGATAACGTTATTGAAGAAATAATGACAATTTATCAAGGTTATCCAGACGATATGGGAACAAGCATGTATTATGATGTACTTTCAAATACACCATTAGAAATCGATGGCATACAAGGTTTTCTATATCGACAAGCTCGAAAGTACAAATTAACAACACCTCATCTAGATACAATTTATGCTTTATTACTATCTAGACATCATACTTTTTTAAATAACTCATAGTAGTAATGTAAAGTCTATTATACCCTCCTTATCATACCAATATGATATTTATATGTTTAATAGATGTACGTTAGATTTTTTACTTACTTAGCATAGACAAATCATCTATTATGTTATAGATACGTTATTTAAATTGTATTTGTTAAAAAGCTAACTAAGTTTGATTCAACAGCTACTTTAGGGACGGGCTGCACCGTATAAACTTACTTAAAATTATCTCCGTTCCATATATTGCCAATGAAATTGATTTATGACTATATTAAACGTTCAGTTTATCATTTTAATTTTTACATTTTATGCCCTGCCATAAGTCCTAAACGCCCATGTTTTGTGCCTGCATCTGTATAGGAGATTGCTTTAGATACGATACCTTTACCAAATTTTTGATGTAGCGCATCAATCGTTTTGGCCAACTTTTCATTCCTTTTTCTTTCGTATTCATCTATAAATAAATTCAATTGTGTATTTCGCTCATCTATAAACTGCGTGAGTGAAATGCTCACCGTTCTGTACAACATTGTTGGATCACATAATTTATCTGCTAAATATTCAACCACCTTAAAAATAGTACCATCTAAATTTGTTGGATCTTCTAATGTGTATTGTTTCTGCACCCCTCCTTGGTCACTATAACCAAATGAAAAGTGTATTGTCTTAGCTAATTTATTTCTTGCTCTAACACGACTCGCTACGTCCTCAATTAATTCCTGCATCACTATTTTAGCTTCATCATAATGGTAATCACGCATCAATATTTGACTCTTACAAATTGACGGATTAACTACACTATACTTGTCTCTTATTCTACTTTGATCAATACCATTTGCATGCAAATGTAAATCCACACCTACGGTACCAAAATCCCTTTTTAAATATTGATATGGATAATGAGCTAAATCACCTATAGTAAAGATACCTCTTTTATTCATTTTTGCTTCTGTTTTTCTACTAATCCCCCAAAATTTACTCAATGGTGAAATAGGCCAAAGTTTGTGCGACACATCTTGATATCTCCATTCAGCAATGAGATCATCAGTATGTTTTGCTTCTACATCCATTGCAACTTTACTTAATAACATATTTGATCCAATCCCTATTGAACAATGTATACCTGTTTCTTCTAGAATTTCATATTGTAATTTTTTACAAAAAGATTGAATTGTACTACTAAATCTGTGATAACTATTTGTTACATCCATAAAAAATTCATCAATACTATATTGGTGTAAATCTTCTGGAGCAGCATAGCGTAAAGCGATTTTAGAAATTGCTACTGAAACTTCCAAATATTTTCTCATGCTTGGATTGATAATATATATATCATTTCTATGAGGGATTTCGAATAATCTTGACCCTGTTTTAATACCTATAGCTTTTAGTGGACCCGTAGCAGCCAATACAACCGATCCCTGTCTCTTAGTATCCGCAACAACTGCTAACTTTTCTTTCATTGGATCTAATCCTTTTTGTATGCAAGAAACACTTGCAAAAAAACTTTTTTGGTCGATACACAATATATCTCTTTCCTCTAACAGATTGTAATCATAAAATTCATACATATAACATTCCTCCCTTAATCACTTACATTATAAAAGAACATACGTTCTATTTCAATATAAATAAGAACAAATGTTCTTATTTATATTTTTTATAATTTTGTGAATTTTCATGCTATAATATATAAAAATAGCTTTAGGAGGAATTTAAATGCCAATAGTAAATGTAAAACTATTAGAAGGTCGTTCTGATGAACAACTAAAAAATTTAGTCACAGAAGTTACTAATGCAGTAGAGAAAACAACAGGTGCTAACAAAGACGCTATACAAGTTGTAATAGAAGAAATGAAAGCTTCTCATTATGGTGTTGCTGGAATTAGAAAATCAGATCAACAATAAATTACATATCAAAAAACTAGAACATAAGCATCAATTTCTATTCTAAACATATTAGGGATTGATGTTTTTTTCTTTTCAAAAGTTTATTCATTTATCAATGATATGACCAAAGAAACAAATGATACGTATAGGTATATAAAATTATTTTCAACAACATCACTTATAGCGATTTTGCATCGTGCGGACGCCCGGGGAAATGATATGAGCGAGAGACTACAGGCTCGAGCCATATCCCCAGGCAAGCATGCACGGTCAAAATCGCAAGTTTTCAAATAAAAAAAGGCTAATCCTTTTGAAAACGGATTAGCCTTTTTAAGTATGAGATTTATATTTCATTCACGTTTAAATGAATGCTTTTAATCATCATTCATTTAAAAATTTCTGTACTTCTTCTTTATTTTTGGCTTTATCGATTTCTAGCGCGCTACCATCCATTGGTGACTGAATATCTTGATAAGTGTTTGATACAGGTAAAGTGATAGACTCTACTTTTTTATCACCACGTATTCCAAAATTCAAACCAGTTTGGATGAGCGCAGAATCTGGCATATTCGTATTTAAATAACCTCTTAAAATACCTGCAACTCTAGGTAATTTAGGTAGCGTGTCTAAACTAGCCAATTCTTGTTTAAGTGATTGCATGACTTGTTGCTGACGTCTTACACGCCCGAAATCGCCTTCTTCATCATGTCTGAATCTAGCATAACCTAATAATTCTTTACCATTTAATCGATGATGACCTTTTTTAAGCGATACACCTATATTTTTAGACATATCTTTTTCAACATCAATCGGTACACCGTTAGGTTCCAGTTCATCAATCATTTTTTCAAAACCGGTAAAATCAAGTATTGCATAATACTCAGGGTCTATACCTAAGTTTTTCTTTAATGTTTGTCGTAATAATTCAGGTCCACCGATAGAATAAGCTGAATTAATTTTATGTTGCCCATTGCCAGGTATATCTGCATAAATATCTCGCATTACAGACATCATCTTCATCTTTTTATGAATATAATCGTATTGTGCAATCATAATCGAGTCGGTTCTAGAAATACCACCTTGCTCTTTATCTGCACCTAAGACCATAATCGTAATTTTTCCATCATTTTTTTTAGCACCATTAAATTTATGTTGCTTGAGCGTTTTGCCATGATCTTTTGCGTATTCAATACCTGATTTATAACCATGAACAGAATAACCAACAATAATGGCTAAAATAATTACAATGATTAAAATTACAATCGGAAATTTTTTTAATTTCTTCTTTTTTGTCCTACGCATCGTCGGTTGTTCTTCTGTGTTTGCACTTTCTTTACTACTGTGTTTGTGTTCATTCATATGTAATCAACCTTATATCTTCAAAATTGCACTGCTATGTACTATAATTAACATATATTAAAGTTATATAAAAACTGAATAAAAATCAAGTGATATCTTAATATATGGTACTAAGGTCTAATATGGAAAGGATGTTAAACATGAATATAAACAAGGCATACTTCGCTGGAGGTTGCTTTTGGTGTATGGTCAAGCCTTTCGACACATTTGAAGGTATTGAGAAAGTGACTTCTGGTTACATGGGAGGTCATACAGATAATCCGTCGTATGAAGAAGTTAAAACGGGTGACACCGGGCATTACGAAACAGTTGAAATAGAGTATGATGTCGCTCTATTTTCCTACAATAAATTATTAGAAATATTCTTTTCTGTAATAGATCCAACTGATGAAGGTGGACAATTCCAAGATAGAGGGTCACAATATAAAACAGCAATTTTTTATACAAATGAAGACCAAAAAGCGGTAGCTGAAGATTATGTAGAACAATTAAAACAAAGTATAGATAAAGAAAAAGCTATTGCTACAAAAATATTACCCGCTTCTACATTTTATGAAGCTGAAGCAGAACATCAAAATTTTTATAAGAAAAACCCTGAACGATATGCTCAAGAACAGCAAGAACGTCAAAAATATAAGTAAGCACATAAAAAAACCGGTGCCTTTTGCATCCGGTTTTTATTTATTACTCAAACTTCAAAATAACTTATTGTCGTTTCATTTCTAAAGGTATTTTATTCTTTTTCTCAACCTTTTTACCATTATATAAATTCATTATTGTTTTAATACTTTCTTCTCCCATCAAATTAGGTTGTTGCGCAACTGTAGCAAACAACTTACCCTTTTCAACAGATTTTATCGCATCTTCATTACCATCAAAACCAACGACTTTAATATCCTTATTTCCTATCGCTTCTACTGCCCCTAATGCCATTTCATCATTTTGAGCAAAAATAGCTTTGATATCAGGATGAGCTTGAATAATATTTTGTGTTACATTTAAACCTTCTGTTCTATTAAACTTAGCGCTTTGTTTGGAAACTACATCAAGTGATTTATCTGCGACGTTATGGAAACCTTTACCACGTTCACGTGTAGCACTGGCACCAGGAACGCCCTCAAGTTCCGCTACTTTCGCATCTTCACCTAATTCATCGACAATGAGTTCGCCACCCATTTCACCGCCTTTGATATTATCGGAAGCAATAAATGATGCAACATCCCCTTTAGCTACATCTCGGTCTAATGTAATAACTGGTATTGCCTCATCATTCGCGATTTGGATACTACCTGATATCGCATCAGAATCTGTTGGATTTACAATCAAGTAATCCACTTTTTGTTGTATTAAATCATCAATATCATTAGCTTGTTTCGCTGCATCATCTTGGGCATCTGCAAACTTAACTTTCACACCTTGTTTCTTTGCCTCTTTCTCAATGCCATCTTTAATTTTCACAAAGAAAGGGTTATTTAAGGTAGAAATACTCACACCAATAACAACATCAGATTTTTTCTTATCTACTTTACCATTATCATTTTTTTCTATAGGTGATTCTAGAGAACAACCTGTTAAAAATAATAAAATAGCTATTGTAGTTATAAAAAGTTTTTTCAATATCAACACCTCCAATTATTTATTTTTTCTATCTATCAGTACTGCAATGATAATAACGACACCTTTTACCACTTGTTGGTAAAATGAAGATACACCTAGTAAATTCAAACCATTGTTCAAAACACCAATAATTAACACACCAATTAATGTTCCAACAATACGACCTTTACCACCAGTTAAAGAAGTTCCTCCTAGCACAACTGCTGCAATGGCATCCAATTCATAGGACATCCCTGCTGTTGGTTGTGCTGAATTTAAACGTGAAGTTAAAATTGATCCTGCCATAGCTGACATTAAGCCGGCTAAACTATAAATCATTATTTTGATTTTATTAACTTTAATTCCTGAAATAAATGCTGCTTTTTCATTACCACCCATAGCATAAGTCTGTCTACCAAATACGGTTTTATGTAGCACAATATATAATATGATAAATGTAATAAACATTGTGACAGCTGGTACTGGAATACCTAAAAAATAGCCCCTACCAAATAATTGAAATGCATAACTACCATTTAAATTTGTAATGGGATTTCCATCTGTAATGACAAGCGTTAGTCCCCTAAATACAGTCATTGTAGCTAGTGTTGCAATGAAAGGTGCCATTTTACCTATCGTGATGAGTAAGCCGTTCACAGCTCCCAAAATCGCACCAAATATACAACCCATGAATAAAGCTACAATAGAATCCATACCTGAAACCATTAAAATCGCTACAAAAGCACTAGATAACGCTAACGTTGAACCTACTGATAAATCAATGCCTCCAGTCAATATTACGAAAGTCATGCCAAATGCAATCAAACCATTAATAGAAACTTGTCTTAATAAATTAAATAAGTTAGAAGGTTCTAAAAAAGCACTATTTAATATACTAATAATAACAACTAATAGTATTAACCCAATAAAAGGTATAATTTTTTCAAAATACGAATAAGAAAATGATAATTTAGACTGTTTCATTTAATTTTCCTCCTGTAGCTAAAGTCATAATACGTTCTTCTGTGATAGCTGAACCCTCTAATGTTCCTGCAATGGATCCTTCATGTACAACCGCAACTCTATCACTCATACCTATAATCTCTGGTAGTTCTGATGAAATCATAATAATAGACATACCTCGGTCAGTTAATTCATGCATCAATTGGTATATCTCACGTTTAGCACCTACATCAATGCCTCGTGTTGGTTCATCTAGTATTAACACGTGTGGTGCAGTCGCAATCCATTTAGCTAAAACTACTTTCTGTTGATTACCACCTGATAAATTGCCACAAGTATCTCCTATTTTGCCTTTAATATTTAAACGCTGAACCATTTGTTCTGAATATTGTTCCATAGCATGTTGTGTTAAAAAACCAGAACTTGAAAAACTTTTCAAAGCAGGTAATGTAATGTTTTCTAAAATTGAATCCTGTAAAACTAAACCTTCTTCTTTTCTATTTTCAGTGATAAAAGCCAGACCTTGTGAAATGGATTGGTTAGGATTTTGAATCTGTAATTGCTTATTGTTAAGTTTCACCGATTTATTCCCTTTATCTAAGCCAAAAAGTACTCTCATAATTTCTGAACGACCGGCACCCATCAAACCACTAAAACCAAGTATTTCACCTTTATGTAAATCAAAATGAATATGTTTTAAATGATGTTCAGCCGAATCCAAATTTTCAACAGAAAGTACAACATCACCTTGATGATATTGTCTAACAGGGTATTGATTATCTAAATCTCTACCAATCATAGATTTTACTATCTCAGCATGCGTCGTATTTTGAGTTTCTTTAGTTAATATCGAACGACCATCCCTCATTACTGTAATACGATCTGAGATTGCAAAAATTTCTTCCATTCTATGCGATATATATATAAAAGAAACGCCTTCTTTTTTTAAATTTTTGATTTGTTCAAACAACGTATTTATTTCGTTATTTGTCAGGGCTGCAGTAGGCTCATCCATGATAATGATTTTCGATTTTTCCATTAATGCTTTACTGATTTCGAGCATCTGTTGCATGCCGACTGATAAAGTACCTGCCATGCGGTTTAAATCGATATCAATATTTAATTTTTTGAAAATAGCCAAAGCACGTTGTTTCATTTTTTTATTATCAACAATGCCAAAAACTTTTGTTTCTTCTTTTCCTAAAAATAAATTTTCAAGCACTGTAAGATTTGGCCAAATATTTAATTCTTGCTGTATAAATGACACACCGTTTTGTTCAGCATCCATCGTATTTTTAAAATGAATAGGTTGACCGTTTTCTAAAACATTACCGCTATCAGCGTTATATACACCTGTTAATATTTTCATGAGCGTACTCTTACCTGCACCATTTTCACCCATTAACGCATGTATTTCTGCATCATTGATTTCAAAATCAACACCTCTTAAGACATCATTTTGACCAAATGATTTATGAATTTGATTCATCGTTATCATATTTTTCACCCCTTAAAATAAAACACCGCTTGATAAAATTGCATTTGCGTAAGGTGTCGCTTCACCTGTTCTTATAATTGCTTTAACATCCTTACTATACATTTTTAATTTTTCATGGGATTCCGTGACCATATCAATATTTTCAGCTAATAATTTCACATATAACTCACTATTTTGTTTTATCATTTCATTTGCAATGGTAAGCTGTTCAATTTTCATATGTGCTTTAACTAAATTAAATACTTCTTCAAATGAAGGGTGTCCAAAAGTTAATGCTAAATCTATTTTTTTAACACCATCTGGTACTGGTAATCCACAATCAGCAATGATAATTGTATCTGTATGCCCTAAATCACTTAATACCTTAGAAATTTCACTGTTCAAAATACCTGTTTTATACATTTAATTCCCCTTTCGTTAAATCATATTTTATGTAACCCGTTACATATCATTACTCAAATCTAATACTGCCTCTGCGTTTAGTTGATAACTTTAGCGTATTATCTTGTTGATTCACTACACAGTTTTTATTTAATTTCAATAAAATTGATACCGCTTGTTGTCCTAAAAAATACGCAGACTGATCAATAGTTGCAATTTGAGGAAACGTCATTGCAGAAAAAGGTATATTGTCATAACCCACAATTTGAATATCTTCAGGAATTTTCAATTGAAATTGCTGAATAAGTCCCATTGTTTCAATTGCAAGTACATCATTGCTACATATAATGCTATCAATATGTAAATCTTTAACTAATGAAATAAATGCACTTTTATTTTTTAAAGTCTCGGCTGAACAATCGTAATAACTTACATCATAATTGTTCAATTCTTGTTTAATGCCATCTATTCTCAATTTAAATGCCCCAATATTCAAATCTAAATGAAGAATCAAAATATTTTTTGGCTTACCTTCTAACACAAGCCGAGCTTGTAATTGTCCGCCTTCAAAATGATTCATAGAAATACCATTACCTTCATCTTTAACACGATCTACAAATACATAATGAATACCTTGTGATACTAATAACTTTTCGATTTGATCATCAGCAAATGCTGTAGCAATCACGCCTACACAATTATAAGCATTGAAAGTAGATAGATAATCTTTAGCCTTATCAACATCGTTGTCACTATTGCCAATTAAAACTTGAAAACCATGCGCAAGCGCTATATCTTCAACACCTCTCGCTATCAATGTAAAAAAAGGATTACTGATATCTGGTAATAATAAACCAATCATTTTTGACTTGCGTTTATATAATGTACGTGCTGCTTCATTAGGTTGATAGTTAAGCTCATGAATCGCACGTTCAATTTGTGTTTTTGTTTGAGCTTTTACATATCCATTATTATTGATAACTCTAGATACCGTTGCTACAGAACAACCCGCTAATTTAGCTACCTCTTTTATTGTTACTATAAAAATCACCTCTATTTTTGTAACCGTTTTCATATTATCATAATAATTTATATTTTGGTAGTTTATTTGAAATTTTAATTTTTATATTACTTTATATTCCATATTTTTATTAATTTATTTATATAGCACAAAAGCATTAGTTTATACTAATCGGACCAAAAATATAAATATCTTACCATTTTATAAACTATTGCGCTATTAGTTATATTAAATAAAGACGTACTCGAACCTTCATTACTTTTATTAAGTGATAGTTTCATCATTTTCTTGAAAACCGCAATTCTTTCACCTCATATAAATTTAAATAAAAAAGACTCATCCTGTTAATTCGGATAAGTCTTTAAAGTTGATATTGAACATTATGTTCACACTCATTAATATCTATTCTATAGTAGATATTTGATCTATATTTTCTATTGCCGTCACTTTTTCATTTGAATCAAAATATACTTTAACAGAAAAATGATTAGATGGATTATCATCATATATTATCGTGCGATTATGACTATTAAATGTTCTTTGACCATGTACTTGAGCAAACGATGCAACAGTAACATTATCAGGAACAACAAAAATTCGTTGAACTTTATCATTTTTAAACAAAACTGCGATGTTACCATATTTATGTGCTTTCTCATTAGCAATTTGTATTATATTTTCACTATCACCAAAATATGTTTCAACTTTACGCTTGTGCATACCTTTTGAAATATGCATATAATGATTTCTTACATCACTATTCATGAAATTTTCACTGAATTGTTGCGATAATACATTAATCTTAGGTATTTTATACTTTGGATTTTTTTCCTTTTTAAACTTTTCATTTTGAGCAGATTGGTTCGAACCTTTGTAATTTGTGTGTATGGTATCATATAACGACTTAATTGATAACGTTAACGCAACTAAAAGCATTATTAATACCAAACAAACGATAACTTTTTTCATTTTTTCACCCCATTGCGCACACTGCAAGCATTAATATTTACATGTTACTACATAATCTTAAAATATTGAATGTATTTTAATAATATAACAAATGATAATAATTCAAATTGCAAATATTAACTTTAATCTGATGTAAAAATACATTTAAGTTTCAAAATGAAATTAACTATATAAAATGTCAATTTTTATTCACATGAGATGATATTATAGTATTGAAAGCGTTTTCTATTGATGATATATTATATTTACACCTTGAACAAAGGGGTAACTAGAAATTCATAAATATAGTTAGAGTCAAAATGATATTTAGAAAGTATATAGTTAGTTTATTAAAAAGTAGTTAATAACTTCTCCGGCATTGACTACAAAAACCATTAAAAGCTATAACTCCAAAAAACAACCAACAATCATTAACGGGATTGTTGGTTGTTTTTTATTATTTTTTTCTAATTACGCGCATGACTTTTGTCATACTTATCCATAATGAATTCCCTTTACGATATACTAAAAATCTTGGTTGCCAGTTGGGATTGAACTTTTCTTTATAACGTCTTAAACCTTGAAATCTATATAGGCCATTGAAATGCTCAAATATTCTACCAGCAAGTCTTTCTCTGTAAAATGAAAACGGTACTTTACCTACATTAGACAGTGTGGCCATGCCCATATTAAAGTATTGATAATGATTTGCTTTAGCCCATAATAGCATATGCAGATATAAACTATCCATCAGTGGTAAGGAAGCATCTGATTTCCAACGAATTAAATCAATAGATAATGTCGAATTGTCATTCACAGGCATAAATGTACAAAAACCAATAATAACTTTTTCTTTATCTCTAATGACTCCAATCGGCGCCTGTGATATATAATGTTCACTAAAATTCCCTACTGAAAATTGCATTTCTGCAGAGCCTGATAACCAATCATCACTTATTTGTTTCAATTCATCAAATATGTTTTGTGAAAAAGGCGGTTCTAACATCTCAAAATTACAACCCAAATCTTCTAGTTTGTTCAAGGTAGCACGCAAACCGCGTTTCTTTTTTCCTGAAGTAGTGAAAGTTGATAAATCAATAATGGCTTCTTCACCTAATTTAAAAAATTGATTTCCAAAATCATGGTAAATTGACATATATTTGTCAGTTACTTGATAGAAAATAATATCGTAACCTAAATAGTGTGCTTCATTATAAAATGTTTCAAGCAACTCATGGAACGATGCACTATTTCCGATAGGATCACCCAAAACAATATATGCATTTCGTTTATAACGATACATCACAAATGCATCTTGCTGTTCATTAAAGAAAAACTTCTTATCACCACTATAAATTAGATGACTTAAATAATTCCCGCCAAATTTTTGAATGATTGTTTCACATTGCTCTAGATTGTGATCACTGCCTGCAGATTTAAATCTTGCTTCAAACCACCACACAATAACACTTACTATAATAACTACTGTAATAATTGTGAACCAAAAATAATATCTTAAAAGAGAGGTATCTACTTCTAAATGATAAATATCTAAAGTATAAAATGTATTCTTTATAAACACATGGTTAATGAACAACACAAGTGCGCCTATGATTACGCTAGACAATAGTTTCGTATATCTAAATGGACGCTTTATGACGCGTGCGCTTCTATAAAATAAAACAAGCATTACGAACATAGTTATTAACCAACTCAAAAGAATCAAAGAAGGATAGGTATAAACTGTGACGCTAAATATAATGATGACTGAACAGATAGCGAACAAAAGTGCTCTCTTAGATAAATGATATACACCAATCACATTTAACAATAATAATAAACATGCACAAGTATGGATAGACGCTATAATATAATAAAACGCATGATTGTTACTATATAGCCCATCATAAATAATTGTAATGTTATTAAAGAAAAATAAAACACTCGTAAATAAAAGTAATAATGCAATGGAAAACGCTGGAATTCTTGTTAAAATATCTTTTTGATAAGATGCTAGAAGTGATGACATATCTTTGACAGGTATCATAATTTTAGAGTCATCCCAATAACGTTTTGCAGTATTTCTGAATTCAAAGGTTGAGAGAATAAGTGCAATTAAAACAGGAAATAGGTAATAAGCTAACCTGTAGAGTAATAAAGCTAAAACAATTTTCTCTTCTGGAATGTTTAAACTTTTCAATCCTAGTAATAGTACCAAATCAAATGTGCCAAATCCACCGGGAATGAAACTCATTAACCCAGATAAAGCGCCAATGATAAATATCCCCATGAATACAGGAAAATGCACATGTATACCAACAATTAATAGTGCCATGTACAACACTAAAGCAGCAATCATCCATTCAATACTAGAAACAATGGTGCAATATATCCCAGTCAGTTTACTGTTTTTATTGACTGGTTTCCAAATTATAAAGAAAATAAAGATCGGCAAAAATAATGCTACAATATACATTAACCATCTAACCCAAGGGAATGGACTAAATACATGCCTAACATCAAATACATGAAATACTACTAAAATAGAAAGCATACTCAAACCAGTCAACATAGAGATTAAAACAATAGAAATAGTGTGTAGTAATCCTTTTTTATCTTCCGTAGTATCTTTATATAATAAAAATCTTACGCTCGCTCCTATAAATCCTCCAAAACCCAATACTGCATTCAAAGCATTTACAATATATCCTATACGTACGGTTTTAACTAAAGAAATTTTTAAATGTAATACCTTAGCTAAAATTACATCATACATCGATAAAATCAATATGGCTAGGCCGCCACTCATAAACAACACAACCAACCATACACTATTAATATCTTTTATAGAATGAATCGTTTCTTTTAAATTTATATTCGCTAATTCTTTATATAACGTAAAAGCAACAAATATAAATAATGAAAGTGCAAATATAACTTTCATTATTGTTAATATTTTATTTCCTAACTTCTTTGACATGTGTTCACATCACTTTTCTATATTCATATAATATTTAAAATATAGCACAATTCTTATTTTTAATAAATAATTCTTATACACGTTATATATTACAATATTGTTAGACTCTGTATACTTCGTTTAAAAGTTTACACATGTAATCATCTTACAAACAAAATAAAAATGAGCAGAACGGGAAGCTAATTCACTTAAAATGAATATTTCATCCCATCTTGTCAATCATAAAAGAGACTGGAACATAAATCCCCATTCTCAAAATAAGAGGGCCAATCCTTAATATAGATTGGTCCTCTTTATATTTAAAATACTACGATTTTGATCGTGCATGCTTGCCTGGGGATATGGCTCGAGCCTGTAGTCTCTCGCCCATATCATTTCCCCGGGCGTCCGCACGTTACAAAATCGCTATAAGTGATGTGTTTTAAAACAATGGAAAAACTTTCGTATTTATTATTTAAAGAAGTAACTGTTTTATAATATTAAAAAACATGATTTAACATATACAACTGCTAGAAATTTATAATTTTAATTTCACCAAATGATATAACTTAATATGATTACACATGATGGATGAGTCCATTTTATATAAAAATCTTACGATTTTGATTATGCATGCTTGCCCGGGATATGGCTCGAACCTGTAGTCTCTCGCTCATATCATTTCCCGGGCGTCCGCACGTTACAAAATCGCTATAAGTGATATGTCACGACATGTGAATGAAATCGTTGAAACAACCCCTAAAAATGTATTCGGTTAAAAAAGTAAACACGTCAAAAGAGAACTTGGATTTGTATTGATGGCACTTAATATTAGAAAAGTAATAGCTCAATAAGCTAGCAATAATCAAAACAATAATGAAAAAGACAATTTCTATATTATTTCAATAGAAATTGCCTTTTTTCACTTGACCAAGAACCTTATGTCTCAGCCTTTTAATACATTGTTTAAATTTTAAATCAACGAATTTCTTCATCAGAAGTAATTTCATATTCCCCTGCATCATCACCATAATATTTATTATAACGACGTTTGTACATGGTAAATAAATGCGAAACTAATACTTTCAATATCGCATAAGCAGGAATACCTAAAATAACACCGACAACACCTAATAAATTACCTGCGCTTAGTAAGATGAATATAATTGTCAGTGGATGAATTTTCAATGTTTTACCCATGATATTCGGAGAAATGAAATGCCCTTCAATAAATTGAACAGCTGTCCAAACAACCACTAACTTCAGCAACATAATCGGTGAAGTAATTAAAGCAATTATAATTGCTGGTGAAATCGCAATCGTCGGACCAATATATGGAACAACACTTGTGACTGCAGCGATTGAAGCTAAAATTAAACAGTAGTCTAAACCGATGATACTATACCCAATAAATAATAATATACCGATACAGAACGATACGATAATTTGTCCTTGGATATAAGAACCAACTTGTAGACTCATTTTATCTAACAAATCATGAAAGTCTTTTCTAAATTTAGGCGGCATCAAGTTTGTTGAAAATTCTTTGAAGCGGTGCCCATCTTTTAACATAAAGAATAAAACAAATGGTGTTGTAGCAATCACAACGCCAACATTTACTAAAGCTTCAGCAAAATTTTTAACTTTAGAACCAAAACCATTAAAATAATCAGACACCATTGAAGGTAATTTTTTCGCCAATGAATCTAATTGATCTTGAATTTGTCCATAAAAATTAGAAATTAAAGAGTATTTCGTTACACTATCTATAAATTTATTAACCTTATCTACATAATATGGGAAGTTATTTCCAAAACTTTTAAACTGAGCACCAATCACAGGTATTAATAAATTAATAGCTAACGCAATCACACCAATAATGACTAAGAATAATATAATCACACCCCAAAGTCTTGATATATTATATCGTTCCATCAAATTAACTAATGGGTTAAATAAATAATATAATATAATCGATACAATGATCGGTGCTACAATTGTATTAAAAACAATTATAAATGGTTTAAAAATATAAGAAACTTGATCAAATATAAAAATAGCACAGCCAATAAATATCAATATAAGCAAAGCAAAAACTAAATCTTTGCCTCCTAAAAACTTCATAAAACGCGTTTCGGGGAAACTTAATTTTAACTTACTTTTCTTAGATTCCGTTTCTTGCTTTAAATTATCTTCATTTGACATAACATCACCAAACCTTATTTTTCAAAATATATTGATCTTTTAGCGCATAATAAAAAAATTATGCACTTTTGTGACACAATACATAACGTTTAATATTTAAAATAACTAATGTTAATCATAACACAATGACCATTTCCCAAACATATATTTTGTCATGTTTTATTAAAAATTAACTAAACACCCATAATTCATAATAACAACTACAAATAAAAAATGTATTGGACTAAAATATTACAGTGTATATTAAAAAGCAGTAATATAAAATCAAATGTTTAACATAACTTTATATTACTGCCTATATATAAATTAATATTAAAGAAAATATGATAATGAAGAAACATTTAAATCTTTGCACTAATATTTAAACAAGATTATTTTTTCTTCATTCCCCAACTCTCAATACCGAACAAGTTGATTTCTAACTCTTCAGGTTTAAATACAGGCTTTTTGCCGGCTTTACGTTGACGTTGGTAATCATTCATAACTGCGAAAGCAATGTTAGATAAACCAATAATAGCTACTAAGTTGACAATCGCCATTAGACCCATGAATACATCTGCCGTACTCCATACCGTTTCAGTTTTCACAACTGCGCCAACGAAGACAAGTACAACAACTAAACATCTGAAAATAAATAATACAGTTTTATTTTCCCATAAAAATTCCATGTTCGATTGACCATAATAATAATTACCGATAACGGAAGAAAATGCAAATAAAGTAATCGCAATCGTTAAGAAAATACCACCTGCACTACCTAAATGTTCATTCAATGCAGATTGTGTAACTGCAACGCCTTGTGCTGCATTCTCTCCAAATTCCAATCCAGTATATAATAAAATCATTATCGCCGTTGCCGTACATACTAACATCGTATCAAAGAATACGCCTAATGATTGGATCAAACCTTGTTTAACTGGGTGTGGCGCAGCAGCTGTAGCAGCAGCATTTGGCGCAGAACCCATACCAGCTTCGTTTGAGAACAAACCACGTTTAATACCTTGAAGAACAGCTGCACCAACAGCGCCTCCAGTTGCTTGTTCAAATCCAAAAGCATTTTTAACTATAGTTGCAATCATTGGTATGATTTGATCATAGTTGAATATTAATATTACAGCAACTAAACCTATATAAATAATTGCCATCACAGGCACAATTATAGAAGATAATGTTGCAATACTTCTTACGCCTCCAAATATAATAATAGCAGTAACAATAGCTAAGATTATACCAGTAACAATAGGGCTTACATTATATTGCGTTTTTAATGATTCAGCTATTGTGTTTGATTGTACTGTATTAAAAACAAATGCAAATGTCACTGTAATTAATACCGCAAAAACAACACCTAACCATTTTTGGTTGAGTCCTTTAGTTATGTAATAAGCTGGTCCACCACGATAACCACCTTCTTCATCAGGCACCTTATACACTTGCGCAAGCGTCGCTTCAATAAATGCACTGGCTGCTCCGATAAAAGCAATAATCCACATCCAGAATACTGCACCAGGGCCTCCTAATACAATTGCTGTCGCAACACCGGCAATATTACCAGTACCAACACGAGAACCTGCACTAATTGCAAATGCTTGGAATGGTGAAATACCTTTTTTTCCATTTTCTAATGTTTCAGGTTTTTCTCCAATTGCTCGAAACATTTCCGGTATCCATCTTAATTGTACGAACTTAGATCCAATGGTAAAAAATATACCTGCTGTAATTAAAAGTCCAATTAAGTATTGTGACCAGATTAAATCATTCCCGACTTGAACAAATGCTTTGAACCAATCCGGAATCAAACTATCAAAATTGCTCAATTTAATCCCTCTCATCTATACAAATTAATTTTCATAGTAAAATCAAGAGATTTATAGTTTCATTCATGTTTATAAACAAAATCCAATGCTTATGTAGACATGAAAATAAATGAATCGGTAAAGTACTTATCATCAAGCATTGCACAGTACCTTTTCACATTACTATAAATCTCTTGCTTCATTTTTGTTACACCTAATAGGTATTTTATCATTATATTGTTGTATTTACTAACAAAATTTTAAAACTAGTGTTATTTAACGATCATATTAACAACTTCACCAAATTCTTTAACATCTACTACAAAGCTACCATTGGTATATTGTTCCGATAAATGAATATCTTTAATATTGCCGCTTTCTTCATGTTGTTTTGAATATACTGTATAAGTTGTATGATCCGGCTGAACAACGTTAGCTGCTACGATGCGATGCGGTGTTTTTTTAAGCTCTTTTAATAATGTGATACCGCGTTGTGCACGTTTAGCTTTTTGTAAAATATTAAATCTTATGCGTTTTAATGAACCACGTTGAGTCGCCATCAAGATCGTGTTATTTTCATTAACGATTTGTGTTAACACAACATAGTCCTCACTTTTAAGGTTAATCGATTTAACACCAGCGGCTCTTAGTCCAGTATCTGATAACTCTTCACTACTGTAAGTTAATGACATCCCTTTGTGTGTTAAAACAGTAATCGTTTGTGGTTCATCTAATCTCATTACATTGATCACTTCATCATTATCTTTTAGTTTCATAGAGACAAGTGGTTTATTGTATCTTGATGTTTTAAACATAGAGACATTACTTTTCTTAATCATGCCATTTCGCGTAGCTAAAATATAAAATACATCTGGTTTAAAATCACTTTCACAATAAACATCTATAACATGCTCGCCTTCATCAATAGGCACAATCTGTGATACATGTTGTCCTAAATCTTTCCACTTAATCTCTGAAAGTTTATGAACTGGTATATAAAGATGTCTGCCTTTATTAGTGAATACTAATGCTGTATCTAATGTATTTACTTCTTGATATTTGAGCATTGTATCCCCATCTTTTACACCTAGCTCTTCTACACCACTGGCATTAAAGCTACGTAACGATGTTCGTTTTATGTAACCATGTTTCGTAATACTCATAATCACATTTTCGCTTGGCACCATGACCTCTTTGTCAATTTTGATTTCACTGATTTCAGCTTCTATAGTAGATAAACGTTGTTGTTTATATTTATTTTTTATTTCTCCCAATTCTTCTTTGATAACATTCAACAAAGCATCATGGTTATCTAAAATATTTTTTAAATGTGCAATTTTAGCTTTTAATTCATCATGTTCTTCTTGTAATTGTACTATATCTGTATTTGTCAGACGATATAGTTGCAACGTAACAATAGCTTCAGCTTGTGCTTCTGTAAAATCAAACTCAGAAACCAAATTATCTTTAGCGTCTTTTTTATTTTTTGAATTTCTAATGAGTTTAATAACTTCATCTAAAATTGACAAAGCTTTCATTAGACCTTCTACAATATGCATTCTACTTTCTGCATTATCTAATTCAAAACGTGTACGCTTAGTAACTACATCAATCTGATGATTGAGATAACTGTCTATAAATTGGCGAATACCCATAAGAAGTGGACGACCGTCACTGATTGCTACCATATTAAAATTATATGCAACTTGTAAGTCTGTGTTTTTATATAAAAAATTAGCAACCGCTTCGCTATTGACATCTTTCTTTAATTCAATGGCAATTCGCAGCCCTGTACGGTCTGTTTCGTCACGTACTTCTACAATACCATCTACTTTTTTATCTGCTCGCAATTCATCCATCTTTTTAACAAGTGAACTTTTGTTAACTTCATAAGGTAATTCAGTAACGATGAGTTCTTTTCTACCATTTCTCAATTCTTCGACATCGACTTTAGAGCGAACAACAATTTTACCTTTTCCTGTTTCATAAGCTTTCTTAATACCATCAATCCCTTGAATAATACCACCTGTAGGAAAATCGGGACCTTTGATATACTTCATCAACTGACTTACAGTGATGTTGGGATTATCTATATACTTCAATGTTGCTTGAATAACTTCAGCGAGATTATGCGGAGGTATATCCGTGGCATAACCTGAAGATATACCTGTACTTCCATTGATTAACAAATGTGGCAGTCTAGCAGGTAATACCATTGGTTCCATTGTCGTATCATCGTAGTTAGGCATAAATGGTACAGTTTCTTTATTAATATCTCTTAATAACTCTTCTGAAATTCTGCTTAATTTCGCTTCAGTATAACGCATAGCAGCTGCTGGGTCGTTATCAATACTACCATTATTACCTTGCATTTCTATCAGAACATGTCGCAGTTTCCAATCTTGACTCAAACGAACCATCGCATCATATACAGATGAATCACCATGAGGGTGATATTGTCCGATAACATCACCGACAGTTTTTGCACTTTTACGGAAATTTTTATCAAATGTATTACCACTAGAATACATAGCGTATAAAATACGTCTTTGAACAGGTTTAAGCCCATCACGAACATCTGGTAATGCACGCTCTTGAATGATGTATTTACTATATCTACCAAATCGGTCGCCAATAACATCTTCCAGCGACAAATCTTGAATTATTTCACTCAATTCATTTCCTCCTCATCAGAATAATCCTGCTCTAGTATTTGAATTTCATTGTTATCCAGAATGCTTTGATCTTCTTGAAGACCAAATTCAACATGTTTTTCAATCCATTCACGTCTAGGAGCTACTTTGTCTCCCATTAAAGTTGTTACGCGTTTCGATGAACGTAATTCATCATCAACTTGTACTCGAATCAGCGTTCTTGTATCTGGGTTCATTGTTGTTTCCCATAATTGATCAGCGTTCATTTCCCCTAAACCTTTATAACGCTGTAAACTAAATCCTTTACCTAATTTCTTTTGTAGTTTTTCTAATTCTTCATCTGTCCATGCATATTCTATTTTCTTAGAAGCACCCTTACCTTTTTCCAGTTTGTACAATGGAGGTAATGCTATAAATACTCTACCTGCTTCTACTAAAGGTTTCATATATTTAAAGAAGAATGTTAATAAAAGCACTTGAATATGTGCGCCATCCGTATCCGCATCTGTCATTATAATTACACGATTGTAATTGCTATCTTCTAATTTAAATTCATTACCTACACCAGCACCTATTGTGTGGATAATCGTATTAATCTCTTCGTTTTTAAAAATATCTTCTAAGCGTGCTTTTTCAGTGTTTATAACTTTACCTCTTAACGGTAAAATTGCTTGATATTTCCGGTCACGCCCCAATTTTGCAGAACCACCAGCTGAATCACCCTCAACTAAATACAATTCTTTTTTCTCTGTATTCTTACTTTGCGCAGGTGTTAACTTTCCGGATAATAATGTATCTTTTCGTTTGTTTTTCTTACCTGATCGCGCATCTTCTCTTGCTTTACGTGCTGCTTCTCTTGCTTGTTGGGCTTTTAATGCTTTTTTAACGAGGGTTTTTGACAATTGTCCTTTTTCTTCTAAATAATAAGGTAATTTTTCAGATACAACTGAATCTACTGCACTTCTGGCTTCAGGTGTACCTAATTTAGACTTAGTTTGCCCTTCGAATTGTAATAATTCCTCAGGTATACGAATTGAAATAATCGCAGTCAAACCTTCTCTTATATCATTACCATCTAGGTTCTTATCTTTTTCTTTCAATTCATTAATACGTCTAGCATAATCATTAAACACTCTCGTCATTGCTGTTTTAAAGCCAACTTCATGAGTGCCGCCATCTTTAGTACGCACATTATTGACAAAACTCAAAATGCTTTCCGAATATTGATCATTATACTGAAATGCAACCTCTACTTCTATATCATTAGCAGTGCCAGCAAAGTTTGCTACATCGTGTAACACTTCTTTACCTTCATTTACATAACTCACAAATTCTTTTATACCATCTTCATAGTGGAAAACATCTTCTCTTTCTTTGCCCGCTCTCAAATCTTTAAGTGTAATTCTAAGATTTTTAAGCAAAAATGCTGATTCTTGTAAACGTTCGCTCAACACATCATAGTTAAAAGATGTTGCTGATTTGAAAATTTCAGCATCTGGTTTAAAGGTAACTTTAGTACCTGTTTTTCTAGTTTTACCTTGCTTTTCTAATCCAGTAGCTGGTACACCACCATGACTAAATAGCTGTTTATAGATAGCACCATCTCTGTATATTTCTACTTCTAACCATTCACTTAATGCATTTACAACTGATGCACCTACACCGTGTAGACCACCTGAAGTTTTATATCCGCCTTGTCCAAATTTACCGCCTGCATGAAGTACTGTAAATATTACTTGAACAGTAGGTTTACCCGATGTATGAATTCCGGTTGGCATCCCACGTCCATCATCTTCTATAGTAATACTTTCGTCCTTATTTATTGTCACTAATATTTCATTACCAAAACCGTTTAATACTTCATCGACGGAATTATCGACAACTTCATACACTAAATGATGTAATCCTCTTTTATCGGTAGAACCAATATACATACCAGGTCTTTTTCTTACGGCTTCTAACCCTTCCAAAACCTGAATGGAATCATCCGAATATTTATTTTGTTTGTTCATTGCCAATCGTTTCGCCCTCCTACAAACGTACGTTCGTTTTTAAAACTATACATTAGTTATTCTTATATAAATCTTGATAAATTGCAAGTATCAAATTAATATTTAAACCGTGTTTTACTACAGTTATAAATTTTTATTCGTCTAACCGAGGTCATATATGGTAAAATAATTTTAATGTCATTAAAGGATGTGGATTATGTATGGTGATGATAATTATCATGTTAATTTTAAGTTATCTCATTGGTGCTTTCCCAAGTGGCTATGTAATAGGTAAATTATTTTTCAAAAAAGATATTAGACAATTTGGTAGTGGGAATACAGGAGCAACAAACAGTTTTAGAGTATTAGGAAAACCTGCAGGATTCCTTGTTACATTTTTAGATATATTTAAAGGGTTTATTGTTGTGTTCTTACCACTATGGTTACCAGTGCATGCAGACGGTGCTATTAGTACATTTTTCACAAATGGACTCATCGTAGGCGCATTCGCTATTCTGGGTCATGTTTATCCAGTTTACCTTGGATTTAAAGGTGGAAAAGCGGTTGCCACAAGTGCTGGTGTTATACTCGGAATCAATCCTATATTATTACTCATTTTAGCAGCGATTTTCTTCGGCATACTTTATTTAACAAAGTATGTATCACTATCGAGTATCATAGCATCAATCTGTTGTGTAATCGGTGCACTATTAATTCGAGATTATATCTTACTAGTCGTGAGTATCGGTGTAGGCGTTCTATTAATATTTAGACATCGAACTAATATTGTTAGAATATTTAAAGGCGAAGAACCAAAAATTAAATGGATGTAACTATTACAAAAGTCATTAGCAATCAATAACAAAAATAGCAAACATACTCAGACTGGGACAATCTAATGCCTCAGCTACTGATAAGTAAAAACGAATGTCTGGCTAATAGAAAATGATGGAACATAAACTTATTCATTAGTCAGTTTTCCTTATAGTGAAGCAGAAATCTTTAAAATAGACTTCTGCTTCACTATTTTTTATTCATTAAATTAAAGATTTATAGCTCAGACTATCATTATACTATTAATTTTTACTTATTATAATCCAAGTTAAGCGTATGAATTGAATCTTGTCTCAAAACCAGCATTTTAAAACATTATTTATAAAACATAACTTAACATTTGTGGAATAAATGCACTTCTCTTAATTCTACATTCATAAGCAATAACATCTATCGTTCATTTACTATTATTTTAATTATAATCCTTATATTCATTATGCCACACTAATCTACAACGTGGTTAAATATCTTCGTTTTCACTCTGAAACATGATTGAACAATTTGAATTCAAAGAAAATTATACTTAAATATGATATACTACTTTTATTATTACTCAAAATTGGGTAATAAATATAGTACTAATTTAAAAATTAGTAACCAATGGTCACAAGCTATAACTTGTGAAATGAGAGGGGACTTTTATTATGGATATAAAACTTTCAGATAACGCTGTATCTTGGTTTAAAGATGAACTTGATTTACCTGAAGATAACAAAGTCTTACAATTTTTCGTTCGCTATGGTGGAGAATTCCAATTAAAACAAGGATTTAGTCCTGCATTTAGTGTTGATCAAAAAGATGATGTAGAAATTGGTTACGAAAACCATTTCGATGGCTTAGATGTAGTGATTGCCGAAAAAGACTTATGGTATTTTGAAGACCATGATTTATTCATAGACGTCAATGATAGTGTCGATGAAATTGCTTATTCTGCTAAATAATAATAGAACTCAAAACACATAACACAATATATAATTCATATAAAAATATATACTTAAAAAGAGCCTGGTTTCATTCCAGGCTCTTTTTATCAATCATCTTTATCATTCTTTTGTACACTTGAAAAACACATGGTAAATGAATTAATGTATATAAATACAAATACCATACATTGAATTATGCATTTATACATCTAACTAAATTAAAGCATGCCATTTTCTACTTCAAATGTTTCTCCAGCTTGATTTCTTTTATCTACTTCTGCATACATAGCATGCCATTCTGGAAAATATCTATCTAATCTAATAGGCTTAAAGTTATCCTTCCTAATACAAGTCAAAACAGTTGAACCTGTAGTAGCTAATTCGCCAACCTCGTTGTACACTTCATAACGATAAATTGATCTTAAACGTGTGTATTTTTCAACCCATGTCTTAATTTTAACAGTTTCAGGATATTGTATCGTTTTTATATATTTAATATCTAAATCTGTAACAGGAGAAATAATACCAGATTCTTCCATTGCTTTATAGCTAAAACCTAATTTTGATATATAATCTGTGCGTGCAACCTCAAACCATGTTGGATAATTACCGTGATAAATAACACCCATTTGATCTGTTTCTGCATAACGTGAAGGAATTTCTGTAATACTATAAATCATTATAAACGTCCTCTTTTCAATTGTTCGAATTACTTATATATAAATATTAACATAAAAATGAAAGCAAGGCAGAAAACACATTTTAAAATCATTTCCACAGACTTAACTAGAAAAAGTTAAATGTTTAGCGTTCACAAATAAAATAAGGCTGAGACACAAAAGATTGTCTCAGCCTTATTTTTGTTCAGAATAAACAATTAATTTGCTAATTTATTTCTTAATACTAATTGTAAAATGCCGCCATGACGATAGTAATCAATTTCTACATGTGAATCGAAACGTGCAACTGCTTCGAAGTCAACAACTTCTCCATTTTCTTTTTTAGCAGTTACTTTCACTAAATCATGTGGTTTTACATTTTCATCGATGTCAACAGAAATAGTTTCTGTACCATCTAAACCTAGGCTATCTGCAGATTCACCATCTTTGAATTGTAAAGGTAGCACACCCATCATAACTAAGTTAGAACGGTGGATACGTTCATAACTTTGAGCGATTACAGTTTTAACACCTAGTAAATTTGTACCTTTAGCAGCCCAGTCACGGGAAGAACCCATTCCGTAGTCATTTCCGGCTAATACTACTAAACCAGTACCATCTTCTTTATATTTCATTGCCGCATCATATATAGGCATTTGTTCACCAGTAGGCCAGTAAGTAGTGAAACCACCTTCTGTACCTGGTGCTAATTGGTTTTTAATACGAATATTAGCAAAAGTACCACGAACCATTACCTCATGGTTACCACGACGAGAACCATAAGAGTTAAATTGACGAATAGGTACGTCATGATCTAATAAATATTTACCTGCTGGCGTATCTTTACCGATAGCACCCGCTGGAGAAATATGGTCAGTCGTAACTGAATCTCCAAATTTACCCATAATACGTAAATTATTTAATGATTTAATATCATTTGGTTCTTTAGATAAATTTTGGAAGAATGATGGATTTTGAATATAAGTTGATTCTGGATCGAAATCATACAACGGTTGATCTGTTACATCGATTTCATTCCACATTTCATTGTTGTTATAAACAGTTTCATATTCTTCTTTAAACAATTCAGGTGTAACGACACTATCTACAGTATCTGCTACTTCTTTAATTGTTGGCCAAATATCTTTTAGATAGATATCTTCACCATTTTTTCCTTTACCTAATGGCTCATTTTGTAAATCAATATCAACTGTACCTGCAAGTGCATATGCAACTACTAATTGAGGTGATGCTAAATAGTTAGCTTTTACTAATGGATGAATACGTCCTTCAAAGTTACGGTTACCTGATAAAACAGATGTTACAAGTAAATCTTCTTCAGCAATCGCTTTTTCGATTTCTTCTAATAATGGGCCTGAGTTACCGATACATGTTGTACAACCGTACCCTACTAAATTAAATCCTAAGTCATCTAAATATTCTTGTAATCCAGAATCTCTTAAATAACCTGTAACAACTTTAGAACCCGGAGCTAATGAAGTTTTAACATATTCAGGTACTTTTAAGCCTTTTTCAACTGCATTTCTAGCTACCAAGCCAGCACCCAACATAACATATGGATTTGACGTATTCGTACATGATGTAATTGCTGCAATCGCAAGGTCACCTGTAGTCATTTGTGTTTTAGATCCATCTTTAAATTCAATTGTTGCTGTTTTATCAAATTCACTTTCATCAAAACCATGACCCTGGTTACCAGCAGGTGCAGTAACAGATTTTTCAAATTCTTCTTTCATATCACTTAAGAAGATTAAATCTTGAGGTCGTTTAGGACCTGAAAGTGAAGCTTCAACTGTAGCTAAATCTAATTCAACCACATCTGTATAATCTGGTTCATCTTTATCAGCAGTAAAGAACATATTGTTTTCTTCTAAATATTTTTCAACTAATTCAATTTGTTCTTCTGAACGACCAGTTAAACGTAAATATTTTAAAGATTCTTTATCTACAGGGAAGAAACCACAAGTTGCACCATATTCAGGCGCCATATTTGCGATTGTAGCTCTATCTGCTAATGGTAGATGTTCTACACCTGGGCCAAAGAACTCAACAAATTTACCAACAACGCCTTTTTTACGTAATTCTTGAGTTACACGTAAGGCTAAATCCGTTGCAGTAGCACCTTGAGGTAGCGCATTAGATAATCTTACACCAATTACTTCAGGAATTGGGAAATAAGAAGGTTGACCAAGCATACCAGCTTCGGCTTCAATACCACCTACACCCCAACCTAATACACCTAGACCATTAATCATAGTTGTATGTGAGTCAGTTCCTACTAATGTATCTGGAAAAGCAACTGTTTCTCCGTCTACTTCACGTGCGTGAACAACGTTTGCTAAGTACTCTAGGTTAACTTGGTGTACAATACCAGTTGCTGGTGGAACAGCACTATAGTTAGCAAATGCTTTAGTAGCCCAATTTAAGAATTGATAACGTTCGTAGTTTCTTTCAAATTCTAATTTCATATTTCTTTCTAGCGCATCTGGATTCGCATAGCTATCTACTTGAACTGAGTGATCAATAACTAAATCTACTGGCACTTCTGGATTAATTTTATTTAAATCTCCCCCAACATCATTCATAGCTTTACGTAATGACGCTAAGTCAACAACTGCAGGTACACCAGTGAAATCTTGTAAAATTACACGAGATGGTTTGAAAGGCACCTCACCTACTGTACCTTTATTGAATTCAGACAATGCTTTAATGTGATCTTCAGAAATAACAAATCCATCTTCTTGTCTCAATTCAGATTCTAATAAAACTCTTATCGAATATGGTAATTTGGATATTTTAGTTAAACCTTTTTCTTCTAAAGTTTTTAAATCATAGTATGTGTATGATTTCCCATTTAGCTCGAATGACTTTTTCGCTTGCTCTTTTAAATTAGAAGCCATATAAATCCCCCTTGAAATTTTTAGTAATTATATGCCGTTAATTAAATTGTATAATTATATGTAACTTAAAACAACTACCTACCATTATAAACATCTATAATTTAGATTTGAATTTACAATCAGTATGTATAAGTAAAACTTATCACAAGTGTATCGTGTAATAAGTTATTATTATTAATTGAGAATCATTATCACTAATTAAGTGCAATTAAACTTAAACAAAAAAACTGAGAGCCTTCATCGGCCCTCAGTTTTTAAGCTTATTTCTCTGATTTTTCAGCGTCTCTTAACGGCGCTCTTTTATTGATAATATCATCTTCAAAATCTTCTTGTTGATATTGTACATAATCTTGTAGTCTGTGTTTGTTAGGCGTTAAAGTTAAGCCTAAGAATTTACGTTCTTTATTCGCATCTTTGTAGAATGAAATCATCATCATTATAACTACAAAGGAGAATGGTAACGCACTGATTATGGCAGCACTTTGAATTGCATTTAAAGCATCTGCACCATTTCCTCCACCTGCAAATAATAATACGAAAGCAATTAATGACTGAGCAATACCCCAAGTCACTTTAACAACATTTGAAGGTTCTAATGAACCAAATGTCGTTTGCATACCTAATACAAATGTTGCAGAGTCAGCAGATGTAATAAAGAATGATGCAATGAGTACTAGCGCTATCAACGATAATACAATTCCAAATGGTATTTCATTAAACGCGCCAAATAATTGAGTTTCAGCTGTCATATTAAACAGTTCAGGATTTTTCTTACCAGTTTCAATACCTAGTACACCAAATACACTGAACCATACAAAACTTACTAAAGCAGGTACTAAAAGTACACCACCAATAAACTCACGTACTGAACGACCTTTAGAAACACGCGCTATAAAGATACCTACGAATGGACTCCAGCTTAACCACCAGCCCCAATAGTAAAGTGTCCAGCTAGACATCCATTCACGTTTTTGTGGGTTTTGAGCTGCTGTATCAAAAGTATTAAATAGGAATGAATTTAATAAACTACCTGTTGAACTTGTCATCATATTTAATATCAACACAGTTGGTCCAATAATCAAGACTGCAATCATTAGAACCGCACCCAAACTAATATTTAAATTACTTAAGTATTGGATACCTCTACTTAAGCCTGACCATGCACTCATTAAGAATAGAATCGTAACGATCACAATAATGATTGCTTGTACCCAAATAGTATTTGGCACACCAAATAGGTAATTCAAACCACCATTGATTTGTAATGCACCCATACCTAATGAAACAGCAACACCGACAACTGTAGCAAATACTGCTAACACGTCAATGATTGTTCCAATTGGACCTTCTACTTTATTGCCTAAGATAGGGCGTAACGTTCTTGAGATAAGTCCTGGTTCTCCTTTTCTAAACTGTGCGTAAGCAAGTGCTAATGCAACGACACCGTAAATAGACCACGCATGGAATCCCCAATGGAAGAATGTAGAACGTAATGCTTCAGTATATGCTGCAGTAGTTTTAGGTTCCGCATTTGGCGGTGCAGCAAAATCTGCCATAGGTTCAGCAGCACCGTAGAACACAAGTCCTATACCCATACCAGCACTGAATAGCATCGCAAACCAAGATATAGTATTAAACTCCGGTTTATCATTTGGTTTACCGAGCTTTAATTTTCCAATAGGGCTAAAAATTAGGAAAATACAGAAGAAAACAATAAACGTTGTAAGAATTAAGTAATACCAACCCAATTTATCAGTAATCCATAGTTTGATTGTGTTCGTAACAGTGTCAAATTGTTCTGGAACAATTGCCCCGATTAAAACAACTATACCAACAATAATCGCACTATAAATAAATACTGGGGATATCTTCTTACCGTTTGGTTGATTTTCAGAAGAATTCACAATTAATTACTCCCTTTCATATTTATATTAAATTTTTAAATCTAAATAGAAAATTTGAAAAAACAAATTTATTTCTATTTTTTAGTTTTACCATTCATAAGAGTAACAAACATCTATGTTAATATCAAATTCACTTTTAAAAAGTATTTTCTTAATTTAATAAATATTGTATAATAACATTTATATTAAAAAAATTTAATTAAGAGAGGTTATTAATATGCTACAAGAATTTAAAGATTTTGCATTAAAAGGGAATGTCTTAGATTTAGCAGTAGCTGTAGTTATGGGTGCAGCTTTCAACAAAATTGTAACAGCTTTGGTTTCATATATTATCATGCCATTAATCGGTTTAATATTCGGTACCGTTGATTTTGCCAAAAGTTGGTCCTTCATGGGTATCAAATACGGTATGTTTGTACAATCGATTATAGACTTTATTATTATTGCATTTGCATTATTTATATTTGTTAAAATTGCAAATACATTAATTAAACAAGAAGAAGAAGAAATTGAAGAAAACACAGTATTATTAACAGAAATTCGTGATTTATTACGTGAGAAACAATAAGCAGCAAGCAACAAATACATTATTTAGTTATCTCATATTAGCGTAAGCGATGAGGATAGACCCGTAAATGAATTTTGAACATTCATTTACGGGTCTATTTTTATCTATAATTCCTAATTTTGTTTTCTTAGACTCATCAGACTGTGCAATCTAACTCTTTTAGATAGGCTTGTATTTGCGGAAACTTTGTCCTAAATATTCAGTTGAGCATTACTTGTGTTAACTATTTACTATAAAATCAATACACAACCATATTATTATTAAATCTTAAAATTTAAATCGACGTATCATCATTGTTACTATGCTTATTTCAATGGACAAAGTAATCAAATATACATCACCTATTCATTTAAATGCTTATAGCTTTAAGATTAAAAAACAGTGAATTTACTTTATCAAAAAGTAATTCACTGTTTTTTTGTTTTTATTGTTTTATAAAGTTTGTTGTACTTTGGTATTGCTCAGTTTGTACTTCTAAAATAAGCGGAATACGTTGTTTTAGTTCGCTAACATGAGAAATAATTCCAACCATTCTTCCAGAAGATTTTAAACTAAGTAGTGTATCCAAAGCAGTTTCCAGCGTTTCCTGATCTAAGGTGCCAAATCCTTCGTCTATGAACATAGAATCTAATGCAATCCCACCAGATTCTTGTTGCACCACTTCACTCAAACCTAATGCCAGCGCTAAAGAAGCTTGGAAGGTTTCCCCTCCCGATAACGAGGTGATATGTCTCTTTTTATTAGAGTGAGAATCAAATACATCTATTTCCAAACCACTATACCCTTTTGAAGTTTGTTCCCTTCTAACTAATTGATACCTTTCACCCGTCATCAATGATAAGCGCTGGTTCGCATGAGCAAGTATTCGTTCTAAATAATATATTAAAACAAAATTTTCCAAAGTTAATTTTTGTTCATTTTTTCCAGATAATACTTCTGCTAATTGAAAAACTTCTTGTTGTTCTTGTAATTCTTTTTCTAAATGATTTATAACAGCATAAATATTATCGATTTTCTTATTGTTAAATTCAAGTTTATAATTATGTTGACTTAACATCGATTTAGCTTGATCTAGTTGTACTTTTTCTTGTTCATAATCTTTTTTTAATTGAGAAATATCATGTAATTCTTGGTTATTAATTTCTGCTTCTAGCTGATTAATGATAATTTCAAATTGTTGTTTCTCTTGATTGAACTTATTTATTTCCGCTTCTATTTTTACTTTATTAGGAATTTCATTAATGGTGTGTTCTACATCTTCCAATGATGTAAAGCCTATCCTATTCATTTCATGATCAATTTTTTGATTTGCTTCTTTAATATCCTTTTGCAAACTCTTTATAGTATTTTCTAGATGTGTTTTATTATTCATTTCAAGTGACAGTTCGTTATTATATTTTTGAACTTGCTGTACTAACCATTCATATTGCTTTTGATATTCATTTACTTCCTCTAATGATTTATCATAAGCCGTAATAAACTTATTCACATCTTTATATTGTGTGGTATTTTCAAAGTCATTAATCATCAGTGTGCTTTCATCTAATTTGAATTGTTTTGTTTTTAAATCCAATTCTAACTCATGTGATTTTTGCCTTAAATTTAAAATTTTCTCTTTAAGGTTTCTAATTTCTTCATTTTCCTCTTCTATTAATCCTTTTTCTTTCAAAAGGTTATCCTTAGTTAATTCAAGCTCTGTATAGTTAATTTTTTCTAACTCATCTAAATTAAATCTATGTAATTGTTCTAAGATGTGCTGTAATTCACTATCATATTTGATTTTTTGTTCTTTTAACTTTAATCGTTGTTGTTCAATATTATTGAGTTGGTCATGTCTTTTTGTAAGTTCATCAAAATCAATATGATGTTCAATTTCATGAATCTCATTCCCACAAAGTGGGCATTTGTCACCTTTAGAAAGCACTGATTGTAATTTAATAATCATATCTTGTTTATTGTTTAAATCTATATTTGTTTTATCAATAGCTTTATATTTATCATCTAATGCATTTATTTCAGATTTAATATGTTCATTTTTCGCTGTTATGTCAGTTTGTCGCTTTTGCAACGCTTGATATTCTTTTTTATTTAACTCATTTTGTTTTTTAATTTTAATTTCATTATCCAACTGATGTATTTTTTCATTAAGTTGTTCATTTCTTTTATAATCTGGCTCTCTGTCATTTAATTTTTCAATATATTGATTAAGTTGTTGCTTTTGTTTTTCGTACTGTGATTTAAACTCACCGTATGTGTTTTTTAAATTTTCAATTTGCTGGTATAGCTCTTTATATTTATCAATTTTTTTATAAAATATTTTACAATTTTCTATAAATGTTTTCGATTTATCTATTGTCTCAGATAAGTCTTTATGTTTTGCTAATTGTTTCTCACAATTTTCTAATTGCTCCTGTAAATTTGATATGCTTGTTATTGTTTTTGCTTTATCTTTTTCTATCTCTTTATGCTTATTTAAAAGTTTTTCTTTTGAGTCAAGTAAATTGGAGAGCGGTCTTACCTCATTGATTTCATTTAATAATTTTATTTGATTTTTTATATAATTTTGATTGGATAACAAAGCTTCTTGCTTTTGTTTATTTTCTTCGAGACTTGTCATTGCATCTTGAAGTTTCAAATTACGATTTAATAAATTTTCAGCTTGCTCAAATTTTTCGATACTTCTTTTTTTAGCTGTTAATAAATCATTTTGAATAGATTCGCCTATACTTTTGAATTGTGGTATTAATGCTTTGATTTTATCAGTTTGTCTTGAATTTACTTCTTTATACTCATTTAATAAGTTCTCATCAAAAGTATCTAAATCCATCCAATCCGTTTCAAGTGTATGATAACGCTTTTCAATATTCGCCCTTACTTCTTTAACATCATCATTTAACAATTTTTGTATTTCTTCAAATCTTTGACTATTAAACAATGTTCTTAATATTTCCTGTTTTTCTATACTTTTAGATAATAAGAAACGTTTAAATTCACCCTGAGGAAGGATAAATAATTGTCTAAACTGTTCTGAATTAACACCAAGTAACGTTCTAATAAATTGATTTCCAGCATTCACTTTACTTTCACGTAATTCAAATGTATCTTCAAGTTGATAAATTAAAAGTTGTCCAAGTGTTTTATTTTTATTTCCTTCTTTTACAAATGCGCCTTGTCGATTAATTTTATAAATACTATCTCTCAATTTAAACTCGAACTCAACGACCATTGGTGATTTACCGTCTGCAAAATGACTACGTAAATCTCCTTCATTCCTATCTTTTGTCGATGCTTCACCAAATAAAGCAAATACAATTGCATCAAATATCATTGTTTTTCCTGAACCTGTTTTTCCACTAATTAAAAACAATTGATCATTATTTACTTGTTGAAAATCAATGGTTTCGTCTAAAAATGGGCCGAAATTTGTTAATTTTAATGTTAAAGGTCTCATTTAGTCTGATCTCCTTCAAGTAAATGATTTAATACTTTACCAATTTTATTATTTTGAATACTTGTTAATGATTGATCCGTCACATTCTCAAAAAATTTATTAATGATTGTTGTATCATCTAATTTTTGTATTTCTATATTTTCATGATGTAACGGAGTATTAAATTCAAAAGAACTATTGGTAAGCGCCAACGTGTTTGGGTATATTTGTTTCAAATGCATCATAGGATCACTAACATGTGACATATGTTTTAACTTGAAATGTAAATAGTTGTTTTTATCTTTTATGCTTAATTTTTCTTGAATAGCGTCTTCATAATCCCCTTCAATTACTTCTAATTGTCTTAAGGGCATTAATGGCCTAAATATACTTTTCAATTTATGATCTATCATTTCAATTACTCTATAACCTTTAGGTTGTGTAGTTTCTGAAAAAGAGTATTGTAATAAAGAACCACTATAATGAATAAAATCTGAATCTATACTAAATGGATGATGTAAATGGCCGAGTAACACTGCATCAAATTGCTGAAATGAATTTTCTGTAACTGATTCAACAGTGCCAATCGTCAATGCTCTCTCAGATTCAGTGCGTATACCACCTTGAACTGTGAGGTGGCCTATTAGTATATTGACTTTATTTGGATTAATATTCTGTGTCATAAATTCTATTGATTTACTCACGGCTTGTTGATGTGTTTCTATCTTTTTATCATTAAAGAAATAACTTGTTTCATTCACTGTAGAAAATGGTAATGTATAAAAATCAATATTTCCAATGGTAATAGGATCACACATATCTTCAAGTGAGGTTCTGATATAAAGTTGAGATTTTTCAAACCACTTTGAGCCATAATTTAACCGTTCTTTACTATCATGATTTCCACTTATTATCACCAACGGAATGTTCATTTCTAAATTTAATGTATTAATTGTATTTTCCAATAACTGTATTGCAGCTTTGTTGGGATAACTAGTATCATATAAATCACCTGCAATTACGATTACATCTGGTTTTTCGTCGCCCATTTTTTTAATAAATTGATCTAATATATGTGCTTGGTCTTCTAGCAATGATTTTCCGTTCAAAATCCGCCCTAAATGCCAATCAGCTGTATGTACAATTTTCATTCTATCACTCCTAATAGAACATCCGTTCGATTTTATGATATAATACTCCTACTTAATACTCAAGTAATTTTTCAAAATATAAAAGAGGCTACTTAAATTCCATGATTTTTAAGGAAATTTAGTAGCCCTTTAGTATTAAGCATATTCAATTACTCTAATATAATTATTACTTCATTCGCTTATTTAATTAATGTTTTCTTAACTTTTTTATATTGATATAACATAGCCAATCTCCAAGGTACAATCATACAAAAAGCAAGTAAGAAAAACATGCCACCAATTTCACCTGGATCTATTTTATTACTTATAAATATTTTCATAATTGTTCTGATTAACAACAGTGAAATTAAGATAATAGGAAAAGCTTTAGACCGCTTCATGTATACTTCGCTACCGGATGTTTCAAATCGAGAAGTCCAAATTAATATCGTCGAGAAAAGAACACCTAATACGATGCACTCTATTATTTCCATACCCGTTAATCTGAAATAAGGTACCACATACATTAATGCACCTGTTGCCATAAAAAATGGCGGTAAAATAATTTTCTTTTCATTTACTGGATATTGCTGCGCTTTCATTCTTACAACGATTACCCCAATACCCATTAAAAAAGCTACAACTATAGAAAAAACTAAATATAACATGCTTACACCTTCTTTATGTTACTGGCTTAATCTCCACCTCAAATAGTATATCATTTTACTATTTAACATTCAGTAATTTTAATATGTTTTCATTTGGTCTGTATAGCATGTTATTTAGCCTTATCTGTATATTTCAAAAATTCAATTATGTATAGGTGATATATAGTATCAAAAGATTAATGTCAACGTCGGGAGGTATTGATAGAAAATTACTCAAAATAAAATAAGCCTTGTTTCAGACTTATCTTATTCATTGCTATTTAAATAGCGCGTGTTGTGTCACAAGCTGACAATGCATTTTCTAAAGTATATCTAAGATAATTCATATCATGAATTTGCATCGCGTTGTGATATTCTTTGAAAGCTTCATCAGTAGAAAAGTTAATATGCATATTTGCTAATCGATCTAAAACTTCTTTGCCTTCCATGTCATAAGCACTCTTCACTTATTAATACCTCCCTTATATATACAAATTATAACAAATATGATTTTACAATCAAATATTTACTGAATATTTAAAAAATAAATTACATTCACTATCACTTTAATTATTTTAATGCCCATTAAAAAAACCTAATCCGTCTATAAAATTTCGAAACATTAAAGTATGATTTGCAAATGACAAAAATTGAGTAGCATCACATTTATATGACCGAACCAGGATTATATTCTCATTTTTTAAATATAATAGGTATTTGTTCAAATCAAAAAAGCTGACGATTTACTAGTAGGTAGTAATCATCAGCTTTTCACAAGACGTTATTTCTTCTTCTTGAATGCGTCGTCTTGATTTTTATTCATCATTGTCATCATTTGATTTATTTTCTTTTGAGATGGTTTTTGACCCATTTGCATCATCATCATTCGTAGCATTTCTTCATTAATTGGTGGGTTCTTTTTCAGATAATCCATCATATATTTTCTCGCAAGGAAAAATCCACCGACTAGTCCTAGAATTAGTGCTAACACGATTAATAAAATTGCTAACCAAGTTGCCATTGTTTCACCCACTTTCCTATCCTAATGCATTTTACTAAAATAACCACTCCTTTTCAAGAGTGACTCAATTAATTTATATTTCCAACCTTATGTATTATATCAATTATAATTTCAGTTTGTAAATATAATCCAATCTTTATTTATAATTAAAAATTGGTATGAGAACAAAAGCTCTCATACCAAAAATGTTACCTATCTTTTTATCTTAATAATTAGAACGTTTGAATTTGATTTAAGACATTTTCTTTAGTGAAACCATATTTTTCAACTACTAAATCACCAGGCGCACTTGCACCAAATCCATCAATACCAATCACTTTACCTTCAGTACCAACATATTTATGCCAACCTAATGATGATGCCATTTCAATAGCAACACGTTTTGTAATTGAAGAAGGTAAGATAGATGCTTTATATTCATCGGATTGTTGATCGAATGCATTCCAGTTAGGCATTGATACAACACGTACACCTTTACCTTGTCCTTCTAAATCTTTAGCAGCTTCAATGGCTAAATTAACTTCTGAACCTGTAGCTAATAGTAAGTACTCTGGATCTTTATCTGATTCAAACACTACATAAGCACCTTTACGCACACCTTCTTCAACAGTTTCTTTAGGTAAGTCCATTGTTGTTAGGTTTTGACGTGTTAATACTAAAGATGTAGGTGTATTTTCTGATTCCATTGCTACTTCCCAAGCTACACGTGTTTCATTACCGTCTGCTGGACGAATAACATTCATGTTTGGAATTGCACGTAAACCAGATAATTGTTCGATTGGTTCATGTGTAGGGCCATCTTCACCAACTGCAATTGAATCATGCGTGAAAATAAATGTTGAATTTAATCCCATGATTGCTGATAAACGAAGTGCTGGTTTTAAATAGTCACTAAACACGAAGAAAGTTGCACCATATGGATGTAAACCACCGTGAGCAGCCATACCATTTACAGCAGCACCCATTGCAAATTCACGTACACCAAACCAGATATTTTTACCTTCAGGTGTATCTTTATCAAAGTCAACCGCATCTTTAACGTTTGATTTGTTTGAACCTGCTAAGTCAGCTGAACCACCAAAGAATGAAGGTACTGTTTTACTTAGTGCTTGTATTACTTCACCAGAGTCTGCACGTGAAGCACCACTATGGCCAGCTTCAAATTCTGGCAATTCATTTGAGTAGTTCGTTGGTAATTTACCACTGATTGCCAATTTGAATTCTTCAGCTAATTCTGGATATTTTTCACTGTATGTTTCAACAAGTTTATTCCAGTTTTCTTCTTTTTCATTAGCACGTTTTAACATTGTTTGTTGGAAAATTTCATATACTTCATCTGGTACGTTAAAGCGTTTTTCAGGATCCAAACCATAGTTTTCTAATGCTAATTTTCTTTCTTCTTCACCTAATGGAGCACCGTGTACGCCATGAGAAGCTTGTTTATTAGGCGCGCCGTAACCAATGATTGTTTTCACTTCAATGATTGTTGGTACATCTGAAGTTTTAGCTTCTTTAATAGCATTATCAATAGCATCTATATCATTACCATCTTTAACTAAAATGTGTTTCCAACCATATGATTCAAAACGCGTTTTAACATCTTCAGAAAATGCTTTGTTTAAATCTCCATCTAAAGAAATGTCATTTGAGTCATATAATACAATAAGTTTATCTAATTGTGTATGACCAGCTAATGATGCTGCTTCATGTGAAATACCTTCCATTAAATCTCCATCAGATGCTATTACGTAAGTATGGTGATCTATTACATTAGCATCTTCTTTATTAAACTTACCAGCAAGATGTTTTTCAGCTAATGCCATACCTACAGACATAGCAAAACCTTGTCCTAATGGGCCAGTTGTTACCTCAACACCATCAGTATGTCTAAACTCTGGATGGCCTGGAGTTTTTGAACCCCATTGTCTAAATTGTTTTAATTCATCTAATTCTAAACTACCTGAAACGTGTAATAAACTGTATAGCAATGCAGAACCATGGCCTGCAGACAATACAAAACGATCTCTATCGAAGAAATCTTTTGATTGGGGGTTGAAATTTAAGTGGCGTGTCCATAATGTATATGCCATTGGAGCTGCGCCCATTGGTAATCCAGGGTGACCTGAGTTTGCTTGCTCAACAGCATCGATACTTAAGGCTCTTATCGTATCTATCGCTAATTGATCTTTTTCTTTATTCATCTAAATGACTTCCTTTCTTATAGCAAGTTTCATTACTATTATACCTTATTTAGTAATTATTTAACAAAAAATTGATTTAGTTATTATCTTTTTTATCTTTAGAATCTAATATTTTTTTCACCTTTTCAGGCGTTACATCATTGCCTTCTGGATCAATAACTCTCGTACTTTCAATTTGTTTTTTAAAGCTTTGTCGGAAAGAATCTAAATATGCTTTTCTTAATTTCGATTGTTCTTTCGATTCAGATTCAGTCAATCCTTGTTCTTTTTTCTTTTTTGCTAACTCATTTATACGCTTAATATCTACGGCATCATTTTTCGCCATAATAAACCTCCGTAATTCATAATATAGAAAATATAACAAAAAAATAAGCGAAACTAAATAGTTACGCTTATATTACCATTCTACTAAATAAATTCACTTTCACAATACAGTTGGCTTAATATTTTATTTGGCTTTTGCTAAAAATTGATTGAGTGTCCGTTCGCTTTTTTCATCTGAATTCATTTGATACTGTTCGTCTTTTGTAGAAATATTTGTGATTTGATGATCTGTCATTTCGTACGTTTGTTCTGATTTTGTATTATAATAAGCACTTAATATAAAGACAGTACTCAAAATCATTGTAACTAGCAATACTGTAATATAAGGTTTAATTTGATATATATATAGTTTGAACATATAAGTCACTCCTAGAACGTTTGTTTGTACTTAAACTTTATCAGAACGTCTGTTCTCTGTCAACACGAAAACGAACAAACGTTTGTAAACATAAACAATACATGCTATAATAAAAACAAATTAACGTAGGGAGTGCCTATTATGAGAGAATTAACTAAGCGACAAAATGAGATTTTTGAGTATATTAAACAGACTGTTCATTCAAAGGGTTATCCACCAAGTGTTCGGGAAATTGGTGAAGCTGTTGGTTTAGCATCTAGCTCAACTGTGCATGGACATCTATCCAGATTAGAAGAAAAGGGTTATATAAAAAGAGATCCAACTAAACCACGTGCAATTGAAATTGTTACCGAACAATTAGGGGAAACCGTGAATATGGAATCTACAATTCACGTGCCAGTCATTGGTAAAGTCACAGCAGGTATACCTATTACTGCTGTTGAAAATGTTGAAGAGTATTTTCCGTTACCCGAGCATTTCACTTCAACGCATAACAGCGATATTTTCATCTTAAATGTTGTTGGTGATAGCATGATTGAAGCGGGAATATTAGATGGAGATAAAGTTATCGTAAGAAGCCAAACTATTGCTGAAAATGGTGATATTATTGTAGCAATGACTGAGGACAATGAAGCTACAGTCAAACGTTTTTACAAAGAAAAAACACGATACCGTTTACAGCCTGAAAATAGTACAATGTCGCCAATCTATTTAGATCAAGTTGCTGTTTTAGGTAAAGTTGTCGGCCTGTTTAGAGAAATTTAATTTTATAGATAAAGACACTCTCAATTAAAATAAGAGGCTACGCTTATAGCGTAGCCTCTTATTTATTGTCATTTTTTTCTAAGACATCTTTCACTTTTTCTAGTATATCTTCTGTTTGATCTTTTTTATTTGTTGTCATAATACCTCATCCTCACAGAATATAGATACCCTTTTCAACAATGCATAAACACTATCCCGTATAATTTTCAGTCCAATAAGGTTGTTTATGTTCATTAAAATCAACGCCGACACCTAAAGTATTAAATTCTTTTTTAAGAATATTTTTTCTATGACCTAAAGAGTTCATTAATCCTTGATGAGCATAAATGCTACTTGGTTGACCATAAGCTAAATTCTCGCCAGCTGCATTAAAATCATGTCCATCTTGTTCTAATCTATCAAATGGTGAATCCCCAGATTGATTATTATGGTCAAAATAATTATTCTCCGCCATATCATTACTGTGTTTGCGTGCTGTATCAGAAATAGTTTCAGAATAATCTAATGTATTTAACCCATGTTGTACTCTTTCAGCATTGACCAAATCAAAATTTTGAAGTTCAAAACTTTTTGCTAAATTACGCGAAGGCGTTGCATATTGATTTTGAAGTCTATTCTCCATTTTTTCACTTACTAATAGTAGCGCAGTGAGATTGTTGTCATTATGCTTATCATAAAAAGCTGTCGTGTAAATATTGTCTTTTTTAAAATTATCAAATTCATTATCGCGAACGTCCATACTCAAATGACCTTTACGTTTTGTAGTTATCGGATCACCTAATCGTTCTCTAACTATATCTTTAGGAGTACTATATTTAATTTTAGATTTTGAAGAAATAACATTTTGATTACTGTATAGTCCGTTCACTTTACCTTTAATATAACTTACCATAATAAAGCTTCTATAATTCTCCGAATAATACGCATACCATTGTGTACCATATTCATTTGAAGTAACGCGTTTTGCTTTACCTAGTTTTCTTTCAACTTCAGCCTTCGACATATTCATTTGAATATTATTCAAAGCAAATTCTTGCTCATCAGGTACTTTCAAAGCATTTTGAGTTTGTGACTGTTCCGATGATGACCAACTATCTACTTTTGCTTTAAATTGTTGTTGCAAATTTTCTAAAGGTGTAAATTCTTTGATTGGAACAATTAAAACAATACAAAGAAGTACAATTACATATAATAAAAAGCGTTTAATTTTTTACACCTACTAGTTTATTAGTCTCTGTCTCCATTAAAAATGGAGTTTCTTACTATAACATAATCTACTTTAGTCAATGAATTTAAATCATCGCCACCCGCATATGAAATAGAACTTTGTAAATCTTGTTGCATTTCAATTAATGTATCTTTCAATAAACCTTTATGTTCAACAAACATTTTTTTACCTTCAACGTTTTTGTGTTCACCTTTTTGGAACTCAGACGCACTACCAAAATATTCTTTATACATTTTTCCATCTAATTCAACGGTTTCACCAGGAGATTCTTCATGTGCTGCAAATAATGAGCCTACCATAACCATTGATGCACCAAAACGAATTGATTTAGCAATATCACCGTGCGTTCTGATACCTCCATCAGCTATTATCGGTTTTCTTGCAGCTTTACTACAATGGTTCAACGCAGCTAATTGCCAACCACCTGTGCCAAATCCTGTTTTAATTTTTGTAATACAAACGCGACCTGGTCCAATACCAACCTTAGTTGCATCTGCACCAGCATTTTCCAATTCACGAACACCTTCTGGCGTTCCAACATTACCTGCAATAACAAATGCTTCAGGTATGTGGTTTTTAATATGTTTGATCATATTAATAACGGCATCAGAATGCCCGTGTGCGATATCAATTGTAATATACTCAGGAATCACATTATCCTGTGCTAATTTTTCTACAAAATCAAATTCACGGTCTTTAATACCAACTGAAATTGAAGCAAATAATCCTTTATCATGCATTTGCTTTACAAATGGTATACGTGCTTCTTCATCGAATCTATGCATGATATAGAAGTAATCATTTTCAGCAAACCATTCTGCTAATGTTTCATTCATTACTGTTTGCATGTTTGCAGGTACCACTGGTAATTTAAATGATTTCGGACCAAATTTCACAGTAGTATCACATTCTGAACGGCTATTAACAATACATTTATTTGGAATAAGCTGTATATCTTCGTAATCAAATATCTTCATAATTAAACGAACCCCTAACATTTATTAATAAAATAGTTTTTAAAGGTAAGATTTTCAAATAAAATTCATAACTCTAAATAGAAATACTTAAACATAGGATAGTTATTTCCGAACAATGACATTTTATTTATCTTTACCATTAGTTAATATACATGCTTTTTCCCTAAATGTAAATGAACTAAAGTCCTAATTACCAACTTGATTTTTTCACGCCGGGAATTTGTCCTTTATGTGCATGTTCCCTAAACGCAATACGTGACATTTCAAATTTTCTCAGCACGCCTCTTGGACGACCAGTTACTTTACATCTACGTGTCAGTCTTGTTGGTGAAGCATCTCTTGGTAATTTTCTTAATGCTTCATAATCACCTTTTTCCTTCAAGGTTTTTCTTAATTCGTAATATTGTGCTACTAAGCGTTCTCTTTTTTGTTCCTTAGCAATTTTAGATTTTTTTGCCATAATATTCTCTCCTTTTTACAAATCGTAATTATTACGTTTTGTATAATAACACATTCTTTTTATTTATCAAACTAAAATGTTTAAATTATTAACATTCGTATAATGCTTAGAAATTTAACTTTAATTAACTACATACTTTTCAAAGATCAATCTTATTGAAATTAATGAAAGAATATGATATTATTTTAAAACGTAATGATTCCTGTTAAGAAAGAGGTGTTAACTTTGCGCGTAAATATAACATTAGCTTGTACTGAATGTGGTGATCGTAATTATATTAGCACTAAAAACAAGCGTAATAATCCAGAACGAATTGAACTTAAAAAATTCTGTCCTCGATTAAATAAATACACTTTACATCGTGAAACAAAATAGTTCTGTGCTTTCATTATCTTTTTAATACGACATTCAAACTAATTGTCTGGGATATAAACGTCTCGGACTTAGTATTAACGTCAATTCTATTCCTTTACTATAGAATTGACGTTTTTTTATATTTTAAATGGTAAAAACGCGGAACATATATCGCATCTATAAGAAAATGATAAGTTTATTATTTTGATTATGGGATTTATGTAGCTATTTTTAATATTTAAATGTTAATTGAATCATTGAAGATGAATGGTGATTTAAAACTTTTACATGCACAAAAATACGATAGTTTATTACAAATTATAATTTATTCATCAAAATTAATAGTTATTTAACAATAAAGTACTTAATTAACACTTTTAAATAGGTTAAGAGACTACTAATAAAGGTTGCCATGCCTTATAATAAATACAGTATATTAAAATATGTGGAGGCGTTTCATATGGAAAATCGTCATATTACAAATGAGCAAAAAAGGCATATTATAGATTCAATAACAGAGAAAACAAAAGATAAAAGTGTATGTAACTGCGGACATCCAAATATTGAAATATTAGACGGACATTATTTCCTACCATTGTTAACTGCTTCTTTAGGTAATGATCCGACACCTATGATAACTTTATTATGTAATAACTGTGGGAAAATGCATTTCTATTCACAAAATTTCTTAGGTATCAAAACTCGATAATTATTTTTAGTAATTGAGAAATAAATTACTGTTCATCACTCAGTCGCCTCATATGATGTGAGCGATAGTTAACAACCTTTGACAACCTACAAAGCCTCTGACTTTGTAGGTTTTTGTATGTGGAAATTTATAAAAACAAAGCAATACTTATAACATAGACTCGGTATAAATAAATATAAAAACGGATGATTTTTACTTTATATCGTAAAAATCATCCGCTTAAAATCATACACGAACTACATATATCTCAAATGTTTAACATAAATTAATTATTTTGTATAATTCCATGCGCCATTGAAGTATAAATATGCGTGTATAATTAAGATACATTTATTAATCTGCAATTTCTAAATCTACATCATTAATGTCAATGCCTAGTGCTTTCGCAACACCTTTACCATATTCGCTATCCGCTTTATAACAGTGACGAATATGACGATGTTGTACTTCTAAAGTAGTGCCTTGCATTTCATTAGCTGTATTTTCAAAAATACGTTCTTGTTGTTCTTTTGATTGTAATCTGAATAAACGACCTGGTTGTTCGAAATAGTTATCATCATCTTCTCTTAAATCATATTCATATGCTTCACCTTCAACTTTTAGACCAGGTTTTTTAAATTCAGGTTGATCTTCAAATGAGCCATCACTATTTGGATAGTAATGAGTACTGCCACCTTGATTATTATCAATAATTCTCATTTGGCCATCACGGCTGAATGGACAAATATTTTCCATACCTACACCTTTAGGTTGGTTAACTGGGATTTGCCAATGGTTCACACCTAATCTATAACGTTGTGCATCACCATATGAGAATAGTCTACCTTGTAACATTCTGTCTGGAGAAAAATCTATGCCAGGTACAATATTGGTTGGTGCGAAAGCAGCTTGTTCAACATCTTGGAAATAGTTGTCTGGATTACGATTTAATTCAAACTCTCCAACTTCTATTAATGGATAGTCTCCTTTATACCAAACTTTTGTTAAATCAAACGGATTATCTTTATGGTTACGAGCTTGTTCTTCTGTCATAACTTGGATATACATTTTCCATTTTGGATAGTCTTTATTTTCAATTGCTTCAAATAAATCACGTTGTGATGATTCTCTGTCTTCAGCAATTACGCTAGCTGCTTCATCAGGTTGTAAGTTTTCAATACCTTGTTGTGTTCTGTGATGGAATTTAACCCAAACACGTTCACCTTTATCATTGTACATAGAATAAGTATGAGAGCCAAATCCGTGCATGTTTCTAAAGCCTTTAGGAATACCACGGTCTGACATTAAAATTGTTACTTGGTGCAATGCTTCAGGTAAAGACGTCCAGAAATCCCAGTTATTTTGTGCACTTCTCATATTTGTTCTTGGGTCACGCTTCACTGCGTGGTTTAAACTTGCAAATAATTTCGGATCTCTAAAGAAGAACACTGGTGTATTATTTCCTACTAAATCCCAGTTCCCTTCATCTGTATAAAATTTCAATGCAAATCCGCGAATATCACGTTCAGCATCAGCTGCACCTCTTTCACCTGCTACTGTTGAAAAACGTGCAAACATTTCTGTTTGTTTACCAACTTCAGAAAAAATGCTTGCTGAAGTATATTGTGTAATATCATTTGTAACTGTAAATGTACCAAATGCACCTGAACCTTTTGCATGCATACGTCTTTCAGGAATAACTTCTCTATCAAAATGAGCCATTTGCTCTAAAAAGTACCAATCTTGCATTAATAGTGGTCCTCTAGGGCCTGCTGTCATACTATTTTCTCTATCTGAAATTGGTGCGCCAAATAGGCTCGTCAACTTTTTCTTGTTACTCATAATATTTCCCCCGCTTTTTCTTATTAATAATTATTATTACCTAGTATTTATTTTAATCTATAACATTTGTAAAAGCAACTCACAATACATCTATAAAATAACAATTTTCAAAATATTTGAATATTTTATGGCTTTAAAGTCATAAAAAGCATTGCTCTTAAATCATAAAACCATTAAAATGGAGAATATATTTAAAATTCAATAGACTATAGGAGACTGTATTATGGCACAAAACAATATGAACCGTGGTCTTAATTCTAGACACATTTCTATGATAGCAATTGGTGGTGCAATTGGCACAGGCTTGTTTGTAGCTACTGGAAGTGTAATATCACAAGCAGGACCAGGTGGCGCAATATTAGCTTACTTGATTATTGGCGTGATGTTATATTTCTTAATGTCTTCAATCGGTGAACTTGCCACCTTTTATCCGGTTTCAGGTTCTTTTAGTTCTTATTCAACCCGTTTTGTTGATAGTTCCCTAGGTTTCACTATGGGATGGCTATATTGGGCAATCTGGCTACTAGTTACCAGTGTTGATATTATTATTTCTTCAAGTGTAATTTATTATTGGGATTTCTTCCAATTTTTCAGTCCAGTTACTTGGAGCATTATCTTCCTTGCCATACTTTTTTTACTTAATATTTTCTCTGTAAAAGCTTTCGGTGAAACAGAATTTTGGTTATCACTTATCAAAGTTGCAACAATAATTATTTTCATCGTAATTGGTGTATTGACGATTATTGGAATCTTAGGTGGAAAGACATATGGTCTAGGCAACTACGTAACAGGAGAAGCTCCTTTTGTAGGAGGCGTCTCTGGCTTCTTGGGTGTCTTGCTTGTCGCTGGATTCTCTGTCGGTGGTACCGAAGTGGTGGCCGTAACAGCTGGAGAATCTTCAAATCCAAGTCATTCAATGCCAAAAGCAATTAAACAAGTGTTTTGGAGAATATTATTGTTCTATGTTTTATCAATTGCTGTTATTTCAGCTATTATTCCTTACACAGACCCATTGTTATTAAACAAAAGTGAATCTGTATCACAGAGTCCTTTTACAATCGTATTTGATCGTGTAGGTATTGCCTTTGCCGCTTCGGTTATTAATGCTGTTATTTTAACTTCATTATTGTCTGCTGCGAATTCAGGTATTTATACTACAAGTAGAATGCTTTTCTCAATGGCAGAAGATAAGCAAGCGCCTAAATTTTTAGGTAAATTAAATAAAACTACAAAGTTACCTTTGGTATCATTGTTCGTAACTTTCATTATTGTTTTAATTATAATTATAATTGCTCAGTTTAAATCAGATATCGTCTTTTCACTATTAAATATTATTGGTTCTTTAGTCATCGTTGTTTGGGCTTCTAGTATCGTAGCGCAAATCAGGCTACGTTCAGCGATTAAAAAACAAAATTTGAATCCTGATGAAGTACTACCTTATAAAGCTCCTTTCTATCCTTTAGGACCAATCATAGTCATCATTGCATTATTATTCTTATTCATAGGTAATTCAATTGGTGCGATTTTAGCTGGTGATATGGGCGTCTTAATTAGAAACCTATCGCCGATGATTATTTTAGCTATCATTTACTTTGTTCATAAATTAATACGACAAACTAAAATTGTTAAACTCAAAGACATTGATTTAAAAGAACATGATTATAATTAATGAATTGCACTGTAAAAGTATTTTAAGATACTTTTTGCAGTGCTTTTTTAATATTGCAAGCCTTACATTTATTTATTACCTACTTGTTCTAAAATAAACCTCAACAATGAGAATTTATAATAATTAAAAGCTTATCATATTTTCAGATACCCAAAATTAATGTATAATGAAGTTAATAATTTAATGACTTAGAGGTGGAAATTATGATTGGACAAACAAACCTATTTGACGATATTTTAGAAACTGACGAGCGTTTCGTTATTGTTGTACAATCACTTGAAGAAAGACATGATCAATTAATCAAACGCACATTAAGAGAGTATCCAAGTTTAGATCACTCACAAATGGAAAGTCTTTTTAGCCATCTTAAAGAATTATTTTCAGAAGAAGAATTTGAAGAAAATCAGTCAGCGTTTTCAATCACAGTTTATACCAATTTAAACTATGCTGCAGATAACGTTTATGCTCATGTTAAAAGACACCGAGGCAAAAATGAATGGACACATACTGCTAAATAATCACCAACAAAAAATGGCAATTTCTAATTTTCATATAGAAATTGTCATTTTTTCTGCTAATTATATGTAAACAGTAGATTGTAGTTGAAATATTCTAATGTATTAGCTTAGTCAAAGACTGCATATTGATAATTTAGCACTATTTATACATGGTATATTAATTTAAGTTTACACGTTTCTTATAATCGTTTTCGTTCTTATAAAAGTAATTTCGTGTACTGTTTCGCGTTCAATTAATTTAATATTTTTATTTAGTATATATAAGGCGCTTATTTTCGTACTAAAATACATACTTGATAACGATTTTGTAACGAGCTGACACCGAGATCAATGGTATGAGTGACTTATACTATTAAATCATAACCCTAGGCCAAGCTTGCACAAGCAAAAATTTCAATTTTTTAGTAGATGATTGAACTGAAAAATAAAGTCCCACTACTCAATAAATTGAGTTAGTGGGACTTATAGGTGAGCATTTCGGATCAAACTATCAATCATTTGCGTGACCAATATTTAAAAATAAAGGTTAAGCAATTAATTTGTTAGTTAAGTAAAGCTTTTAGTGTGTGTGGGATACCATCATTATCATTTGTTAAAGTAACTTCATCAACAACAGCTTTGACATCATCATTTGCATTGCCCATAGCAACAGCTTTACCAACTACTTTCAACATTGATATATCATTTGAACTATCACCGAAGCCAATAACTTGAGATAATTTTACATCTAATTTTTGACACAATTCAGTGATAGCATTGCCTTTAGATACACCCTGTGCCATAAATTCTAAGAAAAACGGTTTACTTGTAGTAACATCAATATTTTCATTAAAGTGACCTTCTAAATCATTTCTAATACTTGTAATATTTGAAACATAATCAATCCCCATAACTTTAGGTACGTCCTCTTGAATATATGCTTTTAAATCATCCACCTGTTTCATTGGCAGGCCTGTGAGTTCTGATTCAATGTTCATATATTCATGTTCACCTTCATATACGATATAACCATCTTGGTAAGTCAAAACAAACAATTTTTGATTCCTACAAAAATCTACAATACTATCAAAATCAGACTTTGACACAGTGCGACTTACTTCCACTTTTTCATCAGAAACTTTAACTGTTTTTCCACCATTGTAACTTATGACATAACTGTCATGTTGGTCTAATTTCAAATGTTTTGCTGTAGGCATCATACCATCTGTTGGTCTACCCGATGCAAGTACAACTTTATAACCTTGCGCTTGTATATCTATTAAATATTGCGCTGTTTCAACACTAACTTCGTTATCAGAAGTCATTAATGTATCATCCATATCCATCACTATTAATTTATATCCCATCTTGCTATCTCCTTTCAACCTCTACAAGACTATATTATAACAAATAAATCAAACTAATATACTACTTCAGATTCCACTCCTGTGATATTAACTGTAACGAGTTCAGATCGACAATTCGTAAATTCACGTTTAAGTTCCCTCACTAATTCACCGCTTCGTTCAGGTGCTATCAAGGTTAAAACAGTTGGGCCTGCACCACTAATAACTGTAGCATATGATTTATATTGTTTTGCAATTTGTTTAATGGTTTGAAATTCTGGGATTAGATGTTGACGATATGGTTCATGAAAACCGTCTTGTTCCATCATCTTGCCTGCAAGTTCATAATTTTGTTGTATTAAAGCACTAATCATTGTATTGCTGATGGCACTATTTCTAACAGCATTTTTATGTGAAAATGTTTCCGGAAGCACATTCCTTGAAAGTGTCGTACTTAATTCATTTGATGGTATTGTTATGATAATATCAGCTTTTGGTGGATCAATATATGATACATCCGTCACTTTTGTTTCAGGATCATAGTATCCTAAGACAAGCCCCCCGTAAATTGTAGGTGCTACATTGTCTGGATGTCCTTCAAATTCAGTTGCCAATTGCAATAATTCATATTTAGAAAGCTCTATATCACCAAAATAATTAGCTATGTATAATCCCCCTACTAGTGCAGAAGCAGAGGAACCTAAGCCTCTTGCTAAAGGGATTTCACTTCTCATTTCTATAGATAAAGACGGTAAAGTCACGTCATATTTATTTGCCACTTGTTGTGCAATTTGATAAATATAGTGCGATTCGTCTGTTGGTAATGATTCAACATTTGGCCCTATATGTTTAAAAGACCATCTATCACTATTATTAATTCGCACATCAAGATATAAAAATTTATTTAAAGCCATTCCAATAGAATCAAATCCGACACCTAAATTAGCAGTAGATGCCGGTATTTTTAAACGTAAACGTACACACATGCTAAAGTGCTCCTTTAATATATTCTAAAATGCTTTCTCTATCATTTGGTAGTGGCTTAATTGGATTATCTAATAATGAGATAGCTGTATCTGGATCTTTCAAACCATTACCAGTCAACACTGACACAACACGTTTCCCCTTTGGTAACTTACCAGCACGGTGTAACTTAATTAAACCAGCAATGGAGGCATTGCTTGCAGGTTCACTAAATATACCTTCTTTTCGAGCCATCAGTTGATATGCTTCTAAAATTTCTTCGTCTGTTACGCTATCAATGAGACCTTCTGATTCTTTTAAGGCACGATTAGCTTTATCCCAACTTGCGGGGTTACCGATTCTAATTGCAGTAGCTACTGTATCTGGATTCTTCACTACTTTATTTTGAACGATTGGGGATGCACCTGCAGCTTGGAACCCATATAAGTTAGGAAGTTGCGTATCATTCGTGTCATGGTACTCTTTAAATCCTTTCCAATATGCTGAAATATTACCAGCATTTCCAACCGGAATTGATAATATATCTGGTGCTTGGCCATTCAATTGTTGAATCACTTCAAAAGCACTTGTTTTTTGACCTTCAATACGATAAGGATTAACTGAGTTCACAAGCGCAATTTCACCATTTTTAGCCACTTCTTGTACAATTTCAAGTGCTTCATCAAAATTTCCTTCTATAGAAACAATTTCTGCACCGTACATAACTGCTTGCGACAATTTCCCTAAAGCAATTTTCCCTTCCGGAATAACTACAATCGCTTTTAAACCTGCTCTCGCAGCATATGCTGCCGCGGAAGCTGAAGTATTGCCAGTTGAAGCACAAATCACTATTTTCTTGCCTTCTTCTTTAGCTTTAGCCATTGCCATTACCATGCCTCTATCTTTAAATGAACCTGTTGGATTTGCACCTTCGTATTTAACATGTAATTCAATACCAAGCATTTCAGACATGTTCTCACAGTATATCAAAGGCGTATGGCCTTCATTTAAACTTACTTTAGGTGTATCAGCTGTTACTGGTAAATATTCCTTGAATTCTTCTACAAGCCCTTGCCAATTTTTCATAAACATTAAACTCCTTCAACTGGGTAAATTTTCTGTACAACATAACCTGATTCTTGAATTGTTTCTATCGGGGATTCATCAATTCCTATGATAACTACACCAGCAGTATGTGCATCACGTTCAGTAACTGCTAATGATTTGTGAACAGGCAATTCGCCTTTCAATAAAGTTTCAACTTGGTTTACATCTTCTCCATCTGTTTGCACCACGACATAATAACTTTCTTTCCCTTTGATAACAATCGTATCTTCTTCTTCGTTCATCATTTCTTTGGTTTCTTCAGTTTTCAATTCAAAATGCGGTGGTAGCGTATGCAAATTAGTATCAAAATTAAATGTAACATTTAATAAATCACTTACAACGGCACTCCCTGTAGCTAAACTACCTGCACCTTTACCATAAAACATTGTTTCTCCAACAGCATCACCTATAACATAAATCGCGTTAAATTCATCTTCTACTGATGCTAACTGATGGCTTTTATCAATCAAAGTTGGTGCGACTGATGCATTGACTTGAGCATTTTCATATGTACCTTTACCAATCAACTTAATTTTATAGCCAAGTTTATCAGCTACTTTAATATCTGATAGTGTGACATCGCTAATACCATATTTATCAACCTCATCTAAATTAATCACCTGATTAAATGATAAATACGACGTAATAACTACTTTGCGTGCTGCATCAATACCTTCAACATCATCAGTTGGATCTGCTTCAGCAAACCCTAGACGTTGTGCTTCTGCCAACGCTTCTTCAAATGATGTTTCTTCTTGTGTCATCTTACTTAATATAAAGTTAGATGTACCATTTAAAATCCCCATAAACTTACTTATATTATTGGCGTTTAAACCGTTATTTATAGCATTTACAATCGGAATACCACCTGCGACACTAGCTTCATATTTTAAAGCAACATCATTTTCTTGGGCTAAATGTTCTAGCTCTCTTAAATTTTCAGCTAGAAGATCTTTGTTTGCGGTAATCACGTGTTTCTTCTCACTCAATGCGCGTTTTAACCATTCTACTGTGGGCTCAACTCCACCAAGTACTTCGACAATGATATCAATTGTTTCATCATCAAGAATATCTTCTATATTTTCAGTTAAATTATATTTAGATGTATTAATAGGACGTTTTCTAGACTTGTCACGTACTAATATATGTCTAATATTAATATCTTTATTCATTGTTTCTCTAATTTGTTCTCTATTTTCTTCTATTATTTTTACTACACCAGAACCTACAGTTCCTAAACCAAGTAGTGCTACATTTAATTCTTTCATGTCTTCATTCCTCCGTTTGTTTATCTAAAAAATACAATTGTACAGTTGAAAAATACTTGAATATGGTATAGTATAAATTCATTCATTATTTTTGTAAAGTCTATGAATATTTAAAACGTATATTTATATTATCACTCCTGTGATAAAAACTAAACTAAATTTTCTGATTTTTTAGAAAGGTTGTATAACATTATGAAAGTAACTAAATTCGGAGGAAGCTCTGTTTCCAATGCAGAGCAAATTAAAAAGGTATTAGACATTGTTAATTCAGATGAAGCTCGAAAAATCGTAGTCGTATCGGCACCAGGAAAACGAAATAAAGATGATGTAAAAACTACTGATTTATTAATTCGACTTTACGAAAAAGTGATAGAACGATTAGACTACAATTCTAAAAAAGAAGAAATCATTCAACGTTACAAGGATATTATTAACGAACTCAACATGAGTGATGCACTTTTAAAAACAATTGATGAAACTTTAGAAAGTTACATAGCTACATTGAGCGAAAAGCCATCCAGACTGTTAGATGCTTTACTTTCATGTGGTGAGAACTTTAATGCTCAAATTATTGCAGAATATAATAATAGCCAAGGTATTCCAACGCGTTATATTTCTCCTGGAGAGGCTGGTATTACTGTTACGGATTTACCTCAAAATGCTCAAATCTTAGATCAATCTTATGAAGCACTTTATAACTTAAGGTCATTTGAAGAAAAATTAATCATTCCTGGGTTTTTTGGTATTTCTAGACAAAATTACGTGGTCACATTCCCTCGTGGTGGTTCAGATATAACAGGAGCTATTGTAGCAAGAGGTGTAAGAGCGGATTTATATGAAAACTTTACAGATGTTTCTGGCATTTTTAGAGCTAATCCTTCTATTGTTAAAAATCCTGAAGTTATAAATGAAATTACATATCGCGAAATGCGTGAGTTATCTTACGCTGGCTTTGGCGTATTCCATGATGAAGCTTTACAACCGCTACACAAAGACAGAATTCCTGTCGTTATAAAAAACACAAATAGACCTGATGATATAGGAACTTATATTAGACATGATAGAGAAATTGACTCAAATAGTATTGTAAGTGGCATTAGTTGTGACAAAGATTTCACAGTATTAAATATTAAAAAGTATCTTATGAATAGACAAGTTGGTTTTACACGTAAAATACTAGCCATACTAGAAGACTATAATATTTCATTTGATCATATGCCATCAGGTATAGATAACATAAGTATCATCATGCGCTCTAAAGAGATACAAAACAAAGAGGAACAAGTACTTAATGATATACGTAAAAATTGTGATGTAGATGAATTAAGCATTGAACATGATTTAGCGATACTAATGGTGGTTGGTGAAGGCATGCATAGAATCGTTGGTACTGCCAGCACAATTACTCATGTACTTGCAGAATCAAACATAAACTTGAAAATGATGAACCAAGGCGCTTCAGAAATTTCTATGATGTTTGGAATCGACGTTACAGATGCAGAGAAAGCAGTTAATGCTACTTATGAATATTGTTACACTAAAAATTGTTTGAATATTTAAACAATAATTACTAACTATTTATCGATAAAAAATCCTTCAAATCGTATAGACTCATTTGAAAGTGAATGAATCCTAATGAATGATTTGAAGGGTTTTTAAATTGCTTTTTTTTCAGATATAAGTGCTTGATTAATGCGTTCATCTCCAACAACTAAGCGTAAAATAACAAATTGATAATAACTTAACGAATCGATAACACTTCTATAATTTGGTAATTGATGATAATCGATGGGATCCAATAACTCATACATTAATACAATTTCAGGCTTAATATAATCTACATCCCATTTGATAGAATGAAAATAAATATGCTTTTCGGGTAAACGAATATTGTGATTCCACCTGAACATCCATTCATCATTTTCAACATCATAAACAATAATTGTCATTATTAACTCATCATTTATATAAATATTTGCATGAGTGACATCTGCAAATTCTAACTTTGTAAAATCAGTGGTTGTATTTTTACCATCGTGTAAAACAATCGTATTGCTTTTAGGTATAAACTTTAAAACTTCACCAAGATATTTTCTTTCGACACTAATATCTACCTTATCGTCTAAATTAAACTCATCATGAAGAAAAAGTTGTTTTGCGACTTCACCATTATATTTAAACAGTTCAGGTACATTTTCAGTTAAATTTTTTACAACTTCTTTAATATTTTTATCATTACTAACTGCCAAATCTGTACCTCCTATCAAAAGTAAGCGTTTCCATTAATAATCATTATATTATTTGTTGCTACATTTTTCAATGTGAAAAGCACAAAAATGTGAATTTAAACACATTTTTATTTAAAATTCGCCAATATAGCTATAGTCTTGTCGATGATGTTGTTTCAAAATCGCTGGTCTGTTAACAATTAATAATTCTTCTGAACGATTGTATAAAGCTAACTGAATTTCAGCAATTTCTGGCAATGTTTGATACAATGCTTTATCTGTCATATAAGGTGCAGTTGCAAAATAATAGCGAATGCGATATCTCTCAAATGTTTGGATAACATCCGTACCAGTGATAATATGTAGTGCATTGTCTACCTTTCCATTGGGCATTATAATATTAAAATCAGTGTACCTTGCAACATATTTAATGATATCAGTTGAAAAAGAAATCACTGAAATTTTAAATTTAGCTTCATATAGTTCGTCAATAATGTGATAAGTAACTGGGTGGTTATCAAATGCAATAACATCTTCATTATTTACGTTTTCTATTATATAGTTGATATATTTTTTCATAGTAGTCAAATCAATGTCCTCCAAACAGACTTTTCTACGGTAAGTATAGTAGATAATATATGTATTACCCAATTAAGCACTAATTAAATAGATACATCATTTTTTTAATTCAATAATTTTTATAACAAATCATATCACTCATTTATATATTAAGTAGGAATTGCTTATAATTAAAAAATATGATTATACTAATATTAACCCTATTAGTTAATTGTATTTGTACAAATATAAATAAAAGAGTAAAATATAGTTTATTAAAAATATTAAGATTAGGATGATACCAATGTTTTTACCGATTATTTTAGCAATAATTATTGTAATACTATTATTAGTTATTATTATTGAAAGAAGAGTGATGAATCATAAGCTTGAGACTGAATCATATGCAAAAGATCAGTTAATAAATAAAATTAGTATCATCACGCGTGAAAACACATATTTAAAAAATCAAATGCTTGAAAAAAATGTTAATAATGATACACACCATCATGGATTAAGAAAAGCTAAACAGGATTTAAATGACATATTAAATCAATATCAAAGTGAAGGTTCAATTTCATTTTTTGATATTATAACAACTGGAAATTTAGCTGTTAAGCATCCTTTGTTTGAATATGCTAGAGCTTTCGATTACATTGTTATTACTGAAAAAGGGTTATTTAATATTAATGTGAAAAACTGGAAGCAAAAAACATTTTACCACTTCACAGTTGACCCAACAAATGACACACAAAATAGTGACGATGATACTGTAAATCAAACAGTTGGCCGTTATATTGCAAATCAATTCCATAGTCAATTCCAATCAACACGACCTACAACATACACATTTGTAGAGAGAATTAGAAATAATTCTATTATTTATGACTTTTATAATTATGATCCATATGAACAGTCTTCAAAAAATGCCAAAGCATTGGAAGATAGAATTGCAGACCAATTGCATCATAGAATTCAAAATATTGGTTTAGTTTACTTTACAGATGGTAGCGTAAATTTAATTGATGGACCTACAGAAAGACAAGATTTTGTAGAAACAGTTTCATCCAAATCTTCTCTAAAAGAAATAATTGGTGAAACGATTGTAAATGCTCAAGAATCATTAACTGAATCACAGTATAATGAACTACTTGCACATTTCCACTAATTAAACAGTATTAAAAACTGCATGAACGATTTTGTAACATGCCGTCACTTCTAATAATGATATAAGTAAGAGATTACATGCTCAGATTAAGTAAATCAAATACTCAGACAAACATGTATTGCCAAAATCGTAAGATGTAAATATAAAGGAGAGCTAACCCATTATGGATTAGCTCTCTTTTTTGAGAATAGATATTTATGTACCAGTCACTTTTGTGTTTAAGTCATTTGAAATTTTTAACTCCATATATTTTCGTTATTACTTTTAGCTATCTGTTCTGCTTTTTCGAACATTTCTCTATATTTACCATTTGGAGAAAAATATTTTTCTCTAGCCAATCCTTTTTTCACTAACAGTTCATTGAACATCGTATCTTTATCTAGCCAAACATATGCCAGTGTACGACCATATCGATCTTCTTTTTCTTTATCATATTCTAAAAAGACATCTTTATCAGTTAAATGTTCTTTTGAAAAATCAGATGCTTCTTTACCATATGGTTGTACTGGCGTATTTGGTTTAACAGTTTCAGGCGTATCTACACCTATCAACCTCACTTTAATTTGTTCATGTTGACTATTATTTGCTATTAATGTATCACCATCAACTACACGGGCTACATGTACTTTCTCAGTTTGCTTTGGTCCGTCATTATTATTTGTATCATTGGATGAAAAAGGGCCAGTCCCATTTATAAACTGAAATGCAAGTACGCCTAGTACAACTATACTAATAATTAATGTAGTAATTTTCTTTGTTGGTTTCATTGTTGCACCCACTTTTTATGAATATACCAAATTATCATATAGAAAATTAAAGTTTACGTCAAGACGCTCATTTTAAATAAAAATTAATCTTTTACATTAAATAAAACTTTAATTAGTCATTATTTTATTTTAACGTACTTAAGCAATCATGATATAATACATAAATGATAGGAGTGAACAGTTTGAGTATATTTAAGGAGAACATGATTACAGTTATTGCGATTGTTATAGCAATCATTGTAGGCTTAATATTACAATATCAGTTTCAATTTCCACCGCTTGTGTCTGCAGTTGTAGCAGTATTTTTAGGCATTTTCATTGGATTTATTATTTTTATTATTCAAGTTATTGTAACTAAGAATAAGAAAAAATAGTGTCTTCTGCCGAGTGTTTAAATCGGCAGTTTTTTTATTTTAGTTAACATAATATTATTATAGGAATATACTAATAAACACGCTTTTCTTTAAAAAATATATTTATAAAATGCTTCGATTTAATGTTTTTTCCAATAAAGTCCATGCTTCATGATCATATTCATCAACATGAATTGGTCTGAATCCAAAATTAAGATACATATTGATTGCTTGGAAGCTTGTTGTTTGAGAGGTTAAATATGCTTGATTATGATATGCAGCTAAAATTTTCATTGCTGCCGTTAATAAAGGTTTAGATAATTGCTTACCTTGATACTCCGGAATAATCGCAACCCAATGGATTCGTCCAGATGTTTTGCTATCTTTTGTTAAATGTCCATACCAAGCAGTTGCGGTACCAATAACTTCTCCTTCGGGATTCTCAAGAAACAAACATCTTTGTTCCATTTCATTAATATACGGTCCAAATTCAGTGTTGAAATGTGTCAATGCTTGATCAGTAGTATCAAATTCATTAACTTTCATTTCCAAATTTGCCCATTTTACTTCTTCTCCTATTTTAAAGTTACGAATTTTATATCCAACAGGTAATTCATACTGTGGAATACTTTCTAAATTTTCTCTTGTCATCTGTACTTTTAAATACTTCATTACATTCTACCTTTCATTCACAAATCAATTTTCATTAGAAAAAGGTTGAGACGTGATAATAGTCTCAACCTCATATTGTGTATTTTGTAATTCCCTAAAACTTAGTAATCATTACAATCAATAACGTTTGTTCTTATTCTACTTCTTTTATAAATGTTAATATAGCATGAAATTCTTCTTCATTTGCTGAAAAAGCACGCTCTTCTATTTCACGAACAGTTGAATTGAGTAATTGATAATTCGCTACTTCTTCATCTTTTAAATATGCATTTATGCTACTTTCTAATTCTTTTAAGGAACCCGCTTTTAACGTACTTAATTTTACTTCTTGCATTTAACTCCAACCCCTTTTTAATTAGTTTAAATCATTTCAATAAGACTAAACGTTATTTTTACTTTAACTTAAAAACCTATAAATATAATACACTATATTAAAAAATCTAATCTTATTTTCAAAAATTATATCACTTCATACAAATTTTACATAACTTTTTCACTTTCTAATAGTTAAAAATAGGCTGAATCATCCCTGATTTTCACCCAAAAGGCACTTATAAATACGAGTGGGTGCAAAAAAAGCAACCCGAATCACTTACGAATAAGTGACCCGAATTGCTTATATACCTAGTGTTTGCCCCTTTTGCTTAGCACCTAGTATTGTTTTAAGTATTGTTCTCTTTCCCATTCAGAAACTTGAGTTCTATAGTAATCCCATTCAATAGATTTAGAGTTTATAAATTGATTATAAATGTGATTACCTAAAGCTTCTTTAATAGAATCATTATCTTTCATTGCTTTAATAGCTGTATATAATGTTGATGGTAAATCTTGAATACCAACGGCTTCACGTTCTTCACGATTCATTTCATATATATTTTGATTTACTGGTTCTGGTACTTCTAATTTATTTTCAATACCGTCTAAGCCCGCTTGTAAGATAGCTGCTAATGCTAAGTAAGGATTGGCTGCTGGATCTACTGAACGAACTTCTACACGCGTTGATAAACCACGTGAAGTTGGTACACGGATTAATGGTGAACGGTTTTTACCACTCCAAGCAATATAGCATGGCGCTTCATAACCTGGAACTAAACGTTTATAAGAATTAACTAATGGGTTACATACACCAGTTAAACCACGTGCATTTTTCAGAATCCCCGCGATAAAATGATAAGCATCTTTAGTCATTTCCATATCGCCCTCTGGATCGTAAAAGGCATTTTCTTTACCTTTGAAAAGTGACATATTGAAGTGCATGCCGCTTCCGTTCACACCAAATAATGGTTTAGGCATAAATGTTGCATGAAGATTGTGTTGACGTGCGATTGTTTTAACAACTAATTTAAATGTCTGGATATTATCACAAGCAGTGATAGCATCTGCATATTTAAAATCAATTTCATGTTGGCCCGGTGCCACTTCGTGGTGACTTGCTTCAATATCAAAGCCCATATCCTCTAATTCTAAAACAATATCGCGACGACAATTTTCACCTAAATCTGTTGGTGCAAGGTCAAAGTAACCACCATTATCATTTAATTCTAATGTTGGTTCACCTTTTTCATCTAATTTAAACAAGAAGAATTCAGGTTCTGGCCCTAAATTAAGTTCACTAAATCCTAAATCTTGCATGTTTTTTAACACACGTTTTAAGTTTGCGCGTGGGTCACCTTCAAATGGTGTGCCATCTGTTTTATAAACATCACAGATAAGACGAGCTACTTTACCTTGACCGGCTGTCCATGGGAAAATAACCCATGTATCTAAATCTGGATATAAATACATGTCTGATTCTTCAATACGTACGAAACCTTCAATTGAAGATCCGTCAAACATCATTTCGTTATCTAAAACTTTTTCTAATTGGCTTACTGGTACTTCCACGTTTTTAATTACACCTAAAATATCAGTAAATTGTAAACGTAGGTATCTGACATTTTCTTCCTTAGCGAACTTGTGTATGTCTTCCTTTGTAAATGTACGTTTTGCCATTATAAATGTCCCCCATTAATTTTATTTGATAAATCGAGATAAATCTCCACGATTTATCGGAATCGCTTCTCGTTGTGGTTTCTGTGTAGCATCAACAATCATTTGTTTTCTCGTTTCTTGTTCAACATCAGAAAGGTGTTCTTGTTCGTCATTTAAAATCTGTTTAATACCTTTTAAATTAAAACCTTTTTCTATTAATCTTTTTATCTCTAAAAGGCGTTCCAAATCGTTTAACGAAAAAAGTCGTTTATTTCCTTCTGATCTATGTGGTTTAATCAGTTCATGTGTCTCATAATAGCGAACTTGTCTAGCAGTTAATTCACTTAATTTCGTAACAACACTCATAGAGAAGACCGGCATGCTTCGTCGTATCGTATCTTTTGACTCCAATCCAATCACCTCTATTTTTGAACTTGTATTCAATTTAGCATAATTACTAAAGTAATTCAAAAATATGTCAGGTTTTCTAACATATACTTCAAACCATTGATCTTACTGACTTTATAACAGTTTTATTCAATTTAATCGCTGAATTTTCCGAAATTTTTTTAATTTAATTAAAAAAGCCACATATACATTACAATTTGCTATTTAACATAGCAATAAATGCAATTCAATGTGGCATCTCTTTCAGGTTATTAAAATAACTTTTCAACAGCTCTTGTTACTGCTAACTTAATGTGTTCATACGTTAAGCCGCCTTGTATATATGCTTCATATGGGGGTCTAATTGGACCATCCGCTGATAATTCAATTGAAGAACCTTGAATAAAAGTACCCGCAGCCATAATAACATCATCTTCATAACCTGGCATATAAGATGGTTCAGGACTAAAATGTGCGTTAATCGGGGAAGCTGCTTGAATACTTTGACAAAATTGAATCATCTGTTCCTTCGTATCAAAAGTGACCGTTTGAATCAAATCTGTTCTAGGCACATCAAATCTTGGTGAAGTGTGCATATTCATTTTTTCTAATAATAAACTCGTAAATAATGCACCTTTCAAACTTTGACTAACCACATGAGGCGCTAAGAAGAAGCCTTGATACATTTCTTGCAATGAATATAGAGAGGCACCGGCTTCTTTACCAATTCCTGGCGCGGTTAAACGGTATCCACATCTTTCTACCAATGTTTCATTACCTACGATATAACCACCAATTTTAGCTAAACCTCCACCTGGGTTTTTAATTAATGAACCTGCCATTAAATCAGCACCACATTCTATAGGTTCCCGTTCTTCAACAAATTCACCATAACAATTATCTACAAAAATTATGATTTCAGGGTATTTGGCTTTTATTTTTTGAATCGCGCTTTCTATGTTTGTTAAATCTATGGATGGTCGTTGATCATAACCTTTCGAACGCTGAATAGCAATAACCTTAGTTTGCGATGATATTTTAGACAATACCTTATCAATATCAATTTCACCATGCTTTAAGTCAACCTTATTATATAGTATTCCGTGTTCTTTTAAACTTTCTATACCATTACCATTAATACCTATCACTTCTAATAACGTATCGTAAGGATCTCCAGTGATATACAATAACTCATCCCCATATTTCAAAGTACTTTGTAATGCAATCGTGATCGCATGCGTGCCAGAAATAATTTGGGGACGTACTAATGCATCTTCTGCCTTAAATGCATGTGCATAAACCGCTTCTAAATGATCCCGACCTATATCATCATAACCATAACCCGTTGTCCCCAGTAAGTCACTTTCAGCTACTTTAACAGCATGGAATGCATCTAACACTTTTTCTTGATTGATATAAGCGATTTCTTCTATTTTTTTAAAATATGGTTCTAGTTTTGCTTCTGTTTCTGCTATTAATTGCTTCGTATTTTTCATCGTAATTCTTCTTCCTATTCTTTTTTAAAACCTTTTACGGTATATGTTGCATCTGTTTCATTAAATTTGATTTCAGTGACAAGTGTATGCTGTTTTAAAAAATATAATCTATCGGCATCAGCACTTGGTACATTTTCTTCATAAGTAGTCAAAGCAGATTTTACTTGCTCAATAAGTAATTGTTTCACTTTTTCTTCATCTGCTTCATTTTTACTTGAAACAAATATTGATGGTAAATTAGTAGTAGGGGCAGTACCTTCATGTAAATCTTTTTTATTAAAAATAATAGCTTGTGGAATATGCCCCATTTCTAAATCACCTATAATTTGATTAACTGTATCATACTGAACACGATATTCAGGATGACTCGCATCTACGACATGTAACAACAAATCTGCACCTTTCGCTTCTTCTAATGTAGATTTAAACGCAGCGATAAGTGTAGTTGGTAGTTTTTGAATAAAACCAACCGTATCAGATATGATTAAATTAAATCCATCATTAATTTGAATTTGTCTTGTCTTAGGATCTAAAGTAGCAAAAAGTAAATTCTTCTCATAGGTAGCCTCATTAGCTAATGCATTAAACCAAGATGATTTACCAGCGTTTGTATAACCAATTAGTGCTACTTGAAACACATTATTTTGTTCACGTTTATTACGATAACGCTCACGATGTTCAACCACTGTTTCTAATTGATGTTTTATTTCATTCATGCGTGTTCTAATATGACGACGGTCCATTTCTAATTTAGTTTCACCAGGACCTCTCGTTCCAATGCCTCCACCTAATCTTGATAAACTACGCCCATGACCTTGGAGTCTTGGTAATAAATAATCTAATTGCGCTAATTCTACTTGTAACTTACCTTCTTTACTTCGTGCTCGAAGTGCAAAAATTTCTAAAATCAGTTGCGTTCTGTCGATAATTTTAACATTCAAATTACCATTTAATGTTTTTGACTGTGCCGTTGTCAATTCATCATTAGCAACTACTACATCTATTTCGTTCATTTCTACGTATGCTTTAATTTCTTCTAACTTACCTTTTCCAACGTAATATTTATTATCAAAATGTTGTCTGTTCTGAGTAAATTCAGCTTGTACATTTAATTGGCATGTTTCAGACAATGAAGCTAATTCTTCCATTGTTGATTCAAAATCAAACACTTCATCGGTTTGAGCTTGTACTCCAACTAAAATTGCTGATTCTAATTCCTTTTTAGTCGTATGTGTTTGTTGGCTCATAACATGCACCTCTTTCAAAGTTTTCTTTGCTATTTTATCATAGTGTTTATATAAAGACTATCTTCTCAAATTATGTTAAATTATTAATAAGAGGTGACGCTATATGAATATATACGATATAGAAGTTCAAAAATCAAATGGTGAAACATACAAATTAGAAGAATATAAAAACAAAGTATTGCTAATTGTTAATACTGCTAGTGAATGTGGTTTCACACCACAATTTGAAGGATTACAACATTTATACGACAACTATAAAGACCAAGGATTTGTTGTACTAGGTTTTCCATGTAATCAATTTGGAGGTCAAGAGCCAGGTACTGGTGAAGAAGCGACTCAAAACTGTAAAATCAATTATGGCGTATCTTTTCCAATGCATGAAAAGATTGATGTCAAAGGAGAAAATCAACACCCATTATATCAATTCCTAACAGAACAACAAAATGGATTTTTCAATGAAAAAATCAAATGGAATTTCACAAAATTTTTGATTGATAGAGAAGGTAAAGTAACCAATCGTTACGCACCACAAAAAAAACCAGGTCAAATTGAAGCAGATATTGAAGCACTATTATAAATAATAAGAAAGCTACACTTGATAATTTATATCAAAGTGTAGCTTTTTCATTTAAAGTATGCAAAATAAATTGTTTTTTAATATTATACTTCTTCTACTGCATCATCAAGCGTGAATGTACTGATAGCATGTTTATAAATAAGATGTTGCTTTCCTTGTGTTAATAAACAAACTAAATTGTCATCATAATCTTCAATAATGCCCTTCATTTGAAAACCGTTTACTAAAAATACGATAACTTTCGTTTGATCAGCCTTAAATTGTCCTAGGAATTTATCTTGGATGTTTTCTGTTGTATTCATGTTATGTTTTCCTTTTCTTTATTTGGACTGAAACTTCATCTAACATCAATGAAAGTGACATTTTCTCTCTATCTAACCATACTACGTCGAGTTTGTTTTTGAACCAAGTTATTTGTCTTTTAGCATAATTTCTAGAATGCTTTTTCAATTTATTTGTTGCTTCGGCTAGACTAGCCTCATTTTTAATTACAGGTAACATCTCTTTATATCCGATAGCTTGCATACTTTGACAAGTTTCAAAACCATCTTCAACGAGTTGTTTCACTTCATTTAGTAATCCGCGTTCCAACATTATATCTACACGTTTATTAATTCTTTGATATAAAGTTTCGCGTGACATTTCTATCCCTATTAATAATGTATCATAATTTTCTGTATATTGTTGGTTTTTCTTGCGTGAACTTAAAAGTTTTTTTGTTTTTAAATAATATTCAATAGCTCTTCGAACTCTTTTTCGGTTATTTGGATGTATATTATCAGCTGAAATTTTATCTATAGATGCTAAATAGTCATGCATTGCTTCATTTGTTAATGAATCTATTTCTTTTAGCGCATGATCGACTTTAATTTGTTGTGCTTCAGATATCGTTTCATCCTCGAAGGCATAATTATAGATTAATGATTGGATATACAAGCCTGTGCCACCAACTATGATAGGCACATGATTTCTATCCGTGATTTCATTAATTAAATTTTGAGCTCTATTTTTAAAATCATATGCAGAAAAAGTTTCATCAGGTTCCAAAATATCTATCATATGATGAGGTATATCAGCCATCTCTTCTTGTTTTATTTTTGCTGTTCCAATATCCATGTATTTATATACTTGCATGGAATCTCCGCTAATTATTTCACCATTAAATTTTTTAGCCAATTCAATGCTTAATTCTGTTTTACCAACAGCTGTTGGACCAACTAATGCAATTATGAATGGTTTATCGCTCTGCACTTATATCAACTCTCTCTATGCTTTATCTGCTCTGTTATATTTTTTTAAAATTTGTCTTTCTATCCAATCGTACATATGTTGCCATGTAGTCGTCGCATCTTTTTCAAATAAGACTTCATGTCTTTTATTTTTGTATAAATGTACTGTGATATGTTGAATATTACCTTTTTTATATAATTTCCCTAAATGTCTAATCCCTTTGCCATAATTACCTATCGCATCATCTTTTCCAGAAATAAGTAAAATGGGTAGATCTGGTTTCATTTTTTTTATATTTTTTAATTTACTTGTCTGTAACATATATTTCACTGTTTCAAAAATCAATTGATTTGAGACTAAAAATCCAGTATAAGGGTCTTTTTCAAATTTTTCTACTTCTTGTTCATCGCTGGATAACCAATCACTTTCCGATTTATTATTTTTTATATTTTTATTAAAGGTTTTATACATTATTTGGTTTAACCATTTTAAACGCCGTCTTTTTCCAGTTATTAAAGTGATAAGTTTTAAAACTATTTGTACGAGTTTACCTAGATATTTAGGGTACTGCATAGTTCCTGATAAAATCATACCTTGCGCAACATCAGGATATTTTTGTGTGAAAATTCTAGCGATAATAGAACCCATAGAATGCCCTAATATAATATATGGCGTATGCACAGAATCAGAATACAACGTCTGTGCAATTTCAAAAGTATCGTCAGCTGTTTGCTCCATACTATCAATGTGACCACGTTCGTATGATTCTATATCTATACCATGCCCTCTATGGTTGTGTCGCAGTACATCATATCCTTGTTGATTTAATGATTCAACAAGCGCATCATATCTATCCATATGTTCCGCCATGCCATGAAGTAAGTGAATAACACCAATCGTATCTTTTTTCGCCTTATTCAATTTCACTTCTAAAGTTGTCCCATCTGCAACAGTGATTTTAAACTCATTTCCACTCATGTTTTACCCCCAAATCACGTATCGTTTCATTCATCATACATTATACAATATACCTTCAAAGTACACTGTTTTCAAATACAATGCTATTAAGCTTTATTACATTTTACAACGCAATTATTAGTGAAATTAAATGCATTATATCTTTAAAAACTAACTAAGTAAAAAAACCTGTGTCGCTCTATATTTCTTAGATATAAAAACCCCCTTCAAAGCTTACATTTTTTTAATGTCTACTTTGAAGGGGGGAAATTATTATTCATAGTTTGAATCCACTCACTCATATACATGAGCATTCAATGATAGATTCATACAATATTTAAATTTATTCTTTAACTGCAGGTTGATTATTACCCGTTTGTGCTTCATCAATTGCAGTTTGAAGTTCTTTTGTAAACAAGTCTTTTTGAATATCTGTGTAGCCAAGTAATTCAGCCATTACATCAATCACTTGATCTTTATAATTTAGAACATCATCTATTTTGAAATAAAGTTTACCAGTACGACGAATAAAGAAATCTGTTGGACGATGAACCATTTCGTTTTGAATAGAATAAATCAATTCTGTATAAATATCTAATGGTAAACCAGACTCTTGATATTGTGCTGTTTGAGCAATTTTGAATAATTCTTCTACATTCGAACCATATTTCGTTGCAAAATGACGTGCTGTTGCATCATCTATTTGATAAGCTTTGGCATCTTCAACTTTTTTATCAATAAAGTTATCAAAGTTTGCACTACCACCAACATCTCCACCAGAAATTGGTAAGTGTTTTGTAGCACATTTATCAAATTTCAAACCGTACTCTGATTTTAAGCGTTTAGATAATAAGTCCACAATTTCTAATGCCATATGGCGATAACCAGTTAATTTACCACCAGCAATCGTGAGTAAACCAGACTTACCTTCCCATACTTCATCTTTACGAGAAATTTCTGAAGGATCTTTACCTTCTTCTAAAATCAATGGTCTAACACCAGCCCATGATGATTCAATGTCTTCATCAGCTACATTTACATCTGGGAACATATAGTTGATTGCGTCGATTAAATAATCTCTATCTTCCTGTGTTGCTAATGGTGACGTTTTATCGTTATCGTAAAACGTATCTGTTGTACCTACATATGCTTTTCCTTCACGAGGAATCGCAAAAATCATACGTCCATCTTTTTCAGTATCAAAGTATACTGCTTGTCCTAATGGGAATTTCGATTGATCTATAACAATATGAACACCTTTTGTTAAGCGCAGTTGTTTGTTATTACGTGCATAATCACCGCTACGTACTTCATCTACCCATGGGCCACTCGCATTGATTACTTTTTTAGCCTTAATTGGGTAAGTTTCACCAGTAATTTGGTCTTCAGCATGAATACCATTTACCTTTTCATTTGAATCATATGTGAAATGTACTGATTTCGTATGGTTAATTATTGTTGCGCCTTTTTCAGCTGCACGTTTCATAACTTCAATTGTTAAACGCGCATCGTCAGTACGATATTCAACGTAAGATCCGCCGCCTTTTAAGCCTGATTTTTTAACAAGTGGCTCTTTCGCTAACGTTTCTTTAGCATTTAACATTGTTTTACGTTCTGATTTTTTTACGCCTGCTAGTCTGTCATACATTGTTAAACCAATAGCTGTGGTAAATTTACCCATTGAACCACCTTTATGCATTGGCAATAACATACGCTCTGGTGTCGTTACATGAGGGCCATTTTCATATACAATCGCACGCTCACGACCAGTTTCTGCTACAACGCCCACTTGCAATTGCTTCAAGTAACGTAAACCACCATGAACTAATTTTGTTGAACGTGAACTTGTACCTTGTGCAAAGTCTTGCATTTCTACTAACGCAACCTTCATACCTCTTTGTGTTGCATCTAATGCAATACCTGCACCAGTAATACCTCCACCGATAATGACAACGTCAAAAGTATCATTTTTTAAATCTTTCTTAATCTGCTCTCTTTTCAAAGTTGATAAACTCATAAAATCTAGCGCCTCCTAGTAGTAATAAAAAAAGAGAGACCTATCCCATACATATATAATTGTACGAACAGTGTCTCTCAATTCTCATCTCGATAATATTAACTTACCCTTATTATAGCATAAGAAACTTAGATAAGTCTAATTCTTTATTCATCGTCTAACTTAAAGACTTGCGTTGCTTCTACAGCTTTTTTCCAGCCTTTATATAATTTATTTCTTTCTTTTTCTTCCATATCTGGATTAAATTCTTTTTCTAGTTTCCAACGGTTAGCAATTTCATCTTTATTATCCCAGAAACCTACAGCTAAACCAGCTAAATAAGCAGCACCTAAAGCTGTTGTTTCATTAATTTCTGGACGTTCAACACTCACGTTTAATAAATCAGATTGGAATTGCATAATAAAGTTATTTTTAACAGCACCACCGTCAACACGCAGGTTATTCACTGTAATATCAGAATCTTTTTCCATTGCTTCAAGTACATCACGCGTTTGATAACACAGTGATTCTAATGTAGCACGGATAAAGTGTTCTTTTTCAGTACCACGCGTTAAACCAAAGATTGCTCCACGTGCATCTGCATCCCAATATGGTGTTCCTAAGCCTACGAATGCAGGCACAACGTAAACACCTTCTGTAGATTCTACACGTTCTGCGTAATTTTCTGATTGTGGTGCAGAATTAATCATTCTTAATCCATCTCGTAACCATTGAATGGCTGAACCCGAAACAAAGATAGAACCTTCAAGTGCATAATTAACTTTTCCATCTAGTCCGTAAGCGATTGTTGTTAACAAACCGCTTTTAGATGCTACAGCTTCTTCACCTGTATTCATCAACATAAAGCCACCTGTACCGTAGGTGTTTTTTACATCTCCACGTTCAAAACAAGCTTGACCAAATAATGCTGCTTGTTGGTCACCTGCAATACCAGCAATTGGTATTTCTTGTCCAAAGAAATGATAATCAATGGTATTTGCATAAACTTCACTAGACTCTTTAACTTCAGGTAACATAGTGTTTGGAATTTCTAATATCTCCAATAATTCTTGATCCCATTCTAAATCATGGATATTATAAATCAATGTACGGCTTGCATTTGTATAATCTGTAATATGTGCTTTGCCACCAGATAATTTCCACACTAGCCATGAATCAATTGTACCGAATAATAAATCTCCATTATCAGCTTTTTCTCTTGCACCTTCTACATTATCAAGAATCCATTTAACTTTTGTCCCAGCGAAATACGGATCTAATAAGAGACCTGTTTTTTCTCTGAATTTATCTTCTAAACCTTGTTCTTTTAATTCTTGACAGATGCCTTGTGTTTGACGTGATTGCCAAACAATTGCATGATATACCGGTCTTGATGTTTTCTTATCCCACACTACCGTAGTTTCACGTTGGTTTGTAATACCAATACCAGCAATTTGATCTGCACCAACGTTTTCTTCATTTAAAACTTCAGCCATAACAGCTAAAACAGACGTCCAAATTTCATTAGCATCATGTTCTACCCAGCCTGATTTTGGAAAATATTGTTTGAATTCACGTTGTGCAACGCCTTTGATTTTTCCGTCTTGATCAAACAGAATTGCTCTAGAACTCGTAGTGCCTTGGTCGATTGACAAAATATATTTTTCCATAATTATTAGCTCCCTCTTCTAATGTTCATAACACGAATTACATATGTAATTCACATTGATATACATACTTTTCTGTACCCTTTTTTTATTAGTTCACTCAACTAATAATTTTATATTAATCCAATGATAATAATATCTAGTTATATTTTAACGTAAATACAAATAAATTAAACGTAATTAATATATCGATTCAATACCTTTAGCATTTTTCGCTTTATTTAATACGACACCTAAAATAAGTGTGATGATTAATAATACGATTGCAACCACTGACATTGTATCAAATGCACCTTTATAAAACAGTCTATAAATCACCGCACCAATCATACCACCAGTCACAGGGCCTAACACTGGTACAATTGCATAGGACCAATTAGAATCGCCTTTGCCAGAGATTGGTAGAATTGCATGTGCAATACGTGGACCTAAATCACGCGCTGGGTTAATTGCATAACCTGTAGGACCACCTAGGCTTAAACCAATTGCAACGATTAAACTACCGACAATTAATGGATTTAGTCCATCAGCAATTTTATTCATACCGATGAATAAAAGCCCCATTGTTAAAATAGCTGTGCCAATAATTTCACTCATAAAGTTTGCAAAATAGTTCTTAATGGCAGGAGCTGTAGAAAATACAGCTAATTTTGTACCTTGATCTTCTGTTGCTTTCCATTGAGCTAAATACATTAACCAAACTAATGCACCACCCACAATACCACCAAGGATTTGACAGATGATATAACCAGGTACCATAGACCAATTAACTGCGCCATCCATTGCAAATGCTAAAGTCACTGCTGGATTTAAATGCGCACCCGATATATTACCTACCGCGTACACTCCCATAGTAACTGCTAATCCCCAACCTGTAGCAATAACGATCCAATCTGCGCCATTCCCATTACTTCTTTTTAAGTTGACGTTTGCAACAACGCCTCCCCCAAATAGTACAAGTATTGCTGTTCCCAAAAATTCAGCAAAATATACACTCATAAAGACTCCTCCTAAAATAAGACAGGGAGATCCCTACAATTATATCCAGTTGTGAACCACCGGTTTAATTACTGTAGAAATCTCCCATCTCTGTTCTAAATATTAACTTGAGTTTATCTTACACCGTTGTTGTAAGCGTTGTCAAATGTTTTTGTAGAAAAGTTGTCACAACTTAAGTGGATACTACACTGTTTTCAGCGATACTAAACTGACCGGTTAATGGATCAATTTGTGCCATCAACCCATAAGGAATCGCATGTTTTGGTTCATTGTGACCAAATGATAAATTATAAAAAACAACCATTTTAGGATTATTGCATTTTTTTATTATTTTAAATATTTCTCTTTTATAATTTTCATAATATACATTGTTAAAAGGCTTGCCAAAAATCATGCCATTCAGACGGTTTAAAATACCATGCTCTAGCAATTGCTCTAAATATTCAGCAAACATTTCCGGTGTCGGTGTGTCTTCCGATGTTTCTAAAAATAATATTGCCCCATTAAAAGCCTCAATTTCAGGAAATATTGAAGTATGACGTAAGTCAACAAAAGTTTCTAGATTCCCGCCTAAAAGATGGCCGCTTACTTTGTTATTACCATTTAATATTTCGTATCCATTTTGGACTATTTCAGGTCTACACCTGTTTTTATTTTTTATATCCCACTTTAATCCGTATGGTCGTATATAAAATGCTGGTTCTATTGTTCCAATTTTATTTGTATTAAACCAACACTTGTTAATATTCTCTACAGTATATGTATCCATTGCAATATTTTCTGCAAAATCAGTAAGTAATGCCTGCCCATAAAAACTAACTATCCCCATTTTATAAAACATCAAATGTACTGTAGTTGTATCTGAATAACCACTGAATATTTTAGGATTTGTGGCAATTGCCTGCAAATCCACATAAGGCAAAATGCGTATCGCATCTTCTCCACCAATACAACTAATAATAGCTTTAACTTCTGGATCTTTTACTGCTTCATTTAAATCTTTCGCTCTACATTCTGGGTGATCGTGAATAAACGTTACACCTTTGAGTGCATGGGGCATTACTTTGACTTTTAAACCAAATTCACTTTCCAAACGATGAATGCCTTGTCGCGTTCGCCATAACATATCACTTTCACCTGCTAAACCAGAAGAAAGAGACACAATCGCCACAGTGTCTCCTTCTTTTAATTGCATTGGTTTTATCATTATCAACAACTCCCTATACTCGTTCATGGCGATCGTTCGCAAATATATTGATGATATCAAAATACTTAACTTTTATTGTTTTAGTTATATCATCTGATTAGATTACCATAACGATCGATCACTAGTTGTAATATATTTTGCACCATTTGAAACTGCAATGTCTACTTCTTCTTTACTGTTAATGAGTCCGCCAGCAATTACAGCAGTATTCGTTTCTTCGTTAATGATACGTATGGCTTTTGTAGCAATACCCGGTAAAACTTCCACAAAATCTGGTTCTACACGCTTAATCAATTCAATACTTCTAGATAATGCATGGCTATCTAATACAAATACTCTGAACACAGTTGTTGTATTTAGTGATTTTGCTTTGTTAATTACTTTTGTCTTGGTTGAAACGATGCCTTTAGGATGATAATTTTGAATAATGTATTCACACGCGAATTCATCATGGCTCATACCTTTGATTAAATCGATATGCATGTATGTTTCAATATTATTCTTGTTTAATAGACCCATGATGCTTTTAACATGCCCAATATGCGCATCTAACATGACACATTCCTTATAATCTGTCATCGTTAATTTTTCTAAATCTTTCATTGAGCGAACTGCAGGTAAAATATGCGGTTTCAACATGAATTCCTCCTTAGACAATACGTTTAAATAGACGTTCTAATTCATAATTTGAGAAATTAATAATAATGGGTCTTCCATGCGGACAGGTGAATGGATCTTCAGTCTCTCTCAACTGATTGACTAAATCTGCCATTTCATTATTTTTTAGATAGTGGTTAGCCTTAATTGATTTTTTACAACTCATCATAATCGCAGCTTCTTCACGAATTTTTCTAACGTCGACTTTTTTATGTTCTAATACATATTCAATCATATCTTTGATGATTTCTTCTGCTTCTTCTTTCGGAAACCAAACAGGATAGCTATCTACAATATAATCATGTCCACCAAATGGTTCTAAATGCACGCCTACCTTATCTAATTCATCTTTATACTGATTAATAATCATTAATTCATCTTTTGAGAAATGGAAAGTTAACGGGATTAATAAATTTTGACTTTCATTTACAACATCACCAATTTTTTCTCTGAAATATTCATACTTTATTCTTTCTTGAGCTGCGTGTTGGTCAATCATAAACATACCATTTTCATTTTGAGCGATAATATAGGTACCGTGGACTTGTCCAACAATTTCCATGTAGGGTATTCGACGAGTTGGTGAAGCACTCACGCGACCTTTAATATCCTCATCACTATTATCTTCAACTGAGACTTCATTATCAGTAGAATCACTATTTGTTGTTTCAAAATCATAAAGTAGTTCATTTTGTATTTTCTTATAATCATTTTGTGATTCTTGAATACGATTTTGTTCACCATCGTGTTGATTTATATAAGATGCTTCATTTTCTACACTTGTGTCATTTTCATTATGCATGTTTGAATCAGCTGTTTGTTCAATATTTTGCTCAAAGTTATTTTGTTGTTGACGTTTTTCAAAATCCATTTTCTGTTGCTCAAATTGGTTTAATACCTTGTTTTTCTTCGTCATTTTATCCATATCATTTTGAGGAATTAAAATGCGATCTTTAAAAGCTTCACGAATTTTGTTAACGATTAATTCAAAAAGCTGGTCTTCTTTTGATAATCTTACCTCTAATTTAGTTGGATGGACATTGACATCTACCAATATCGGATCCATTTCAATATTGATATAACATATTGGGTAACGACCAACCATTAATAAAGTATGATAACCTTCTAAAATCGCTTTATTTAACAAGAAATTCTTAATATATCTCCCGTTAATAAAGATAGAAATATAATGCTTATTACTTCTAGAATGTTCAGGTTTCGCAAAATAAGCATCTAAATGATAATCACTTGTATCCCCTGTAACATGTACTAAGTCTTTAGCAACTTTCATACCATAAATTTCAGCCATCACTTCATTTGTTCTACCAGATCCATTTGTTTTTATAATTGTTTTACCATCAGACACAAGCGAAATACGTATATCAGGATGACTCATGGCCATACGATTTACTATATCTGTTATCTTACCTAGTTCGGTATATAGACTCTTAATATATTTTAATCGTGCTGGCGTATTATAAAATAGTGACTCCACTAAAATATCTGTGCCTCTTTTTGCTTTAGCTGGTTTTCGATTTAAAACCTCACCATTTTCCACATAAATTTCTTGGCCTTCTTGATTACCTGTGCATGTTTTCAATGTTACCTTAGAAACTGATGAAATACTAGCTAATGCCTCTCCACGAAAGCCTAATGTACGAATATGGAACAGATCATCATCTGCATCCAATTTGCTTGTTGCGTGACGATGGAATACTAAATCTAAATCATCGATTTCAATACCAGTACCGTTGTCAACAACACGTATAGAAGCGACGCCTGATTGTTCAACCTCTATATTTATTTCTGTTGCTTGTGCATCAATTGCATTTTCTAATAGTTCTTTCACAACTGATCCAGGTCTTTCCACTACTTCACCAGCTGCTATTTTATTTGCTAAAGATGTCTGTAATTCTTTTATTTTACCCATTGAATGACCTCACCTCTACTTTAACTGATTCTGTAATTCACTAAGTTTTACTAGGGCTTCTATCGGTGTCATATTCGATAAATTTAATTGCTTAATTTCATTCTCTATTTCACTTTGTGCTGCTGGATAATCAAACAAATCAAAAGCTGCTTGTTCAAATTGGTAGCTGTTATGTTCTTGTTTGTCATCGCTATAGTTGTAATCATTTTCTGCTACTATTGGTTTTTCTAAAGATTGTGCTTCCACACCTGTTTTAATAACATTGACTTTTTCATTTGTCGTTTGTTCTTGATTATTATTTTGTTCAAATGCATCTAGAATTACTTGTGCGCGTGAGATAACTGCTTCTGGTAAATGTGCTAACTTCGCTACTTGGATACCATAGCTATCATCGACAGCTCCATCTTTAACTTTATGTAAGAAGATAAGCTCACCATTGTATTCATTTGCTGCAACATGAACATTTTTCAACGAAGATAACGACTGATCTAAAGTTGTTAATTCGTGGTAATGTGTAGAGAATAATGTCTTGGCATGAGAAGTATGTGCAACGAATTCAATCATAGCTTGTGCCAAAGCCAATCCATCATAAGTAGAGGTACCTCTACCTATTTCATCAAAAATAATTAAACTATCTTCTGTAGCATTAGCAAGTGCTTTTTGTGCTTCCAACATCTCAACCATAAATGTACTTTTACCAGAAACTAAATCATCTGCAGCTCCAATTCTTGTAAATATTTGATCAAAAACTGGTAATACAGCTGCTTCACAAGGTACGTATGCGCCCATTTGTGCCATAATACTTATGATTGCAACTTGTCTCATATAAGTAGATTTCCCTGACATATTAGGTCCTGTGATTAAATAAATAAACGTATCTTGATCTAGTTTACAATCATTTGGCACATAGTCGTTGTGATCCATGACACGTTCTACAACTGGATGCCTTGAATTTGTTAATTTAAGTGTCTTGTCTTCACTAAATGCAGGTCTTGCATAATTGTATTTTTGCGCTATTTCTGCAAAACTTTGTAAACAATCCAATTCTGAAATAATTTTCGCTTGTTTTTGCAAACGCTCTGTATACGTTTTTATTTGCTCTCTCAATTGCACAAATAATTGATATTCTAATTCAATCGCTTTATCTTCAGCACCTAAAATAATATCTTCTTTTTCTTTTAATTCATCCGTAATAAATCGTTCTGCATTTGATAAAGTTTGTTTACGATGATAACCATATGCAGAAGGATCAAAACCTTGCAAGTTGGCTCTTGTAATTTCAATAAAATATCCAAAGACTTTGTTAAAACTAATCTTCAGTGATTTAATACCAGTGCGTTGACGTTCCTTTGTCTGCAGTTCAGCCAACCAAGATTTACCATTCTTCGATGCTTCTAAATACTCATCAAGCTCCTGATTAAATCCTTTTTTGAATAATCCACCTTCTTTAACAGAGATAGGTGGCTCTTCTTTCAAACTATTTTCTAACAATGTTAACAATTCATCTAAAGGTTCAAGTGCTTTAAATTGTTCAGTGGTTTCTGTATCTAAACCATCTAATAATTGTTTAATATTGGGTATCTCAGAAATTGAATGTTTTAACTGAATTAAATCTCTAGCATTTACATTTCCATAACTTACACGGCCGACTAAACGCTCGATATCATATACTTGATTAAGATGTTCTCTCAAAGTGTCTCTCTCTATAAAAAAGTCAATAAATTGCTCAACTGTATCTAGCCGAGATTCAATTTGGTTTTTATGGATTAACGGTCTATCAATCCATTGTTTTAATCTTCTTGCCCCCATAGGCGTTTTAGTTTCATCCATCAACCATAGCAATGTTCCTTTTTTACTTTTTAGGCGTATGCTTTCTGTCAATTCTAAATTACGTTTTGCATAAAAGTCCATTTTCATAAAATCTACTGCTTCATATTTTACAACAGTTTCTATATGAGATAGATCTCGTTTTTGCGTATGGAAAATATAATCAAGTAATAACTGAGTCGCATTATATAAAGATTGATCATTACTTGTATTAACTGCATATTCTGCATTTGATATTTCATTCAATACTGTAATTGTTTCAGTTGTCAAACTAATTTGACGTTTTAATCCCTCATCTATTTGCGCATTTACCACGATTTCATTTGGATTAATTGTTGTTATTTCATTAATTAATGTAGCTTGATCGTTAAAAGATGTTACTTTAAGTTCTCCTGTAGACACATCACAATAACTTAGTGCATAACAATCATTTATTTGTACAAAGCTCAAAATATAATTGTTTTGTTTTTCATCTACGCCGCCTTGATCCATAACCGTACCAGGCGTAACGATTCTAACTACCTCACGTTTTACCATTCCCTTTGTTTGTCTAGGGTCTTCCATTTGCTCGCAAATAGCAACTTTATATCCATTATTAATTAATGTTTCGATATAGCCATCTGCTGAATGGTAAGGTACACCGCACATAGGAATGGGATTTTCTTTTTTAGCATCCCGTTTCGTTAATGTTATTTCTAGAACTCTAGATGCTTCTTTCGCATCTTCAAAAAACATTTCATAAAAATCGCCTAATCTAAAAAATAGTAAACAATCTTGATATTGTGATTTTATTTTTAAATACTGCTGCATCATTGGCGTTTGGTTAGTCATTTAATCTTTCACAATCCTTCTATTAGTTTCTCACTATAATTTAAAATACATTAAATAAATCATTACTTATGTATGTTAAATCATTAAATCAGATGACTTTTCAATTGTTCATCTGATTGATATTTATGCTTTATATCAGGAATTTTACTACTTTATCGTTTTGTACTCTCAAACCATTTTCCTGAGATTTTATTGTCCATTTAACTCTTAAATTTTAACATAACTTTAGCTTTTACGCTTATGCTTACAGGGTCAGATTGATATAAAAACTTCATTAATTCGCTGATTGATATATAAAATTTATAAAAAAAAGATTAAGTCTCATTTGCACATACAAATAGTTAATTACAAATCTACATTATAATTAATTCTTTTATATGTTAAAAGTAATGAAACTTAACCTTTTCATATTTACATATTTATAAGAAGCGTTTTAAAATACCTTTTCTTTTCATAATCATTAAAACGATGTAACTAATCATTGCACCAATCACACTTGATACAATAAAAGCTATCATTAAAGGCTTTACAGCAAAATTATTAAAGCCTAATAACCAAGCTAAAGGTATGCACATGATACTACCAATGATACCTGTACCTATAACTTCACCTACTGCTGCCATAAAAATATGTTTTCGATAATAGTAAAAACCACTTGCTAATAATACGCCAACCATACTTCCAGGAAATGCAAAGAAACTACCGGTGCCAAATAGCATTCTTAACAACGAAGATATAAACGCTTGTGCCAAACCAAACCAAGGTCCCACAAATACCGCGCATATAACATTGATTAAATGTTGAATAGGTGCCGCTTTAATAGGCCCTAAAGGTATAACAACAATGCTACTTAACACTACATTAATAGCAATCAATATCGCAGTTAGTGTTAATTTTCTTGTTTTCATATTGTTCATTTCCTTTCTACAAGTGGATTACGTATCAATCTTTATCTTGTTGAATTTCATTTAAACGGTTTGACATCGTACTGATCATCATTTGCAATAAGTCATTCGCTTCTGCTTGTGATTCTCTAAATTCTTCAACAATAGGTATAACATTGATATTTTGCTCAATATCTTGAATTTTATCTTCAGATTGACGTAATGCCTGATGTTTACCATAATTTTGTAAATTAACAGACTGTTTCTGTGTTTTTTTCAAGTCTTTCATGCGTGTCTCAATATTTTTATTATGATGAATTTGCTGTTCAATCGATTGATATTCTTTGACAGTGTCTAATGATTGAATACGTTGGCTGAGTTTATCTGCTTCAGCTAATATTTCATCTTTTTCATACATTATTGTGTCACCACTGCTTTTTCACTAGCTCCTAAAAATGTACCATTTAACGAAAATTGTTTTGCTTCATCAACTTTTACATCAACAATTTTTCCGATCATTTCTTTAGGCGCCTTAAAGTTAACAAGTTTATTTTTATTTGTATAACCCGCGAGTACAGTATCGTCTTTCTTACTAGCACCTTCACATAGAACTTGAACCGTTTGTCCTTCATATTGTGTCATAGCTTGTTCAGAATAATAAGCTACTTTTTTATTTAACTGTTGTAGTCTAGCCTTTTTTTCCTCTAAAGGTACGTTGTCTTTCATTTTAGCCGCTGGCGTGCCATCTCTTTGTGAATAGATATACGTATATGCATGTTCAAATGCTACTTCATCGTAAAGAGTTAATGTTTCTTCAAATTGTTCTGCTGTTTCGTTTGGATAACCAACAATAATATCTGTTGTTAAAGCAACGTCAGGTATTTTAGACTTAATACGATCTACTAAATCTAAATAACTTTCTCTTGTATATTTACGTCCCATAATTTTAAGTACAGCATTATTTCCTGATTGTACAGGCAAATGAACATGCGGCACTATGTTCCCACCGTTAGCAATCACTTCTATCATACGATCAGTAAAATCCCATGGGTGACTCGTAGTGAAACGTACTCTCGGAATATCTATTTTCGAAATATCTTCAAGTAAATCACCAAGTCCATATTCCAATCCATCAATATCTTTGCCATATGAATTAACGTTTTGACCTAATAATGTAACTTCTTGATATCCTTGACGTGCTAGATCTCTAACTTCATCAATAATATCTTGTGGCCTTCTACTCCGCTCTTTTCCTCGTGTAAATGGCACAATACAGTATGTACAGAATTTGTCACAACCATACATGATATTTACCCATGCTTTTATATTGCCTTTTCTGACCTTAGGTAAATTTTCAATTACATCGCCTTCTTTAGACCAAACTTCCACTACCATTGCTTTCGATAGATAAGCTTCTTCAAGTATTTCAGGCAGTCTGTGTATATTATGAGTACCGAAAATCATATCCACGTTTTGATATGATTTTAATATTTTATTGACGACTGATTCTTCTTGCGACATACAACCACAAACACCAATGACCGTTTCAGGTTTTTCTTTTTTTAAGTGTTTTAAATTGCCAATCTCGCTAAACACTTTATTTTCTGCATTTTCACGAATTGCACAAGTATTAATTAATATAACATCCGCTTCATTTATCTCTTCCGTTGCTTGATAACCTAAAGCACTTAAAATACCTGCCATGACTTCTGTATCATGCGCATTCATTTGACAACCATATGTTTTTATTAAAAATGTCTTCCCTTTACCCATATCACGATATTTTTCACCAATTTGAAAATCGCGATTATAATGTATTTCTTCTTTACCACGTTTACGTGCTTCTTTTAAACTTGGTGGTTGGTATACATGCTCAAAATACTTACTATAATCTTTTGTCTTCTTATCGCGTTCGGCCAACACATCTATAGAAGTTTGCTTTCTTTGTTCTTCATTCACGCTAACAAAACCCTTTCTATATCATAAAAACTAAGAACAAACGCTTTAAAATAGATTCTATCTCGCTGTTTAACAATCGAGTCGTTCAAAGTTCTATAACTTTATCTATAATCATTATTTCATTATATTAAATTTAGCACTAAAGTGCAAAAGTCATATACAATAATCAACTTTGATTTAAAAATTTATATAACAAAAACTCCTTTTACTTATATATATATTGGTCGATAACAGAAATATGTAGTTAAATCATCGTGAAAAATCGAATTATCTTTAAGTGTACCTCTTACTATTATAATATTTTCATATAAAACTATCCTTGGTTTTACCCACAAAAAATAAGGTACTTCCGTATTATTTAGTAAATTTAACTAAATTAACGATGTACCTTAAATAGTTAACAATTTAATTTTATCTTTATAACATCAATAGCCAATATCTAACTAACATGACAATCACTTAGATTTCATCGTATTTTCCAGTTAACGTTTCAATCGTGATACCTTCAGGAACATGATAAAATTTTACTTGACTGATGGTACTTGGTATTTCTAGTTCTACCATTCGCTCATTAAGCTTTTGAATCAATATTAAGCATTCATTCATTTCACCTTGCACAGTTGTTTCTAGTGGTCCAACGCGATATTCTAAACCAGAATCATCTATCACTTTAATTGCTTCATCTACGTAAGGTGTAACGTCTTCACCATTAGTAGTTTTTGGAATAATTTGTACGCTCATTAAAGTATCATTCATACTTATTCAACCCCTTAAATTTTACTTATCTTCAGTTTACCAAAACATTAACCTAAGGTATAGAATTCTAAAGCTTTGTTTATCGATAGGTTTCATCTATAAGATCCATCATCATATTTTTAGCAATGTTCTTTCCATTCGCAGCAGCATCAATTAATTGACTAACAAAGTTATCTTTAACCACTCTAGCTACATACAACCTATTAATATTGGTTATTCCATAAAATGTCGATTAGATTTTTCCTTGTTTATCCAGGTGTAGCTCTATATTATTTAAAGAAATCGAATTCGGTGTCAAACATCATTTGTGTAAATGCACCTTCTATTTATATAACACTACTATCTTCAAATTCCATTCCTTTTATTTATACATATATTAAAGATTTTTAATATCTATAATAAATTTAAAATAATGTATAGAAATAGTTTATCATTTCCTATTTCTATACTATAAATTCATTTACTTGTTCTATTTTTATCTAAACTTGTTAATTTTTTTTGTTTCAATGTTGTTATCAATGTTGTTTCAGCATCTTCCATTATAGCTTTAATCGGGCAACCTTCATCGTGATTAAAGGAGTCTTCTAATAAACTTTGCTTCCCATCAATCGTAATTATGACATCATAAATAGATACTGAATCCCAACCATTTTTTAATTGATACCCACCTTTAGCACCACTACTAGCCGAAATGATATTGCTTTTTACTAAACGTGTCAGTACTTTTGATAAGTAAGTTGTAGAAACACTTAAAACTGATGCTAAATCTTGTACAGGAATCTTTTTTTGGTCCCCTTGGTTATTAATCATAAATAACAATGCGTGTAAAGCATAATCAGTCGCTTTTGAAAATTTCATAAATTCATCATCTTCCTATTATAGATATAATAAATCTATAATAACTTATTAGGTTTTCCTTTTCAATATTATGCAATGTTTTTAGTCGCATTAATGATTGCTTGTGCAAAATCATACATAAACTGAGTCCAATTACTGCTGTTTTCTCTACTTTTTTTATTATAGCGTCCATTTTCAAACAATTTTTTTCTTATTCCTGAGGTTAATTCGAGTTGTACACCTTTTTCAGTTTTACAACAATTAATAATATTGTCATCATGTGCACCAGACATATGTGATGGCGCTTGTCTGACATCTATCCCTAGTTTTTCAAATTCTTCTGTCATTGCATCCATTAATTGCTCGTCTTTACCACCCATATAAATAATTTCATCTTCACCTTTACAACCATGTATAGCGATGGCATATGGATTATTAGCAATCATTTTCATTAATTTAGGTTCATCATAGTTTCTGGATGTCACATGTAATTCTGCATTAGCTTTTGTTCTAATTGCTTTAAAAGTAAAGTAGTCAAAACCACCTTTCTCAGCTGTTAATTCCGCCAATTCGGTAGTAGCAGGTTCAATAGCTCCTCCGTGAATTGCAGTTATTATAACATTGCTATTTCGCTCAATAGTATTAATGATCCAATCCGTATTTTCCTCTGTAAGCTCCATTAATTCCGTCATAGACTTAAATCGATCAGACATATTCCACCTCCTATATAAATGTACTTTTTTATTTACCACACTTTAGCGTCCACTATCTTAAATCACTGTTAAGTTTTTGCTAGTTTATTAACAGAATTTTTACATTTGCTTCTGAGCAATTTGCAGTTAACTATTTATGGTATGTGATTGCCTTAATCATTGCTTCCGAAAATTCTTTTAAATAAGTTGACCAATTTGAACGATCTTCTCGATCTTTTAGATTAAATTTTTTATTAACAAAACATTGCTTCCTAAAGTTAACGGTCAATTCTAACTGTACTCCCATACCATTCTTGCCACAATTGACAAAGTTATCTTGTTGTTTACCAGAAATATGAGATGGTGCATCCTTTATAATGAATCCTGCTTCATTTAATACTTGTTTTATACGCGTAATTAACGCTTCATCTCTACCACCGATATACACTTCATTTTTCTCACCCATACAACCATGAATAGATATAACTTGGGCATGTTCGCTCACAATCTTTTTTAATTTAGGTTCATCAAAATGAGTTGACGTAACATGAAGTTCATTATTTTTATTTTTTCTTACACCTTTAAAACTATAAAAACTGAAATTTCCTATTTCACTTAAATATTGTGCAATTTCAGTGGTACCTCTTTCTATAGCCCCTCCATGGACAGCAGTAACAAGCACAGGTGAATCTCTTTCACGCGTTTGAATTTCCCAATCTTCACCTTCGTGTGTGTATGTTAGCAATTCCTTCATTGTCACAAAATGATCAACCATTTTTCTCTATGCCTCCACTTTTAATGTTTATATATAAAAATAGCTGATCCACAAATATAAAACAATGATTTTTCTATGAAAATCATCTTTTTGTGATCAGCTAGTTATTTTACGCTTTTGATTACTATTTAAGTAGATAAACTACTATACAAATTGTTTTGTTAAGTCTTTGAATTGTTGTTCATCAAGGTGAATATCTTTTTTGGCTAGTGCTGTGCCTTCTATTTCTTCAATTTGAGATTCATAGGAAGGTGTTTCTGTGTCTTGGTATACGATACCTTTAAGTAATGAATTATATTCTAAAACTTTTTGAGTCGCTTTTTGTTTGTCTGTCGTATCAAAATCTTCAATTTCATCAATATTGGTAAGATTTTCTTTAAACCAATCATAAGTGTTTACTTTATTGTATGTCACACATGGAGAGAATACGTTAACGAATGAAAAACCATCATGATTAATTGCATCTTCCAACATTTTAGTTAATCCTTTGATATCACTAGAAAAGCCTTGAGCAACAAATGTTGCACCTGAAGACAATGCAAGCTCTAATGGCGCAACATTTTTCTCAATATTGCCTTTTGGCGTAGATTTAGTCACAAAACCCTGTGCTGAAGATGGTGATGTTTGTCCTTTTGTTAAACCATAGATTTGGTTATCCATCACTATATATGTCATATTCATATTTCTACGTAGTGCATGAATCGTATGTCCCATACCAATCGCATAACCGTCACCATCACCACCGGAAGCAATAACTGTTAAGTCTTTATTAGCCATTTTCACACCTTGTGCTAATGGTAATGAACGGCCGTGAATGCCATGAACACCATATGAATTAACGTAACCAGATAAGCGACCTGAGCACCCGATACCTGTTATAATTGCAACTTCTTCAGGTTCTAGTCCAACATTTGCAGCTGCTTTTTGAATCGCTGCTTGAACAGAAAAATCTCCACAACCAGGGCACCAATTGGGCTTCACATTATTTCTAAAATCTTTAAATGTTGCCATTTATACCAACTCCTTTAAATTTTTGGCAATTTCTAATCCTTTGGATTCTATTTCATTTGGTAAGAATGGCGTACCATCATATTTCGTTTGGTTAATTAACTTGTCTCCAACGTTCACATTCATTTTTAATATATTTGAAAGTTGACCTTGATAATTATGTTCAACAACTACAACTTTTGAAGCTTTATCAACCGCATCTTGTATCGTTTTGCTTGGGAATGGATGTAATTGTCGAATTTGTAAATGGTTAATCTTCAAACCTTGGTGCTCTAATCTTTCTTTACCTTCTTGAATCGCGCCTTTAGTAGAAATGAAACCTAAATAAAGTATATCTGCTGCTTCATGAATCGCATCATTTTCAACAGGATCATTAATCAATAGATGCTCTGTTTTTCGCATACGTTTATCCATTTGTTGTTGTCTGTTATCAGCTGCTTCACTTGTCTTACCTTCTTCATTATGTTCCACACCCGTAACATGATGTATGCCCCCTTTAACGCCAGGGATTGGTCTAGGAGAGACACCGCTTTCAGTCAACGCATAACGCTTGAAGTATGTTTTATCATCTTCATCTCTTTCTATATCTGATTGAATCGTTTCTCCACGATTTATTTCGATTTTATTATAATCTAATGATTCTACAGTTTGTTTACCTAATGACAATTGTAAATCACTTAAAATGATTACAGGGCATTGATACATTTCAGCAAGATTGAAAGCTTCTATCGTAAGATAAAATGCATCTTCAGCATCAGTAGGTGCTACTACTATTTTAGGTATATCACCATGAGTACCGTAAATCATTTGCATAAGGTCTGATTGTTCTTGCTTGGTAGGTAATCCAGTGGATGGACCTCCGCGTTGTGTATTAATAACAACAAATGGCGTTTCAGTCATACCAGATAGGCCAATGGCTTCCATCATGAGTGAAAGACCAGGTCCAGCGCTTGCTGTAAATGCACGTACGCCAGCATAGTTGGAGCCAATTGCCATATTTGCTGCAGCGATTTCATCTTCTGTTTGTACAACAGTACCTCCAACTTTAGGTAAGTTTTCAATCATATATTCCATAATTTCAGATGCTGGTGTAATAGGATATGCTGCCATAAATCTTGAACCGGCTGACAGCGCACCTAAACCTATCGCATCATTGCCTATCATATATAGGTGTGGTGTGCCTTCTGTTGTTTCTAAAACAAAATCACCATCAACAGTACTTAATTGCTCGTTCATTAATCGATAACCTTCATTCAATGCTTCAATATTCATTTCTACAACTTTATCACCTTTTTTAGTAAACATGTTGGTGATAAGTGTCTCGAAATCTGAGATATCTAAGTTCATTACGGCACATGTTGCACCAACAGCGACCATATTTTTCATTAAAGTCGTGCCTAATTCTTTCGCAGTAGCAGTAAAAGGAAGCGCAACCAATTGTGCTTCACAATGTTCGGGCTTTTCTGGTTTAACTTTACTATCAGCAATAATCACACTATCTTTACGCATTTCTTGGTGATTCAATTCGATTGTTTCTTGATCGAATGCGATTAATATATCTAAATCATCACTAATTGCATGCACTGGTGATGTTGATACTCTAATTTTGTTATTTGTATGACCGCCTTTGATTCTACTTGAAAAATGACGATATCCGTATAAATAGTATCCTTTACGGTTCATAGCAGTGGCAAAGATTTCACCTGTTGATTCAATACCTTCACCTTGTTGTCCGCCCACTTTCCATGATACTTGAGATTTCATATCATCTAGCCTCCTAGTGGTTATAATAATTCATATTTCATCATACCAAAACAAACCACGCTTTTACTATGAAAAGAGCGGTTTAATTAAAAATTCATACTAATGGACGATTATTTAAAAGGATGGTCATCATTAATAAGAATACGTTCTATACGTTTTGTTTTACCATCTTTATTTAAATCTATAATTACACCTGATAATACACTTCGACCTTCATCAGGAACGACATGTCTTTGTGGTAAGCTCGTGATAAAGCGAGTAATCACTTCTTCACGATTAATGCCAAGTATACCATCGTAGTAACCAGTCATCCCTACATCTGTAATATATCCAGTGCCTCCAGGTAATATTCTTTCATCTGAAGTTTGGATATGTGTGTGTGTACCAACAACAGCACTAACTCTATTATCTAAATACCATCCCATTGCATTTTTTTCTGAAGTAGTCTCAGCATGAAAGTCAACAAAGATATAATCTGTTTCTTTTTGTGCTTCAGCTATTAATGCATCTGCTTTTTTAAAAGGATCGTCAATGTCTTGCATAAATGCTCTTCCTTGTAAATTAATGATAGCCAATTTGATTTCATTAATTTGAATGAAGCGCATACCAACACCAGGCGCTTCATCTGGAAAATTGGCTGGACGAACCATCCGATTGGCATTCTCTATAAAATCATATATTTGACGTTGACCATATGTATGATTTCCCATTGTCATAAAATCAACGCCTTCTCTTAGTAAAGATTTATATATTTTTTCAGTCAAACCTTTACCATGAGCTGCATTTTCTGCGTTTACTATTGTAACGGTAGGTTTATAAGTTTGTTTCAACTTGGGTAAATAGTTTGAAATAGCTTCTCTACCTATTTTGCCAACAATATCCCCAATAAATAAAATTCTCATTTACGTGTCATCCTCTCTTACTGTTAGTTTAATTGAAATTATCTATGATGAAAAGGCTCTTTAATAAATATTCATAAACATTACTTTGTTTTAAATTTCAGATTGGTGGTAATATTTATATTATAGTTAAGTATCATTTCAAAAAATAGGAGTTGTATGTAAGAAATGTCAATTAATATTGATCCACAACATTTTGCTGACTTAGTTGTTTCTGCAAACCCTGCAAATAGTGACAATCCGGAAGATATTGCTAAAGATAGCTTAGAGTTATATATCAATGCTTATAGGCTTGCTGAAAGATATGCCAATATCTCCACTAGTTGTTATGACACTGCTGAAGTAATCAAAGAATTGCAGAAAGTAGACTTAGAGTTAAAATAACTAATCGTAACGCATAGGAATAACAAAGACTAAGATATAATGCTTAGTTTCAAAACAATGAGTCTGGGACATCAATGATGTTTCAGACTCATTTATATTGTCAAAAAATGACTTCCCAATCTCTTTGTTAATTTAAACATTTACAATTTTGATTGTGCTATACTTGCCTGACGATACGATTTACATAATCTGAGTTTGTAGCCTGTCACGCACATCATTTTTCATTTTTTTCAGCTATTACAAAATCATTACTAATAAGGTATGTTAATTCAAAAAAGAGCGATTTCCCATCATATATTGATACTTTCTCAATGTGTTAAAAATCACATTATTTTTCACAAACTAAAAATAACTGCCAACAAAGTTTTACTTCTCTGCTAGCAGTTATTTCATAAGTTAATTATGTTTTTATTTATTATTTTGCGTATTCAATTGCTCTAGTCTCACGAACAACTGTCACTTTTATATGACCAGGATATTGAAGTTCGTCTTCAATCTGGCTCTTAATATCTCTTGCTAAGCGATGTGACTTTAAGTCGTCGATAGTTTCTGGTGATACAATAACCCGAATTTCTCTACCAGCTTGGATTGCAAATGCTTTTTCAACACCATCATAGCTTTCTGAAAGTGTTTCTAGTCTTTCCAATCTTCTAATATAATTTTCTAACGTCTCTTTACGAGCACCTGGTCTAGCAGCTGATAGAGCATCTGCTGCTGCAACCAATATAGAAATAATAGAAGTTGGTTCTACATCACCGTGATGTGAGTGTATAGCATTTAATACTGTTTCACTTTCAGCGTATTTTTTAGCTAATTCCACACCAATTTCAACGTGACTTCCTTCAACTTCATGGTCAATAGCTTTACCAACATCATGAAGTAGTCCAGCACGTTTGGCTAATGTAACATCTTCTCCTAATTCAGCTGCTAACATGCCACTTAAGTGAGCAACCTCTATAGAATGTTTTAACACATTTTGACCATAGCTAGTACGATATTGTAAACGACCTAGAATTTTAACTAAATCTGGATGCATGTTATGCACATTAATTTCAAATGTTGCTTGTTCACCAGCATCCCTTATAATATCGTCCACTTCTTTTCGAGCTTTTTCAACCATATCTTCAATTCTTCCAGGATGGATGCGTCCATCTGAAACAAGATTTACTAATGCAGTTCTTGCAATTTCGCGTCTAATTGGGTCAAAACCTGATAGAATAACTGCTTCTGGTGTATCATCTATAATTAAATCAATACCAGTTAACGTTTCTAACGTTCTTATATTTCTACCTTCTCTACCAATAATTCGACCTTTCATTTCGTCATTTGGTAAATTAACAACTGATACTGTAGATTCTGAAGTATGCTCTGCAGCTAACCGTTGTACAGTAGTTGCTAATAGTTCTTTTGCATTTTTATCGACTGCTTCTTTTGCTTCTTTCTCTTTTTCCTTAACAAGTATTGCAATATCATGTGACAATTCTTCCTCGACTCTTTGAAGTTGTTCATTGGCAGCTTCTTCTTGAGTGAGACCAGAGATGCGTTCTAATTCTTGTTCATGCTTATTTATTAATGACTGAACACTACTCTCTTTTGCATCTACTTGTTGTTGTCGTTCTTCAAGTTTAGACTCTTTTTGCTCTAAAATCTCATCCTTTTTATCTAAAAGATCAGATTTTCGCTCTAAGTTTTCTTCTTTTTGAAGAAGTCGTGCTTCTTGCCTTTGAAGATCACCACGTCTTTCACGAAGTTCATTTTCACTTTGCTCTTTTAAGATTTGATTCTCTTCTTTAGCTTCAAGGAGCTTTTCCTTCTTGATATTCTCTGCTTCTTTATTACCATGTTCGATAATATCTTCAGCAGTCTGTCTTGCTTGTAATTGCTTTTGATGCAATATATTTCGGGCAATAATATACCCTACAACAACTCCGAGAATAATACCTAGCAAAATGAGTAGGAGGTTTAATAAATTCACACAAACACCCCCTTTTTCTAGGATTTTGCTCTGTATATCAAATTCAATATGATTATATGAAGTTATATAAGAATCATACAATGTAATTGTACGGTTTCAAACTAAGTAGTGTCAAGGTGTGCAACTACATTAATTCATTATTTGAATAGCTCATTTTACATTAAATTAGTTATAGTTACTGCTATTGTCTATTTCTTGTTGTATTTTCATCATAAAATATTCTTATTTAATAATTTTAAACCTGTATGTTATAACAAAAAAATAAGCCTATATTTTAAAATATAAGCTTATTTTATAAGGGAAAATTTTTATTTTACGTCAAAATATAATTTATTCATCTTTTTCATCAAAAAGTGTAGCTGTTGCTTCTTCTTCCTCTTTTTCATCTACGTCACCATCGAAAATACCAAGTTTTTCTCGCAATTTTTGGTCGATTTCTTGTTTAACTTTTGGATTTTCTTTTAAATATAGTTTAACGTTTTCTTTACCTTGACCCATACGTTCACCATTGTAAGAATACCAAGCACCCGATTTATTGACGATTTCATTTTCTACACCGAGATCAATGAGTTCGCCTTCTTTCGAGATACCTTTGCCGTACATCATATCAACTTCTGCCACTCTAAATGGAGGCGCTACTTTATTTTTTACCACTTTAATTTTTGTTCTGTTACCAACAATTTCTTGACCTTGTTTCAACTGTTCAGCACGACGAACTTCTAAACGCACTGAGCTATAGAATTTCAATGCACGTCCACCTGGTGTCGTTTCAGGATTACCAAACATAACGCCAACTTTTTCACGAATTTGATTTATAAATACAGCAGTTGTATTTGATTTAGAAATAGCGCCAGACAATTTACGTAGCGCTTGTGACATTAAACGCGCTTGTAAACCGACGTGTGTATCGCCCATTTCACCTTCAATTTCAGCTTTCGGCGTTAACGCAGCTACAGAGTCGATAACAACGATATCTACCGCACCACTTCTAACAAATGCTTCAGCAATTTCTAAGCCTTGTTCACCGTGATCTGGTTGAGACAAGTATAAATTTTGAATATCAACACCTAATGCTTCAGCATAAACTGGGTCTAAAGCATGTTCAGCATCAATAAATGCGGCAATACCACCATTTTTTTGTACTTCAGCTATGGCATGTAATGCAACTGTTGTTTTACCGGAACTTTCTGGTCCGTATATTTCTATAATTCTACCTTTAGGGTAACCACCAACTCCTAATGCGTTATCTAGAGTTACTGAACCACTTGATACACTAGAAACTTTACGTGCTTCATTATCACCAAGTTTCATTACTGCACCTTTACCAAATGATTTTTCCATATTTTTAATTACTGTATCTAAAGCTTTTTGACGATCATTATCCAAAACGCTGGACCTCCTAAATGAGATTTATCTCTGAAAAATATCTTAACCATACTATACATTGATTTAAAGTATTCTGCAAGCATTTTGCGAATATTTGTTCGCTAATAATAGAACGATTTTTACAAAAAGGGAACGTACGTACTAATTATTACTTGTTTTGATTTAATCATTTATGCTTTAAAATAATTTAATAATCGGATCAATGTATAGTTTTGTGCTCTTTTTTTAATTAAATTTCTATTTTTCGTCATTTTAAATGATTTAATTGTTAGATATTCATTTTCTAAAATACCTAAGTATACTGTACCATTTTCATGTAATAATGAAATACCTATCTCCGCATTATATAAATCTTTAACGATACGACATGATATTGACAGTTGACGCTCAATACCTTCTTTTAGATTTATAAATTGTTGATGATGCGGTAACATACCCAAGAGTTTATTTGAATCATCATTATCTTTCATTCTCGAGTATAATTCACCATCTGTAACACCATCATAGATTGCAAATGATTGCTTCATATGTTTTAAAAACGCTGCTTCAATGGAAACGTCATCCGATCCATAATAATAATCACCAATACGTGATAGTATTTCTTTTTTTACTGGTGCTATTAATGCTTCACATTCTTGTTTTGAATCACCATTCGCCGTCAATCTTATATTCACTTCATGCGTACCTGCTAAAGGGGCAATTGTAGGGTTCGTTTGATTATCTATTAAGTCCATTAAAATAGTTTCAATTTTGGATTCACCTATACCTGCAAAACGCAATAATTCTGAAAAAATAATGCTTTCTCCATTTAAAAAATATGGTAATAAGCCATGTTTTGCCATCGGTTGCATTTCTTTAGGTGGACCAGGTAATAAAGCAATATGTTTATCGTTATGTTCAATCAACATGCCTGGTGCCATACCTACTTTATTATCTAAAACTATTGCACCTTCAATGACTAATGCTTGTTGTTTATTGTTCGGTGTCATCTCAACATTTTGATCTTTAAAATATTGCTCAATATACTTCAATGATTTTTCATCCGTCACCAAATTGCGATCTAATATCTGAGCTATCGTATGCTTCGTTAAATCATCTTTAGTAGGTCCTAGTCCACCAGTAAGAATAATAGCATCATACTGCTCTAATGATGAATGTATAGCTCGTTCAAGTCTTTTAGGATTATCTCCTACTACAATATGTTCTACAACACTGTGTCCTATATCATTAAATAATTTTGACAGATATTGACCATTGGTATTTGCAATTTGACCCAGTAATAATTCAGATCCAACCGCTATAATTGATATATTCACGCTTTTTCCTCCTCGTTCGCAAATAACCATTTCGCTATTTAACATGTTAAATTACTTATTTTTATTATAAATCTAACTCTATTTAAAAACTAAAATTTCGTTTGTAAATTGTTCTGTTTTGATGAATCAGCATTCTGTTACAAAACATACTATTTCAACAAAAAAACTGGAAATGTGCTTTAAAAAACACTTTCCAGTTGAATTCATGATTGTCAGAATTAAACTCATATTATTTGGCTTTGAATACATCTCTACCCTTATAGAAATATTCAATACCAGAAAGAACAGTAAAGAATACCCCAATGTATAAAAGCACCTGACCTATTGGAAAACCAATCCACGTTGCTAATGGGTCACCAAGTAAAATCCATACTAGCGCTATCATCGTAACGGCCGTTTTAATTTTACCTAATTGCCCAGCCGCACTTACAAAACCTTGTTCGATTTGTAATAATCGCAACCCTGTGACCGCAAATTCACGTGCAATTATGATAATCGCTACCCAGGAGTTTGTTAATCCAATTTCAACTAATGCTATCAAAGCACTTGAAACAAGTAGTTTATCTGCTAATGGGTCTAAAAATTTCCCCATATTTGTAACGAGTTGCCATTTTCTTGCTAAATAACCATCTACAAAATCACTTAACGAGGCAATAATAAAGATAACACCACTAATCAATAATTCGATTCTTATTTCATATCCACCAATAAAAGTTACATTACCAAAACCAAAATCTACTAAAGCGAATAATAGAAATACTGGAATTAATATAACTCTAAAAACAGTTATCCAATTCGGAATATTCATTTCAAATCCTCATTTCTATATATATAACTTACTACAAATGCACGAAAATATTTTTATAAAAATAATACTGCTAATATCCACAGTATGGCAGTGATAATAATCACCAGACTTATTACTACTGCTAACTGCAAAGGTTCTTTGTTTTTACTGCGATAACTAGGTTGATGATCAGAAGAAAAAGCGTCAATTGTATCTTTCAAGTTATTATCATGATTAGGAATTTCATCTCTATGTGCATGAATAAGCTGTTCAGCATCAATATTTACAGCCTTTGCATATTTACGGATAAAACCTTCTACATAATCTGCATTTTTAAGTGACTCAAAATCATTTTTTTCAATGAGTGTCAAAGTTTGACGTTTAATTTCTGTTCGATTTTCTAATTCTGTTAATGTCATACCTAATCTTTCGCGACGTCCTTTTAAAGTTTGACCAACTAAACTCACGATGTTAGTCCTCCTCATCCATTATCTTTTGCTATTCAAAAAATCCAAAACCTCCACCGAAAACATCGTCACCGAAATCAAGATTATTTTTACTTTTTACAGTGTGTTTTTTCATTTCTTCATAATGGATTTCTTGATTTTTATTTTCTCTTAGTTCAATGATGTAATCAAAATCACTCATCTCATAATCACTGGTTTCTACAAATAAATCAGGATGCTCTACAACTTTAATTGCTGGTAAGCTCATAACCTCTTTTACTAATTCTTGATGTTTTTGGTTGGATTCTCTTGCCGTAACCGCACCATCAATAATATAGACGTGATCAGAATCATACTCACCTTTTATGAGTGAACTACGAACAGTTTGCTTAATTAAAGTAGAACTAATAAATAACCAACGTTTGTGTGCACAGACACTACCGGCTACAATTGATTCAGTTTTACCCACTCTTGGCATACCTCTAATACCGATTAATTTATGACCTTTTTCTTTAAATAATTCGGCCATAAAATCTACTAATAAACCCAAATCTTCTCTTTCAAAACGAAATGTTTTTTTATCAGCAGCATCTTGTTCTATGTATCTGCCATGTCGTACTGCCAATCGGTCTCGCAATTCTGGTTTACGCAATTTAGTAATAGAGATATCATCAATTTCACTAACGATATTTTCAAATCTACTAACTTTTTCAAGGTTATCAGATTTAATTAATAGACCTCTTCTACCTTCATCAATACCATTTATAGTAACAATACTTATACCCATCATACCTAACAAACTGGAAACATCACCTAGCAGTCCGGCTCTGTTCATTGTTATTTCATATTCTAAATACCATTCTTTTTTTGCAGCAACTGTCATGGCATATACACCCCTTAGTTTATAAATCACAGCAATTAGCTTTGACTAAAATCTATCACATTTCTAGTTATCTATTAAATGAAAAAAGCATAGTACAGCACAAATAATTTTAAAATGTAATGTAATGAATGATATTGATATTATATCATTGAATGTTTCACAAGTGGTTTATTTTTTCAATTATATCAAAAATTATAAATACCAAGCGCCATTCACTTTTTGTATTGTACCAGTCACACTTTTAGCTAATGGATTGCAAAGGTAACTACAGGTATGTGCAACTTCTTCAGGCCCAATAAACCTTTGTTGTGGTAATTCTTGAGTCAAAGTTTCAAGCTCACTTTCTCCCCAAGCTTTTAACATATTACCGCTCACAAAACCGGGTGCGATGGCGTTCACAGTGACTGAAGTCATTGATAGTTCTTGGCTCAATGCTTTTACGAAACCAATTTGAGCTGATTTCATCGCCGAATAGATCGTTTCCATACTTGCACCTGTTTCTCCCCAAATTGATGAAATAACTACAATTCGACCATTATGACTTTGTCGTAACTGGTCTACAAAATATCTACATATTCTAATTAATTGGCGCACATGAATTTGATAATGCTCATCAATCATTGCATCTGTCATATCTTGCAACTGACCATACAACGCGGTTCCACTGGCATAAATAAGACAATCTAAATTTTTTATAAAATGAAAATATTGATTAAAATCAATTACATTGCGCAAATCGCATTGTATAAATTGTACTGAACTATGGTTGAACTGAACGTTTAGTTGATTGATATCAGCATTATTGTAATGGATGATGACTTCATATCCATCAGACAACAAACGATTAACGATTGCAGAACCTATAGATCCTGAACCACCTATAACCAAAGCTTTCATTGTTTATTTCATCTCCAAACGACTATCAACAATTTGGGATAAATTCAAACACGTTTGCGCCGTTTCATTTACGCTTTCTAACGTAATACTTTCTACAATATCTAATAAATCAAATAAACTTACACCTTCAAAATAAAGTTTTGTGTATTGGTTTGCTATATATTCAGGGGAATTCAAACCGGATATAAACTCTCCAATAAATTGTTTTTTCAATAAATTAAACGCTTCTACATCAGTTAAACTACCCTGTTTTGCTTCTAGTTCATCTAATAGTAATTTTTTTAACTTATCTGGATGTTGTGTTGCACTGGTAATCATGGAAAAGCTATATGTAGGTTCTAATACAAATTGATAACCAAATGTTTCATCTATCAACTCTTTATTAAGCAACATTTGATAAAAATCAGTTTCTTCACCAAATAATAATTCAAAAAACAAAGTCATTTCTAAATCTTTTTTTACTAATAATTTATCTGGCACATCAACTAATGGTGTATTTTTAAAGCCAAGCATAATTCTAGGTGATTGTAACTTCATCTTTTCAGTTACTATGTTTTCTCTTACGCTGTCTTGTTCTGTTAACGGATCTCTTACTATTTGAGATTGATTCGTTTTATCTCTTTGATTTTCATGGTCTGCAACAACATTGTAAATATGGTCTACATCTACATCTCCAACAACAAATAAAACCATGTTAGAAGGATGATAAAATGTTTCATAGCAAAGATATAAATCTTCTTTAGTTATTTCATAAATACTTTCTACACTACCAGCTATATCAACTCGAATTGGATGTGATTCATACATAGCTCTCAACGTATTAAACATCATTTTATAGCCAGGCTGTTCTTGATACATTTTAATTTCTTCAGCAATAATACCTTTTTCTTTATTTACAGATGCCTCAGTAAAGTACGGTGTTTCAACCATCGTTAACAAGCGTTTTATATTGCTTTCAACATTATCTGTTGCACTAAACAAATAACTTGTTCGGTCAAAACTAGTAAATGCATTTACTTGTGCATTATCTTCTGCAAATGCTGTGAATAAGTCTTCTTCTTCATTTTCAAATAGTTTATGTTCTAAAAAGTGTGCAACACCATCTGGTACAGTAACATAATCTTCACTACCATGTGGTTTGAATTTACGGTCTAAAGAACCAAATTGCGTTGTATATGTAACAAATGTTTTCTGAAAGCCTGTTTTAGGTATCACAAATAGTTTTAACCCATTATTCAACTCAGTTTCATAAACAGTTTCATCTATTTGCTCGTAATATGTGCTTTGCATTATTGTTGACCTCCTTTCGTTAGTATATAAATTGTATTGAGTTCTATGTTTTTCACTAATTCTATGATTTCAGATTTATTAACATCTTGAATATGTTTAATGTAATCATCCTCTGATATATCATGCTCTAATAAAATATTATTATTCAATATCTCTATGATACGTTTAGGACGATCGTACGACTCTTGACGTTGAGAAATAATAATTTTCTTAGCAAGTTCCAGTTTTTCTTCGCTAAATTGACCTTGCTGGAACTTTTCAAATTCCGCAATAATTGTATCTTTTGCTACGCTATATTTATCAGATGAAACACCGCTAAGCACAAACATAAAACCATTTTTTGCATCTATTTGCGAATGAATTGAATACGCTAAACTTTGTTTTTCTCGAACTTCATTAAACAAAACGGAAGAGGGATCTCCGCCAAACATGGTATTAAAAACAACACTAGCAAAATATTGTTTATCTCCAAATTGTACTGGCAGTTTAAATCCAATATTTAATTTAGCTTGGTCCACTTCATCTGTCTCAACGATCTCTTGTGGAACTTTATCTGCTTGTGGTACTGGCGTCGCATGAGATTGTTTGAATTGGAATGGTTTTATATCAAAATAAGTTTTGATTTGAGATTTTACTTCTTGTTCATCTACATTACCTACGACATAAACAGCACAATAGTCGTTCTGTAGCATAGATTGATATGTATGATATAAAGTTTCGGGTGTTATATTTGCTATGTAATCTACTTGCCCTGATGCTAGGTGACGATACGGCTGTTCACCAAACATATACTTCAATAAATTTAAAAAAGATATTTGAGATTTATTATCAACCATTGCTTCTAATTTTTTAGTTAGTAAAGCTTTTTCTTGTGAAACAAAGTTTTCATCAAAACTATCATTAGAAACTAAAGGGTGCCAAATCATTTCTGTTAACAAATCTAAACCCTTTTCAAATAATGGTGTTTGATCAGTAAGATAGCGTTCGTTGACTAACTCCAATGATATCGTTATGACATGCTTGTCTTTAAATTTTGAGACAAAACTATTAACATACGCGCCATACAATTCTGAAAGATGACGGTTAAACGCCTTGTCTGTCGGCCATTTTTTAGTGGCACGCACGAGTAATTTACTGAGTATTGATCGCGCTGTCATGGTTTCACTATCTAACGGGGCCATAAATTTTAAAGTAATTGTGGTTGTTTTGAACTTTGTTGTTGGTAACACATTAATATGCAAATCATTTTGCTGTTCATTTATTTTCAAATTGTCAAACCTCACTTTCATAATTTTGTTATTATATACTATTTCTAACCGTTTTAAATTTTACTAAACTACTTTTGAAATAATTAAAAGAATAAAGTATTGGTTGATCATTTTTATCATAATGAATTAATTTCAACAACATAAGCCCTTCATGTGGTGAGGCATCCAATATGTCTGATATATGTGGTTCATAACCAATAGCCTCTATCTCAGTTTCTGCATATGCAACTTTTTTCGAAGCATAATATTCAATTGCGTTTAACAACGATTCATCACTATTTTGATACTGCGCACATGTTAAATCTTCTGCTGGTAGCTTATCTAAGCAATAAACAACTGGCATACGGTCAGCCATTCTCACGCGTTCAATAATTGTTACTAACGCTTTTTCAGGAAGATTTAATCTCTGGGCATCTAAAGATGTCGCAGGTTTTTCGTCTAAGCTTATATACTCCGTACTCGCATGATAACCTTGATTTTCAATCATTTTACTGATACTAACCAATTCATCTAATGGATAGAAGAACGGGTGCAGTGTTTTAACACTTGCACCTTCTTCTAAATTATTAGATAACACTTGTTCAGTAATTAGTTCATCAACTGCATCGTATACGTCATCTGTTTTAACATTTAATTTTCTAGCAACTGCAAGGTTACTAGGTAAAGCATCTCCTGGTTTCAATGCTCTCGTATTTATCTCTTGTATCAGCCATTCTTTTACTTTATAAACAGAAGTCAATTCCATATTTACACCTCCTCACTATCTAAATCCACAAGTATTTGTCTAGGTTTACTGCCTTTTTGTGGTCCAATCACTTGATTACGTTCTAAATCATCCATCAATCTAGAAGCACGGTTGTAACCAATTCTAAATTGTCTTTGTAATAACGATGTACTTGCTTTTTGTTGTTCAATTACAAATAAATACGCTTCATCATACAAGGCATCTTCACTCTTCATTTCTGATTTTTCAACAGGCGCATCTGGTTCCATTTCTTTTACATAATTCGCTTTTTGTTGCTCTACGACATAATTTACAATGTCTTGAACCTCTTGGTCACTTAAAAACGCACCTTGAACTCTAGTTCTAGTAGATCCACCATTAGCAACATAAAGCATGTCACCTTTACCAAGTAATTTATCGGCACCACCGCTATCAATAATCGTTCTAGAATCTGTTTGTGAACTCACAGCAAAAGCAATTCTAGAAGGTATATTATTTTTTATTAAACCAGTAATTACATCTACGGAAGGACGTTGTGTTGCGATTATTAGGTGAATACCTGCTGCACGTGCCATTTGTGTGATTCTTTGTATTGCGTTTTCTACTTCTTTACCAGCAACCATCATTAAATCTGCTAACTCATCTACTATAACAACAATATATGGTAACTCAGATTGTTTCTCATCTAACTCTTCATTTTGTTTTCTAATTGCTTCATTATATCCCTCAATATTTCTAGTAGAAGAATGTTGAAACAAGTCATACCGTCTTTCCATTTCTGCTACTACTTTTTCTAAAGCTTGTGATGCCTTATGCGGATTGGTTACAACAGGTATGAGTAAATGAGGGATACCATTGTATATATTTAATTCTACCATTTTCGGATCAATTAACATAAGTTTAACTTCGTGTGGCTTTGCATTTAATAGGATACTTGTAATAATACCATTGATACAAACAGATTTCCCGCTTCCTGTAGAACCTGCTACAAGTAAATGAGGCATTTTGTTAAGTTCTACTGTAATTGGGTCACCTGAAATATCCCTACCTAGTCCTACTTCTAACTTATTAGAAGCAGGAAATTTTTCATCTAATACTTCTTTTAAAGAAACAAGCGAAATTTTATCATTCGGTACTTCTATACCCACAGCAGATCGTCCAGGTATTGGTGCTTCGATACGTATGTCCTTAGCTGCTAAGGCTAAGGCAATATCGTTATGCAGATTAACAATCTTACTCACTTTAACCCCTTGAGCGGGTTGTATTTCATATTGTGTCACTGCTGGGCCTATTTTAATCTGAGTCACTTTAGCATCTACACCAAAGTTTTTCAATGTGTTTTCTAACAACTGCCCCTTTTTCTGCACCTCTGCTTTAGAAGTCGATTTCTGTTTAGTTGGTTGTTTCAATAATGTTAATGGTGGTATTTTATATGCTTCATTTTCTACTTCTCCAGCTTCAGATATGGAATTTGAAGCCGCATCTTCATCTTGTGCTTCACCTTCTTCTAATTCATTAACTGGTTGATCAATGATTGCGTTATCTTCTGGATTTGGTTCTTGGATAGTACTTTGATTATTTTGATCAAATACACGTTTCGATCTCTTGTTTTGAGTTTGTGTTTGTTTATTATCTTCATCTTTATAATCGTTATGTCCATAAATTGGAATTGATTGTTGTTCAGGAGTGTTGTTACTTATCTCTGGTAGATCAGTTACATCCTTAACATTATTTTGAGTTTGTGCTTGTTCAGTTGCTTTTTCGGCTTTTTTTTCGGCTTTTATACGTGCTTTAGCATCTTTTTTAATTTTATTTTCTTTACGGCGTTCTTTAAGATTTGCAGAAGCATCTTGACTTTTTACTTTCATCTTTTCAAAAGCAACTTTAGACACATCTCTATGTCTTTGTTTTGTCAATAAGATAAAACTAGAAGCTATTAATAATAGCGTTACAATAATTACACCGACAATTGAAATGAGTGGTATAAATAATGCCAATAAGTAATGTCCAAATAATCCTCCACCAAAATTTGGAAATGTATTATGTTCATAAGATTTATAAACATATGATAACACGGGTTCTCTTAATGATTGAGCTCTATGCATAAAATAGTACACTGTTTGAGTCACAAGTAATAATGCAATTTGTAAAACAAATGCACCTGTTGTACGTCTCGTCTTCGGCAATGCCTTATAGTAAGTAATAAATACAGTACTTATCAAAATTAAGATATAAGTTAAATACCTACTTGTGCCAAATAAGTAATTAAAAAAACTATCTATCATTGTGCCTATAATGCCCAATTGAAAAACACCAAGAATGATAGCAATAAAAATTACTATCGCAATAATATATCTTAATGGACTATCACTTTTCCTTTTTTTATTATTTGCAGTTTTCTTTCTTGTATTCGATGTTTTTTTCTTTGTTGTTGAGCTCTTTCTCGTTTGTGCCAACATTCACACCTTCTTTTCAACTCTGTTTTTTCGATATGTATATGAATCATATTTGTGTATTTTAATATCAAGTGATAATACAAATTATAAATATGATTTTAAATTCTATAAAAATCATTTTATTATATACTTATAATAACATAAAAGAGGTAAGACATTATTCGCTCCAGTATATTTAAAGGTTGTATATATCTTGTTTAGATATAACATATATACAATTTACTTTTAAATAACCTTACCAAAGCGTCTGTCTTAACCTCTTTATTTTAGAATAGAAATTATTAAATTTCAGATATTACCGGAATAATCATTGGACGGCGTTTTGTATTTTCAAAAAGCAATTTGCTTACTTGATCACGCATATTTTGTTTGATTTCTGACCATTCAATACGTTTTTCTTGTAAACCTAATTCAACGATTTCACGCACTTTTTCTTCAGCTTCATTTAATAAAGCTTCACTTTCCCTTACATAAACAAAACCACGTGATTGAATTTCTGGACCAGCGGCAATTCTACGATTCTTGGGATCTAGTGTTACGACTGCGATAAAGATGCCATCTTCAGCAAGTAAATGACGATCACGTAACACGATGTTACCAACATCACCTACACCAATACCATCAATGAGCACATTGCCGGAATTGACCTTCTCATTTAAAATCATTTCTTCACCATCATAGTTTACTACATCGCCTTTTTCCACTAGGAATATTTTCTCAGGTTGGACGCCAGCTTCATTAGCTAACTTAGCATGCGCAATTTGCATTTTAAATTCACCATTTACCGGAATGAAATACTCAGGCTTCATGATATTAATCATCATTTTTAATTCTTCCATGCAACCATGACTTGAAGTATGAATTTTTTTGCTGTTGGGAATGATTTCTGCTCCTGCACGAACGAGTTCATTAAGCGTATTTCCAACAATCACTTCCATATTAGCAGACGCAGTAATTGCTAAGAAGACCGAATCTCCTTCTTCAATATTCATTATCTTATGTTTCTTTTGTGCCATTTGGCTTAATGCTTCAACTGGTTCTCCTTGCATACCAGTTGCAATAATTATCACTTCATTTTTCGGATAATTTTCAACTTCATTAATTGGTATTAGTAAATCCTTAGAAATATCAAAATAACCAAGTTTTCTAGCGATATTAAATGAACTTTCTAACGAACGCCCTAGGAAAGATACTTTTCTATTTAATCTTTGCGCAATGTTTAAAACCTGTTGAATACGAATAAAATTAGATGCATAGCATGAAACAATCAATCTACCTTTCACCTTTGTAAACGCATCATACATATGAGATTCTATCACGTTTTCTGGCGTGTTATAACCTGGCTTTTCTGCTTCAGTCGAGTCACTGATCAAAGCAAATACACCATCTTGTCCAACTTCAGTCATTTTTTTCAAATCTGGAGCATAATGTCCTTGTAAACTTTGATCGAACTTGAATTCCCCAGTGTATACAATCGCGCCATAAGAAGTGTGTATACAAACACCTAAACTATCTGGAATACTATGTGTAGTGTTAAAGAATGTGACATTAACACCTTTAAAGCGCATAATTGATTCATTATTAACAGTATAATATCTAACTTTCTTATTTACATTGCGAGCCTTCATATTTTCTTTGATTAATGCAATTGTTAATTTAGAACCATAAACAGGCGCATCAACTTGCTCAAGCACATAAGTAACAGCACCTATCGCGTGTTCATGGCCGTGCGTTAGGAATATACCTTTTAATCTGTCTTTATTTTCTATCACATATTGAATATCAGGAATAACAATATCTACACCCAACATTTCATCTTCTGGAAACATCAGCCCCGCATCTAACATAAACATTTCATCGTCTACTTCAACGATATACATATTTTTCGCAATTTCCCCAACGCCTCCGAGAGGGATAATACGAATATTTTTATTCTTTTTCTTAATTAAACTCAAAATGTTACCTCCTATTTAAATTACCCGTCCATATATAAACCCATAGTTTATTATAAGTTAAAATAGGCCTTATGTACACTATTAAAGTAGCTACTTTAGTTGTTTTAAAATATATAATTGGATGATTTATTTTTATGTAAAAGCGATTCTAACGTATGCAATGATGTATTTGTAGCGCTTTTATGTATATATTCACATTTATTTTTAGCTTTTTGCTTACTCCTATTTAATTATCAATGCTGAAATATTAAAAAAAGAAACCAGTGATATGACTTGAACTTTTCTACAATAGAATTAAAATAATTCTATTGTAAGCAGTTCTCATCATTTTACCAGTCTCTAATAATAAACATTATTTAGTATTATTTGATAACAATGCCTTATGTGAAGCATTTACTCTACCTTGTTTATCAATTTCTGTAACTTTAATTTTAAATGTGTCTCCTACTTTCAACACATCTTCTACTTTATCAATGCGCTCATTAGCAATTTGAGAAATGTGTACAAGTGCGTCTTTACCTGGGAATAATTCAACAAACGCACCATATTTTTCAATACGTTTAACTGTACCGTTGTATATTTCTCCAACTACTGCTTCTCTTGTAATTTCGTCAATGATACTACGCGCTTTTTCAATCGCATCTTTATCTACTGCACCAATAAATATCGTTCCATCTTGTTCGATATCTAATTTAACGCCCGTTTCATCAATGATTTCATTGATTTTTTTACCACCCGGACCAATTACATCTCTAATTTTTTCAGGTTTAATAGACATCGTAACAACCTTAGGTGCAAAGGCACTTAGTTCACCACGTGGTGTATCAATTGTTTGTAGCATATGATCTAATATGGCCAAACGACCTTCTCGAGCTTGGTCTAATGCTTCTTTAATAATTTCTTTAGTTAAACCATCAATTTTGATATCCATTTGTATAGCTGTAATACCTTCAGATGTACCAGCTACTTTAAAGTCCATATCACCAAGTGCATCTTCCATCCCCTGTATGTCAGTTAATATGGTATAACTATCGTCACGTGTAACTAATCCCATAGCGATACCAGCAACTGGGGCTTTGATTGGAACACCCGCATCCATCAACGCTAACGTTGAGCCACAAATAGAAGCTTGTGATGATGAACCGTTTGATTCTAATACTTCACTCACTATTCTCACAGTATATGGGAAATCTTTAACATCTGGAATGATGTGGCTAAGTGCGCGTTCTCCCAATGCACCATGTCCAATTTCGCGTCGACCAGGTGAACGAACTGGTCCAGTTTCACCAACTGAATAATTTGGGAAGTTATAGTGATGCATAAAACGTTTTTGTTCTTCTTCACCAAGACCATCTAGGATTTGATATTCACTCATCGAACCTAATGTTAATACTGAAAGTGCCTGTGTTTGTCCTCTTGTAAATAAACCTGAACCATGCGCTCTTGGTAAAATACCAACTTCAGATTCTAATGGGCGAATTTCATCTGTTTTACGACCATCTGGTCTGATTTTTTCTTCTGCTATGAGACGTCTTACTTCTTCTTTAACCAAGTCATCTAATATACTGTAAACTTCTTTGATTAAAACTTCATTCTCATCATCATTTTCATCAACAAATTCTGATGCAACCTTCTCTTTAAGTTCATCTAAATTAATATCTCGTTGTTGCTTATCAAATGTTAACACGGCATCTTTTAAACCATATGATGCAGTTAATGATTTTACTTTTTCAACGAGTGTTTCATCTTTTTCAACAGGAACAAATGCTTTTTTCTCTGGTTGAATATGATCGATAATTTCTTCTTGGAAGCTAACTAGACGCTGAATTTCTTGGTGTCCAAAGAAAATAGCTTCAAGCATTTCATTTTCTGTAATTTCACTTGCGCCTGCTTCTACCATATTTACAGCATCTTTATGACCAGCTACTTCTAAATCAAGTCTAGATACTTCTTTTTGTGCAACGGTAGGGTTAATCACATATTCTCCATCTATATAACCAACGTTCACGCCTGCTATTGGACCTTGAAAAGGTATATCAGAAACACTTAATGCCATTGACGAACCTATCATTGCTGCCATTTCAGGAGAGCAATCAGGATCAGCACTTAAGACTGTATTCATTATTTGTACGTCATATCTATAACCTTTAGGGAACAAAGGTCGAATGGGTCTATCAATTAATCGTGCAGTTAACGTAGCTTCATCACTCGGACGGCCTTCGCGTTTTTTAAAGCCACCAGGTATTTTACCTGCAGCATACATTTTTTCTTCGTAGTTAACCATTAATGGGAAAAAGTCACCATCACGTGGTTCTTTTGACGCTACTGCAGTAGATAAAACGACTGTATCACCATATCTAACAAGTACTGCGCCGTTAGCTTGTTTAGCTAATTGTCCGGTTTCAATCGTTAAAGATCTATTTGCCCATTCAGTTTTGAAAACTTTTTTTTCTTGAGACATTACGAATCTCCTCTCATTTATCTGTTAATCCTATCATATCATTTATTAATAATGATTTATATTAGTATATAGTTTAATGAATAATTATAAATGCTAAAATTATAAAAAAGGGAAAGACCCCAAAGGTTCTTTCCCGATAAATATACGTCTAAAGATTAACGACGGATACCTAATGATTTAATTAATTCACGGTAACGTTGAATATCTTTGCTACGTAAGTAGTTTAATAAGTGTCTACGACGACCTACCATTTTTAATAATCCACGACGTGAATGGTGATCTTTCGTATGTTCACGTAAGTGAGTGTTTAATGCAGTGATTTCTGCAGTTAACACAGCGATTTGTACTTCTGGAGAACCAGTGTCCGCTTCGTGTGTACGATATTCTTTAATTAATTCATTTTTACGTTCTTGTGAAATTGCCATAGTCAATTTCCTCCTTTTATTTTTATGCGCCTTTATCCGAGCAATCGTCGGAGTCTCGAACTGCCAAGATAAAGGTGCCTTGTATGTGTGTGTAACACATCAGACTTAAATATTATATGATATTTCGTCACCAAAATCAACAGAAAGTAAATATTTCGCTTTTTCTTTATCCTTATTCATTTGTTCAACTAAAGGATCTATACCATCAAATTTAACTTCTGGTCTTAAATAATGATGCCAATAAACGATAACACGTTCACCGTATATGTTTTCGTGGAAGTCAAACAGATTCACCTCTATGACAACTTGTGCTTTAGAAGGATCATGAAATGTTGGTTTGACACCAACGTTGGCAGCTCCACGATAAATCTTATCATTTGCACCTATTTTCATACTCACGGCATAAACACCATTTTTAGGCAGTACGTAATCTCCACTCGGCTCTACATTCGCTGTAGGAAAACCAATTGTTCTTCCACGTTTTTCCCCTTGTACAACCATGCCTTTTATACGATATCGATATCCAAGCTCATCGTTTGCCTTTTGTAAGTCACCTGTTTTCAGTGATTTTCTAATATCTGTTGTAGATATTTTCTCCGATTCAATTTCTTGTTTACTTACGATAGTCGTATTAAAATCCGACATTTCGTCTAAAATCATCATGTTACCTTTACCAAATTTGCCAAACGTAAAATCAAAACCTGCAATTACTTCTTTTACATGGTTATTAATGATGTATTCCTGTATAAATTCTTCTGCACTTACACTCGCAAATTTAGAAGAAAAATTAATGACAATGCAATAGTCAATCCCGTAAGATTCTAATATTTCTATTTTATCTTGAATCGGAGTTAAGTAATCCGTACGTTTAAGTTCAGGATTTAAAACAACAGAAGGATGTGGATCAAATGTCATCACAGCTTTCTTTAAATTCGATGCCTCTGCCTTTTTTTCTAAAGTATCAAATACCTCTGCATGACCTTTATGCATGCCATCAAAAAAACCAAAAGCCATTGCTACATCTTCTGATATATACTGATCTTCTTGAATCGGATGAGTTACTTCAATTACTTTCATGGCTATTTCTCCTTTAGTTAAATACCTTCTTCGGTTTTATTTCATAAGGCTTCTCAGGATGTGGTGTATAAATTGCTAATGCCTTATTATTTAGTGTATCAAACATCACAACCAACGTATCTATGGATTGGTCAAAATCATTCGTATCAAATTTTTGACCATTCAATATTTTAAATCTTTGACTTTCATTTGAAATGTTGATTTTTTTCAAACCTCTCAGACCATATTCTATCGGAAAAAGTTTTTCCTGTAATGTTTCGTGCTCATGTAGTGATTGTATATCTTCGATTGTAAGACTATTTTCAATATCAAAACCACCACTTTGTATTCTTGTTAACTTTGACATATGTGCTGGTAATTCAAGCGCTTTTCCTATATCTGTTGCCAACGTTCTAATATAAGTACCTTTACCACATTTTACTATGATATCAAACTGGCAACCTTGATTTTTAAATCGTAGTTCAGACGCTCGCTTAATGTCGAAAATCTCGACTTCTCTTGAAGGCCTTTCAACTGTTTCATTTTTTCTTGCATATTCATAAAGCTTTTTACCGTTAACCTTCACTGATGAATACATCGGTGGGATTTGCGTAATTACACCTTCAAAACGTGCTAAAGTGTTATCTATTTGTTCCTCATTAAGTGCGTCTTCATCAATAGCCTTTTTTTCTAAAATTTCACCTGTCTGATCTTCTGTAGTGGTACTAAAACCTAAATATACAGTTGCAAAATAGGTCTTTCCCATTTCCATAATATAATCGCTCACCTTAGTCGCTGGACCTATACATATGGGTAATACACCTGAAACTTCAGGATCTAATGTACCAGTATGCCCCACCTTTTTGGTTTTTAAAATTTTCCTTAATTTAAATACAACGTCATGGCTTGTTAAGCCACGTTCTTTGTACACAGGTAAAATACCATTATACATTTTAATGTCACCTTCAATCGTTCTTTTATTATCATTCCTTACTTATATTAACACGACTCAATAAAGAAATGGTTATAAAAAAGCTGAAACAAACATCTCAGTGAATGTTTGTTTCAGCTTTGAAAATTAATCATTTTTGTGTAAATCTTGTATCATTTTTTCAATTTTATTTCCGTAGTCAATAGACTCATCGTATTCAAATTTTAAATCTGGTACAATTCTTAAACGCATTCTTGAACCAATTTCAGATTTGATAAAACCTTTTGCTTTCTCTAAACCTTTAAACGTATCATCAATTTGTTTGTCATTACCAAGTACAGTTAAATAAATTGTTGCAATAGATAAATCATTCGTTAATTGAACTTCTGTTATTGTTAGGAAACCAATTCTAGGATCTTTTACTTTATTGTTAACAATGTCCATGATTTCTTGTTTCATTTGTTCGCCAACACGTTCAGCTCTCATATTCATATATTTCACCTCACAAATATCATTCATACATGTATATTTATCTTACTTAAAGATTATATGACAGTTCATTTCACAACGTCAAACAAACTTCATTCTTTTTTTAATAAAAAAAATTTAATTGCTAAATCAATAATAAATCAAAAAGGTAATTGTTATGAAACGATAAAACATTATTTCCATTACAGTTAGGCACAATTATATTTCTTAAGTGTTATAGCCTGAAACTTTATTACATTTTTATTTTTAAATGCTGCGGTAGTTTATAAAATTTACATTGAATTTTATAAATGATTACTATTTAGGAAACAACTAAGTTTTTAATTTATTTTATATTGTTTTACACATTATAGAAAATATCATGCTATAATTCAAACTAATAAAATATGAATTGTTCTATTGAAATTGTTAGGAGCGTGTATACTTGGATAAATCAGAAAGACTACTTTATATTTTCACTCGTCTATTTAATGGGAAAAAATTAAGCAAAGAAGAACTCGCACAACAATTAAATGTTAATGTAAGATCAATACAGCGAGACTTTAGTGATATAAACAATTTTTTATATGAAGACCATGAATGGGAAGGACTAAATGCAAGAATTGTTTATGAAAACAATATAGGCCGACATCGCATAAGAATAGATCGCTATAAATTTAAAAATAATCGGTTACTTAATCTGCTATTTAGAATGAAAAATTTCACGCCCAACATTCATATCGATACATATAATTTAATTAGAGGCCTAAACAGTAATTCGAATCTAGCTGAAAAATTTTTATCTAATACATTACTCAATCAATTTACAATCAATCACGAATTAACAGAATCAACACTTATTTATAAAATACAACTTGCCATACAAAATAAACAGATTATTTCGCTAAATGATGTTGATCATCAAACATATAAAGTTGTACCAGTATATACAAGACATTTCAAAAATAAATATTGGATTACTTATATATATCAGAACAAAATTTATACGCAAGATTTAAATTCAATACTTGATATTCATCAATTTGATGAAGCTTTTGACGAAAATATTTTTCTACAAGTCCCGACTGTCACTATGAAATTCCGTTCATCTATATGGGAACAAATTCAACGTCAATTTATAGTCCTGAATGCTCAAAATAACGAAGCATTCATTGAAGCTGAACTCATTATTTCAAAAAGCGAATGCCTACACTTAGCATATGAATATCCACAAGAAATCATTTTATTAAAGCCAGATCATTATGTGGAAGATTTCAAAAATAAAATCAAATCGTTATTTAAGCATTATCATATTTAACTGCATACTAAAAAGGCCGGGACATAAATCCCATTCTCAAAATAAGAGGGCAAATCCTTAACAATGGATTTGCCCTCTTTATATTTAAAATCTTCCGATTTTGATCGTGCATGCTTGCCTGGGGATATGGCTCGAGCCTGTAGTCTCTCGCTCATATCATCCCCCCGGGCGTCAGCACATTACAAAATCAGTACAATTTGCATTTTTTATTCAAAAAAAGAAGGGCATTTCGTATAATTTAATAAACACTACTAAACCAAATTAACGAGTTGCCTTATGTATAAAGATTATAACATGACTCATATTATACGAATGTGATGATTGTTTAAAATGTCCACTTAAAAATTTATGTATGAAAAACAATTCAAAAACGAATAAGAAGATAATGAAGCATTTTAATTTGGGAGTATTTTAAATCTCAAATTAATCAGCAGCTTTCAGAACTAGGAACTAAAAAATCTAAAGTCAAAGAAAAATTGATGTAGAACCAGTTTTTGGATTCATGAAGGCTATTTTGGGTTTCACTCGAGTGTTAGTTCGAGGGGTAGACAAAGTCAAAAGAAAATTAGAGTTTGTCTTAATGGCATTGAATGTAAGGAAAATAGTAGCTCAACCAGCTACACTATTTGGTAAAAAAAGAAAACGACAATTTCTACATTATTTCAATAGAAATTATCGTTTTCTGTTTAGTCAGAGACATTTATGTCCCGAACCTTTTCAGTCATTTCAATTTTACTAACGTGGTAATGCTTCCTTATATTGGATAGCTTTAAGTTTTCTTATAAAATCCGAATTGCCTAACTCTCGCTCTTTTTTTTGTTGTTGATTCCACTTATAATAATCTATTTTATTTAATGACTCTTTCTTTTTTAAACGCTTAACATGCTCTTTATAACTCAATACATTACATGCTGTGATGTGTCTATTCTGTTTAGATGAAAGCACAAACAAATTGTCAACAAGGTATTGATGTAATTCACTATTAGTAAAATTTTTAAAAATTGAAATAAAGAGTTCTTCTTCACTTACAATATAAATCCGCCTCTTATCATCATTTATAATTTTTAATAATAGTTCAAAATTCATAACTTGGGATGGTAGATAATGATTAAATGTTAAAAAATCTTTTGGTATACCTGCTGTATGGCCAGTTTGATATGGAAAGAAATTCATAACCATCACTCTATTTGGATTAATATTAAATTGCTTTAATATAGACCCATTGCTATAGATATATTTCTTAAACCAACAATGATGATCTATATAAGGAAGAAATACTTTTTGTCCGTTTAAATTCAACTCACCTTGGATATCTTGCAATATTCTATTACGATAATGTACTACCATTTCTTCTGGTAATGAAGGGTCATTAATTATAAAATCATTCTCAGCCTTTTTTTTCAAAATCACTATATCTGCTATTTCAGGATTTCCAAAATATGGTCTTGCTATGGCTGGACTTAATACTGCATCATTTTGTACAATTCGTTGTCTGTGCTTATTAATTTTCACTTTCCCATTTGCAAAATCAATCAACTTTTTAAATCTTGGGATATTACTAAAATCTTCACCAAAATTTCTTTTGAAGTATGCTAAATCTTGTGGGTGTAGAAAAGCGGTTGTGTCATGTCTTTTTATTATTTCATTTAAAGTATCTAAGTCATAAATAGAGTTATATTGATCCAAGTATTCTTGCCAAAATTCATTTATTTCTTTTAAGTATTCACTCATCACTTATAACCTCCTATTTATGCTAAGTTTAATTAAGTACATAGACAGTTAGTGTCCAGATTAAGGTAACAAGCAATTTTACTTAAACTTTTTTAACTCGTTCACAACGCTTAATAAAAGGCTAAATTTTCAAATAACTATGCACTTAAAGCTAAACATTAAAATAAATTATAAAAATAAACAATTATTTTAAATGATCCAAAGTTACACATGCTCTTACCCAAAAGATAACATATTTAAAAGAAAAAAACCGTAAGCTAACACTATAAGTTAGCCTACGGTTTTATTTTTCTTATTTATTTAAAGTAACTATCTTTATCTTTTAATTTCAACCATTTCGAAAGCTTCTATAATGTCGCCTTCTTTTAAATCGTTATATTTTTCAATTGTGATACCACATTCATAGCCTTGGGCTACTTCTTTAGCATCGTCTTTATAACGTTTTAACGTGTCCAGTTCACCTTCAAATTGAACAATACCATCTCTGATAACACGGACACCCGCATTTCTCGTAATCTTACCATCTGTAACATAACTACCAGCAATTGTACCTACTTTTGAAACTTTAAATGTTTGACGTACTTCTGCTTGGCCAATCACTTGTTCTTCGTATTCTGGATCTAGCAAGCCTTTCATTGCAGCTTCTATTTCTTCAATAACGCTATAAATGACGCGGTGTAATCTCATGTCTACACCTTCTGTTTCAGCTGCACGTTTGGCACCTGTATCAGGTCTTACATTGAAACCAATGATAATACCATTTGATGCATTCGCTAAGGTCACATCGGATTCGTTTATCGCACCTACTGCAGTGTGAATAATACGAACATTAACACCTTCTACTTCAATTTTCATTAATGAAGCTGCAAGTGCTTCTACAGAGCCTTGGACATCACCTTTAATGATGACATTTAAATCTTTCATTTCACCTTGTTTCATTTGTTCAAATAAATTATCTAGTGAAACGCTCTTACTTTCTTGACGTTGTTGTAAAACATTGGCTTCATGACGTGCTTCTCCAATACGTCTTGCTTGTTTCTCATCTTTAAACACAACAAAACGGTCCCCAGCTTGTGGTACATCATGAATACCTGTAATTTCAACAGGAGTAGATGGCTTTGCAGATTTAATTCTTTGACCTAAATCGTTAACCATCGCACGAATTCTACCATACGTATTACCAACAACCAATGCATCTCCGACATGTAGCGTACCATTTTGTACTAGAAGTGATGCAGATGGACCACGTGATTTATCTAATTCTGCTTCTATCACTGTACCCACTGCTTTTTTATCAGGATTAGCTTTTAGTTCTTGTATTTCAGATGTAAGTACAATCATTTCTATTAAATCTTCAATACCATCACCGCTTAAAGCAGAAAGTGGTACGAAAATTGTATCGCCACCCCAGGCTTCAGGAATCAAACCATATTCAGTCAATTCTTGCATTACTCGGTCTGGGTTAGCAGTTGGTTTATCAACTTTATTAACAGCTACAATTGTTGGTACATTTGCCTCTTTGGCATGATTAATAGCTTCTATCGTTTGAGGCATTACACCATCATCTGCTGCTACTACCAAAATTGTAATATCAGTTACTTGTGCACCACGTGCCCGCATCGTTGTGAATGCAGCATGTCCTGGTGTATCAAGGAAAGTAATTTTTTTGCCATCATTTTCAATTTGATAAGCACCAATATGTTGTGTGATACCACCAGCTTCACCTGCTGTTACTTGTGTGTGACGGATAGAATCCAATAATGTTGTTTTACCATGGTCAACATGTCCCATAATAGTAACGACTGCTGGTCTTTCTACTGCATCTTCATCTTCAGATTCATCATCAAAATAAATTGATAAATCTTCTTCATCAATAACAACTTCTTTTTCCACTTCCACACCATAATCATCAGCAATCAATTCTAATGTTTCATCATCTAATGCTTGATTAATGTTAGCCATTATTCCTAATAAGAATAACTTTTTAATAATTTCTGAAGAATCAACATTAATTTTCTCAGCAAGTTCTCCCACTGTTATACCTTCTTGATAAGTGATGTTTGAAGGTATTTCTTTTGGTTCTTCCTGTTTAGTTTGTTTGTTTTTATTGTTATTTTTATTGTTCTTGTTGTTCTTCTTATTTTTGTTATTATTTTTATTATTTTGCTTGTGATTTTGATTACTATTATCTTTTTTATTAGCATTAGACTTGCTATTTGATGATTTCTGTTGATTTTGACCTTGTTGTTTTTGTTCTGATTGATTGGATTTCTCTGGTTTATAAACTTTATCTAATGCTTTTATTTGGTCGTCTTCTAACGTTTGCATATGGCTCGTTACCTCAACGTCCATCTTCTTTAATTCGTCTATAATATCTTTACTTTTTAATTTTAAATCTTTGGCGTATTCGTAAATTCTTATTTTACTCATATAGTCACTCCTTACGATATTCATTTATCATTGACACTAACTTTTTAGCAAAGCCTTGATCAGTGATTCCAATGTTAACTCGTTCTGCTTTACCTAAAGCTTGTCCTAATTCAGCTCTCGTTCCAAATATACGAAATGATATATGGTAACTTTCACACTTGTTCTGAAACATTGTCATTGTATTTTCAGAAGCATCAGTTGCAATAATTACGAGCTTCAATCTATTTTTCTTAATGTCATTTAAAATGACTGATTCACCTGTTTTAACTTTTCCAGCACGCATTGCTAACCCTAAAAAATTCACGATTTTCTCTATAGTCATTTAGGTATCTCTTCACGATAAATAAGACGTATAATTTCCTTATATACAGGATTTAGAGTTTCTGCATCAACCTTAAAGTATTTTTCTAATACACCTTTTTTTTGTGCATCTTCTACTAATTTAACATCTTTTGATACATATGCACCACGACCTTGTTGTTTTCCAGTTGCATCAGCAAAAATTTCGCCTTCTTTATTAATAACAACTCGAATCATATCTTTTTTAGGGTGCATGTCGTTTGAAAGTATACATTTACGCATTGGAATTTTTTTCTTTTTCATAAAGCTCACTCCAATTTATTTTTCAGCGTCTTCTTCATCCAAGCTATCTGTTTCATCATCTTTTTTGAAGTCATTAATTTCTGTATTAACGTCTTCTAAATCAATGTCTGTGTTTTGTTCAATATTTTCAACATCCTCAGTTTCAATCGCTTCATCTGTAGGATAAACGCCTTCAGCTCTAGCATCACTTTCTGATTTTATATCAATTTTCCAACCAGTTAATTTGGCAGCTAAACGTGCGTTTTGTCCACGCTTACCGATTGCTAAAGATAATTGATAGTCAGGCACAACAACAACCGTTGATTGGTTTTCTTCATCAACAATAACTTGTAGTACTTGAGAAGGGCTTAAAGCATTTTTAACAAATACCTTCGGATCTTCATTCCATTGAACAATGTCAATTTTTTCGCCACCTAATTCTTCTACAACCGCTTCAACACGGGAACCTTTAGCACCTACACATGCACCTACTGCATCAATATCTGGATTATCTGAATGAACGCTGATTTTAGAGCGATCTCCAGCTTCACGAGCAACTGATTTTACAATTACTGTACCGTCAAAAATTTCTGGTACTTCTTGTTCAAACAAGCGTTTTAATAATCCTGGATGGCTACGTGAAACGTAAATTTGAGGCCCTTTTGTAGTTTGCTCTACTTTATTGACATATACTCTAATTCTCTCATTAGGAATGTAGCTATCATTAGGGCTTCTTTCAGCTTCAGATAAAACAGCTTCTGTGCGTCCTAAATTAACGTATACATAACGATGATCGACTCTATCAATGAGACCATTAACAATATCATCTTCTTTATCGATAAACTCATCATATAATATTTCACGCTCAGCATCGCGTAAACGTTGCATTACAGCTTGTTTCGCAGCTTGTGCACCTACACGTCCAAAATCACTTGGCGTTACATCTTCTTCGTAGATATCACCAACTTCATATGCTGGATTTTTAACTAGTGCTGTACTTAAGTCGATTTCTTCTCTATTATCCATTACTTCTTCTACGACTTGTTTACGAGCAATCACATGAAATGTACCTTCATCCATGTTTAACTCAACGCGTACACTTCTTGCACTGTCATAGTTCTTTTTATATGCAGTAATCAGCGCTGCTTCAATTGCATCAATTAAAACTTCTCTTGGAATCTTTTTTTCTTTTTCTAAATATTCAGTTGCTAATAATAATTCATTACTTGACACGATTTATCATCCTCCTCATCACATTAAAGCATTACAGCATGACGTGCTTTAGCGATTTTATTTCTTGGAATTTCAACTTGTTTCTTCTTTGATTTTTCTTTTACTTCCATAATAATCGTTTCACTTGTTACTTCTTTTAAGATACCTAACCATTCTTTTCCACCTTCAATAGGAGCATATAAAGAAACGTATATCGGTTTTGAAACAGCATTTTGGAAATCTTTTTCTTTTTTTATAGGTCTTTCAGCACCTGGAGAAGCTACATCTAAATAATACATTTCTTGAATAGGATCTTCTTCATCCATAACTTCACTAATCTTTTCAGAAGCTAGGGCGCAATCGTTTAAATCGACGCCACCTTCTTTATCAATGGATACTCTTAAGAAGTAATCTTTTCCTTCTTTTGTGTATTCGACTTCAACTAATTCGAAATTTAAGTCGTCAAGGACGGGTTGAATAATTGATTCAACTTGCTCAGTTACTTTACTCATACTGACCTCCTTTTTTGGCAAATAGAAAAGAGCGGGTATAACGCCCACTCTTCCTGCCTGAGTCTAATTTTTTAAGCAATATTATTATACCATATGTTTATTTCCTATACAAACAACTATATCTTTTCATATAGTATGACAATAACTAATATCAAATTTTTATAAATTTAGCATTTTGATATTCAATTTCAATCACTATATTGCACGATTACATATCAAATATTGATAATTGTGCTTTATCTGGCAAGTTAGGTAATGAACCAAGTTCGTCTAAATACTCAATGACTTTTTGTGACAAGCCAGCTTTTTTATTTAAATCTTCTTTAGATAAAAACGGTCCCTCTTCACGTGCTTCAACTATGCGTTGCGCAACGTTTTCTCCTAATCCAGGAACAGCAATAAACGGTGGAATTAAACTATCATCTTCAATGATAAAATCAAATGCTTTGCTTTTCTCTAAACTTATCGGTTGCATACGATAACCACGTTGCGCCATTTCATTCATGATTTCTAATACAGTTAATGTATCTTTTTCTTTTTTGGCTAAATCCATGTAGCGCGAATACATATCGTTTACTGTATTTCGAATACCTTCTTTATCTTTAATCATTGAGATTAAATCAAAATCAGATGCACGCACCGTAAAGTAGCTTGCATAGTAGTAAAGTGGGTAATGGACTTTGAAATATGCAATACGTACCGCCATCAACACATATGCTGCAGCATGCGCTTTAGGGAACATGTATTTAATTTTTCTACATGAATCTAAATACCAATCAGGCACTTCATTGTCTACCATTGCTTCAACCATATCATCCGTAAGCCCTTTACCTTTACGCACAAATTCCATTGTCTTGAAGGCTAGTGAAGGTTCTAAACCGTTATACATTAGATAAACCATAATATCATCACGACAACAAATGACACTTGATAAATCGCAAGTTCCTGAGCGTATTAAATCTTGTGCGTTACCTAGCCAAACATCCGTACCATGTGATAATCCAGATATTCTAACTAATTCTGAAAATGTAGTTGGTTTGGTATCTTCTAACATTTGACGAACAAATCCTGTACCAAATTCAGGCACACCAAATGTACCAGTTTTACATAAAATTTGCTCTGATGTTACACCTAATGGTTCTGGTGAACTAAAAATCCCCATGGTTTCCTTATCATCAACAGGTATCGTTTTAGGATCAATACCTGATAAATCCTGTAACATACGGATCATGGTCGGATCATCGTGTCCTAATATATCCAGTTTCAATACGTTATCATGTATTGAGTGGAAATCAAAATGTGTTGTCATCCAAGCTGATGATTGATCATCTGCCGGAAATTGAACAGGTGTAAAATCGTAGATATCCATATAATCTGGGACAACGATGATGCCACCTGGATGTTGTCCTGTTGTACGTTTAACACCCGTGCAACCTTTCACGAGTCTGTCAACTTCAGCTCCTCTTTTGTGAATGCCTTGATCGTTTAAAAATCCTTTCACAAAACCGAAAGCTGTTTTTTCTGCCACCGTACCAATAGTACCGGCACGAAAGACTTTGTCTTCACCAAACAATTCTTTTGTGTAATTATGAGCTTGAGGTTGATACTCACCACTAAAGTTCAAGTCGATATCAGGCACTTTATCACCTTTGAAGCCTAAGAAAGTTTCAAAAGGAATATCTTGCCCTTCTTTAATCAATTCACAACCACATGTGCCACATTTTTTATCTGGTAAATCAAAACCAGAGCCAATGGATCCATCGTTAAAGAACTCACTTTCTTTACATTGTGGACAAATATAATGCGGTGGTAATGGATTAACTTCTGTAATTTCAGTCATTGTCGCTACAAAACTCGAACCTACAGAGCCACGTGAACCTACTAGGTAACCGTCATCCAGCGATTTTTTAACAAGTCTTTGCGAAATTAAATATATAACAGAGAATCCATTCCCAATGATACTTTCAAGTTCTTTCTCTAATCGGTCGATTACAATTTGTGGTAAATCTTCGCCATATAATGCTCTGGCATTGGCATAGCTCAAATCTCGTATTTCATCATTAGCACCTTCCATACGCGGCGTATACAATTCATCTTTTATCGGAACTACACGTTCGATACGGTCTGCTAATTCATTCGTGTTTTTAACAACTAGTTCATGAGCTTTTGCTTCACCTAAGAAATGTAATTCGTCTAACATTTCATCTGTTGTTCTAAAGTGTGCCTCAGGTAAAGTACTACGATTTAACGGGTTACCTGGTTGTGATGCAATTAAAATTTTACGTGCAATACCATCATGTTCGTTTAGATAATGCGCGTTCCCTGTAGCAATGACAGGAATATCATTTACATCTCCAGCTTGAATAAGGCGTTGATAAATTTCATGCAATGTTTCATTATCTCTCACCAGTTCTCTATCTATTAAATCTTGATATAATGCAGGTGGCTGAACTTCAATGAAATCATAGTATTTTGCTATTCTTTCCACTTGAGATTGATCTTTTTGCATTACTGCAGTAAATACTTCACCTTCATCACATGCAGAACCAACAAGAATACCTTCACGATATTCATCTAATAATGATCGTGGAATTCTAGGTGTTCTATAATAATATTTAACTAAAGACGCACTTACTATTTTAAATAAATTTTTCAAGCCTTGTTGATTTTGCACAATAAGCGTTACGTGGTTTGGACGTGCACGTTTATACGCATCTTCATTAGATAACGATTTATTAATATCTTGATGATTATAAACTTCCGCTTCTTCTAATTGTTTTAACATTTTTATAAAAATATAAGCTGTTGCTTCAGTATCATAAATCGCTCTGTGATGCTGTGTTAAATCTACACCATATTTTTTAGCTAAGAAATTCAGACCATGCTTACCATATTCTGTGTTGATAGTTCTGGAAAGTTCAAGTGTATCTATCACACCATTCGTTGATGCACCTAGACCAGTTTTTTCATAACCGGTATCTATGAATCCCATATCAAATGATGCATTATGTGCTACAAATATCGCATCGCCGACCCACTCTTTAAACTCTGTTAATACTGTTTCAATTTCAGGCGCATTGACGAGCATATCGTCAGTGATATGCGTTAAATTCTTGATTGTTTCAGATAAACGTTCATGTGGATTACTAAAACGTTCAAACTTATCAATGATTTCTCCTTCTTTTACTTTTACAGCTGCGAGTTCAATAATTTTATCATACTGATTAGATAAACCTGTTGTTTCAACGTCAAAAACAACGTATGTTGCAGTTTTTAAATCAATATCTTGTGGCTTGTAAGCTATAGGCACACCATCATCAACCAACATGCCTTCCATACCATATATCATTTTAATATTATTTTTTTCAGCTGCAGCATGCGCATCTGGAAATGCTTGAACCACATTATGATCAGTAATTGCAATCGCTTTATGACCCCATTTGGCTGCTTGGTCCACATATGCACTTATATTCGGAATGCCGTCCATCTGACTCATGGATGAATGCAAATGAAATTCTACGCGTTTCTCATCTGCTTTGTCTTGTTTAACTGCTTTTTTTATTTCTTCTATATCAGACATCATCATTACTAAGTCACGTACGAATGTGTCTTCTTCTATTCGACCTTGTGCTCGTACCCATTTACCAACACTAAGGGCTTTAAAATGAGCTAAATCATCTTTATTTTTTCTAGTGAACATTTTCAATACTAATGAATCGGTGTAATCTGTAACTTTTAATTCAACAATATGACGTCCGCTTTTCAATTCTTTTAAATTAATATCAAAGATAACACCTTCCACCGCAACTTTAAATTCTTCTTCGATAATTGATTCAATAGGTTTTACATTTTCTATTTGAATCGGTTTACCAATTTGACATTTAGCTACAGCACTTTCGTTATTATCTTGTTGTTTGGCTTTTTCAGCGCGCATCTTTTCTAACTTTTCAGTGGCTTCACGTGCACTTTTTTCATCTTCTTGTTGAATATGTGCCTCTAATGATGCTAAATCGTCTCCATTTGAAGTATGATCAGTTTCAAAAATGATACTACTGATTGCAAATCCACATTGTTGAAATGCTTTAATCAAACTCCCATTGCAAGCTTTATCAAAATGATCTCGTTCTATATCATTCTGACACATGACTTTGAGAACATCCCCTGACATAATTAAGCGTTTTTGCTTAAGCTGACCTTTTACTTTTGGCGATAATTGCGTTTGATCAATACAATAACTAAAGTATTTCAAGGCATATTCGTCTTGATTCACTTTATTCGTAACTGTAAAATTGCAATCAACTTTGGCAATTGTTTTAAATTCTTCAGTGATTGCATTCATAAATAACAGATAATCTTCTATAGGTAAAAAATATGGAAATGTTATCTGAAATACCCAAATACGATCAGTTGTTTTAACATCTACACGCGTTAATTCACTTTGTGCTAAAATTTCTGGATCCAAATGATCTGCAATTTTAATTTGATCTGCTAAGACCTTAAATTTTTCTTGATTTGTCATTGACATGACGATAACCACCTTACTATTAATTACACTACGTTACTATTTCAAATCATTTCTTTAACTGTCGCGTATGTATTTTTTACATTATCTATCTTATAACGGAAAAGCATTAATTTCTAATACTTAAACTCTACTATTTTTACAATATGGTTACTAATAATAAATAGGAGCGGAAATGAAATCAAATCTGACTCATTCGATTTCGCTTTCCCGCTCCCCTAATTAAGGCGACTATTTACCAAATTATAGGTTAATCTTAAAAATTCAACTATGCCCATATACAAATATATTCATTGATAAAAATTATATTTGCTTTTAATTGTTTAACATACATATCATTCGTCATAGCAATTACTTTCTAAAAGTAAATTGCTGAATTATATACTTAGGTATAAATCATTAATATAACGATTTAAGTTATCAATTTGAACATCTTCACTTTCACCTGTATCACGTCGTTTAACTTCTACGATACCTTCTGCAGCATTTTTGCCAACTACTACTCTAATTGGTAACCCAATTAAATCAGCATCATTAAATTTAACACCTGCACGTTCTTTACGGTCATCATATAGTACATCGTATGTTTCTTTTAATTGTGTATATAGTTGATCGGCCAATTCACGTTGTTCTTCTTTTTTAGGGTTGATTGTAATTAAGTGTAAATCAAATGGCGTCACTGATTTAGGCCATATAATACCATTTTCATCATTATTTTGCTCAACAATCGCACTTAAAGTTCTAGAAATACCTACACCATAACATCCCATTAATAAAGGTTTGGCTTTGCCTTGATTATCTAAGAATGTTGCATTCATTGCTTCAGAATATTTTGTACCAAGTTTAAATACTTGCCCGACTTCAATTCCTTCAGCAAATTTAGCGACACCTGACCCATCAGCTAAGGCTTCACCTTCTAAAATAAATCTAAAATCGCCATACGCTTCTATTTCAAAGTCACGCCCTACATTTGCATTCAATAAATGGTAACCATCTTCGTTAGCGCCTACAACAATATTATTTAAATCTTTTATAAAGTTATCAGCATATACTTTGATATTTTTATCAAAAATTGGCCCAAGTGAACCAGGAGATGCACCTAATAAATTTTTTATTTCATCTTCTGTTGCTAATTCGATGTGATCAGTACCAAAGAATGCTTTTAATTTCACATCATTAATTTCATGGTGACCACGTATAAGTACCATAATAAATTCACCATCGACATTAAATACCATAGATTTTGTAATTTCATCCAATGGTTTTTCTAAAAATGTTGCTAATGCTTGTGCTGTGTGTACTTGAGGTGTTTCTATTTTTGTTAATGATGCTACATCATCATGTTTTTCATTAGGATGATATACAACCTCAGCTTTTTCAATATTGGCAGCATAATCACTATTTTCACTATAAACAATTGTATCTTCACCAATTTCACTTAAAGCCATAAATTCATGTGTATGACTTCCACCAATAGCACCTGAATCTGCAACTACTGGTCGTGCATTAATTCCGACACGTTTAAATATGCGATCATAAGCGTGATACATATCTTGGTATGTTTCATCTAAAGAAGTTTCATCTGCATGAAACGAATATGCGTCTTTCATAATAAATTCACGACCACGTAACAGTCCAAAACGAGGACGTTTTTCATCTCTAAATTTAGATTGTATTTGGAATAAAGTAAGTGGTAATTGTTTATATGATTTAAGCTCATCTCTTATCACAGACGTTATAAGCTCTTCATGTGTTGGCCCAAGTGCAAACTCACGACCATGTCTATCTTTTAAACGCATCAGTTCTGGACCATATGCATTCCAACGACCTGATTCTTCCCATAGTTCTGCTTTTTGTAACGCCGGCATTAAAATTTCCACAGCATCAATACGTTCCATTTCTTGTCTTACAATTGTTTCAATGTTATTCAAAACTTTTGCAGCTAACGGTAAATAGCTATATATGCCGCTCGTACTTTGTTTAATTAATCCTGCTTTTAGCAAAAGTCTATGACTTAAAGCTTCAGCTGCAGCCGGTACTTCTTTCATCGTTGGTATAAATACTTTAGATTGTTTCATTTACATGCTCTCTCCTTTTATAAGAAATAACGTTGAATGTCATTCCATGTCACTAAGACCATAACAATTAATACAAATACTGCACCAATCGCTATAATGGTAGTTTCTGCTTTTTTGTTTAATGGCTTTCTGAAAATCGCTTCATATATTACGAATAAGATACGTCCGCCATCAAGTGCTGGGACTGGTAATAAATTCATCAACCCTAAATTGACACTGAGCAATGCTGTCCAAGAAATTAAATTGATAATGCCTGTTTTAACAACAGAATCAACCGTATGGTAAATACCGACAGGACCATTTAACATATCAAATGAAAATTGACCTGTAAAAATGCTCGCAATCATACTTAAAATCGCAGTAAATATCAGTTTCCCAGCTACAATTGTTTGTTTTACACCTTCAGCAATAGGTTTAAATACTGTATGTTCAGTAGAAGCAGTATAGCCTAATAAATATTTTGTTTCTGAATGTGTTTTAGTTACTTTTTGTTCGTATTTTTTCGGTTTTACTTGTAAATTTTCTGTTTTGCCATCTCGTTCTACTTTAATTTGCGTCTTTTTGTCTTTAACCTGTGACATTGCTTGATCTATATCAGATTTACTATCGATAGATTTGTCATCAATTTTCACGATAGTGTCACCTGTTTTTAAGCCAGCGTGCGCTGCTGGACTATCTTGCGCAACTTTATCAACTGTATTTGTTGGTGTACCTTGATAATAAGCTAAGCCAATAAATAATACTAATGTAAGTAAGAAGTTAAATAAAGGACCCGCAAACAGTGTTAAGAATTTTTGATAAGGTTTCTTGTGTGTAAATTGTCGGTTTTTAGGAGCAATTTGAATTAAACTACCATTTTCAACAAAGTAAGCTTTGTCAGCAATCTGATAATGATGTCTTTGCTGATCATAAGCAGTTACACCTTCTATATATAAATCCTCTTTAAAATCACATTGTTTAACTTCCATTGCTTCAATTTGTTGGAATTTGTGTTGATCATCTAAAATGATGTGTGTGATTTCATCTTTATCATTTAATTTTATCTTTACATGCATACCTGGTTGAACGGGTGGTTCTTCCAACCCGTCACCTGCCATTCTTACATATCCTCCAACTGGCAATAAACGAATGGTATATAAAGTTTCATTTTTTCTAAAACTGAAAATTTTTGGCCCCATTCCAATTGCAAATTCTGGGCACATAATGCCAGCTCTTTTTGCAAAAAACATATGACCGTATTCATGAACCGTTACAAGAACACCAAATACGATTATAAAAGAAATAATTGTCACTAGAAAACTCAAATTGATACACCTCATATTTTCCGTAAGATTGTTCCATTATTTTATATTATTATAATATACAAGAAATTTAATGCTTTTGATTATAAAATTATAACATAACACTACCGACTGATACACGTAACTTTATACAGTATAAAAAATTTTCACGACTTACCTCTTAAATATATACGATTCATTTTATAAACTTATGAAAAGGAGTTAAAAATTTAAATGTCTCATGTGATCAATCATCAACATTTAAATTAATAACTCCTTTTATTTTTCAATTATACAATTTTAAAAGCACATCATTTCTTTCAAAATCACTTAAATTAAAAATATATTTAATAATGGTAAAACAAACATAAAACTATCGAATCGGTCTAATATTCCGCCATGACCAGGTAAAATACGTCCAGAATCCTTCACACCAAAATGGCGTTTAAAACCTGACTCCACTAAATCACCTAGCTGACCAAACATACTCAAAATAACTGTACATAATAGCAATAACCATATTGCAATATTAAAGTCTATAAACATCACCATTATAAGTGGAACAATCAGACTACAAATAATACCACCTATGAATCCTTCAATTGTTTTATTAGGACTGATTACTGGCCATAATTTATGTTTGCCCATTAATCTACCAAAAATGTATGCACCAGTATCAGTAGACCACACAATTAAGAAAGCTAACAGTATGTAATGTAATCCCTCTGATCTTGTTTCATAAAGATACATAAAACCTATGCCTACATAAGCTATAGACATTAAACAAAAAGCAGCATCCATAAAACTAAATCTATTTTTAGATAACACAGTATAACTTAATAAAATAAAACTCATTGCTATCAAAGATTTTAATTGTAAATCATTCACCCATGTACCTGCTTCTTGCGGTATCATAATAATTAAAATTCCTAATGCACTTATAATTCCTGGGATGGATAAGAACTTTATCATATTCATATTTAACAATTCCTTGAGACCTATAAACGCTAATAAATATGAAAAAAGCATTAGTACAAGCCCACCCTTTAACAATACAGGTAGAAAAACAATAAGTGCTATTATTGCTGTTAAAGTTCTAACTTTCATACTATTCTCCTAACTATCTATAATCCCCCAAAACGTCTTTGACGAGATTGATAAATTTTAATACAGTTTATTAATTCTTCTTTGTCAAAATCTGGCCAAAATTTTTCATTGAATATAAATTCACTGTAAGATACTTGCCAGATAAGAAAGTTACTAATTCGTTGTTCACCTGAGGTTCTAATTAAAAGGTCTGGATCAGGATAATGGTGGGTCATTAAATGTTCGTTAATCAATTGTTCTGTAATATGTTCACTGGATAAGCCTTCTGAAGATAATTTTTCATAAATTGATTTTACACTATGGACAATTTCAGCACGTCCGCCATAGTTAATTGCAAAAATCAGTTTTAAACCTGTATTATCTTTGGTTTGGTCTTTTGCTTTATTTATAGCTTCAAGTGTTGCTGTTGGTAAATCATTTAAAAAACCAATGGTTTCTACTTTAACATTATTTTCTATTAATTCTGGTAAAAAGGTTTTTAAGAAATTAACTGGTAGGTTCATAATATAATTAACTTCATTTTTAGGTCTAGTCCAATTTTCAGTTGAAAATGCATACAACGTTAAATATTTAATACCTAAATCACTAGCTTCTTTAGTTATTTTTTTGATCGTTTGCATACCTTGGTAATGGCCTTTTATTCTAGGCAGCTTTCTTTGTTTAGCCCAGCGTCCATTGCCATCCATAATAATTGCTATATGATTAGGTACATTATGTAAATCCAAGCCAATGTTGGATTCGTTAGGCTGATTTTTTTTCTTGTTTAGCTTTTTAAACATGGTATTTCCTCCGAGCGTTATCATCTCTGCTTTTTATATTAGCTTCTAAATGCAATTATCTATCATTTTATCATACTAGATAAGCGCAATGAATAAACAAATAAAAAAACTGTACCAAAGTCTGATTTGATACAGTTCAGATAAATTTATAATATGCTTTATTTTCAATATCAAACAACTAAAAGATAGATATTTACTCACAAAAAGTCATATCATAATTACCATGTTTATACTGACATAATATCTTGTTCTTTTTCTTCTAATAATTTATCAATGTCATTTATAGAATCGTCAGTTATTTTTTGAACTTCATTTGTTTGAGTTCTTAGGTCATCTTCAGTGATGTCACCATTTTTCTCTTGTTTTTTAAGCTCGTCATTCGAATCACGACGCACATTTCTAACTGCAACTTTAGAATCTTCGCCAATTTTTTTAACTTCTTTTACAAGCTCTTTACGACGTTCTTCTGTTAATGCAGGTACACTTATACGGATTACTTCACCATCACTAGATGGATTCACACCTAGGTTTGCTGCATTAATGGCTTTTTCAACATTAGCCACTGATGATTTATCGTATGGTGAAATGACTAAAAGACGCGCTTCTGGCACACTGATACTAGCAAGTTGCTGTATAGGTGTTGGTGCTCCATAATAATCAACAGTAACACCATTTAAAAGGTTTGAATTTGCTCTACCAGCACTAATGTTGGCTAATTCTCTTGAAAGACTATCAATTGATTTTTTCATCTTTGTTTTCGTGTCATTAATTATGTCACTCATATTATACACCTCTAAATTATTTTGTAATTAATGTTCCTATTTTTTCACCCATAACAGCACGTTTGATATTCCCTTCTTCTGTAATAGAGAACACATTCAATGGAATATTGTTATCCATACAGAAAGAAGATGCTGTTGAGTCCATGACTTGTAATCCTTCTTGTAACATTTGAATATGTGTTAAATGTTCATATTTAACTGCATTTTCATCTTTTTTAGGATCTGCAGAGTAAACACCATCAACATTATTTTTGCCCATTAAGATAACATCTGCTTCTACTTCAGCAGCACGCAGAGCTGCAGTTGTGTCAGTTGAGAAGTATGGATTACCTATGCCAGCTGCAAATATCACAACTCGTTTTTTCTCTAAGTGTCTAATTGCACGACGACGAATATAAGGTTCTGCAACTTGTTTCATCTCTATAGAAGTTAACACACGTGTATCACACTCTAATTGTTCTAGACTATCTTGAAGTGCTAAAGCGTTCATGACAGTAGCCAACATACCCATATAATCGGCTGTGCCACGATCCATACCAAGGTCACTACCAGTTTTACCTCTCCAGATATTTCCTCCACCAACAATCACTGCAATCTCACAATCCATTTTTGCTACCTCAGCTACTTGTTGAGCAACACTTTTAATAATTATCGGATTAATCCCGAATCCGTCTTCACCTGCTAGTGCTTCACCACTTAATTTTAAAACGACACGTTTATATTTAGAAGTTTGAGCCATTGTCTTATCCTCTCTATTGTGAAAATATGTATTTGATACAAGTAAAGAAGACACAGTAGAACTTCCAATATAAAAGTAAGTCTTTCATACGGAGCACAAAAAGGTGTCTTCTTTCTTGTTCAAACTATGAAAAATTATTTCATTTGTCCTTTTACTTCGTCAGCAAAGTTTTCTTCACGTTTTTCCATACCTTCGCCTACTTCATAACGTACGAAGTCAACTAGTTTTCCACCTTTTGATTTTAAGAAAGCTTCAACTGTTTGATCAGGATCTTTAACAAAGTTTTGGTCAACTGCACAAATTTCTTGTAAATATTTACGTAAACGACCTTCAACCATTTTCTCAACGATTTTTTCTGGTTTTCCTTCGTTTAAAGCTTGTTGTTTCAATACTTCTTTTTCATGAGCAATTTCATCTTCACTTACTTGTTCAGATGAAACATATTTAGGGTTAATCGCAGCAATATGCATAGCTACATCTTTAGCAGCATCGCTATCAGTAGTACCTTCAACAACTGTTAATACACCGATACGTCCACCCATGTGTAAATATGAACCAAATGCATCACTATCTGATTTTGTTCTAACTGCAAAACGACGGATACTTAATTTTTCACCGATTGTAGAGATTGCTTCTTTCATGCGTTGATCTACAGATTTACCGTCAGCTAATTCAGATTCTAATAAAGCTTCAACAGTATCTACTTTACTATCTAACACTTGGATAGCAATTTCTTTTACTAATTCTTGGAAACCTTCGTTACGTGCTACGAAGTCAGTTTCTGAATTAATTTCTACGATTGCTGCTTCATTTCCTCTTTCTTCTACATGTACTAGTCCTTCTGCAGCGATACGGTCAGCTTTTTTAGCTGCTTTTGCAATACCTTTTTCACGTAGGTAATCAATAGCTTTATCAATATCACCATCAGTTTCTGTCAACGCTTTTTTACAATCCATCATACCAGCGCCAGTTTTTTCACGTAATTCTTTTACAAGTTTAGCTGAAATTGCCATTTCATATTCCTCCATTATTTAATGAATTTTAATATATTTATTTTAAAAAAAGGTGATAAGCTTATATATCTTATCACCCATTTTACATTATTCTTAGTTTGATTCAACAGAAGTGTTTTCTTCAGTTGTTTCTGCTTCAGTAGCTTCTTCTTTTGATTCATTTAAATCAATGTTTTGTTCAGCTGCTACTTCTTCATTTGATACACCTTGTTGACCTTCTAAGATTGCATCTGCCATTTTACCAGTTAATAATTTAACGGCACGGATAGCATCATCGTTTGCAGGGATAACATAATCGATCTCATCTGGATCACAGTTAGTATCCACAATACCAACGATTGGGATGTGTAATTTACGTGCTTCAGCAATTGCGTTGCGCTCTTTACGAGGGTCAACTACAAATAATGCTTGAGGCATAGATTTCATATCACGAATTCCGCCTAAGAATTTAATTAAACGGTCATATTCTTTTCTAAGTTCTACTACTTCTTTTTTAGGTAATACTTCGAATAAGCCATCTTCTTCCATTTTTTCAATTTCAGAAATACGTTTGATACGTTTTGAAATTGTTTTATAGTTAGTTAAAATTCCACCTAACCATCTTTGGTTAACGTAGAATTGACCAGCACGTTCTGCTTCAGCTTTTACTGATTCTTGTGCTTGTTTTTTCGTACCAACGAATAAAACTTTTCCGCCATCTTCTGAAATTTGTTTGATAAAGTTGTAAGCTTCTTCTACTTTCTTCACTGTTTTTTGTAAGTCGATAATGTAGATACCGTTTCTTTCAGTGAAGATGTATCTTTTCATTTTTGGGTTCCAACGGCGTGTTTGGTGACCGAAGTGAACACCTGCTTCTAGTAATTGTTTCATTGAAATTACTGCCATAAATAAAATCCTCCTATTGGTTTTTTACCTCCATAAAAAGCTCATATAAACACGATAATAAGTTATCGCACCCTTTATACTTCCGCTCTTTATGTGCGTATTGGCTTAATAGCCGTGAATAAATATATCATATTCATACATATAAAGCAATAGTTCAGCTTATAATTTCTCATTAATAATGGCATGGTCTCAAGTTGTATTTTTACAAATTCAGATAACACGATTCCACCCCAGTATGAGATGCTTAATATGAAATGCTTAAGTTTAAAAATGACATTGTATTTATTTTTTACATATTTATCAAATCAACGCATAACGCATGGATATACAAAATGATGTGAATAGTGTAAATACCAAATGTGCGAATTAGCTATTCTACGTTTTATTTTATTCTATCTAATTCATCTAAGAATTTTTCTTTTTTAACTTTAATAAACGTACCTTTCATACCTAATGAACGTGATTCAATAACTCCTGCACTTTCTAACTTACGTAATGCATTAACAATCACAGAACGTGTAATACCAACTCGGTCAGCTACTTTAGACGCAATTAGCAAGCCTTCTTTACCACCTAGCTCTTCAAAAATATGTTCAATAGCTTCACTTTCTGAGTATGATAACGAATTGATTGCCATATTGATTGCAGCTTTATCTCTTGCTTCTTGTTCAACTTCATTATGTTTTTCACGCAGAATTTCCATACCAATAACTGTAGCCGCGTACTCACCTAAAACGAGATCGTTTTCAGAAAAATCGTCTTGTACACGCCCAAGTACTAACGTACCTAGTCTTTCTCCCCCACCTAGTATTGGAAAGATAGTTGACTTACTATCTTTAAATACATCTTTATTTTCAGGTGGGAAAACTGAAAGAGCACTTTCAATACCAATGTTAGATTCTGTCTCTTTTACATCCATTAACTTGTCAGTATATTCTACAGGTATATGTCTATTTTCTAACATTTGAATAATACGTTCATTTTTTAACAATTCATTTAAACTTGATCCTAAAATTTTACCTTTTCTTGACACAATAAAAACATTTGTCACTGTTACACTGCTTATTGTTTGTGCGACGTCTTTAAAGTCTACAGCAATTCCTTTGTGCTTTTGCAAAAGTGTATTTAATTCTCTTGTTTTTGATAATAAGCTCATATTACTTCTCCTTTTTGTTTGTATTATAAAATAAATGCACTTAAATCTTTATTTGTTGAAATTGATTTCAACTTATCATCAACATATTGAGGTGTGATATCTACGACAGCATGTGGCATGCTCGGTGCTTCAAACGATAAATCTTCCAACATTTTTTCAAGTATTGTATGCAATCTACGCGCGCCAATATTATCTGTATCTTGATTAACTTGAAAAGCAATTTCTGCCAGACGTTTAATCGCTTCTTCAGTAAAATTAACTGTTACTTGCTCTGTTTGAAGTAGCGCTTCATACTGTTTAATTAATGATAATTTAGGTTCAGTTAAAATGCTTACAAAGTCTTCCACAGATAGGCTTTCTAATTCAACACGAATTGGGAAACGACCTTGTAATTCAGGTATTAAATCACTTGGTTTTGAAACATGAAATGCTCCTGCGCCAATGAATAGCATATGTTCAGTATTAACAGTACCATATTTGGTTTGAACCATGCTACCTTCAAGTATAGGTAAAATGTCTCTTTGAACACCTTGTCGTGAAACGTCTTGACCTGAATTTTGATTGTTCGTAGCCACTTTATCTATTTCATCAATAAAAATAATTCCCATTTGTTCAGCTAGCTCAATCGCTTCTTGGTTGGCAGTTTCTTGATCAATCAATTCATCAGCATATTCATCTGTCAAAATATTTCGAGCTGTTTTGACTGGTACTTCTCTTTCCACTTTTTTCTTAGGCATAAGTTGGTTCATCATATCTTGCATTTGTTGATTTTGATTTGTTCCTAACATACCTAAGGCACCTGGGTCTTGCTCGACTTTTAATCTCACTTTTTCTTCTTCAAGTTCACCATTTAATAATTGTTGTTTAATTTCAGAACGCTTTGTTTTGATTTCTTCTGTTGGTGTATCTTCTTCATCATCTTCATTATTTTGACCAAAATTGGGTATTGCTCCACCAAAAAGAGACTCTAAAGGGTTATTACTATTACTGCTATTCGCTTTCTTCTTCATACTTGGTACTAAAAGTTTAACTAATTTTTCATTTGCTTTATTTCTCGCTTCATCTTTAACTAACGCTTTCTTTTGATCTTTAACTAATCTAACAGCAATGTCAACCAAGTCTCTAACCATACTCTCAACGTCACGACCAACGTAACCTACTTCTGTAAATTTCGTAGCTTCTACTTTAATAAAAGGTGCGCCAACCACTTTAGCCATACGTCGCGCAATTTCCGTTTTCCCTACACCAGTTGGTCCAATCATTAAAATATTTTTAGGTGCAATTTCTTGTTTCTCTTCATCAGAAAGCAAGCTCCGTCTATATCTATTTCTTAATGCTACTGCTACCTTGCGTTTAGCGTCATCTTGACCGACTATATATTCGTTAAGTTTTGAAACGATATCTTTTGGCGTTAATTTAATACCATTCGACTCCATAAGATAAATACCTCCGTTACTATATTTTCTTCAAAAACTCGTCATTTATTATGCATTTATTTCATAATTTTTTAGTTTTTGTTATTTCTACTTACGTTAAAACATGAATTTTTAAAGTTCTTCTACTACGATTTGGTCATTCGTGAATACGCAAATATCTGATGCAACTTTCAAACTTTCATAAGCCATCTCGCGCGCGCTTAAATCTGTCGCATGACGTTTTAATGCTCTACCTGCACTTAGGGCATAGTTACCACCTGATCCAATTGCAATCAAATCATCATCTGGTGCAATCACTTCCCCAGTACCACTCACCACAAGGATGGAATCTTTATCCATAACAATAAGCATTGCTTCTAGTTGTCTTAACTGTTTATCGCCTCTCCATTCTTGCGCTAATTCGACAGCGGCTCTTTCCAAATTACCACTAAACTGTTGTAATTTTGTCTCGAACTTTTCAAACAGTGTAAATGCATCTGCCACACTACCTGCGAATCCTGCTAACACTTTATCATTATATAAGCGTCGAACTTTTCTAGCGGTTTTCTTCATAATCACTTGTTCTCCAAGTGTTACTTGACCATCACCAGCCATTGCCGAATGTCCATTATGTTGTACTGCGAAAATAGTTGTCGCATGAATAGATGTACTCATATATTAATTCTCCTTCTTTGCACGAGGATGTGCATTTAAATATACTTTTTTAAGCTGTTCATTCGTAACATGTGTATAACGACCTGTCGTCGATAAATTAACATGTCCTAATAACGATTGCACTGTTCTTAAGTCAGCGCCTTGATTTAACATATGTGTAGCAAACGTATGTCTTAATTTATGCGGATGTATATCTGTCACACCTGCAGTTCGTTTCACTACATCATTCAACACATAACGAACGCCACGCTCAGTGATAGGCGCACCGTTCATATTAACTAACAAATAATCGTGTTCGGTACTTTTTTTGGGTCTAAATATTTCTAAGTAATGTTCAATGCTCTGTTTACAAAATTCGCCGAAAGGGATAAACCTTTCTTTACCACCCTTACCTAAAACTTTAACACCTGGCAAATTCATGTCCAAATCTTGTTCTTTGATATTTACTAATTCTGAAACCCTAATCCCAGTTGCATATAAAAGTTCCAAAATAACACGATCTCTTAAACCTTTTTTTAAATCTTGCTCTACTGTTTTAAATAATGCTTCCATTTCTTCTTCATAAAAGAAATGCGGCAAATACTGTTCTTTTTTCGGATGAACTAATTGTATAAATGGATTTATAACACTTTCATCTTGTACCATCCAATACTCATAAAAACTTCTCAGCGTAGAAATTTTACGAGAAACCGATGTTCTTTTCAAGTTTTTTGAATATAAAAAGCTTAAGTAATTTCTTGCATCTTTATATTCAAAATTAGCTAAGCTTAAATGCTCTTGATTTAAAAAATCATTAAATTGTTCTAAATCATCATGATATGATTTTAATGTATGATCTGAAAAATGCCGTTCTACTTTAAGCATATATAAATAAGCTTGTTGGATTTCTTCCAATAAAAACCCCTCCATCGATATAAATTGTAGCATATCGATGGAGGGAACTGCGAAAAATAACTATTAAATTGAGAAAAACTTTTTTTAATTTTCTGAATCACTTTTTCATTCTATTAAAATCATAATGTTTCTTTAAAGTTGTCCAAATATGATAAAGCTCTATGAGCGAGTTGTTCATATCTTATTTTTTTATCTTTAATTTTTTCATCTAAAACTGGTAGCAAACCAAAATTAGCATTCATCGGCTGGAAGTTTTTTTCATTTTTTGCATGAGCAATATAATAAGCCATGCTACCTAACATTGTTTCTCTAGGGAAAATAACCTTTCCTCTATTTTTAATTTTATGTGCTACGTTAATACCAGCAATCAAACCACTTGCCGCACTTTCTACATAACCTTCTACACCAGTCATTTGGCCAGCAAAGTGAAGTGTTTCTTTTCCTTTTAATTCATAAGTCTCCGTAAGTACATCAGGAGAATTAATAAATGTATTTCTATGCATAACACCATATCTAACGATTTCAACATTTTCTAAACCCGGTATCAATCTAAGCACTTCTTTTTGTGCACCCCATTTTAGATGTGTTTGAAACCCTACTAAATTATACAAAGTACCAGCAGCATCGTCCTGACGTAATTGTACAACAGCATATGGTATTTCACCAGTCTTAGGATCTTCCAAGCCAACTGGTTTCATTGGACCAAACAATAACGTTTTACGTCCACGTGCTGCCATTACTTCAAATGGCATACAACCTTCGAAATATTTTTCTTTTTCGAATTCATTCACAGGTGCTACCTCTGCTGCTAATAAAGCATCATAAAATTTATTAAATTCTTCTTCGGTCATAGGACAATTTAAATAAGCCGCTTCACCTTTATCATAACGTGATTTTAAATAAACTTTATTCATGTCAATACTGTCTTTTTCAACAATCGGTGCTGCAGCATCATAAAAATATAGCTGATCTTCACCTGTTACATCAACAATTTCTTGTGCTAATTGATCTGTTGTTAGTGGACCAGTAGCAATAATAGTATATCCTTCAGGTATCGTATTAATTTCTTTATTCATTACAGTTACATTCGGGTGATTTTTCAACGTTTCAGTAATATAACCTGCAAAATCATGTCTATCTACAGCAAGTGCTCCACCAGCAGGTACACGTGCTTTATCTGCTGCGGTTATAACGAGAGAATCCATTCGGCGCATTTCTTCTTTTAATACACCCACGGCATTAGTTAGCGCATTGCCACGTAATGAATTGGAACATACTAATTCAGCAAACTTATCTGTATGATGTGCTGGAGTTTGTTTAACCGGCCTCATTTCAATTAAATTTACTTTTATGCCTCTTTGCGCTAATTGATAAGCGGCTTCTGAGCCAGCTAAACCAGCTCCTACAACATTGACAATTTGAGTCATATATTATCCTCCTATACAAAAAAATAGCAACTACGATACTAATTTATAAGTTTAATAACATATCTCTACATTATAAATATGAATCGTAAGTTGCTAAATATTATTAAAAAAATACTTTCTTTTCCTAATAATCAATTTATATATAATTGTTATTTTTGTTCTTCTTCTTTGTAATCACAGTTTGAGCAAATAACCTGACTTTTACGTCCTTGTTTTTTCTCAACTAAATAGTGTTCACATTTTGGACAATCACGTCCAATTGGTTTATCCCAAGTCACAAAATCACATTCAGGATATTTAGAACAACCATAGAAGATACGATTTTTCTTAGACTTACGTTCAACGACATCGCCCTCTTTACATTTAGGGCAAGTCACACCAATTGTTTTGACGATTGCTTTTGTATTTCTACAATCAGGGAAGTTAGAACATGCCATAAATTTACCATATCGACCCATTTTTATAACCATAGGTGCACCGCAAACTTCACAATCTTCTCCAGCAGGTTCGTCCTTAATTTCTATTTTTTCCATTTCTTCTTCTGCACGTTCAACATCTTGTTTAAAGCTATTATAGAAATCTGAAATAACTTTTTTCCATGCTATCTCACCTTCTGCAACTTTATCGAGTAATGTCTCCATATTAACTGTAAAGTCTACATCAATAATTTCAGGGAAGTATTCTTTAACTTGTTCATGAACAATTTCACCTAATTCGGTAGGAACAAAACGCTTACTCTCATTTTTAACGTAGTTTCTTTTTTGAATTGTATCAATTGTAGGTGCATAAGTTGATGGACGTCCTATTTTCATTTCTTCCAAGGTTTTTACTAATCTTGCTTCGGTATAACGTGGTGGAGGTTGTGTAAAATGTTGTGAAGGTTCAATATTTGTTGCTGTAACCATTTCACCTTCATTTATATTAGGTAACTTATTTTCTTTACCTTCATCTCCATCATCTTTTGTTTCTACATATAAAGTCATAAAACCTTTGAATTTGATTGTTTGTCCATTGGCTCTAAATTTCAAATCATTTTGCGTTAAATCTAATGCTACCGTATCTAAAATAGCTGGTGCCATTTGACTTGCCACAAAACGCTCCCAAATTAATTTATATAATCTATATTGATCCCTAGTTAAATAATTTTTCATTTCGCTAGGTGTACGCAAAGTACTAGATGGTCTAATAGCTTCGTGGGCATCTTGGTCTCCTTGACCTTTAGATTTACGATTTGAGGTATATTCATTCCCATAAGTATCTTGAATATAACCTTTAGCTTCACTCTTGGCTTGTTCAGAAATCCTAGTAGAATCTGTACGCATATAAGTGATTAAACCAACTGTACCTTGTTTTTTCAAGTCGATACCTTCATATAATTGTTGAGCAAGCATCATTGTTTTACGCGCTTTGAAACTCAATTTTCTTGCAGCTTCTTGTTGTAGTGTTGAAGTCGTAAATGGATTTGCAGGATAACGCGTCTTCTCTTTTTTTGTTACTTTTGTAACTTCAAATTGATCTCCATCAAGCTGTGATGTAATCGTCTCAACTTCATTTTTATTAGTTAATTTGTATGGTTTGTTTTTATAATGTAAGAATTTAGCACTAAATTTTGATTTTTTATATCTAAATTCCCCTTCTATTTTCCAATATTCTTCTGGCTTGAAATTTCTGATTTCATTTTCACGATCTATGACTAATCTTAAAGCGACTGATTGTACGCGACCCGCAGAAAGTCCTTTTTTAACTTTCTTCCATAAAACAGGTGAAATATTATAACCTACTAAACGGTCTAAAATTCTTCTAGCCTGTTGTGCATCCACGAGTTCCATTTCTATGCCCCTAGGATGTTTAAAACTTTGTTTTACTGCATCTTTTGTTATTTCATTAAATACTACTCTATTTTCAGTTGAGTCTTCTAAATTTAATATATTCGCTAAATGCCAAGCAATTGCCTCACCTTCACGATCGGGGTCACTTGCTAAGAATATATTTTTTGCTTTCTTAGCATGTTTTTTTAATTCCTTAACAACAGGACCCTTGCCACGTATAGTAATATATTTGGGTTCATAGTCATTTTCTACATCTACGCCCATTTGGCTTCTTGGCAAATCTCTTACATGCCCCATAGATGCGATAACTTTATATTTTTTACCTAAATATTTTTCAATGGTTTTAGCTTTTGCAGGCGATTCAACTATGACTAAATTTTCTGCCAAAGTAGTTACCCCCTTGCATTTCTAATTACAAAGATAAATGATAAACGGTCTATTTTGTTTTTGTCAATGTTTTTAATTTTAAATTCATTTAAACAAAGGCATATTTAGCTTTAATTATTGGAAAAGACACCGATTATTCACATCTTTTTTATAAATCAAAAAGTATTCTCGCACAATTTTATTTATATCAATTTTAGACAAAATCATCTATGATATCTTTCGGTGAAATTACAATTTTTGCGCCTTCTTGTGCACTCATTAGGTTGCCCATTGTCATATTATTAAACATTGAACCTGGTAAAACATATACTTCTCTATTTTGTTCTAATGCGCAATTTGTTGTAATTGAAGTGCCACTTTTAATTGTAGATTCTGTTATCAATACACCTTTCGAAAGACCACTAATCAATCTATTTCTTTCTGGAAAATGGTGTTTAAGCGGTTTTTGATAAGGCAGATATTCACTAATGACTAATCCTGTTTGTTCTAACTGTTTCCTAAGTTTTTGCGTCGATTTTGGATAATGATTAAGGTGGCCAAAGGCTAACACTGCAATAGCTGACATATGATTTTCTATAGCGTATTGATGTGCTACTTGGTCTGCACCTTCTGCTAATCCAGAAACGATAGTTAAATTCTTCTTTTTAAATGAAGGAAAAAGGAATTTCAGAGCATCCCTTGTATAATCAGTAGCATGTCTAGAGCCGACAATTGCAAGGTTTTGATCACGTGCAGTTAACGCGATATCTCCTTTATAAAAAAGTATGAACGGGGGATCGTGTATTTCACGAAGTAAATTTGGATAAGATGGATGGTTAATTCCAATAAAATTAATATTCCATTTATATAATTGCATCAGTATAGCATCAATATGATAGTTAACAAAATCATGATATATTTGATATTTCTTTTGAGATTTAGTAGTTGATAAATATAGTTTTAATATTGTTTGTTGTTCACGCTTAGTGTATGACAGAAAATTGCTTTTAAATTTAAGTAACCGATGTATTTGCTGTGTGGACAGTCCTGAGAAACGTAATTTTAAAAATAGATAATCTGTGTTCATATATCGTGCTCCTTTATAAAATCATTATAAAGTAAATCGATATAAAGTCAGTTTACAAATTAAATTCATTTACACTACATTTGTAATCTATTTTTAAAAAGAAATTTAAATGAGTACAGTACATAATCTTCATATCATACAAAATTCATACACTTAAAATAGCACAAACTCCAACATATTTTGGGAGTTTGTGCTCATTTTTAATACTATTTTATTGTTAATTTATACTATTTAACAGTAAGTAACTGTTCATAGATACCTGCTTCTTTTGCAGCATCAATTAACGTAGTACCAATTTCTGATGGTGTATCTGCAGTCTTCACACCACAACTATTTAATGTTTTGATTTTCTCATCTGCAGTACCTTTACCACCAGAAACAATTGCGCCAGCATGACCCATACGTTTTCCTGGAGGCGCTGTTTGGCCACCAACGAAACCTACAACAGGTTTATTCATATTAGCTTTAATCCACTCAGCAGCTTCTTCTTCTGCTGTACCGCCAATTTCACCAATCATAACAACTGCTTTCGTTTCATCATCTTCATTAAATTGTTTTAATACATCGATGAAGTTAGTACCGTTAACTGGATCTCCTCCGATACCTACTGCAGTAGTTTGACCAATGCCTTCTTCAGTCAACTGATGTACAGCTTCATAAGTCAATGTACCTGAACGTGAAACTACGCCCACATGACCTTTTTTGTGTATATAACCAGGCATGATACCAATCTTACATTCGTCTGCAGTAATAACACCTGGACAGTTTGGTCCAATAACACGTGTTTTCTTACCTTCTGAATAACGTTTCACTTTAACCATGTCGATAACTGGAATATGCTCTGTGATACATATAGCTAGATCTAACTCAGCTTCAATACATTCTAAAATAGCATCTGCTGCAAATGGAGCAGGTACATAGATTACTGAAACGGTTGCACCAGTTTCTTTTTTAGCTTCTTCAACAGTATTGAAAACTGGTACGCCTTCAACCACTTGTCCACCTTTACCTGGAGTTACCCCTGCAACAATTTGCGTACCATATTCAAGCATTTGTTTTGTATGGAAAAGTGCAGTAGACCCTGTGATACCTTGTACAATTACTTTTGTATTTTTATCTATCATTACGCTCATCTTAGCGTTCCCATCCTTTCCTTACGCTTCTTTTACAAGTTTTACGATTTTTTGTGCGCCTTCTGCCATTGTTGCAGCCGGTTCAATAGCTAATCCTGATTCTTTTAGAATTTCTTTACCTCTTTCAACATTTGTACCTTCTAAACGTACAACTAACGGTAAAGTTAATTCTACTTCTTTAACTGCAGCAACAATACCTTCAGCAATAATGTCGCATTTCATAATGCCACCAAAGATATTAACAAAGATACCTTTTACGTTTTCATCACCCAATATGATTTTAAACGCTTCAGTAACTTTTTCTTTCGTTGCGCCGCCCCCTACGTCAAGGAAGTTCGCCGGATTACCACCAAAGTGATTGATTGTATCCATTGTCGCCATTGCAAGACCAGCACCATTTACCATACAGCCAATGTCGCCATCTAATGCAATGTATGATAAATCATATTTAGAAGCTTCGATTTCTTTTGGATCTTCTTCTTCTAAATCGCGTAATTCTTGGATATCTTTATGTTTAAATAACGCATTGTCATCAAAGTTGAGTTTTGCATCTAATGCAAGTACTTGCCCATCACCTGTAGTTACAAGTGGGTTAATCTCAACTATTGAACAATCCTTTTCAATAAATACATTATAAAGTGATACTAAAAACTTAGCTGCTTTATTAATAGATTCTTTAGGAATATTAATATTGAAAGCAATTCTTCTTGCTTGATAAGGTGCTAATCCAACAACTGGATCAATTGTTTCTTTGAAGATTTTTTCGGGTGTTTCAGCAGCAACCTTTTCAATTTCAGTACCGCCTTCTTCTGATGCCATCAAAGTTACTCTATCAGTTGCACGATCAATTACAAATCCAACATAATATTCTTTTTGAATATCGCAGCCTTCTTCTATGTAAAGGCGCTTAATCTCTTTACCTTCTGGTCCAGTTTGATGTGTTACTAATGTTTTTCCTAACAATTCTTTTGCATATGTTTCCACTTCAGATAGTGATTTTGCAATTTTAACACCGCCTGCATTACCTCTACCCCCGGCGTGAATTTGCGCTTTTACAACATATACATTTGAATCTAATTCTTTTGCCTTTTCAACTGCTTCTTCAACAGTAAATGCTACACGTCCTTCTGGGACAGCAACGCCCATTGAACGAAATATTGCTTTACCTTGATACTCGTGGATATTCATTCTCCATCCTCCTGTTTCTTAGGTTAAGTTCATATTTAATTATAGGAAATGAAAGCGCTATTGTAAACTGATTTAAACTACTTATTTCAATTCTTTTAATTTTTAGATTATTTATAAAGTGATTTAATTGGTTGAAATGTTTTTCTGTGGACATTTAAAATGCCGTGATTTTTAATTGCATCTAAGTGTTGCTGAGTACCATAGCCAACGTTTTTTTCAAACCCATATTCTGGAAATTTTTGGGCAAGCTGAGTCATATACCTGTCTCTATTTTCTTTGGCTAAGACACTTGCTGCAGCAATCGATACACTTTTAGCATCACCTTTCACAAGAGATGTTTGATCGATATTTGTTTCTAAAGTCATCGCATCAATGAGTAAATGTGTTGGCTGAACTGACAGCCCATTAATAGCACGTTTCATAGCTAATTTTGTCGCTTCATAAATATTGATTTCATCAATTTCCTCTACAGTAGCATAGCCGAATGCATAAGCATGTAATTCCTCTAATAATTGACGTTCTAATACTTTTCTTTTTTTGGCAGTAAGTTGTTTCGAATCATTAAGACCTGTAAAGTGATGATCATGATTTAATATCACCGCACAAGCGACAACTGGTCCTGCAAGTGGACCTCTCCCTACTTCATCAATACCACAAATTATCGCACTTTCATCATTTGCTAATATTTGATTTTCATAAAATGTCATGGCTTGATATTGATTTAATAATTGTTGTTCTTTATCTAGTTGTTTTATTCTTGTTGCTATTGCTTTTTGAACCCCAATACGTTCATCCTTATAAAATGGTTGAAGTTGAATGTCGCTTGTGTTGTGTAACGTTGCTAATTGGTCTTTAATTTCTTTTATCGTTTGCTTCATAAATTTATGTTACACATCCATTTCTTTAATAACATCAAACGTATATGTTCCGATTTTTGCATTTCTAATTTCATGGATGATTAATTCAATGACCGCTTCATAGTCAACCTCATTACCGCTACGCAACAATCCTCTACGACGTCCTATAGCATCAAACCATTCTAAATTTTCAGCTTCTATTGGCACATCGACCTTATAGTGATTTTTCAATCCTTCATAATCATAGGTTTTTAAAAATTCAAGACCATAAATCGCAACTTCATCCAAATGTACAATACTATCTTTAATCGCTCCGGTAATACTTAATTTTTTCCCTACAAGTTGATCTTCAAATTTAGGCCAAAGTATACCTGGCGTATCTAATAATTGAAGTGAATTTCCAACTTTGATCCATTGTTGTTGCTTTGTGACACCAGGTGTATTTCCAGTTTTAGCAATGGATTTGTGTGCTAACTTATTAATGAGTGTAGATTTTCCAACATTAGGAATGCCGACGATCATCGCACGTATCGCACGTGGTTTTAGACCTTTTTTCTTTTCACGGTCAAATTTTTCTTGTGTTGCTTTAATAGCTGTTTGCTCTACTAATTTTAGTCCTTTTCCATGTTTAGCATCGATTGCCACTGGATAATAGCCTTTTTCTTTAAAATAAGACTCCCATTTTTCTAATTCTTTTAAATTCGCCATGTCTTTTTTATTCAAAATAACTACTCTCGGTTTTTGTTGTATCACGTCATCAATCATTGGATTTCTTGAACTATAAGGAATACGGGCGTCAACAAGTTCAAAAACAACATCTACTTTCTTTAATTGTTCAGCAACTTCGCGTTTTGCTTTTGCCATATGTCCTGGATACCATTGGATTACCATTTACTTCACCTTTCTTTTTACGTTTATTCGTTTGTTTTTCAAAATTTTATATTTTATTCATACCATTCATTGACCTTAAAATCATAACACGAGCGGTGAATAGAGATAAATAAAAACTTGTATTTACTTTATTTAAAAAACTAATTTACACTATTTTCCTATAATAAGTGCCCAATTGTCTATAACAGACCTTAAACTAAGCAAATTTGTGTCCTTCAATACTAAACACCAAAATAAATATAATCTTGAGATTAATTTTTTTGAAATAAAATAATAGTAATTTTTATCAATAAATCTAAAAAATCGTTACAATAGAATTAAAATAATTCAATTACAGGAGACTACTCATGAAAAGGATGCTTTTTTACATATTATTATGCTTTATATTAGCAATCATTGGTCATGGATATGTCATCTATAGATTTATAAATGATGGTGTTTTATTTACAGGGCCCAACGATGGCATGGAACAAATGATTCCAATGCAAATGTACTTGTATGATAAATGGAGTCATGGACAATGGTTTTACGCCACTGATTTTGGATTAGGCGGAGATTTTTTTACTGACTTAAGTTATTATTTTTCAACTAATATTTTATTTATGATGAATGTGCTGTTTATCTTTATAATAAAATTAGTTGTCAATTTAAATACGCAAGACATCATGTTTTGGATGACAAATGCTATTGTCATATCAGTATTTAAATCAACATTAGCGATGTTAGCAACTTTTGGTTTTGTACGTTACATTACACATAACAGAAGCATTGCACTACTATCGTCATATCTTTTTGTAATATCACCACTCTATTTTAGGTTTACTGTATATTGGCCTTTTTTCAGTGATATTTTTATATTATTACCGCTACTCTTATGGTCTATTGAATTATTTTTGCAAAAAGAAAAAAAAGCTATGTTTATTATAGTAGTCACAGTTTCATTAATTAATAACTTTTATTTTGCATATTATCAATTAATCGTAGGCCTAATCTATTTCACGGTTAGGTTAATATATAGGCATAAACATGATATCGTTCCTAGACTTAAAGCAATATACACAATCCTCATTGCTGCAATTTTAGCACTTGGTTGTAGTCTTTTCTTTTTTTATCATGGCTTACGTGCTTATACCAATAATAGACGTATACCTTTTAATGGAGACGTAGATGCTTTTGAACCCTTCAACCAAAATACGAATTTATTTTATGACAATTACTTAATAGTGATTTTATTTATAGTGATACAAGCACTGTTATCATTTAAACTGTACAAACATTTTTATTTTAAGTTATTCGCTTTCTTTATGATCCTTACGATAGGTGCTAATTATTTACCATTTGTCGATCAGCTCTTTAACGGCTTTTCTGCTCCACAAAAAAGATGGCATTACTTAATAGCTTTTAACGCTGCATTGCTCATTGGACTATATGCAAAATACTTTAGCACTTTAACGGTTAAAAACTATCTTTTTTCATCAATCATAAGTTTAAGTTTTATCTTTATAAGCGCTTGGGTTTATGATGATTTCGTTTCTTGGCTTTGGTTTACACCTATTGTTAGTTTAATTGGCTTATTAGTATTGTGTATTCATGTTCCAACTTATCGTAAACGTTTAGCTTATTTTTACTATACTGCCATATTGATATTAGCAACACTCGTTGTAGCTGTTTTTATACGCAATCAAATTTATTTTGAAGATCATGTTGAACGAGCAAATCGTTATTATGTCAATGCAAGTCTTTTTAACACACCGTTACAAAGACAGTTAGTCTCTGAAATGAAACATTCTAAGACCGAAGACGAACGTATCGATTGGCGTGTTAATGAACAAGATAACACACCTATGTATCAATTTTTTAAAGGTTCAAGTATATACTCAAGTATCTTTCACCATAATATTTTAGACTATTACTACGATGATTTAAAAATTAACCTGCAGTCTGAATCAGTGAGTAGATACCAAAGTACTAATGGGCGACAAAATATTAGCAGTTTATTTTCAATGAAATATCTAATGTTAAAAGATTACGAAAACAATGTTCCTAGTTATTTTAAAAAAGTAAAAAGTGAAGGACAATATCACATTTATGAGAATACTTTAAACTTACCTTCCGTAAAAGTGAGTGATCAAATCTATAATGCCGACGCTTTAAAAACACCTATCGATCGAGAACATGCGATGTTAGATGGTGTGGTTTTAAAAAATAAAGGTGAGACTTATACGGACAATGCACAAAACCTTATCAATTCAACTAAAATAGTTTATAAAAATGTAAAAATGAAAAATCATAATCAAATCTATCTGCCCAAAAACCAAGGTCAGATTAAAATTCATGTTCCAAATCACATAAGAAAACGTTATTCAGACTTTTATTTAAGTTTAAAAGTTCAACGTGGCAAACCAGATAGTAACTACACAATTAATATAAATAATTATGCTAACCACCGTTTATATAACAATTCAACCTATAAAACTGGCGTTGAAAACCAATTATATAGGACGCAACCAGATAAAGATGGTAATATTAACATAGCTATTAATCCTAGAGGTAATTATTATTTTGAAATTCAAAGTCTTCATGGAGAAAACTATAATAAACTTAAAAAAGCCTATAACACAAAACAAAATCATTATTATAATGATATTAGCAATGGAGTTAAAGTGAAGTTAGCGCCACACTCTAAGGGTATCGCAACGATTAACATTCCTTATCGTGACGGTATGATGGCCTACATAGATCATAAAAAAGTAAAACCTAAAAAAGTAAATTATATGATGACTGGTGTGCCAGTCTCAGAACAAGATCATGAAATTGTCATTAAATATCGACCGAAATATTGGTTTACGATGATTATAATTTCAGGTATAAGTATCTTAATAAGTGCTTTTTGGTGTCTAAAACAAAAATCTAAATTTAAATAAAGGAGTTTATCTGAGATGAGGTATGACCGTGTTTCATAGAATTTGGTCTCACAAACTAACAAGATTTTTTAAGATCCTTTTAATGGGTGTTGGCGTAGCTTTATTAACGTTCACACCATATATTTATCGCTATTTAACTGACGGTGTCGTATTCAGTGGTCATGGTGATGGGTTTAGGCAAATGATGCCTTTCCAAATGTATCTTTACGAACACTTTAGCCAATTCAAAAGTTTTTATGATCATTCTTTTGGTTTAGGTGGAGATTATGTTAAAGATTTATCCTATTACTATGCAACCTCACCTTTTGTAATAATTAATTTTTTATTCGTGTGGTTATCTGAAGTAATATTTAATAGCAACCCTAGCAATATCACATATTGGGCAAGTAACCAATTGATTGTAGCTTTTGTCAAAGGTATTGCTACATTTATCCTTGCGTTCTATTTCTTTAATTATATCAAGCTCAAAAACTACATAGTATTTTTGGCTTCAATGTTATATGCAGCTTCAACAACCGTCATTTATTTTAATTTTACTTGGTCATATTATGGAGATTTATTAATTTTTCTCCCACTATCTTTGCTTGGTATTGAACGGTTTTATAAAGAAAGAAAAATTGGATTATTTATTTTTGCTATTGCTTTAACATTATTTTCTAATTTTTATTTTAGTTATTACGAAGCTATTGTCATTTTGAGTTACTTTATCTACAGATGTATCTTCCCACATGCAAAAGATAGCGTCACAAGGAAACAACAACTTTGGATGATACCTATAGCTGTTATATTAAGTACCTTAATTGCTATATGGGGTTTTTATACTGGAGTTTCTTCTTTTTTAAATAATGATAGAGTAAGTAATCCTTATTTTAATTTTGGTATCATTACAGATTTCGCACGACAAAAACATTTTTTCACAAATGGATTTTATATCACTGTTACTATCATTGCACTCATTGCCTTACTATCTTTTAAATTATATCGACATTATTATTATAGACTTTTCGCTATCGCAACTTGGGTGATGCTAATAGGATCTCTAACTCCCCTTTTCGATAGTATGTTCAATGGGTTCTCAACACCTGAGCGCCGCTGGGTTTATATATTTGCGCTTACTACTGCTGGATTAATTGCATTATTTATTCAACATTTATCTGAATTATCATTGAAGTCGTATATATTCGCTTGCTTACCCGTATTAATGATTATGGGTATTATGCAAATTATAGTAAAAGAACAAAAAATGTCATGGATGGGCGTCTGCCTTGTAATTATGATTTTTATCGGTATATTGCTTTATAAAAAATCACTATTCAAATTAAAATGGCCATCTGTTGTACTTGTAATATTATTCATTATTCAACAAGCAATTATTTTAGAAAACGACCATGTAAATAATGTTCAAAAATACGAATCGACAGTTTCGTCAATGCATGATTCAAAATATAAAAGTCCTGCATTAGCCAAAAAAATTGATAAGATTAAACAGAGTCAAGATAATCCATTCAGTAGAATCGATTACATGTCACAATACGGTTTGAATTCACCAATGATATATCATTTCAACGGCATTGCATTATATTCAAGTATTTTTGATGGTGATATTTTAAAATATTATGATAAAGCATTACAAATCAATATGCATACGGATAAAAACAGCACTTACCGTTTACTTTCAAATAGAGCTAATTTGATGGCACTTTGGGATGTCAATGATCGTATACGACGTCCAGAAGACAAAAATATGCCTTATGGTTTTTCTAAGCATAGTACAATCAAACATTCTGATGATGAATCCTTTGTACACTCAACAAATAAAATCAACTATCCAAGTGCGCATATTACAAATAAAGTATTTAATAAAAAAGATCTTAAATCACCTTTGGATAAAGAACAAGCAATGTTACAAGGGGTCGTTTTTGACCAGACAGACGCATACCCTACCAATCAACAGTTCACACCGAATAAAAACTTACTTGCAGAAACTTCAACTCATTTAGTTAATGCAAAACGTACACAAAAAAATAAATTATCCGTTTCTAAGGACGGCGGTGGTATCCAGTATAAGTTACCAACATCTATTGCCAATCAATATGAAGACCTCTATGTAGAGATGGATGTTGAATTGTTGGGACCAGATAAAGTACACAATGTTGGCGTAAATGAATATAACCAACATCGTAATAACTTATCTTATAAGTACAGACGTTTCGTCACTCCTGTAACAATGCGCATAAAATCTGCTCAAGATTTGAATATAAAATTATCTAAAGGTACTTATCGTTTTAATATTAAAGGAATATACGGAGAAAACTACGGCGTATTAAATAAAGCACATAAACAACTACATTCAGTGAAAGTTTCACAAAATGCGCGTAATTATACAATTGAAAAAAATAAAAATGATGAAGGTTATCTCGTGTTGCCAATGCCTTATAGAGATGGAATGAAAGCTTATACAGACAAAGGCAAAACGTTACCAGTTAAACAAGGAAATGGCATCATGACAATCATCCCTGTAGAACAAGGACAAAAGACAATTACGCTTAAATATACACCACCCTATACATGGTTATTGATCATAATTAGTGTTATTGGCGTCGTTTTAAGTTTCATATATACAAAATGGATTTACGCTAAAAAATAATATCATTATTACCTTCGTCGAATTGATTACGAAACAAAAAAAGAAGCAGTTCCTATTAGGAACTGCTTCTTTTTTATGACTTTTATGCTGATTAACGAATTTCTTTGATTCTAGCAGCTTTACCACGTAATTCACGTAAGTAATATAATTTAGCACGACGTACTTTACCGCGACGTTTAACTTCGATTTTTTCGATTTTTGGAGTGTGTAATGGGAATGTACGTTCCACACCTACACCTGAAGAAATCTTACGTACTGTGAAAGTTTCTGAAATACCTCCACCACGACGTTTGATTACAACACCTTCGAATACTTGGATACGTTCGCGAGTACCTTCAATAATACGTACGTGAACTCTTAAAGTGTCACCTGGACGGAATGAAGGTAAATCTGTGCGTAATTGTGATTGTGTTACTGCTTCGATTAATTTGTGATTACTCATTATTTTTTCTCTCCTTCAACCTATGTTCTTGCCTTGACAAATATATAGCAGCGGATCATAGTGATTTTCGTGTGTCGCACACTTAAATTATGTTAGCACACTGTCATTCATTTTTCAATTGCTTTTTATATCTTTCTAAAATATCTTTATCTTTATCCGTAAGTGGATAATTTTCTAATAAATCTGGACGCTTTTCCCACGTACGTATCAGTTTTTGCTCATGACGCCATTGATCAATATGCGCATGATTACCTGATAATAATACATCTGGCACGTTCATATCTTGGTATGAACGTGGTCTTGTATATTGTGGAAATTCTAATAAACCATCCTGAAAGGAATCATCCTCATGTGATTGTTGATTACCTAAAACACCTGGTATTAACCTTACAATTGCATCAGTCATTACCATAGCAGGCAATTCTCCACCTGTTAAAACATAATCTCCCATAGAAATTTCATCAGTAACTAGATGCTGTCGAATTCGTTCATCATATCCTTCATAATGTCCACAAATAAAAACCAAATGTTCTGAATGACTAAGTTCCTGGGCAATTTCCTGATTAAATGGCCGACCTTGTGGACACATTAAAATCACTCGTGTATTTTCTGTTTTTTCAATGCACTTCATTGCATTAAATATAGGTTCTGGTTTAAGCACCATACCTTGTCCACCGCCAAATGGATAATCATCTACTTGATTATGCTTATTTTCAGCGAAACTTCTAAAATCGATAGTATTGACTTGTAGCATTTCCTTATCTTGTGCTCTTTTTAAAATCGATTGATTTAATACGCCATCAAACATTTGAGGGAACAAAGTTAAATAATCTATCTTCATTACTCCAACAGTCCTTCCATAGGCGTAATATCAATACGTCTACCTTCAACATCTATATGTTTAACAACATCTTCTATATATGGTATAAGATATTCTTTATCACCTTTGACAACCCATACATCATTCGCACCCGTTTCAAAAATTTCTATCACGCGTCCAATAGGCGTTTCTTTTTCATCGAATACGGTACAACCAATAATATCTGAGTAATAATATTCATGTTCACCTAATTCAATTTCTTCATGGTCGCGTTCTTGTAAAAGTATCTCCCCTTTTAAATGCTCAATATCATTAATATTATTGATGCCTTCAAAAGTCAACATGTGCAACCCTTTATGCATACGATATGTCGCAACTTTCAATTCTATTGTTGGTTCATTTTGACGTTCTATCATCACAATTTCACCTGGTTGAAAGCGGATATCTGTAAAATCTGAGTGAGATTGGACTTTGATTTCGCCTTTTATACCATGTGTATTGATAATTTTACCTATTTCTACTTTCATTTAAGCTCCTCCGATAATGTGTATATATCATTGAAATTCGTTTTTTCATTTTTTGGCTAAAATAATTATAACATGAATTGTTATAATTATAATAAGCCTTCTCTATCGTTACGTGGTAAAATGTTGTATTGATTATTGTATTGATTATTTTATTTATTCCTTTAAACAATCTTATCAATTAGTTAATGTGTATTAAAATGTTTGTGATAATTTAAAAGGCTGGGACAAATGTATTGTCTCAGCCTCTTATCATTATATTGGCATGCGCTATGGTAAACATTTTACCTTAGTCATTCATGCGAAGATGAGACGACGAAATCATTTTAAATCACTGAGATTTCTACGCCTCTCCTTTTATAAATTTAATATGTGTAAATGATGACAATTATTTTTGATCGTCAAATTTTTTCAAGATACCTTCTCTTGATAAGATATTGTGTACAGTATCTGTTGGTTTAGCACCATTTTTTAACCATTTTAATGCTAACTCTTCGTCAATTTTAACTTCTGGAGCATTTACATTATTTGGATTATAAGTTCCGATTTGTTCGATGTTACGACCATCACGTGGCGCACGAGCATCTGCTGCTACGATACGATAGAATGGATTTCTTTTTGAGCCTAAACGTGTTAAACGTAATTTAACTGCCATTTATATTCTCTCCTTTGATTGTTCTAATTTTTATTTTCTACAAGAAATAATATTAACAGTTATTTAGAAGTTTGTAAAGAGTTTCTTCTTTACCATTTTATATTTTTACTTTTAAACAATTAATTGTATCAATATAGCTTCCGATTTCGAAGTAAACTTGACATTAATCATTAAACACTATAAATTGAGAATAAATTTAATATGAAATGCACTAGGGGTGTTTTTTAACTGAGATGAGTTTACTCAAACCCTTTGAACCTGATCTAGTCCATACTAGCGGAGGGAAGTGTTACAAAAATGACAAAGCTATTTTAATATCTTAACTATAGATTGTAGATTTTTAGTACACAACTTCTCTCACGGAGGTTGTGTATTTTTTTATTTAATAAATAATTCTAGGAGTGAAATGATGACTAAAACAATACTTATAACTGGTAGCAGTAGAGGATTAGGTGCATCAATAGCAAAAACTTTAGGTAAACAAGGACATAATGTAATTATCAATTATTTTCAAAATAAAGCATTAGCAGAAAAAGTTGTGGACGAAATTGGTCACGAGCATGCAATTGCAATACGTGCTGATGTCACAGACAGAACACAAGTTGATCAATTAATCACGGAAGCTACTAATTATTTTGGAAAAATAGATGCTGTTGTGAATAATGCGCTTATAGGATTTAAATTTGATCCTTCTAGTCAAAAATCATTTAAAGACTTAAGCTGGTCAGATTATCAACAACAAATTGACGGTACGCTCAAAGGTGCTTTCAATGTAACGCAAAGCGTTATTGATCAATTTATTAAGCACAAATCAGGTACCATTATATCTATCGGAACGAATTTATACCAAAATCCTGTCGTACCCTACCACGAATATACTACCGCTAAGTCAAGTTTAATCGGTTTCACTAGAAATATCGCTGCTGAACTAGGACAATATGGCATCAAAGCTAATGTCGTTTCTGGTGGTTTATTAAAAACTACAGACGCTAGTGCTGTCACTACGGATGAAGTGTTTGATTTAATCGAACAAACTACGCCATTACATAAAGTTACAACACCACAAGATGTAGCTAACATGGTGACATTTTTAGTTTCCGATCAGGCTAATGGTATCACTGGTCAAAATATTACCGTAGATGGCGGTTTAACCATGAATTAAAATATGGAGGACATCAATTATGACACATACCCAACATCTCAATATAGGTGTATTACTTTATGGTTGTGGCCATCACCAAGCTGCATGGCGTATGCATGATTCTAGTATTGACCAAATTGGAGATACCGCTTATTACAAATCGTTAGCTAGACTAGCAGAACGGGGATTGTTGGACGCTATATTTTTTGCAGATAATCAATCTTTTCCTGCTAAAACGGATAATGACATGCCTGCTTTTTGGTTTGACCCATTAATGAATTTAGCAGCAATAGCACAAGTAACACAAAATATAGGTCTTGTTGCAACTATCTCAAGTACATTTTCGAATCCTTTTACTGCTGCAAGGCAATTATTGAGCCTTGATCATATGAGTCAAGGACGTGCAGGCTGGAATTTAGTAACGTCTATGACGGATTTAGAAGCTGCAAATCATAGCATGTCTAGTTTACCTGCACATCATGAACGTTATAAAAAAGCAGATGAATTTGCATGTGTCATGAATCAATTATTAACATCTTGGAGCTCAGATGATTTTATACATGACAAGGCACATGATATTCTAATCAATGCGAATCATATCCATGCGATCAATCATGTAGGAGAGCATTTCAAAGTACAGGGACCTTTAACAACACCAAGCAGCCTACAAGGCAAACCTGTTGCTATGCAAGCTGGTGCATCAGATCCTGGCATTGCATTAGCTACTAAATACGCAGATGCTGTTTATGCAGTAGCTTGGAACATACAGCAAGCCACTGTATTTAAAAAAAGATTAAATCATCAACTAAAATTAGCAGGTAAATCAGAAAACAGTTTAAAAGTCTTTCCAGGATTAGTCACATATGTCGCCCCAACACACGAAGAAGCTTATGCTAAAAAGCAAAAACTAGATGCAAACTTAGCAATTGAAACAGCATTAAATCAATTAGAATTTTTCATCCATCAAGATTGTCATAATTGGGATTTGGATGAACCGGTGCCACCTTTACCACCATTAGAATCTTTTAAAGGCCCCAAAGGTCGTTATCAAACTGTGTTGGAAATTATAAAAGACAAAAATCCAACTTTACGACAATTGTTAGGATATCTTAGTGCAAGTGGTGGGCATTTAACGCTCATCGGAACACCAGAACAAATTGTTGATGAAATGGAACATTGGTTTAATGAGGGTGTAGCTGACGGATTTAATTTAATGCCGCCAACTTTTCCTAATAGCTTGGAAGATTTTGTAGATTACATCATTCCAGAATTACAAAAAAGAAATCTTTTTAGAACAGAATATGAAGGTACGACATTTAGGGAAAATATTAATATACCTAAGTTAAATTAAATAACATGCCATTCACAAATGAAAATTCATAATTTTATATTTTCTACGATTTTGCATCGTGCTGACGCCCAGGGAAATGATATGAGCGAGAGACTACGGGCTCGAGCCATATCCTCAGGCAAGCATGCACGTTCAAAATCACAAATTATCCATATAAAAAGGACTAATTCTTTATTACTTATTATTTCAAGCTAATTCATGTTAGTAACTTTATAAAATAAAAACTTCATCAATTTATTAGGGTTAATGAGTTGTTTTAAATGAACCTTTTCTTTTGTATCTTGAGAAATATTTTAAACAATTTTGCATCGTGCTGACGCCCAGGGAAATGATATGAGCGAGAGACTACGGGCTCGAGCCATATCCCCAGGCAAGCATGCACGTTCAAAATCGCAAATTATCCATATAAAAAGGACTAATCCATTTTCATATGGATTAGTCCTTTATTTTGTGAATGAGACTTGTGCCCGTTTATTTCTTTAAAAAATTATTTTATAGACAATTGTTAAAATGGTAAGTTCATACCATTTAACATATTCTCCATTTGTTTACGTTTACCTTTTTTGCCTTTGCCGCCACCAGAAAATTGCTTCATCATTTTCTTCATTTCATTAAATTGTTTCATCAATCTGTTAACTTCTTGAACAGTACGTCCTGAACCCTTAGCAATACGTTTTTTACGTGATACATTTAATGTTTCAGGGTTATTACGTTCATTAGGTGTCATAGATTGAATAATAGCTTTAATATGGTCGATTTGTTTATCATCCATATTAAGATTATTCATCCCTTTCATTTTGTTCATTCCAGGGATCATTTTCATAATGTCATCTAATGGACCAAGGTTCTTGACTTGATCTAATTGTTCTAAGAAATCTTCCAAAGTAAATGATGACGTACGCATTTTCTTTTCTAAATCTTTAGCTTTATCTTCATCTACATCTTGTTGCGCTTTTTCTATTAAACTTAACACATCACCCATACCTAATATTCGAGAAGCCATACGTTCTGGATGAAATGGTTCTAAGCCATCTAACTTTTCACTCATACCAACAAATTTAATTGGCTTTTGTGTCACTGCTCTAATTGATAAAGCAGCACCACCACGTGTATCACCATCTAGTTTTGTCAAGGTAACACCTGAAACTTCTAATTGCTCATCAAACGATTGGGCTACATTTACTGCATCTTGACCAGTCATGGCATCAACAACAAGCATAATCTCATCTGGTTTAGTGATTTCTTTTACATCACTTAATTCTTCCATTAATGCTTCATCAACATGCAAACGACCTGCAGTATCAATAATGACAAAATCTAAATGTTCCTCTTTTGCATGTTTAATTGCATTTTCTACAATTTGTTGTGGCTTAACTTGGTCCCCTTCACTGTATACAGGAATATCAATTTGCTTACCTACAGTTTGTAATTGATCAATTGCTGCTGGTCTATAAATATCGGCCGCAACTAATAATGGTTTTTTGTTGTATTTTTTACGCATAAGCAATGCTAACTTACCTGCAGTCGTAGTTTTACCTGCACCTTGTAAACCAACCATCATCACAACTGTTGGCGGTTTGTTGGCCATCTGGATGGTTGCATTTTCGCCACCCATGAGTTGTGTAAGTTCTTCTTGTACTATCTTAATGACTTGTTGTCCAGGTGTTAAAGACTTCATTACATCTGAACCTAAAGCTCGTTCTGATACGGTTTTGACAAAATCCTTTACGACTTTAAAGTTAACGTCTGCTTCAAGTAATGCTAGTCGGACCTCTCGCATCATTAATTTAATATCTGCTTCAGTTACTTTCCCTTTGCCACGGATTTTTTGCATCGTCCCTTGGAGACGATCGGATAACCCTTCAAATGCCATATCAATACCCTCCTTTATACTCTTAATTATTCTAAATCTTCAAGTGCTTGAAGATACTGTTTAATTTTTTCTGGCTCCTCAATATGCTTTTTTATTGCTTCATATATATTTTGTCGTTTTTCAAAATTTTGATAAAGACCTAGTTTCTCTTCATAATCTTCTACTAAATCACCAGTTCTTCTTATGTTATCATACACTGCTTGGCGGCTCACATCAAACGTATCTGCAATCTCACTTAAAGAATAATCTTGTAGGTAAAATAGTTCTAGATAGTTTCGTTGCTTTTCCGTTAATAATGATTGATAAAAATCAAACAAATAATTCATACGTATTGTCTTAATTAAATCATTTTGACTCATCTTTATTGCCTTCATTCTGCACATCCGTGCTATCTGTACCATCGTCAGATGCCTCTGTATCATCAACATTTTGTTCAATCATATCAGCAAATAGTCCATATACATAACTTTCTGGATTAAATGGTTGTAAATCATCTAATTTTTCACCTAAGCCAACATATTTAACTGGTATTTTTAATTCATTACGTATCGCTAAAACGATACCGCCTTTTGCAGTTCCATCCAGCTTAGTTAATACAATACCAGTCACATTCGTAACCTCTTTAAATGATTTAGCTTGGGACAATGCATTTTGTCCGGTAGTAGCATCTAAACAAAGAAGTACTTCATGGGGCGCTTCTGGTACTGCTCTGCCTATCACACGTTTTACTTTTTCTAATTCATTCATTAAATTAGATTTATTTTGTAAGCGACCTGCAGTATCACAAATTAAAATATCAACGCCCTTACTTTTAGCTGCATTGATAGCATCATACATAACTGCAGCTGGGTCTGAACCTTCTTTTTGGCTCATTACTTCCACACCAACACGTTCTCCCCATACTTTGAGTTGTTCAATAGCGCCAGCTCTAAAAGTATCACCAGCTGCTAGCATCACTTTCTTACCTTCAGCTTGATAACGATGTGCTAATTTACCGATTGTTGTCGTTTTGCCAACACCATTCACACCTACCATTAAAATGACATTTAATCCTTCATTTTCAATGTTCATTACTTCTGAATGTTCATCGTCTTGATGATAGATATCTACAATTTTTTCTACGATAACTTCACGTAAATCTTCAGTTTCTGAAATATTACGTCGCTGAGCTTCGTTACGTAATTCTTCTACGAGTTCCATCACTGTATTAAAGCCAACATCTGCAGTTATTAACATTTCTTCCAATGCTTCAAAGAAATCTTCATCAACTTTACGATAACGTGCAATTAAGTTATTTAACTGTTCTTGGAAATTTTCGCGAGATTTTTCTAACCCTGCTCTAAATTTCGCACCTAATTGCTGTGCTTCAATTTCTTCAAAATCCTCAATTGAAATTAATCCGTCATCATCAAAATCAGCTTCTTTTAATTTTTTTGGCTGTTTTGTTTTTTCTTGTGGTTCTTCAGATGTTTGAGATTGTTCTACATCTAATTCAGATTGTTGTTCTTGCTCTAATTCGTCTGGTTTTTGATTTTCTGTAGACGTTGTGAATTTATCTTTTAGTCGTTTGAAAAAGCTCATACTTGTTCCTCCTTAATGACTTCATCAATCGTATTTAAATTGACACTTACTAATTTTGATACACCTGATTCTTGCATCGTTACACCGTATAAACGATCTGAAAATTCCATCGTACCTTTACGATGTGTTATGACAATAAACTGAGTTTGACTTGATAATGCTTTTAAATATTGCGCATAACGTATAACATTGGCTTCATCTAAAGCGGCTTCTACTTCATCTAAAATCACAAATGGCGCTGATCTCACTTTTAAAATTGCGAATAACAAAGCAATTGCACTTAAAGCACGTTCTCCACCACTTAATAATGATAGATTTTGTAGTTTTTTACCTGGTGGTTGGACGATAATATCTACCCCTGCTGATAAATAATCATCATCTGTCAAGCGCAGCTCTGCTTGTCCCCCACCAAATAATGATTTAAATACTTCAGAAAAATGACCTTGTACGGAATGAAAAGTCTCTTTAAACCGTTCCTTAACTTCTTTATCCATTTCTTCAATTAATTGTTCTAATGTCGCTTTGGCTGCTCTTAAATCTGCACGTTGCTCATTCAAGAAAGTATAACGTTCATTGATTTCTTCAAATTGTTCAATCGCATTTAAGTTTACAGGTCCTAATTCTTCAATAGACATCTTCGTTAATTTTACTTTTTTACGCAAACTCTCAATATCTTCTTCTAATGTATATAATTCACTCGCTCGTTCAAAGGTAAGATGATACTGCTCACTTAAATGATCTATCGCATGGTTAATGAGTACATCTAAACGAGATTGTTCTGCTTTAATATCTTGGTAACGGTTTTCAATTGATAAAATATCTTGATTTGCTTCTTCCAACTTACGTTCTGTTGTCTCAATTGTATCATTCAAAGCTTGACGTTGTGATTTAATAGTAGCTAAATCTTCAGTTAATTTTACTTTATTATTTTTACTTTGTTCAATATTATTTTGAATCGTTTCGAAAGCTTTTTCGCCAGTTATTTCATCTGAATTAAATAATTCAATTTGTTCACTCAATTTTTGCTTTTGCTCTTTTAATTGTTTAAGTTGATGATTTAATCTTGATTCAGTTTGCTTTTGAGTATTTAGTCTTTCTTTAATTACTGCTAAATCAGATTGTTTTTGATGTAATTTTTGTTGTATTAACGTTGTACTCTCTTTACCTTCTTTTGATAATTTTGTATAGATATTAATATCTTCTTCTAATTTTTGCAATTGCGCTTGAATTGTTGCTAATTGTTCCTTTTTGTCGTTTAAGGTTTGCTTACTTGTTTCGCTTTGGTAACCATCATTTTTCTCAAATTCAAATTCCTCATGCTCATTTTTTAAATGTGTTTCTTGCTTTCGTAATCTATCCAATTCTAAGTCAAATTCATGTACGTTTTGTTTTATCGTATTATAGTTTTGACTCGTATCAAAATAAGTATTACTTAACGCATCTGCTTCTTCTTTAATAGCTTGGAACTGTTTTTCGAATGAAACAGTTTGTTGTTGATAATCTTCTAATTGTGCACGCATTGTTGAAAGCTCATCTTTTTGAGATAAAATACTTTTAGTTTTACGAGCACCACCACCAGTCATGGAACCACCTGGGTTTACAATATCTCCTTCTAACGTTACGATACGTGTTCTATAACGAATTTTTCTAGCTAATTCGTTAGCATTTTTCAAATTGTCTACAATTATTGTATTACCTAATAAATTTTGAATCACATGTTTATAATCATTTTCAACTTGTATCGCATTTGAAGCAACGTTTACAAAGCCAGTTGAGCTATCTGCTATATTCAAAATATCGCTTGCAACATTACGAGGTTGAATGACATTTAATGGTAAAAATGTAGCTCTTCCAAGACCATTTTGTTTTAAATATTGTATTGCTTGACGACCATCTTTTTCAGAATCCACAATGATATGTTGCAGTGAAGCACCTAATGCCGTTTCAATTGCTTTCGTTAAATTCGAAGGCACATGGATGACTTCTGCGACTGCGCCACGGATGCCAGAAAGTTTATTATCTTTCATTTTCAGTATGTGTTTGACACCATTGAAAAAATAACTATATTCTTCTTGCTGTGTCGCTAAACTGTCGATACGTGATTTTAATTTTTCATTAAATCTGTATGCTTGGTGTAATTTCTCTTCGTATTCATTTTGTTGATTTTTAAGTTGTGTTAGTTTTTTCTCATAAGATGCTAAATCACTTTCCGCTTTTTTCAACTCTTTTTTCGCGATGGTACTTTGTTTCTCAGTTTCAGTAATTTGATTTTGAATATTTTTCAAATCTTTATAAGCATCTAACAAGCGTGAATCTAATCGTGATTGTTTCGTTTCATTTTCTTGAATCGTATGCTCTAAAAAACGAATATCATTATTGACATCTGATTGTTCTGACATAAGTTGATAGTATTTATCTTTTATTGACTCTAACTTTTCATCATGCTGTTCATCGGATACATAAAGCTGTGACTCATATTGTTGTATCTCTTCATTTAAATCTGTTTGTTTGGATTTTAAATGTTTTATTTGGTCTTTCACTTCTGCTTGCTCTTGCTTTATATTTGTGACTTGTGTCTCTAGACTTTCTTGTTCTTCTTCAAATCGTGCATTAGTTTGTGATTGATTTTTCTTACGTTCCTCTAACACATTTAACTGTCCAGCAAATTTTTCAACTTCTTCAGTTGCTTTAACCAGTTTAAAATTTAAAGATTCGATTGTTTCGTCTAATTGTTGACGTTCAGATTTATATTGATTTAATGATTGTGTGTGTTGTACCTTTTCTGCATCTTTTGAAGCTTGTTGACTTTTTAAACGATTGAGATTTTCGTCTAGTTCATAAATATTTTGATTATATTGCTCAATATCATAAACAGTGACTAGCACATCACTTTTTTCCATCTCATTAGATAAGTGTTTATATTCTTTTGCTATTGCAGCTTCTTCTCGTAATGGTTCGACACGACCTTCTAAATCAAATAAAATATCTTCTACACGCGTCAGGTTGTCTTCTGTTTGATCTAATTTTTGCACAGAAGTTGCCTTTCTTTTTTTATATTTTAATACACCTGCAGATTCTTCCAATATTTGTCTTCTATCAATTGGCTTTGCATTAAGAATTTCATCAACGCGACCTTGAGATATTATACTGAATGCTTCTTTTCCTAATCCCGAATCTAAAAATAATTCTATAATATCTTTAAGTCGTGACCGGTCATTATTTAAATAATATTCACTTTCCCCACTTCTATATAAACGGCGAGTGACTACTAATTCTTCTGTATCAACATTTAATTTACCTGTACTATTATCTAATTTTAATTTTACTTCAGCAAAATTTTGAGCTTTTCTATGCTCTGCACCAGAAAAAATAATATCTTCCATTTTAGCGCCACGCAATGATTTCGCGGATTGTTCGCCCAATACCCACTTTATTGCATCTGTAATATTACTCTTACCACTACCATTAGGTCCAACTATTGCCGTGACACCTTCATCAAACTGTACATTTGTATGTTCAGCAAATGATTTAAATCCAAAGGCATCAATAGATTTCAAATATATCATGCTATTCTCCTTTAAAGTGTTTCTCAGATGCGAGATAAAAACTACGCAATACAGTTATGCTCATGCTCTCGCTTCTATATGATTAGTGCATCAATAAATTTGGCACAACGACTTGCAGTTATTACATTTCCACCAAATAATATCCACAATTAAAGACATGTAATAAATGCATTATAGACTAATCTCTTAGAAATACTTTTACATCAGTTCTTAACTCATGCTACATAAATTACAATTTTGTACAATATGCGATAAATCACGTGTGAGCTAAGTCACACTAAACAATTGCACTGTTATTAAACTTCTTTATTTTTCAAAAGTTTATATGCACTTTCTGCTGCTTGCTGTTCCGATTCTTTTTTCGTTTTGCCTTTGCCAATCGCAACTGGCTTGTTTTCTAAGATGACTTCCGACGTAAATAAACGATGATGTGCAGGCCCCTCTTCATTTATTAAACGATAAGTAACGTCACCTTTGTTTTGCTGATGCACATATTCTTGAAACTGTGTTTTAAAATCAACGACGCCATCAAGTTTATCTCCTTCAACAAATGGAAAAATCACATTTTCAGCAAATTCCCAAACAGCGGCTAGTCCTTGGTCTAAATATAATGCACCTACAAAAGCTTCAAATGCATCTGATACGAGTGAAGGCCTTGTTCTGCCACCTGTTTTTTCTTCTCCTTTACCTAATAAGATAAGGTCGTGTAATGCAATTTTATTCGCGAATATTACAAGTGAAGGCTCACAAACAATTGTCGCACGCATTTTAGTTAAATTACCTTCAGGTAACTCTGGATATTTATCAAACAAATAGCGTGAAACCGTCAATTCTAATACCGCATCTCCTAAAAACTCTAAACGTTCATTATGATCTAATCTGTCCATGTTAAAGTCATTAATGAAGCTCGAATGCGAAAATGCTTGTTGATATAAATTTACTTGATTAAAATTCAAATTTAATTCTTGCATTTTTTTGGAAAACTTTTCTTGGAATGCATGAACCATTTCTTTCTTTTTATGATTCGTCAATACTTTTCCACCTCAATCTAATGTAATTTTGTATATACTTATGCCTTTATATTTTACGTGAATTTATTATAAAACAAAAGGGAAAACTGCTAATAATACGTTCATTTTATCATATATCGTACACTTAACTTTTTTAACGAATACTAATAATATTATTGCTGAAATTAACCATTTTTAATAGAAAAAAATCTGAGCCGTAAAATCCACGACTCAGATATTGGTTTATTATTTTTCCATACTATTGATAAAGTTAACTGCGTCACCAACTGTGTTGATTTTTTCAGCTTCTTCATCTGGAATTTCAGTACCAAATTCGTCTTCTAATTCCATAACTAATTCAGCAATATCAAGTGAGTCAGCGCCTAAATCATCTTTGAAAGATGCATCTTGAGTTACTTTTTCAGCGTCAACACCTAAACGGTCAACGATGATATCTTTTACTTTGTCGAAGTTTTCCACGTCGATTCACCTCCTTTTAAAAGTCTATGATAGACTTTTATATTTTCCCATTTTATCCATTGAAATACAAGTAGTATTTCGACGAATTACATACTTAAAGCATGACATACATATATAAGACACATCAAGTAATGTTAAAATGGTGTTTTTCACACGTTAACACTATTCCATGAACATGCCACCATTAACATGTATTGTTTGACCAGTAATATATTTTGCTTTGTCTGAAGCTAAAAACGCCACTGTATTTGCAATATCAGTATCTTCACCGAATCTTGATAATGGAATTTGTTGAAGCATTTGATCTTTTAAATCATCTGTTAACGCATCTGTCATGTCAGAAACAATAAATCCTGGTGCAACAGCGTTAACTGTAATATTTCTTGAAGCTAATTCCTTCGCAGCAGATTTAGTCAAACCAATAACGCCTGCTTTTGTCGCCACATAATTTGCTTGACCAGGATTACCGACTGCACCAACTACGCTAGATAAATTGATGATTGAACCACTTCTTTGTCGTAACATTTGTGGTGTTACTTTTTGAATACAGTTAAATACACCTTTTAAATTAGTGTCGATAACGTCATCCCATTCACTTTCTTTCATACGCATCAATAAATTATCTCTAGTTATACCTGCATTGTTAACTAATACATCGACTGTACCAAATTGGCTTACAACTTCTTTAATCATTGCTTTTACTTCATCACCATTGGCAACATTAGCTTGAATTGCAAAACTTTCTACACCTTTAGCTTTGATTTCTGCTACTACAGCTTCTGCTTTTTCTTTATTACCTGCAAAATTTACTGCTACGTTATAACCTTCTTCAGCTAATTGAATTGCTATACTACGACCGATACCTCTAGATGCCCCAGTTACTAATGCATTTTTAGTCATTTTCATTCCACCCTTTTACGTCTTCTAATGTTTGAATTGAAGTGAGTTTAACATCTCTATTTATTTTTTTAATTAGACCTGAAAGCACTTTACCTGGTCCAATTTCTATAAAATGATCTACACCTTGGTCGAGTAACCATTTTGTAGAATCTATAAATTGAACCGGAGAATATAATTGCTTAATCATATTTGCTTTAATTATTTTAGCGTCTGTTTCACCTTTAGCATTTACATTTTGAACAACTGGATAATGCGCATCGTTCCACTCAAATTGCTCGATATAATTTGCAAAATCTGATTCAATGACTTGCATCATTGATGAATGAAATGGTCCAGAAACGGCTAAAGGCATCACACGTTTAGCACCCATAGATTTTCCTTCAGCAACAAGTTGATCTATCAACGTTTTATGCCCTGAAACCACAATTTGTCCAGGTGCATTTATATTAGCAGGTTCTATGATTTCGTCTTCTGTTGAAAGTTTTTTACAAATATCATCAACTTCACTGTAATTTAAACCTAGTACAGCCGCCATGCTACCAACACCATCAGGAAAAGCTGCTGACATTAATTGTCCACGTTTACGTACTATTTTTACCGCATCTTCAAACTTTAATACACCACTCGCTACTAAACTTGCGTATTCACCTAAGCTATGCCCCATTGTATAATCTGCATTGATCTGATTTAACGCCTTTAATAGTGCAGCGCTATGCGTAAGTAATGCTGGTTGTGTATTTTCAGTTTGGCCTAATTTATCTTCGGCATCTTCAAACATTGTTTCTAAAATATCAAAATCCAATTGTGCTTGCGCTTCATTTAGAATTGATGTTGCTGCATCATTTTCATTAAACAAATCACTAGCCATGCCTACTTTTTGTGACCCTTGTCCAGGAAAGATAATCGCTGTTTTACCCATTTTTTGACCCCACCGTTTCTCTCATTGTATCTACTATATTTAATTCTCCGGCAACCTTAGCTTGACGAATTGCTGAATAAAATGCCTTGGCATTAGAACTACCATGCGCTTTAACAACGATACCATTCAATCCCAGTAAAACTGAGCCACCGTATTCTGCATAGTCCATTTTTGTAGTTATCTCATTTAAATCTTTACGCAAGACTAATGCTGCCAACTTATTTTTAAAATTACTTAAAAGTGTGGTTTTCAACATTTTTCCTATAGATTTTGCTACACCTTCTAGATTTTTTAAAATCATATTCCCAGTATACCCATCCGTAACAACGACATCTGCAGCATCATCCATTAATACTTTAGCTTCAACATTACCAGCAAAATGAAAATCTTGTTGTTCTTCCATTAGATTAAATGCTTTTTTAGTTAATGTATTCCCTTTGGCTGCTTCAGTTCCTATATTAAGTAATGCTACAGAAGGTTGTTCAATATTACGTATTTTTTGTGCATAAATATTGCCTAATTGCGCATATTGCAATAAATGTTCTGCTTTAGCATCTGCATTTGCACCAACATCCATAAATACAAAACCTTTACCTGAGACAGTCGGTAAAGTAAGCACTAAGGCTGGTCTTTCAACACCTTTAATCCTACCAACTATAAATAATCCTGCTGACATTAAAGCACCTGTATTCCCAGCTGATACACAACCATCCGCTTCTCCAGATTTTACTGCTTCAGCCATGCGCACCATGGAACTATTTTTTTTTCGTTTAATTGCTCTTACAGGTTCATCTTCCATCGTTATTGCTTCTGTACAGTGACGCACTTCCACTCGACCGTGGTTAATATTACATTTATTTTGATCACCAAATAATATAATTTCTAAATCTTTAAAATCATTGACCGCTTTTTCAACAGCTTCTAAAACGATGCCGGGCGCATCATCGCCACCCATCATGTCGATAGCTATTTTAACCATTTTGTTCATCCTCACTTGTATAATACATTTTGAAGGTACCTCTAAATACTAAAGTATCTTTGACATACGAACTTACTTTTATCTTAAAATATTTATTAGTTATTTCAACAGCTTGTGCTTCAGCACGTACCGTATCATTTAATTTAACTTGTTTTAAAAATGAAACGTTACTTTCTTTAGTTAAAACGATTGGTTTATGTATAAGTGCCACACATAATGAATTGGCCTGTGCAAACAACACATGACCTCTGGCAATCTTATTTCTTGTAAATACTGAATCTTCATCAATATTAATCAGAGATGTTGCTTGATGATCAGGTTCTACGTTAATCACATCACCTATGATTTCACTTCCGTCAATAGACCGAATACTTTCGTAATTTTTTCGAGCAACGGATTTTATTCTTTTTCTCAACTCAGGAATATTTAAGTGTGTACGGTCCAATCTTATTGTTTGGATACTGACTGAAAAAAGACTACTTAAATCAAGATCAGTAATAAAGGGATTTTTTTCTATTTCTTTTTTAATTGCTTCACGACGTTCTTGTTTTTTTAATTTCATAGTTTACTACTCCCCAATTTTAGTACCAAGTCTTAAACATTCCTCACATATCATAACACTTTCTATTTCAATTGCTCAACTAAAAACATAAGACTTTCTATAATATATCAGTTAAAACTGAGCATCTTTATTGTTAAAATAAAAAAGTTTTTTGTAGTTAATATATAATTCAAAATAATAGTATGTTAAATTATATAAAAATAATATGTATAATTTTAAAAATTCTTAACTATCAAGAAATTTTTAAGAAATAAATAGATCATACATTCCAATTCAAAGGGGTTGAAAACATTGAAAAAAGTAGTGACCAATACATTACTATCAGCAACATTTTTTGCAGCTATCTCTACTCAGTCCAACGCAAAAGAACTAAATAGTATCATTCCTGAACGCTTAGAAAGTTCAACTGAAACAGAAATTTCCAATAAAATAGATGTAGAAAATTACCTTCAAAACAATGCTACGTCTATGCTTAACAATAATAATAAAACGAAAACGGAATCAATTAATAAAAATGCTTTCAAACAATATAAAGTAATCAATAGCAATACTGATTCAACTGGCGTTTCGCATTATGAATTAAAGCCAAAAATCAATAATGTATTAGCAGATGATAGTACGATAAAAGTCCATGTCAACCGAGATGGTAAGGTATCACTCATTAATGGGCATATACACAGACAACATATCGACGTTAAAAACAAAGTAAACATTTCATCTTCTCAAGCAGAAAAATTAGCCTTTAAAGCGATTGGTAAAAAAAGTAATGATGTTGCAAACATAGATGGCTTTAAAATAGTGTCTAAAAACAAATTAGATATTAATAGTGAAAAAGAAAGATTTATACATAATATTGAATTAAATTACGTATCTCCAAAACTTGCGCATTGGCAAATACAAGTGGATGCTAGTACTGGGGAAATATTAAAAAAACAAAATGTGATTGAACATGCTTCGGAAGAAGGTTCTGGTATCGGAGTTAACGGGGATAAAAAATCACCACTTAACGTTTCTAGTAACGGTGGACAATATACTTTAAATGATACAACTACAGATACGCATATTAATACTAAAAGTGCCGATGAAACCATTGATCGGTTTTCTCCTATCACTCACGATTCAAAATATTTTGATGAAAAACAACAACGTCCGGGTGTCGATGCACACTATTACGCAAAAGCAGTTTATGATTATTATTTAAATACGCACGGCAGAAATAGTTACGACGGTAATGCTGCTGACATTAATTCTGTCGTACACTTTGATAAGAACTATAATAATGCTGCATGGACTGGACAATATATGGTTTATGGTGATGGTGATGGTCAAACATTTAATCCTTTATCAGGCGCTAAAGATATTGTCGCTCATGAATTAACGCATGCAGTGACAGAAAGAACTGCTAATTTAGAATATGCAAACCAATCTGGTGCGCTCAACGAATCTTTTTCAGATGTTTTTGGATATTTTATAGATCCTGATAACTGGTTAATGGGTGAAGATGTATATACACCCAAACAAGATGGTGATGCGTTAAGAAGCTTAAAAAATCCAGAAAAATATGATCAACCAGCACATATGGACCAATTTTATACTGGCTCTGAAGATAATGGTGGTGTTCATATTAATAGTGGTATTCCAAACAAAGCAGCATATCTTACTATACAATCTATTGGTAAAGATAAGGCTGAACAAATATACTATCTAGCATTAACGCAATATTTGACATCCAACGCTGAATTTTCTGATGCTAAAATTGCTTTAAAACAAGCTTCAGATGAATTATATGGTCATGATAGTACCGAATCAAAGTCCATAGATCAAGCGTGGACTAATGTAGGGGTTGATTAGTAAATATTAAAAAACAGCAGTTTAGCGAAACCCGTACTAAATTGCTGTTTTTTTATATTATTTGGTTAATCGAAGCTTGTATATAGTAAATTATCTTCTACAAAAGTTCTTAGCCTTTGATACTCATCTTCAAAAAATGCACCAGATTGTATTAATTCTGCTGCCTCATCTCTTGCTACTTCTAACATTTTGTAATCTTCAACTACATTGGCTACTAAGAAATCAGGTAATCCACTTTGTTTTACACCAAAGAAATCACCTGGTCCTCTCATTTCTAAGTCGCGTTCACTTAATTCAAAGCCATCTGTCGTTTGGGTCATTACATTCATACGTTCTATTCCTGTTTCTGTTTTAGGAGAAGCGATTAATACACAATAGCTTTGATGTTCACTTCTACCAACACGTCCTCTTAATTGGTGCAAAGTCGATAATCCAAAACGATCTGCATCGTAAATCATCATAAATGTTGCATTTGGTACATTAACGCCCACTTCTACAACAGTTGTAGACACTAATATATCAATTTCGTGCTTACTAAATTGTTGCATCACTTGATCTTTTTCTTCAGAAGTTAATTTACCATGAAGTAATCCAACTTTTTCAGTACCATAATAAACTTGTAAAGACTCGAATAATTCAACAACATTTTGTACATCTTCTAAATGCTCTGAACTTTCTATCAATGGACAAATCACATATGCTTGTCTACCTTTTTTTAATTCAGCAGACATTTGTTTTAATACACTTTCATATGCTTCATGCTTAGACCAAGAAGTTATAATAGGTTTCCTACCTTTTGGTAACTGTTTGATTGAGGATACATCCATCTCTCCAAAAACTGAAATCGCTAATGTACGTGGAATAGGTGTCGCTGTCATAAACAAAACATTTGTCATAGCACCCTTCTCTCTCAACAATTGTCGTTGATTGACACCAAAACGATGCTGTTCGTCTGTAATTACAAGACCGACATTATTAAACACAACATCATCTTGAATAAGCGCATGTGTTCCAATAATGCAATCTATCTCATTTTGCTCAAGTTGTTCCAACAAAATTCTGCGCTTTTTCCCTTTAACTGAACCTGTTAGTAAAGCAATATTCATTCTGTCACCAAATATCTCCGCAAGACTTTCAGCGTGCTGCTCGGCAAGTATTTCCGTAGGTACCATTAAAGCAGATTGATAACCTGCCGTTTTTAATGCATACATACAAATTGCAGCTACTACTGTTTTCCCTGAGCCAACATCACCTTGTAATAATCTATGCATACGGATGGGTGCTTTTAAATCTCTAAATATCTCATTGACACTTTGTTTTTGTGCGTCGGTTAATTCAAATGGCAAACTTGCTATAAAATTTCTAACTAATTGAATATCATAATCAATTTCGATTGCCTCATCTGAAATTTTTTCCAATCTATTTAGCCATTGCATTCTTAGTTCAAACATAAATAATTCAATAAATGCGTATGTTCTTCTAGCTTTGAGTAATGAGGTTTTATCAGGCGCAAGGTGCAATGTTTTGATTGTATCTTCTAGCGTTTCTAATTTATATTTTGCTCTTAACGAATCTGATATCCATTCATGAATCGTGACATGTCCTAATACTTGCCTAACCATATCACGTAGTGGTTTTTGCTTTATACCCTCTTTAATTCGATAAATGGGTTCAAATTGTACATCATCCATCGCTGATTGATTAAAAAACATTCGATTTCCGTTGATTTCTTGCTTGTTTCTATTCCATTTACCTTTAATCGTAATCGTTTGGTGTAATTCTAATTTGTTTTTCAGATAAGGTTGGTTAAAAAACACGCATTTTACAGCAATATTGTTAACCATTAGATGAACTGTAAGTTTAGATTTATTCCTACCAAAAAAAGCGACAGTGGGTGTTGAGTATACTTCCCCAACAACAGTCACCATCGCTTGATCTTCTGCTTCATTCAAGTCAATTACAGTATTGTCTTCATAACGCGTTGGTAGATATAAAATTAAATCCTCTACTGTATAAATGTTCAATTCATTTAATACCGCTAACCTTTTCGGACCTAAACCCTTGATTTGAGATAAAGGAAATGGACTTTCTATTAAATTGACTTTTGACATTTTAATCACCAAATATTTCTTGTTTTAAACGCTGTCCTGTCGGTGTACCTGCTAAACCTCCACGACCAGTTTCACGCAATGCTGAAGGCATCGTTTGCCCTATTTTATACATCGCTTCTATAACTTCATCTGTCGGTATTCTAGAAGTTACACCTGCTAATGCCATATCTGCTGATACGATTGCATTAGATGCTCCAGCTGCATTTCTTTTTACACAAGGTACTTCTACTAAACCAGCTACTGGGTCACATACTAAACCTAGCATATTTTTCAAACAAATTGCAAAAGCTTCAGAAGATTGTTGAGGTGTACCACCTGCAAGTTCAACTGTTGCGCCTGCTGCCATAGCTGCAGCAGAGCCAACTTCAGCCTGGCAACCTCCTGCCGCACCTGATATCGATGCATTATTTGCTACAACAAATCCAAATGCACCTGAAGTAAGTAAGAAATTTAACATATCTTTACGCGTAGGTTCTAGTCGTGGTTTCAAACCAAATAGAACGCCGGGAACTACCCCAGCTGAACCAGCTGTTGGTGTAGCACAAATTTTCCCCATTGCAGCGTTTACTTCATTTGTTGCTACTGCTTTACTCACAGCGTCTAATAATGTTGCACCAGATAAAGATTTACCTGTTTTTAAGTATTCTTTGATTAAAACAGCATCTCCACCTGTTAAACCAGTCGTTGAAGTAACACCTTCTAAGCCTTCATCTAAAGCATTTTCCATAGTTTGTAAATTCTTATCCATATGTGCATATACTTCTTCTTCTGATAGACCCGTAACTTCCATTTCTTGCTCGAGCATCACTTCATATATTTTTTTATTTTCTGTCTCACATTTTTCAATGAGTTCTTTCACACTTTTAAACATTGATAACCCTCCATTAGGCGTCGCCCATGAGTGAGACTGTCACTACACCATCGACGTTTTTTATTTTTTCTATTATTTCATCATTGATAGCATCATCTAATTCACAAGTCATTAATGCTTGGTCACCTTTTTCTTTTCTTGAAACTTGCATGCTGCCAACATTAATACTGGAATCACCTAAAATATTAGCTACGCGTCCAATCGTACCGAATGTATCTTTATGGAATACTAAAAGTGCTGGATAATTGCCACTAATTGCAATACTAAAACCATTGATTGCAACAACCTCTATTTTACCACCACCGATAGATACACCTTCAACAGAAATTTCTTTTTCTCCGTCTCTCATATTAATAATTGCAGTATTTGGATGAGAGCGTTCTTCTGCCATTTCAATAAAATTTACTTTCATCCCAATTTCTTCAGCAGTTTCCAAACTTTTTTGGATTCGATCATCGTCTGTATCATATCCTAATAAACCACCTACAAGTGCAACATCAGTACCATGACCCTTATATGTTTCCATAAATGAGCCATACAAATATATATCAACTTGTTTTGGTATTTCATTAAATAAATCTTTAGCTACTAACCCAATTCTGACTGCACCTGCTGTATGTGAAGATGATGGACCAACCATTGTTGGACCAATTATATCGAAAACTGTTTTATATTTCATAATGGATATCCCACCCTTATTTTTAATCATTCTAAAGTGTTGCGCTTACATTTTATTTGCACCTTTATTATTATAACAATTTAAGTTAACATTATAAACTAATTTTGGTTGTACTGCTTTTAATTTAAAATTGTTACAAATTGCACACTATTGTGAATTGAATATACATATAAAAGTAGTGAAAATAATTATTTTTCACAATAAACGTTAATAAATTAAACATAACAATCTTGTATATACTTTTTAAAAATTTTTAATCTACCAAATGTTTTATTTTACTTCAAAAATAAATATACGTAACTAGATATGAAACATACCTAATTACGTATATTGATAGAAATTTTTGTCATTATCAACAAACTAAAATTATTCAACGGAGAACAGATATTGATATACTGGCTGATCACCTTGATGTTGATCTAGTTCAATGTCTGGATATGTTGCTTCAATCCAAGATTCAACATTGGATGTTATATCACCATTGGCATCTTCACCGATAATCATAGTGATGATTTCACTTTCGTCAGTAATCATTTGAGACAATAGTTGCTTAACTGTCTCAAATTCGTCTTCATTACTTGTGATAATTTTATCTTCGATTAATCCCATAAATGCATCTTTTTTAATTTCTACACCATCAACTTTAGTATCTCTCACCGCGTAAGTAACAGAACCAGACGCTATCACTTCTAATGATTCAACCATACGTGCTTTATTGTCAGTTAGCTCGTCGGATTCATCAAAGTTAAATAATGCAGCTATTCCCTGTGGTATAGATTTCGTAGGAATGACAACAGCTTCAGCATCTACGATTGTTGCAGCCTGTTCACTCGCCATCATAATATTTTTATTATTTGGCAAGATGATTGCACGTTTACATTGTGATTGTTCAATCACTTTCACAATATCTTCTGTAGACGGATTCATTGTCTGGCCACCACTTATTAAATGTGTCGCACCCATGGATTTAAACAATTCAGATATGCCTTCTCCCATAGAAATAGCGATGACTGCAGTGTCTACTGTTGAAGTTTCTTGATTAGATTGCTGTGCATTTGTACCTTTTTGTTCTTTTTTTACAACTTCACGATGTTGTTCACGCATATTCTCAACTTTTAGTTTAATTAATTCACCATATTGTTGACCGTAATTAAAAACATCTCCGGGTTTTTCAGTATGTACATGAACTTTTACAATTTCATCATCATTAATAACTAATAAAGAATCACCAAATTGGCTCATCTCTTCTCTAAAAGTATTTTCATCGAATACTTTTTTATTAACTCCAAAACGAACCATCATTTCGGTACAATACCCATAAACAATATCTTCAGTATTAATCACACCGTGGAAGTCATGTTCTTCATTTACTAAAGTTTCTGTATCTAATTTTGGAGTTTCTGCAGTTACAGTTTCACCTTTTAACGCTTTTAGAAAACCTTCATAAACGATGACTAATCCTTTACCGCCACTGTCAACTACACCAACTTCTTTTAATACAGGTAATAAATTAGGCGTATTTTCTAAAGAAATATGAGCTTGTTCTATAATATATGTCACAAGTTCAATGCAATCTTCTGTTTCCTGTGCCTTTTGTATACCTGCATCCGCAGCATCTCTAGCAACAGTTAAAATTGTACCTTCTACTGGTTTCATAATTGCTTTGTATGCAGTGTCAACACCAGCTTTAAAACTGTCTGCTAATTGTTGTGCATTAATTTCACTAAATTCTTCTAAATTTTTACTAAAGCCTCTAAAAAGTTGTGATAAAATAACACCAGAATTACCTCGTGCACCCATTAATAAACCTTTTGAAAAGGTTTTACCTAACTCACCTATATGTTGAGATAAATTCTCTTCTACAGCTTCTCTACCTGATGTCATAGTTAAGTTCATATTTGTCCCAGTATCACCATCTGGAACCGGGTATACATTTAATGAATCTACTAAATCTGAATGATTAGATAAATTTTGTGCCCCTTGAATAATCATTTCGGCAAATAATTTACCATTTATTTTACTAACCATCTCGTTATGTCCTCCTAGTTTTTCTTGCCATTATCCACTCGTACGCCTTGTACAAATATATTAATTGAATTTACTTTAACTTTTAATGTTTGTTCTAATGTATATTTGACAGTTGATTGAACATTGCTTGCAACTTCTGATATCTTCGTACCATAACTTACAATAATGTACATATCAACATCCAACACACTATTTTCTTCTCTCACAACAATGCCTTTTGCATAATTTTCATAGCCTAATATTTCAGCAATTCCATCTCTTACTTGTTGTCTAGAAGCCATTCCTACAATGCCATAACATTCTACTGCTTTACTACCCACAACTGAAGCTATTACTTCGTTTGAAATGTCTATGCTACCATAATCATTTGTAATTTCTAATGTCATTTTATTGGGCCTCCTAGTTTATGGTTCTTACTTTATTTTTGATACTTTAAAACTTTTTATTAAGATTAAAAAATACAATATTATCCATAGTTTACAATTATATCATAAAATGAGTGTAACAAAAGTAGAAGCTATGTAAAGAAATTTTTTTCATTTTATTGCCATTATTTTTTTTATGTGGTACATTATTCAAGTATGTAGTAGATATGTGTATTTATATTTATTAAAGGAGGTACTTTCATGGGCAAACAATGTTTCGTAACAGGTCGCAAAGCTTCAACTGGAAACAATCGTTCACACGCTTTAAATTCTTCTAAAAGAAGATGGAATGCTAACCTTCAAAAAGTTAGAATTCTTGTAGACGGAAAACCTAAAAAAGTTTGGGTTTCTGCACGTGCTTTAAAATCTGGTAAAGTAACTAGAGTTTAATAAATATAATGCACGAAAAAGACCAATCCTTATGTGGAGGATTGGTCTTTTTTTTGTTTGAAATTAAATTTACTACGATGTATCAATCTTTACTTTTAATCATTAACACGCTACCTGAATGTATAGAAACAATGCCCTGTGGTTTTATTAATTCATTAGATATTGTCAATGTAGAACCTAGCTGTAAAGATGCTTGTTTCAATTCATATTTAAAATTGATTAATGAAATAACTGTGGGATATGCAATAGGAATAAATGATATATATGGGTAATTTAAATCTCTATCGATATTATAGTCTTTAGCAGATAGATATGAAATTTCATTTTGTTGATCAATGATTTTAATATTAATTTGTTTTTTTGTATATTCTGGCTTTTCTAATATTTGCATTGCACCCATAAAATGGTCTAAACGCCCTCCGGTTGCACCGTAAACACATATTTCACTATAACCTGAACTTATAGCTTGTTCGATACCTAATGCTAAATCAGTGTCATCTTTTTCAGAATTATATGGATTAATTGCTAATTTTTCAGTCAAATAATCCTTTTCTTCTTTAGTTATTGAATCAAAATCACCGACTGCAAATTGTGGCATAATCCCTGATTCAATCAAGATTAATGCACCTCGATCAATCCCTATCCATGCCTCATTTGTTTTATTTTGTAAAATGTTTTCTGGTAAATTTCTTGCACCGCATAATAAATTGACTTTCATTGACTTCAACCTTTCAATGTTTGCGTCACTTGTTTATAATCCTTTTGTTTAAAGAAATATGAACCAGCTACTAACATAGTAGCACCGTGTTCGATTACAGTTGCAACTGTTTCTTCGTTAATACCACCATCAACTTCAATTTCAAATGATAAATTTAATTCTTTCTTCATCTTGTCAAGTTGATCTAATTTATCAATACTTTCTTGAATGAAAGTTTGTCCACCAAATCCAGGATTGACTGTCATGACAAGTACATAATCCACCATTTTCAACACTGGAATAATCGCATCAACCGATGTACCTGGGTTAATGACTACACCAGCTTTTACATTTGTCTTTTTAATTTGTTGTATCACTCTGTGAATATGTGGCGTTGCTTCTACATGTACTGAAATCATATCTGCTCCTTGCGTTGCAAAAAGCTCTACATATTTTTCAGGTTCTTCTATCATTAAATGTACATCTATTGGTAAATCAGTACCCTTCCTAACTGCTTCTAATATAGGTAATCCAATTGAAATGTTTGGAACAAATTGACCGTCCATCACATCAAAGTGCACACCATCAACACCTGCATCTTCCAAAGCCTTTAATTCCTTTTGTAATTGTAAAAAATCAGCTGATAATAATGATGGATATAATTTTGCCACTTAATATCTTTCCTTTCTGTTTGCAATTTCTTTAAATAATTGTAAATAATGTTCATATCTAAAATGAGCTATATTTCCTTTTTCTATTTCATTTTTAACGTTACATTTGGGTTCGTTTATATGGTTGCAGTCTCTAAATTTACATTGTTCGCCATATTCATTGATTTCCATGAAATAATGTTTCACTTCATCTTTTTGAATATGATTAAAATCTAGCGCACTAAATCCAGGCGTATCAGCTATAAAGCCATTTTCTCGTTCAAATAACTCTACATGTCTTGTAGTATGTCTTCCTCTATTTAAGGCTTTAGATATATGTTGCGTTTCAATATCCAATTCTGGAAAATATTTATTTAATAACGTAGATTTCCCTACACCTGACTGACCGCTTAATACCACTAGTCCTTCACCCCATTGTGTGAAAACCTCACCAATATGGTCTTCAACACTTATAAATTGTGTATTATATCCCATCTTTTCATAAACTTTTAGTGTCTGCAATATTGTATTTTGCATGTTAGGTGAAGTAATATCCCGTTTTGTTACTAATATGCGAGGTCTCATATGATAAGAATGTGCTATTACTAAAAATCTATCCAATAACTGAGTTGAAAATTCAGGCTCTACTGCACTCATCACTAATACAAGATGATCAACATTGCTAACTGGTGGTCTTTTTAATTCATTTTTTCGTTCATGAACATGGTGAATATAGCCCTCTGTAATATTTTCAACTTCAAAATCTACAACATCACCAACTATAGGCGAAAATTTATTTTTTCTAAATAATCCACGTGGTTTTGTGTCATACATTTCTCCATTTACATCTACACGATATACACCACTTAATGATTTTATGATGCGTCCTGTTTTCACTTAGGCACCCCTCTTTTTAAAGCTTTACATACTATATTATAGCAAAGGCTTTTTAATTTAAATACGATTTGAGACTATTTCAGTTAAAAATAAATAACAGAGCATTATAACTACGAGCAATCGTAGAAATAACACTCTGTTATAAACGTTTTTTAAAAGCAGTACGCTGTGCATAAGCGCAACTAAACTCTCTTCGCTTTGCTCCATTCGCCTTTCGGTTCGCTGAAGCCTTTGGCTTCTGCATAAGCGCAACTAAACTCTCTTCGCTTTGCTCCATTCGTTAAGTTGCGCTAAAAATCGTAAGGAATATCTTTATCAGCTACAACCTTACCATCAACTCGAATGGTATAACCAGCCGTCTCTCCTTTTTCAATAGTCATCGGAATGGTTACAGTTTTATCATCTTTAATTTTAAAGCTTTGTGCAGCTGACGATCCTTTGTCATCTTTATCTCTCACATATACCTTCACTTCTTGACTTTCATCATCATCACCCGTATAGGGAACTTGATAGGTTTCTGTATATGTTTTAGTTTGTGATTTTTCATCTTCTTTAGATGACTTATCTTCTTGCTCATCAGAATCTTTATCATCTTTTTTCTCTGATGATTTCGGTTCACCTGTGGATACCACAAATTCTATAGTAGAACCTTCATCTACTTCTTCGCCTTTAGGTGATTGACTAATGACATTATCCTTTTTAACTGTTTTATCAGAGCGTTTTTCTACAGTAGCTACTTTAAACCCTTTAGATTCCAGCTCGGATTTAGCAGTCTTAAACGATTTTTTCTCATAATCATCCACATAAACTTGTTTAACACCTAACGATTCAGTCAATTTAATATCACTATCATTGATTTTCACTCTGTCTCCTGGTGAAATACTTTGTGCTTCAATTAAACCTTTAGCAACATTTTGTTTTGTATAAGATTGGTCAACTTTAGCATCATCAATTCCTAGTTTTTTTAATTTATTTAACGCTTCTGATTTTGGTAAGCCATATAAATTTGGCATTTCTGCAGTTTTAGGACCTTTTGATAATACAATGTCTACTTTACTTTGCTGTTCTAAACGCTCACCTTTTCCTGGTGTTGTTTTAATAATTTTATTCTCCGGATACTTATCACTGTATGCTCTTGTAGTTTTGCCTAATTCTAGTTTGTTATCTTTTAAAATACCTTCTGCTTCTTTTTCAGTTTTACCTATTAAATTAGGTGTTTCTAAATATTTATTACCAAACATTCCCATAGCCATGAAACCAAAGAGTCCAAATAAAAGTAGTACGATGATTAAACCATAGAAAAACTTTTTCTTTTTTGATCTTTTTTTCGGAGGCATCGCATATAATTGTTCCTCATTTGATTGAAAATATTGTTGATTAACAATTGGAATTTGCATGGTTTGATTCATGCTTTTTGATTTATCTTCAGCACGTGTCTGATTAGCTATTTCATTTTTATCAATAGGAACCGTTTTAGTGTCAGCATCAACAGAATGATATGGTGATTCATTCTCTCGCTCTTTTGACAGCACAGTAGACAAGTCATCTTGCATTTCTTGAACTGTTTGATAACGATCATTCTTATCTTTTTCAGTAGCTTTTAGCACGACATTGCTCAGTGATTGTGGTACTTCAGAACGTTTGTTAGAAACATTAGGCATCGGATCTTGAATATGCTTTATAGCAATGCTTACTGCTGTTTCACCTGAAAATGGAGGTTGCCCTACTAACATTTCATAAAGCACAACACCAATAGAATATATATCAGTACCGTTATCTGTTGCATCACCGCGAGCTTGTTCAGGAGAAAGGTATTGAACTGTACCTAAAACATGATTTGTTTGAGTCATCGTTGTTTCACTTAATGCTTTAGCAATACCAAAATCTAATATTTTTAATGTTTGATCATGATTCACCAAAATATTTTGAGGCTTTACATCACGATGAACAATTTTTGTATCATGTGCATGCTTTATTCCTTCAATAATTTGTTCAGTAAATTTGATTACAGTTTTGATGTCTAAAGGTCGATGTTGTTGAATATATTCTGATAAAGTGGGACCTTCTATGTATTCCATCACTAAAAAGAAATTTTCATCATTTTCAGTAACATCAAAAACATTAACGATATGTTTATGTGAAAGTTGTGTTAAGTTGTGAACTTCACGCTCAAAACGCTTTATTGTTTCTTCTTTTTCACCAGAAGGTATCCTAATAGCTTTGATTGCTACATTGCGATTCAAAATAGTGTCATCAGCCAAATAAACCGTGCTCATGCCACCGCCGCCAAGCTTTTTTATCACTTTATAACGTTCGCTTATTAATTTTCCAATCATACCTTATCTCCTTCAATTTCTGCTAAAACAATGCTTACATTATCATTTGTTTCTTGTGATAATGCTAATTCAATAAGATTCCGACCATGTGTTTCTAGATCATTTTCTTGCATTAATTCTTCTTGAATCATATGATTTCTTGCAAAATCTGTTAATCCATCCGAATTTAATAATAGAAAATCATAAAAATTGGTTCTTTTTACAAAAATATCTGGTGTTACTACTTTATCCGTACCCATGACTTTTGTAATGATATTCTTTTGGGGATGATTAAATGCTTCTTCGACACTAATTTGCCCAATCATTACTAAGTGATTAACGAAGGAATGATCATTTGTAATTTGTTCAATTTCTCTACTATTAATCAAATATCCTCTTGAATCACCAATATTTGCGACAACGACATAATCATCAAATATAAGTGCACAAACACAAGTTGTTCCCATACCATGATAGTCTGCATTGTCAACTGAGAGTTGATATAATTCACGGTTAATCGCTTTTAGTGTGGTTCTCAGCCAATCTTCAGCTTGGTTAGGTTCAATTAAATTTTCTTCTTCAAAACGACGTTGCAACTCATCTGTCACAAATTGACTTGCTACTTCTCCTGCTAAATGTCCACCCATACCATCACAGAGTACAAGTAATTGTTGTTCTGTTTGATTAAAGAACACACCACCTGCATCTTCGTTCTTATCACGATATTGACCTGTGTCAGTAAAAAATTGTGCTTTTAGCATACTATTACCTCGTTTCTACTTTTCGTTCCTTAGCTCTTAATTGACCACATGCTGCATCGATATCAGCACCTTGTTCTCTTCTTATTGTTGCATTAATACCTAGTCTCTTTAATTCTTTTTCAAATTTAAAAATATCCTCTTTGGGTGTCTTAACGTAATTTCTTTCTGGTACATGATTTACAGGTATTAAATTCACATGACAGTTTAATTTTTGGATTAAATGTGCTAATTCTCTTGCATGTTCAACTTGGTCGTTGACTCCTCCAAACAGTCCATATTCAAATGTAATACGTCTATTTGTTGTTTCTTGATAATATTTAATGGCTTCCATTAATTTTTCAACATTATACGCTCGATTAATAGGCATTAAACGAGAACGAATTTCGTCATTAGCACCATGTAAGCTTACTGCAAAATTTATTTGAATATCTTCGTCAGCAAAATCATAAATTCTAGGTATAATACCAGAAGTAGAAACAGTAATATGACGCGCACCTATATTTAAACCATTATCATGGTTAACAATCTTTAAAAAGTCCATCATTTCATCATAGTTTTCAAATGGCTCACCAATTCCCATGATTACAATTTGTGATACACGTTCATCGGTTTCATCTAATGCTTTTTGGACAGTGAGTACCTGAGATACAATTTCTCCCGCTTCTAAATTACGCTTTAGGCCACCTAATGTGGATGCACAGAATGTACAACCTATACGGCAACCCACTTGAGTAGTAACACATACGGAGTTCCCATATTCATGTCTCATTAATACTGTTTCAATCGTGTAACCATCTTGTAATTCAAATAAAAACTTAATCGTTCCGTCTCTACTTTCTTGTTTAACTACTGTAGTCATCACTGTCATTGCAAAATGGTCTTTCAAAAGTGCTCTTAGCTCTTTAGACAAATTTGTCATTTCATCAATGCTATCTACTCGTTTTTCATATAACCATTCAAAGATTTGTTTCGCTCTGAATTTTTGTTGTCCATTTTCTTTTAACCAATTTTCCATTTCATCATATCTCAAAGAGTAAATAGATTGCTTTTCGAAATTGGGAAGAAATTTATTTTTTTTCTTCTTCTCTGCAGTTATCATTATTTATTGTTCCTTTCTTTTTATCCTAGTAATGAAAAAGCCATCAGAATTAAATTGCTGTGGTAGCACCTGTAACGTTTTTACTTTTTCTCCACTGATTGGATGTTCAAATAAATCAAATTCAAAATCTTTATTTTCTTTTAAAAATGTATATATAACATTTTCATTTTCTAACTGTTCTATCGTACAAGTTGAATAAACTAATGTGCCACCAGGTCGTAAATGATTTTTTACGTTATTTAAAATTTCTAGTTGAATATTCACTAAAGATTGAATGCTTTGTTGACTTTGTTCATATTTGATTTCTGGCTTATGTCTAAGTACACCCAAGCCACTACAAGGTGCATCTACCAAAATCTTATCATACACTTTATCATAATTTTCCGTCGCATCGTGACTAAAAGCAGAAATGTTAGATAATCGTAATTTTCGAATATTAAAATCAATCAAGTCGATTTTATGTTCATGGATATCTGTCGCATCTACATGTCCAGTACCGTGAAGCCTTTCTGCTATATGGCATGCCTTTCCACCAGGTGCACTACAAGCATCTAATACAAGGTCGCCATCTTGGAGATTCATTACATCAGCTACAAACATAGAGCTTTTATCTTGGATAGACACTAGACCATCTTTAAATACACGTGACTCTATAATTGGTTTACCACTAATATGTAAACAAATTGTAATGTCACTATCTTGCGTTACAGTATAACCTTCGTCTTCTAAACGTTGCATCACATTTTCAACTGAAATTCTTGTCAAATTGACCCTTACAGTTGTTGTCACTTTTGTTAAAAATGATTGTGCAATTGCTTCAGTTTCTTCTATTCCAAAGTGTGTAACCCAGTGATCAACAAGCCATTTGGGCAAACTATATTGAATAGCAATGCGCTTCTTATCGTCCGTAATTTCATTAAAATTTGGTAATTCACTGCGCATAAGGTTTCTCAAAATCCCATTAACCACATTACCGTTATGCGGGCCACCTTTATATTTTGCTATATTAACAGCTTCATTAATAATCGCATGTTCAGGGACTTTATCCAAGTAAATATACTGATAGATACTCATCCACAGTAATTGTCTGACCCAACCTTTAAGTTTAGTTTGTACGAAAGGTTTCAAATAATAATCAAGTGTATATTTTCTTTTTAATGTACCATATACCAATTCGGTTAATAAATTCTTATCTGCCCGGCTCAAATCATTATTGGTTAATACCTCGTTAATAATAATATTACTATATGCCTTATCATTAATAATATCTTGTAATGTTTCAAAAGCTAATAATCTTACATTAGTTTCAATTGTCATTTTAATACCTTCCCAACGAGTGTTGATTGCACACCACTTAAGTAATTAGCTGTAGGCATTCTTTTTTTACCTGCAACTTGAATCTCTGTTAATGCAATCGCATCGTTAGAACCTGTAGCCACAATAATTGCTTTCTTAGTTGTCTCTATTATTGTACCCGGTTCACCATCTTTATCATTTTCAATGCGAGAAGCATAGACCTTTAAATTTTCTTCATCCATTATTGTGTAAGCAACCGGCCATGGAGACAAGCCTCTAATATGGTTATAAATTACTTCAGCAGGTTCTGACCAATCAATTTTTTCATCTTCACGACGAATGTTAGATGCAAATGTTGCTTCGTCTTCATTTTGAACAATACTTTCATTCGTACCATTAATAATAGAAGGAAGTGTTTCTTTTAATAATTCAGCACCTAAAAAGCTTAATTTATCATGCATCACACCAACGTCATCTTGTGGTTCAATATCGATTGCTTTTTGAGATATAATATTTCCAGCATCCAATTTCTTAGCCATATACATGATAGAAATACCAGTTTGTTTTTCTCCATCAATAATCGCTTGATGTATGGGAGCGCCACCTCTATATTTAGGCAATAATGATGCATGCACATTGATAGCACCTAACTTTGGTGAATCCAATAAAGTTTGTGGTAATAATTGGCCAAATGCTGCAGTAACAATTAAATCCGCGTTCAAATCAATCAACATCTGTAATTCTTCAGATTGTGACAGTTTTTCCGGTTGATATACAGGAATTGCATGTTCTATCGCAACTTGTTTCACTGGTGGTGGTGTTAATTTTCGTTTTCTGCCAACTGGTCGATCAGGTTGTGTAACTACTGCTATGACATTATGTTCTGCAATTAACATTTCTAACACTTTTGTCGAAAAATCAGGTGTGCCCATAAAAATAATTCTACTCATTTTCAAAATACGCCTCCACTTCTGCTTCAGTCAAAATTTTATCCGCACGTTCTGTAAAAAACTTCCCTTCAAAATGGTCAATCATATGTAATATCATACGCGCAATATCATCATATGCTGTCATCTCTACTTCATTTCCATTTTTATCATTACTTTTAACAACAATCATTTTACTTCTTTCAACTTCACCATAAATGTCAGGTAATGAAATAGATCCTTCTAAGTCAGTTACTTTTTGGTCTGATGCGCGAATAATTTTTGGATTGATAAGTTGTAACAATCCATCTATTTCCATATCGATAATAGCTACTTTTTGTAAGATGCCAATTTGTGGCGCACATATGGCAGAAGCTTCAACTTCATACATAGTGTCTTCTAAATCGAGCAATAATTGAGCTAAGTTTTCATCAAATCGCGTTACATCAGGAACGTTTTTATGTAAAATTGGATTTTCTGCTGCAACAAGTTGCTTTATTGTCATACAAATTACTCCTCATAAAAATTCATCATATCATTATAACTTATTTTAGTTAAATTTGCACCAAGCTTAGATGAAATGCAAGCGTTAAAACAATACATATTTTCTTTTTTACGCTTTTACTTCATCACAAAATATAACCGCAAGCTCTCACATACAAGCTTACGGTGTAATATATTTTTATGCTCCAGTTAACTTTTGTAAAATCATAGCGATAACTTATTGATTTGATTACCAAATTCATCAAAATTGTTTTCGTTCAACCAATTTTCAAACTTACTTTTATAAAGTGACCACTCATCTGCTAACATAGCAAGCCAGTATGTATCTCTACTTCGTTGTTTATAAATAGTATGATGTTTAAATAAACCTTCATATTTGAACCCAAGTCGTTTTGCTGCTTTTATAGATGGTTCATTGAATGCATCACACTTCCATTCATACCTTCTATAACCCAACGTGTCAAAAATATATTTTGCTAATAAGTAGTGTGTCTCTGTAGCTATACGTGTTTGTTTCATTTTATTAGCATAATGAATATGCCCAACTTCAATCGTTGCATTTTGTTCATTTATTCTCAGTAATGATAAAATGCCTACCACGTCATTATCCAATTGATCAATTATAGCAAAAAAGTATGGATCTTTTGTTTGTCTTTTATTATTTATATATGCTGCAAAATCATCATAACTTTGAGGCTGCTCATCCGGTAAATAAGTCCAATTAGGTGCATCATCTTGTGCCTTGAAATGATTAAATAAAGGGTTAATATGTTGCGAAGTTAATTTTTCTAACCTACAGTACTTCCCTTCTAACACATCAACGGTTGGTGCTTTGGGTTGAGTGAAATTGATTAGTGACTTACCAATAGGTTGTTTAAATTGATTATATTCCATTTATTTCCTCCCTTTTAAAATCAATAAGTATAAACCATTATCATATAATATTTCCATTAACGATTAAGCATTGAAATGTTTAGCAATTGCATATAACACATTTATACCATTAAATATATCTTGTTCAACAATATCAAACTGTGGATGATGATGATTAAATGAATGGTTTGAGCCTATATTTAAATATAGACCTTCATGCCCTAATTCTTGAACTCTTTGAATAAAGTAAGTTGCATCTTCACTTCCAGATGGTGTAATTTCTTCTTTTAAAATTTTTAAATCAGCTACTTCTTTTGAAATTAATGAATAAATTTTTTCTTTCAACTTACTTGAAGGTTCGATGCTAGGCGCTTCTCCAACTTTAATTTGGAAAATTTCAACCTTAAACATTTGTTCAACGCCTTGTATAATTTCAGAGACACGACGCTTCATAAATAGATTAACTTCGTTGTTGATACCCCTTACTTCAATTTCAAGTTTAACTTTATCAGCTATGATATTCCTACTCGAACCTCCCATAATCTTTCCGACATTAATTCGAGAATCGCCATTCTCATGTCGTTGAATTGCATACAATTGCTGTATGAGCGTGGCAGCAGCTAATATCGCATTACTACCATCTTGTGGATTAGCACCTGCATGGCTGGATTCACCATTTATAAATAAATCATATTTAGTTGAGGCCATAAAACCTTCAACAGACGTAATAATTTCATTCGATTTTCCATTTAAACCAATATGTGTTGCAAAGAAATAATCAACGTCATCAACAACTCCTTTTTTCACCATAGAAAGTGCACCTCGCACGCCTTCTTCTGCTGGTTGAAAAATAAGTTTTATTTTACCTTTATTAAAATCACTTACATTAATTAAATTTGCTAAACCAATACCCATAGTCATATGTGCATCATGTCCACATGCATGCATATAACCTTCATTTTGCGAACTAAACTTTGCTTGATAAGGTACATGACATTCTGACGTGCTTTCTTGAATTGGTAATGCATCTATATCAAATCTAAAAGCTAATGTTGGCCCTGGTTGTTCAAAATGTTTTGTTGCAACCAAACCAGTTAAGCCATCTTTGAATTTTTCAATTTTAAATCCATTATTTTCTAAATATGTGATATGTTCATTCAACGTTTCCTCGCTCGGTCTACCCAGCATATAATGCGAATCCATAACTTCATCACCAATTTTCAAATCAAAATCTAATAATTGAAGTTCATCATACAGTATATTTGCCGTATTTATTTCTAAAAAACCCGGTTCAGGTATCGTGTGTAGCTTTCTTCTTAGTTTTTTTAAATATGTTTTTTGATTATCATTTAGCATTACTTTCTCGCTCCTTTATTTTAAATCTTTCGTAACACCAGGACCTACCGGCAATCCTGTTAAATAGAAAAATGCTACTAGAATAATCCATGTAAATAAGAATGATAGCGTATAAGGTATCATTAATGAAATTAACGTACCAACACCTGCTTTTTTATCATATTTATTTAAGAAAGATAGTATTACCACAAAATATGGGTTTAGCGGTGTAACAGTCGCAATTGAGGAATCAGCCACTCTGTATGCCACTTGTGTAAAGCCTGGGTGCACACCTAGTTGCATAAACATTGGCACAAATACCGGCGCTTCTAACGCCCACTTGGCCGAACCAGATGTGATTAAGAATCCAAGGAAGGCAGTAAATATAATGTATAGGATAATCAATGGGAATCCAGTTAAATTAATACTTTTCAGAAATTCTGCACCATTAACAGCAATCCATGTAGCCATATTGGACCATTGGAAAAAACTTATAAATTGTGCTGCAGCAAATGCTAAAACAATATAACCTGATAAGTCTCGTACAGCATCGGTCATATATTTACCTATGTCATGTGTAGTATGAATTTTATTGTCAACAATACCAAACGTAATACCAATGATTAAAAACAATACCAATATAATTGGCACAATACCATCTATAAAGGGTGAGTTTATAATTGAACCATTTTCACCACGTAAAGGACTATTTGGTATAAATAATGTGATAGCAATTGCAAGTATATATAATAAAGCAGCAATCAATGAACTAATCAATGCTTTCTTAGCAGTAGGAGATGACTCATCTACTTCTAAATCATCTACTTTTTTATTATATTCACCTAGTCTCGGCTCTATAATTCTCGTAGTTACCAAACCACCAACAATCGTGAGTGCAAATGTTGAGACAATATTAAAATACCAGTTGGATACTGGTGAAACTTTTAAACCTGTGTCAATAATCGAGGCTGCTTCAGTACTGATACCAGATAGTAATGCATCTGTACCAACTACAAATAAATTTGCTGTAAAACCAGCACCTGCTGCACCAAAACCAGCCGCTAACCCTGCGATTGGATGTCTACCTAATTTATAAAAAACAATTGCAGCTAATGGAGGTACCAAGATCATTGCTGCATCTGACGCAATATTCCCCATTATACCGACAAACACTACAACATATGTAACTAATGAAGAAGGTGCTTTTGTAATCGTTTTTCTAATAACATATTCTAACAAACCTACTTTTTCTGCTAAACCAACACCTAACATCATAGCAATGACAATTCCTAATGGTGCGAATCCCGTGAAGTTTGTAATCATGTTTTCTAACATATATTGTAATCCGTCACCAGATAGCAAATTTTTAACTTCTAATGTTTTCTCACTTCCTGGTGGTCTAACAGTTGCACCATACATGTTAAATATAAATGAAAGCACTACCACAACTAATGCTAAATATATAAAAAGAAAAAATGGATGAGGTAATTTATTGCCCAAATATTCTACCTTATTTAAAAATTTACTTTGCTTTTTTACTTTATTCGCCATCAAAACGCCCCTTTATTTTACAGAATTTTCTGAAATATAATGGTGTATTTTAAATCATAATGTTGATGGTTCCACATCATCCGGTATAGGGTTTTTATAAGGATATTTTTCTAATTTTTCCTTATGCTCTTTTTTTATCGCTTTTAAAAGTTGTTCATCTTTTAGAATATGTATAGCAGTGTTAGCCATAACGCTTGAAGCCCTAAACATACCTTTGAATGCATATGTTGATAATCCTTGCGACACCATTTGCCATGTATGTAACGGTGTGCCCATAGCTTCAGTTGTACACGTACATTGAGCTGTAGGCGTTACCCAACTAACATCCGCTACATCAGAAGAACCCATCATAGGTGTTTCTGGAATTATGTAATCATTAACAATATTACTGAGTTTCATATTTTCTAATTTATCACTATCTTTAATGACACCAAAGCTCTGTAACATTTTTCTAGCATTTCCTTTTTCACCTTGTGTCAAAGAGTCCCAAATATTTTCCGCAAAATCCAATTCTTCTTTAGTATATGAAATAGTTTTTTCTTCTTCTTTTAAATATTGATACATAATTTCTTCCATTTTACGATTGGGAGAATAGTCAGAACATGCCTTATCTATTTCTATTTCACATTCTGTACCAGTCATTAATGCTGCACCTTGAGCTATATTTTTGACTCTATCTAATAATTCATTTACTTCGCTTAGATTTTCCGCACGAATTAAGTATAATACTTCAGCATTTGATTGAACTACATTCGGTGATATCCCTCCTGTATTTGTCAAAGCATAATGAATTCTATTTGTCATTGGCATATGTTCCCTTAGATAATTGACACCCACATTCATTAATTCAACAGCATCTAAAGCACTTCTACCTAATTCTGGTGAATTTGCAGCATGTGAACTGATACCTTTAAACCGAAAATATACTTGAAAATTAGCTAAAGTTTTGTTGCTCATAATGGCATTTGCTGGTGAAGGATGCCAACAGAAAGCATAATCCAATTGATCAAATACACCTGCTCTCGACATAAACGCCTTCCCAGAACCGCCTTCTTCTCCTGGACAACCATAATATATAACTGTACCTGATAAGTTGTTTTCTTTTAAATAAGCTTTAGTTGCTATTGCAGCTCCTAATGAACCAACACCTAATAGATTATGACCACATCCGTGCCCATTAGTTTGTCCATCTATAGCTTGTTCAATATCTGTCAGTGCTTTTTGACTTAAACCAGATAAGGCATCAAACTCACCTAAAAACCCTATGATAGGCTTCCCTTGGCCATACTCGCCTTTAAAAGCAGTTTTAATGTCAGCTAAATTTTCTTCAATTTGGAATCCTTCTTCTTCTAGTACAGTTAGTAATTTTTTAGAAGATAAGTATTCTTCAAACCTTGTTTCGGGATGAGACCATAAATATTTACTGGTCTCGATTAAAAGTTCCTCTTTTTCGAAAATAATATTATTTACAAATTTTTGATGATTTATATTAGTCATAAAAACTCCTCCTTTTATAAATTAATAATATGTTATCATTATAATTTATATTACGAAAGCGTTTTCATTATTCAAATAATATTTTTTTCATAATTTACAATATAGATTAATAAAAAAAGTAGAAGTAAAAAGAAATCAATAATAGTTAAATTGAATTCTCTTACTTCTACTTCTTAATTTTATATTTAGATTTATTATATATTGAAAGGTTTAACTTTAATTATTATTTCAATAAAAAAATTTATATTTAATACTGTTCACTTCATTATTTTATAACTCAATGGTCATGGAAGATGCATTTTTTATGAAACCAATTTTAGAATATAATGGTTCTGCATTAGTAGAAGCTTTTAAATTAACTATATTGACATGTTCTGTTTTACACTTTAATAAAAGCTCATCTAAAATTTGTTTACTTAAACCTAACCCTCTGTACAATTTAGTTGTATAAACATTGGTAATATAGCCTTCAACACCAGAATAATTATCATATGCGGGTGGTATTTGTTGAAAAATAACTGCTCCTGTAGATACAACTTGTTGATTATCTATCATAAACACTTGGTAGATGTTTTCTTTGTCGAAAACATCTTCAAAATATTCTCTCATATTATCATCAATATCTTCAGTAGCAAGCATACCTTGATCCAGTAGTTGTTCTTTTCTTAATTTTATAATTGTTTCAATATCATTTTTATTTGCAATTCTCATCTCCATATCTAGTACTCCTTTTAAAGAAATATGAGCAAATAAATTTACTATATCTATCAATCATATTCAACTAATAATATTTATAGTTTAATAAAAAATAGGGCCATCAAATCAGCAAAACACCGATTTACAGACCCCATTTTAAAAAAGAAAAATATTAATTATCTAAACTGTAACTTAATCGCTAAACAACAGGTTTTTAAACACTACGGTTAAACCACATTTAATAGTGACCTACATCATCATTTGAGGATTAATGTCAATCTTCAGTGATAATTTGTCTTTTAAATATTGATCATGATAAAAATCATCTAAATATTTTAGCGCTTCGTGTAATGAAGGTTCGCTTTTATATTTAATTAATATTTGAAAGCGGTATTCATTATTAATTCGTGATAAAGCTGCTGGAGAAGGGCCTAACACTAATGCCTTATCTGATAAATGTTGTAACAATATTTTGTGTATATGTTTAGAAGCTTCCATTACTTTTTTCATATCTTTGTGTGCAATCGTAAAATTAATTAAAAAGAAGTATGGCGGGTATTTACCTAACTTTCTATAATTCATTTCTTTTTCAAAAAAAGAATGATAGTCATTATCTTGAACATCTTTAATTGCATAATGATCAGGATTATACGTTTGTATGATCACTTGCCCCTCTTTTTCATGGCGGCCTGCACGTCCTGAAACCTGTGTCAACAATTGATATGTACGCTCACTAGCTCTAAAGTCAGGCAAATTCAACATCGTATCAGCATTTAATACGCCAACTAATGTAATGTTTGGAAAGTCTAAACCTTTCGCTATCATTTGTGTCCCCAGTAAAATATCCCCTTTACCTGAACCAAAGTCATCTAATAATTGTTCATGTGCACCTTTTCGAGAAGTAGTATCAACATCCATACGAATAATCTTTGCTTCCTGAAAATTTTCTTGTAATAATTCTTCAACTCTTTGCGTACCCGTACCAACCTGTCTAATGTGTTCACTTTCACAGTTAGGACACTTATTGGGAGGGATTTCTTGATGACCACAATAATGGCATTTCAATTGATCCGTTGATTTATGATATGTTAGAGAAATATCACAATTAGGACATTGAGGTACATGACCGCAATCACGACACAACATAAATGACGCATAGCCACGTCTATTTAAAAATAAAACAACTTGTTCTTTTTTATCTAACCGCTCTTGAATCGTATGACGCAAATCTTCTGAAAACATAGAACGATTTCCAGATGCAAGTTCAGCACGCATATCTACGATGTTCACTTCTGGCAAAGCTTGTTGATTCACTCTATGAGGTAATGATAAAAGTTCATAAACACCTTTAGTTGCACGTGCATATGTCTCTAAACTTGGCGTGGCACTGCCTAATACTAAAGGACATTGATGATATTGACTGCGCCATTGTGCAATATCTCTAGCATGGTATCTTGGATAGTCCTCTTGTTTATACGAAGACTCGTGCTCTTCATCAATAATAATCATACCTAAATCTTTAAAAGGGGCAAACACACTGGAACGAGCACCAACGCTCACACTCGCTTTACCATCTCTAATTTTTTGCCATTCATCATAACGTTCGCCCTTAGATAACCCTGAATGTAAAACTGCAACTTCGTCCCCAAATCTTTGTTTAAATCTTAATACCATTTGGGGTGTGAGTGCAATTTCCGGTACTAACATCATCGCTTGTTTGTCCTGATTGAGTACTTTTTCTATGGTTTGTAAGTAAACTTCAGTCTTTCCAGAACCCGTCACGCCGTGTAATAAAAATGTCCGTTGTTCACTTTTATTAATCGTCTCAAGTATGGCATTATATGCTTCTTGTTGTTCTTGCGTAAGTTGTTGCTTTTGATCTTGTTCAAATACTCGCGTCGCAAAAGGATCGCGCTCTACAGTTGTATCATATTTCTCAATAAAACCTTTACGAGCTAATGTCTCAATGCTAGATTTTGAAAAGCCCATTTCTTCTAATTGCTTTAAAAAAACAACGTGATGACTTTCATCGATTAAATATGCATATAATTCATATTGCTTTTTTGATTTTTCTAAAGAGCCTAATACCATATCATAATCAAAACCTTCGACGATGCGCACTGCACGTTGTTTCTTTTTCTTTAAACTTTGAGATAAAATGGTATCTTCAAGAATTGCACCTTGCTTTAAGAATGGTGCAATTAGAGTTAAGTCTTCATTTTTTTGTGCTTCTTTATATGCATAATGCCCTTCCGAGTCAAATCGTTTTAATAACTTTTCTGGTATAGCTTCAGCATCTTCAACTGCAAAAACTTTGGTATATTTAGCTTTGATTGCACTTGGAAGCATAACCTCTAACATAGAAATTCGCTTTGTAACAAAATAAGTATGATACCAGTCTGTAAGTTGTATTAATTCTTTCGTTAATTCAGGTTTAATATCTTGTATCTCTTTTATTTCTTTTAATTTTGATATATCCATATCAGTGTCAGGTTGCTTAGTGATGTCCATGACATAACCTTGTATCGTTCTCGGTCCAAAAGGTACAATTACACGCATACCAACTTCAATCATCGCTTGAAATTTTTGTGGAATTAAATAATCAAATGTAAAGTCAACACTTTTAGATGGGATATCTACGATTACTTTTGCTATCATTTTATTGCCACCTTGTTTCTAAACTATCTAGTATATGCTCCGCTAATATGACTTTTTTGTGTTTTCCTAACGCTATAGTTTCACCGTTTTTATAGTACATTGTATATGCATTATCATCAGAGCTAAACCCAATTGTGCGATCTCCAACATTATTCGCTATAATGACATCTGCGTTTTTACTTTTTAATTTTTTTTGAGCATATGTTTCAATGTTTTGTGTTTCTGCTGCAAAACCAACTAAAAATTGATTACCTTTATGTTCTCCCAAATATTTTAAAATATCGGGTGTGCGTTTAAAAGTAACCGTCAAATCACCTTGTTGTTTTTTTAGTTTATGCTCTAATAATTCTGTTGGAGCATAATCTGATACTGCTGCAGATTTAAAGACAATATCCATGTTCTCGAATCGTGTTTTAACCGCTTCAAACATCTGCTGTGCACTTTCTACTTGTATGACTTCCACATTTTTCGGTGGTGTTAGCTTGGTTGGACCAGATATAAGTGTCACGGTCGCCCCTCTTTGAGCTAAAGATTCTGCTAGCGCATATCCCATTTTACCTGATGAGCGATTGGATAAATAACGAACTGGATCTAGTTCTTCTATGGTTGGTCCAGCAGTCACCAAAGCTTTCATACCGTTAAATCTACTATTTTTGGGTGTTGATATGTTGTGTTGAAAATATTGATTTAGCCTTTCTACAATTTGCAAAGGTTCTTCCATTCTACCTTTTGCAACGTAGCCACATGCTAAGAAACCTTCACCAGGTTCTAAGAAATAATAACCATCTGAACTTAACGTTGCTAAATTATGTTGCGTTCTTTTATTCTCATACATATGTACATTCATTGCTGGAGCGATAAATTTAGGTGTTTCTGTAGCTAATAGCGTTGATGTAACCATGTCATCAGCAATACCGTTTGCTAGTTTAGCGATTATATTTGCAGTTGCCGGTGCAACTACAATTGCATCTGCCCAATCTCCTAAAGCTACATGTTGAATTTCTTCTGGATTGTGTTCTTTAAAAGTGCTCGTATAAACAGGATTTCTACCGATGGCTTGAAAAGCTAAAGGAGTTACAAACTCTTGTGCATGGTCTGTTAACATCACTCTGACATTATAATCAGCCTGTGTGAGTTTACTCGTTAAATCTATTGCTTTATACGCAGCGATACCACCAGTTACAGCAAGTAATATATTTTTCATCGTAGTTCTCCTCCAAATAATTTATATCTTTCTATTAATGGTTTAACATAGTAGTTTATATATTTAATCTTCAATATAACTAAATATAGACAAATGTTTTTATTCCGCATTAGTTTAATGTATAGGATTACATAGCATGTTTTCATTTTCATTAGTTAAATTAACTTTTAATATTTTAGCTATATTGCTTTAAGTATAAATATGGTTACTGCTTATTATACACAAATTAATGTCCAAATTAAAAAAGCACACCTTGGCTATGAAACCTCAAAGTCATCGCATGCGTCCGACTTTTGAAGTGCACATCATTAACCCGGTGTACTTTTCAAAATTATAAAATTATATTATTCAATATTCGCTTAGAAAGTGTTATTTAGTAGTTTCAGGATAAATTTCGCCGCCAGCAATTTCTTCCAATGCTTTTCCCACTGATTTTTCAGAATTATATTTGCTTAATAGCGTACTATTTGGATGCTCGTCTAACTCACGTGCACGTTTAGCAGCAGTCGTAGCGATTAAATACTTTGATGTGATTTTTGATGTTAAATCATTTAATGGTGGATATAACATTATTTTTTTGCCTCCAATATCATTTTTCTATATTTTGCTTCAATTCTTTCCCTTTTCAAATGCTCAGCTTCAACAATAGATTGAATACGTTGCTTAGCTAATTCAACTTCATCATTAACCACAACATAATCATATAAATTCATCATTTCAACTTCTTTACGAGCTTCGAGTACTCTACTTTGAATTTTTTCATCAGACTCAGTACCACGTCCTACTAAACGTTCACGTAAATGATCTAAACTTGGTGGTGCTAGAAAAATAAATAATGCATCAGGGAACTTTTTACGAACTTGTTTGGCACCTTCTACTTCAATTTCTAAAAATACGTCATGTCCTTGGTCCATAGTATCTTTTACGTATTGCACCGGTGTACCATAATAATTACCCACATACTCTGCATATTCTATAAATTGATCTTGTTTAATTAATGCTTCAAACTCTGATTTTGTTTTGAAGAAATAATCTACACCATCGACTTCACCTTCACGCATATTACGTGTCGTCATCGAGATAGAATATTTATAAGATGTGGTTGGGTCATCAAATATTTTTTTTCTAACTGTACCTTTTCCTACACCAGAAGGTCCAGAAAGTACAATCAACAAACCTTTCTCATTATCCATGCCTTACTACCTCTCTAAGCTATTCTTCTATTATTAAACTATGATACCATAATGAGCGTTTGGTTGTATAGCATACGTTCAAACAATCTTTGCTCATGACCAAATCTTTTCATCATGTTACAATATGATGAATGACTAAAAATAAGGTGGCTGATAGTAATGGCATACGATGGTTTATTTACACGAAAAATGGTAGAATCTTTACAATTTCTCGTTGATGGTAGAATTCATAAAATCAATCAACCTGAAAACGATACAATCATCATGGTAATACGTCAAAATCGTAAAAACCATCAACTTCTACTCTCGATCCATCCTAGTTTTGCTAGAATGCATTTAACAGATAAAAAATACGATAATCCATTTGAACCACCAATGTTTGCAAGAGTATTTCGTAAACATTTAGAGGGTAGTTTTATTAAAGCAATAAGACAAATTGGAAATGATAGACGTGTAGAAATAGATATACACAGTAAAGATGAAATTGGTGATACCACTTACCGTACAGTTATTTTAGAAATAATGGGGAAACACAGTAATTTAATATTAGTAGATGATCAACGCAAGATTATTGAAGGTTTTAAACATTTGACGCCTAATACAAATCAATATCGTACAGTAATGCCTGGGTTTCAATACGAAGCACCTCCTACGCAAAATAAAACAAATCCATATGATATTACAGGTACAGAAGCTTTAAAATTCATTGATTTCAATAGTGGAAAAATCGCTAGACAGCTATTAAATCAATTTGAAGGCTTTAGTCCTTTAATTACGAACGAAATCGTCAATCGCAAACAATTTATGACAACTGAAACGTTACCAGAGGCATTTGATTCTGTAATGAATGAGACAAAGGAATTACCTACCCCTGTTTTTCATAAAAATCATGAAACAGGAAAAGAAGATTTCTACTTCATGCATTTAAATCAGTTTTACGATGATATGGTTGAATATGATTCTTTACATGATTTATTAGATAGATATTATGATGCCAGAGGCGAAAGAGAACGCGTAAAACAACGTGCAAATGATTTAGTTAAATTTGTACAGCAACAGTTGCATAAATATCAAAATAAATTAAGTAAACTAATCGATGAACAAGAAGGTACTAAAGATAAAGAAGTACAACAATTATTTGGTGAATTAATCACTGCCAATATTTATAGAATTAAACAAGGTGATGAGTATCTGACGACTACTAATTATTATGATGGTAATGAAGTAACCATTCCTTTAGATACCACAAAATCACCAGCAACAAATGCCCAAATGTATTATAAAAAATATAATAAATTGAAAACACGTGCACATGAATTAACACGTCAAATTGATTTAACTAAAGAAAACATCACATATTTTGAAAATATAGAACAACAACTTACACATATATCCGTGGAAGATATTGATGACATTAGAGAAGAACTTGCCGAACAGGGCTATATGAAACAACGCAAACAAAAAAATAAGAAAAAGAAACCTTCCATTCAATTACAGGAATATGTCTCAAGTGACGGAGATACTATGCTTGTAGGAAAGAATAATAAGCAAAATGATTATTTAACAAATAAAAAGGCAAGCAAACAGCATTTGTGGTTTCATACAAAAGACATTCCTGGTTCTCATGTGGTGATCTTAAATGATGCACCTAGTGAAAATACCATAAAAGAAGCGGCTATGCTGGCTGGCTATTATTCAAAAGCTGGTAATTCTGGTCAAATACCAGTAGATTACACTGAAATTAAACACGTTCATAAACCTTCTGGTGCAAAACCAGGGTTTGTAACATATGATCATCAAAAAACACTCTATGCTACACCTGATTACGACCATATTCAAAAAATGAAAGTGACATCATAAACATAAAATACTTTAAAGTTGTAGTAACCATGTCCCTATAAATTAAAAACAAGGCTGAGATTATGAGCAATTAGTACACACAACATGTGTACGATGCTTAATCTTAGCCTTTTTAATATTTATTTTTTTTCTGGTAACGCGAGTTGAAAATTAACGCCAAATCTATCTACAATCCATGTAAATTCTCTAAATGGTGGCATTTCAGTTTTAGGCATTAAAATTGCCCCACCACTTTTTAATTTACTAAATAATCTTTCCATTTCTAATGGACTGTCTACCGTAACATATAATGACATTGCTGGATTCATGTCCACATCGACACCATTCATATTATCAATCGCCATAAAAACTTGATCTTTCAAACGAAAGATAGCATGTTGCACTGCACCAGTAGGTTCTTTATCATCTTCTTCATATTTAACCATCGTTAATATTTCTGCATCTTCAAATGCTTCTACATACAGATTGATTGCTTCCTCTGCTTGTCCATTAAACATAAGAAATGTCGTTATTTTTGGAATTGCCATTAAATTGCCTCCTTAAAACATCTTAAATATAGAATAAAACAAATTCTTAAAAAAATCGAACGAATTAAATTAGCAATTAACAAATAATTTGAAGCATAGCACCTATAAAGATCTATAATTAAGATAAATTCATAAATCCGTTTCCTAATACATCTCTCACATCATGAATAACTAAAAAGGCATTTTCATCTACCTCATTTACAAGCTTTTTAACTCTGGTCACTTGTGATTGTGGCACTACAACATACAACATACTTGTTTCATGTTTACCATAACCACCTTTCCCTTTTAAAAGTGTCGAGCCTCTACCTGTAAAACTATTGATTTCATCACTAATTATCTCATTTTTACTTGATATCACAGTAACTGCTTTTTTAGGATAGAATCCTTCAATAATAAATGCAGTTGCACGTTCAGTGATAAATATCATAATTACAGTAAACAAGACATTTTCTAATGGTAAGACAAATAAAAAGGATAAGACAACCAGAGCATCTAAAACAAAAATACCTTGTGATGTTTTGATGTCAAAATATTTATTTAACATCTTAGCAATGACTGATGTACCCCCTATCACGCCCCCAGAAGTAATTACTAATCCTATACCTACACCTACTAATACCCCTCCAAAAGAAGCATTTATTACAAAATTATCAATACCTGTTTTAAAGTTTTCAGTTAAATCTAAAAAGATAGATATCGCTGTATTGGCAATAAAAGTATATACTGCTGTTCTGGTACTCAAAAAACGCCATCCTACAATAATGACCAATGTATTTATAATTAAAGAGGATATAGCAGGTGAAAAGCCAAATGCATATTTTAATGCCAATGACATACCAACTGTACCCCCATCACCTAAATTAGATTCTAATATAAATGAATTAACTGCGATCGCACTCACAAACGCACCAATTAAACAGACAATAACATTTTTTGTATGGTTTTTTAGTAGTTGTTTCGCAAACTTCATATCATTTCCCCTTACATTTGATAATATAAATTTAATTAAGGTAAGCTAGAAAAGCGTATTCAAATCATGCTTCATTTTGATTTTACAAATGCGTTTTTTTCTCACAAATTGAATTAAAAACCAAATTAATTGAAAATATAACATTATTTGTTGTTACATAGTATAATTGCAAATGTAACACAACCTATTTCAATATACCACTTAGTGTAGTTTGCAACATTAATTTCTAAAGCGTGTGTTATTGAAAACTTTGACGGCTTAAAACAATAAAATCATTTTACTTTTGAATATTTATAGTTAAAATAAATACAAATACAATTGGAGGTATTTCATGCTTTATTATATTATACCGTTACTTATTGCAGCTTTAGTGATACTCATTGGCTTTATCATCATTAAAATTATGATTCGTTAATAATTTTTATATAACAACTTTATCACATTTCTTTTTAATCATTTCAAATCGTGAATGATTTCAGTCGTTTTCATATAACAACATTCAAAAAACGCAGAAACGTAGACAATATAATCTTATCTACGTTTCTGCGTTTTTGTTTTTGAAGTTAACCGAAACTTCTATAAAAAATCTATACCATTTACTCACTTGCTAAATTTTCACTTTATTTAAATTCTTTTCTAAAAAGCGTAACAAGTAACAAGATGATAAAAGATGCAATAACTGCAGTTAAAAATATTGGCATATACGCAAGATGTGTTGCATCTTCAATACCATTTGTGATTGCACGTCTTAATGTATCGTTAGAAATTTGATTTACTTGCCCTAATATTTTAGTAAGATTACCTGAACGATGCTCCATTATGTTCATTAAAGAAACTGGTATGTCTTTGAGTCCAAAATGGGTTGAATTTATACTTTCTTTAATTTTACTCCCCATTTGGCTATATCCGAATTGAATAAATGTCGTAAACATTGTCGGTGCAATAGTAATTCCGACTTGTCTAGAAACTGATAATGTTCCAATAACTGTACTATTATTTTTAGCTGAATGTGCTGACTTAGTTGCTAATACAGTCATTGGTGCGCCAATAGTAAAACCAAAGCCTAAGCCTGCAATTATTGAAAATACTAGAAATGGCATAGTTGAATAAGTTAAAAAGGCTAAACCACCATAGCCAATCATACTAATGATACTTGCAATCACTAATGCAAATATAGGACCTTTTTTATCTACAATCTTTCCACCCATTGATGCGCCTACACCTGAAGCTAATGCCAAGGGCGTCATCCAATATCCACTGTTAGCAGCTTTAACATGCAATACGTTTTCAACAAATGAAGGAATGAAAATAATTGATCCAATTAACATCCCAGATAAAACGCCCATAATCAATACCACTGAAAAAGCTGGCTTTTTCAGTAAATAAAAAGGTAAGAAAGCATCTATATCAGTCGCTTCATTTTTATATTCCACTAAAATTAAAATACCATAGCCAATCATAGCCAATACAAATAAACCAATCACCGAAAAACTGAGTATACTATTAGCAATATTACCAGTTTGTATATTATTAATCGCAAACATCATTAATAACGTTGAAAATGAAAATACAATGATGGCATATTTATCAATTTTGGTTTTAACTTTTTCTTGTGTTTCTGGCATTTTAATCATCATAAAAATGACAATCATTATTGCCACTGGGACATTGATCAAGAATAACCAATGCCATGTACCACTTACATTAATTAATAAACTTCCAATATTTGGTCCTAATACCGAAGCAATACCATTCATTGCTCCTAATCCACCAAGCATACTACCTTGCTTTTCTTTGGTATATGTAGAAATGATATGTAAACTAGCGATTACAAATAAACCGCCACCACCAAACGATTGAATTAAACGTGCAATGATAAAGAACGTATAATTAGGACTTAATGCAACTAACAATGATCCAAAACCAAATAAAATCACTTCAATTATAAATATTTTTTTACGGCCATACATATCAGCAAGTTTACCTGCTATAGGTGTGGTTACAGCCATACCTAATGTATAAATCGTTATTCCCCATGATCCCATTTGTGCTGAAATTTCAAAGGATTGATTTATTGTAGTTAACGCTGCACTAATAATACCGTTGTCTAAAGCCGCCATAAACACACCAATGAGTAAAAATAGTGCAACAATATCAAATTTTTTATGTTTCAAATTCATTCATTCCTTTCTATCTTGGAATTTCATATGATATTTATTATTTAAAACCTACTTTGTGAACTAATTATGAACAAAAATGTATTTACATATTAAAAAATGCCTAAAAGACCTTTTATCAATATATAAAAGTCTTTTAAGCATTTTCTAATCAATATAATTACATAATTTTTTTGCGTTATTTCAAATTTCCACAATGTATTTACAAATAATGGTTATTTAATATGGCCTTTTTGCTTAAGATTTGATTTGGATTTTTTATAAATATTTGATTCTGTAGCGTTAAATACCCATTTATTTTCGTCTTCTGAAGTTGATTGTGCTCTATAGTCTTCTGATTTTTTGAGGAATTTATTTAAATGAGCAAAATGATTATAGGCTACTTTCGAGTCTTTTGTCATAACATCCCCTCCACTTAACATTTTATGACAAGTTATCTCTCCAATCAACTAATGTAGTAATATCATTTTCAGAAATTTCTCCATTTTCTCTTGCAACTTCAATTAATTCATTATAATTACTTAATGTATAGAAAGGAACTCCAGCTTGTGCAAATTGTTCGTCTGCTTTTTTCAAACCATAAGTAAAGATCGCTACTACACCAATGACATTTGCACCAGCAGCTTTCAATGCTTCTACTGCAGTTATTGAAGAACCACCTGTAGATATTAAATCTTCTATAACTACTACATTTTTCCCTTCACTTGATGCGCCTTCAATTTGATTCTGTTTACCATGGCTTTTACTTTTTGATCGAACATAGTTCATCGGTAAGTTCATCACTTCTGAGACATAAGCTGCATGCGGTATACCGGCTGTTGCAGTACCTGATATAACTTCAATATCTTTAAAATGTGATTCAATCAATGCTTGTAGACCATCTCTAATATGATTACGTACGTCTGGAAAACCTAATGTAACGCGATTATCACAATATATTGGTGATTTAATGCCTGAACTCCAAGTAAACGGATCATTGGGAGATAATGATACAGCTTTTATGTCTAACAATGCTTGTGCAATTGATTTAGTCATTTGATTTCAACCAACTTTCTTTAATTTTTTGGTAACTCTTAACCGGAGTTTCACTCTGCGTGATTGGTCGCCCCACAACAATATGTGTAGCACCAAAAATGCTTGCCTTTTCTGGTGTCGTAACACGTTGCTGATCATCGGAGGAAGTATTTTCCGGTCGAATGCCTGGCGTCACTTTCAAGAAATCTTCACCCAATTCTCGTGTTAATAATTTTGCCTCCAGTGGTGAACATACAACGCCATCTAAACCTGATAATTTGGCTAAACGCGCATAATTCAAAACCGCTTCATCCATTGTACTTTGGATATTTTGTTCATCATGTAACATTATTTCTGTAGTTGACGTTAATTGTGTCACTGCAATAATTTTAATATCATTATTATGTTTTTTAATGCCTTCTAAGGCGCGTTTCATCATTTCTGAACCACCAGCCGCATGTACATTTACTAAATCGACATCTAATTTACCTAAGCCTTCCATTGCTTTGCCAACAGTGTTAGGAATATCATGTAATTTTAAATCTAAGAATATGCGATGACCACGTTTTTTAATATTAGTGATTAATGACGGACCAGTTTGATAAAAAAGTTCCATCCCGACTTTGACAAATAAAGGTTCATCAAATTGATCTAAGAATTGTTCAACTGCTTCTGCTGAATCAAAATCTAAAGCAATGATTGGTAGATTATTTTGCATATATATCGCCTCTCATAGTATCTTTTTCATTATATTTGCCAAGCACGTAAAGGCATATGACAGCAATGATATTTTTAAATTTTTTACCCTGGCAAGGACAACTAGGAGAAAAATTTATGAAACCATTTTTCGTCCTAGCCATCTACTGCCAATTTCATAATTTTCACTTAAACATAAACAATTGTTTTAGTTTTCTTAACATTGGAAACTAAATTTTACATATTTTTCATTGTAAAAGTCATACTTTCTATAACCGATGTTAATGCTTCCGCTGTATCTAATGAAGTTAGACAAGGTACACCATTTTCTACAGAGGCACGTCTAATTTGGAAACCATCACGTTCAACTTCTTTTCCTTTTGTCATTGTATTAATCACAATTTGCACATCATTCGTTTGTATACGTGATAATAAATCGTCTTCTCCGCCAATTTTCCCTACAGTTTCTGCAGTTATATGGTTATTTTCTAATTTTTTAGCAGTACCTTCAGTAGCTAATATTTTATAACCGACTTCATTTAAACGAGCTGCGATATTCACAATTTCATCTTTGTCTTTATCACTTACAGTCATCAATACCGTGCCATAATCTTTAACTTCCATACCACTTGCTGTCAAACCTTTATATAAAGCCTTTTCCATAGTTGAATCTTTGCCCATGACTTCTCCAGTTGACTTCATTTCAGGTCCTAATGTGATATCTACATTTTTCAATTTATTAAAACTAAATACCGGTGCTTTGACAAAGACACCTTCACTATATGGTTGAACACCTTCGCGATATCCTAAATCTGTAAGTTGTTTACCTATAATTGCACGCATAGCCAACTGTGCCATTTGTATATGCGTAATTTTACTTAAGAAAGGAACTGTACGACTCGCACGAGGGTTCACTTCTAAAACATATACACCATCATGTGCAATGACAAATTGTATATTGATTAAACCTATGATATTTAGGCCTTTCGCTAAGCGAATTGTATAATCTTCTAGTGTTTTAAGCTCTTCTTGTGTCAAGGTTTGTGGAGGATATACTGCAATCGAATCACCTGAATGAACACCAGCGCGTTCAATATGTTCCATAATCCCAGGTATAATTACCGTTTCACCATCTGAGATAGCATCGACTTCTATTTCTTTACCTGTGAGATATCTATCAACTAATACAGGATGATCCGGACTCGCTTTCACTGCTTGGTTCATATAATTGGTTAACTCTTCATCGTTATATACGATTTCCATAGCACGTCCACCTAATACATATGATGGTCTAACTACTACAGGATAACCGATTGCACGTGCATTTTTGAGCGCTTCTTCAGCTGAAGTTGCTGTTTTACCGTTAGGTTGAGGCACATCAATCTTATGTAACAGCGCCTCAAATTCTTTACGATCTTCAGCACGGTTCAGATTTTCAAGTGATGTACCTAAAATTTTCACACCATACTTTTCAATTTTATCTGCTAAATTAATCGCAGTTTGACCACCAAACTGAACTACTACACCTTTTGGTTGTTCAATATTTATAATATTCATTACATCTTCTTCTGTTAGTGGTTCAAAATATAATTTGTCTGAAATTGAGAAGTCTGTAGATACTGTTTCAGGATTATTATTGACGATAATGGCTTCATAACCAGCTTGCTGAATTGCCCAAACAGCATGCACAGTTGCGTAATCAAATTCTACACCTTGGCCGATTCTAATTGGTCCTGAACCTAAAACTAATATTTTCTCTTTTTCAGTGACGATTGACTCATTTTCTTGTTCATATGTGCCATAGTAATATGGTGTAGCAGATTCAAATTCTGCAGCACAAGTATCTACCATTTTATATACTGGTGAAATATTATGTTGTTTTCTTAAATTATAAACTTCAGATTCTGACATATCAAAACGATGTGCAATAATTCGATCACTAAAACCATAACTCTTAGCAAATTTTAAATAGTCTATATCCCCTTTGTGTTCTTTTAAATCATGCTCTATATCAATGATGTGTAGGAATTTATTTAAGAAGAAATAATCAATCTTAGTCATTTCGTGTATTTCTTCTAAAGATGTACCTCGTCTAATAGCTTCTCCTATAAAGAATAAACGCTCATCATCTTGGTCTTGTATACGCGCTTTTATATAATCTAAATCATATGTTTCACCATTTGGTAAGCCTAAATGATGTACACCATATTCAAGTGAACGAATCGCTTTCAATAATGACTCTTCATATGTTCGACCAATCGCCATTACCTCACCAGTTGCTTTCATTTGTGTACCTAGCACACGTTCACCCTTTTCAAACTTATCAAACGGAAAACGTGGAATTTTTGTTATAACATAGTCCAACGTAGGTTCAAATGCAGCATAAGACGTTTTAGTTATTGGATTCAGCATTTCATCTAAAGATAAACCTATCGCTATTTTGGCAGCTAATTTTGCAATCGGATAGCCTGTAGCCTTTGAAGCTAAAGCTGATGAACGTGAAACACGTGGATTCACTTCAATAATATAATATTTCATTGAGTGTGGGTCTAATGCCAGTTGTACATTACAGCCACCTTCAATGCCTAAAGCACGAATCACTTTTAACGACACATCACGTAACATTTGATATTCAACATCTGATAAAGTTTGACTAGGTGCTACTACAATCGAATCCCCTGTATGTATACCGACTGGATCTATATTCTCCATGTTACAAACAACAATGGCATTATCATTTTTATCTCGCATCACTTCATATTCAATCTCTTTAAAACCTGCGATTGATTTTTCTATTAAACATTGTGTTGCAGGACTGTAATGTAAGCCATTCGTTACCACTTGTCTGAATTCTTCATCATTATGGCAAATGCCACCGCCAGTACCTCCCATAGTGAAAGCAGATCTCACAATTAATGGATATCCTACCACTTCTTTAAATTCAAACGCCTGTTCTAAAGTATTTACGATATCACTTTCTGGAACGGGAACATCTAGCTCATTCATTAAATCTCTGAATAATTCTCTATCTTCCGCTTGTTGAATAGACGTTAGTTTTGTACCAAGTAATTGTACATTGTTCGCTTCTAATACGCCGCTATCATGTAATTGAATCGCCATATTAAGCCCTGTTTGGCCACCTAAAGTTGGTAGTAAAGCATCAGGTTGTTCTTTACGAATAATGCGTGCAATAAAATCATGCGTTAAAGGTTCAATATAGACTTTGTCAGCAATCTCATTATCCGTCATGATCGTCGCTGGATTTGAATTTACTAATATAACACGATAACCTTCTTCTCGTAATGCTAAGCATGCTTGCGTACCTGCATAATCAAACTCTGCAGCTTGACCTATAATAATCGGTCCAGATCCTATAACTAAAATTGTTTTAATATCGTTACGTTTAGGCATTTGTCAAAAGCTCCTTTTCTTTAAAGTCATGCATCATTTTAATAAATTCATCAAACAAATAATTTGAATCTGTCGGTCCAGGATTTGCTTCAGGATGATATTGAACTGAAAATGCAGGTAATGATTGGTGTCTTAACCCTTCAACTGTACCGTCATTAATCGCTACATGTGTTATTTCTAATGGTGTATTAACTAATGAATCTTTATCAATTGCATAACCATGATTTTGGCTTGTTAATGCTATTTTTCCAGTTTTTAAATCTTTCACAGGATGATTTGCACCTCTATGTCCAAATTTCATTTTAAACGATGTAGCTCCTTGTGAAAGTGCAAATAATTGATGACCTAAGCAAATGCCAAAGAAAGGAATTTTTCCTAAAATACCATTAATCATATTAATTGCAACTTTGACTTCTTCTGGATCACCAGGCCCATTTGATAACATCACACCATCTGGTGACATTCTAATAATTTCTTCTGCCGTGGAATCATAAGGCACAACTGTAACATTACAACCACGTAAATTAAGTTCCCTTACAATATTTTGTTTTTTACCAAAATCTACTAATACAACACTTAAGTCATAGCCAGTAGACACATATGGTGTCTTAGTAGACACTGTTTTCACTTCATCTCTAGGTAATTCAATGACCTTCAACTCTTCTAACAATTGCGGAATATCTGCCTTATTATCTGTAAAAGCTGCTTTTAAAACACCATAGTTTCTAATTTTTCGAGTAATACTACGTGTATCCACGCCAGAAATACCTGGTATATCATAGTCTTTTAACACTTCGTGGAATGTTTTTTGCATGCGAAAATGACTCGGATAAGTGCTCGCTTCTTTAACAACAACACCACTCAATGTTGGTATCAATGATTCAAAATCATCTCGATTAATTCCATAGTTTCCTATCAATGGATAGGTAAATGTAATAATTTGTCCTGTGTATGATGGATCTGATATCGTTTCTTGATATCCAGTCATAGCAGTATTGAATACTATTTCACCTTTCGTCAAATGATCTGAACCCAATGGATAACCTTCGTAATATGTTCCATCTTCTAAAACTAAATAGCGTTTTTGCAACATTACTTTTCCTCCTTAAATTTAACTTCACCTTCTACCAATGTTAATACTGGAGTACCGAATACTTTTTCGCCTATAAAAGGTGTATTGGTTCCTTTAGATGCAAAATCTTCTGCCCTAATCTCTTTCTCTTCTTCTAGATTAATGACAGTAAGGTCAGCCAAACCACCTTCTTCTAATCTTCCATAAGGTAAATCAAATATTTGAGATGGCTTGATTGTTAAATAGTCAACCAATTGTTGCAATGACCAATCACCATTTTTTACAAAGTTTGTATACAATAATGGAAATGCTGTTTCACTGCCAACGATGCCAAAAGGTGCTTTTGTCATCGGCTGTGCTTTTTCTTCTTTCGCATGTGGTGCATGGTCTGTAGCAATGCAATCTATTGTCCCATCTAACAATCCTTCGATTAGCGCCGCTCGATCTTCTTTACTTCTTAAAGGAGGATTCATTTTATAGATTGCATCATCGCCAGGCACATCCTCTTCAGTTAATAATAAATGATGTGGTGTCACTTCTGCTGTTACATGAATACCTGCTTTTTTAGCATCTCTTATAGCTCGTACACTTTCTTTTGTAGATACATGACACACATGGTAATGTGCCCCTGCTGCTTCAGCTAACAGAACATCTCTCGCAATTTGTACCGCTTCACAAATATTAGGTATGCCCGGTATGCCTAAAGCTTTACTACGTTCCCCTTCATGCATAGCACCGCCATATATCAAACTATTATCTTCACAATGCGCAACTACTGCTTTATTTACTTTTGCTGCTTGTTGCATGGCTTCATACATCATATTTGCTTGTTGTACACCTACGCCATCATCAGTAAAGGCAAATGTGCCTAACTTTGCTAAAGCTTCGAAATCAACGTGTTCATTACCTGCTTGTCTAACCGTGATTGCACTGTATGGTAAAACTCTAACTTGTGCATTTTCTTCGATTAATTTGTTTAAACGCTCTAAATTTTCAACAGAGTCAGGTACAGGGCGTGTGTTTGGCATTGGACAAACTGTTGTAAATCCTCCTCTTGCAGCTGCTTGAGTCCCTGTTGCAATTGTTTCTTTATGTTCACCACCTGGTTCTCTTAAATGTACATGTACATCAACTAAACCTGGAGCAACAAAGTCTCCCTTTAAATCAACGATTTCAACATCGGTATCTACCTCTATATCTGACGCAATTTTTTTTATATTCTTACCTTCTATTAAGATAGAAGTGGTTTTAAGTTCACCATTTTCTAAGATTTTCGCATTAGTTAGCAATTTCATTTATTTCTGCCTCCTTTGTTTGTAATATATACTCAATGACAGCCATTCGTGTATACATGCCATTTTCCATCTGTTTAAAGATGCGCGATTTTTCTGCTTCAACTAAACAATCATCAATTTCAACACCGCGATTGACAGGTGCTGGATGCATAACGATTGCTGATGATTTCAATCGATTATAGCGATCCTTCGTCAAACCAAAGTTTTCGTGATAATTTTGATTTTCAAAATTTGATGTTTCTTCATCTCCATGTCTTTCGTGCTGTACTCTAAGTAACATGACAATGTCTATATCATCTATCACTTTATCTATATCAACATAGGGTGCTGCTAAAGTGTCATCTCTCCACGCTTCAGGACTCGAGAACATAACATTTGCACCGAGTGCTGTTAGACTTTGGAAGTTACTTCTCGCTACACGGGAGTTTTTTATATCTCCACATATTAAAATATTTAAATCTTTAAATGTGTCATACTCTTCATATATTGTCATAAGGTCTAATAAACTTTGTGTTGGATGCTGTCCACTTCCATCACCTGCATTGATAATCGGTAACTTCAGTGAATTTAAATCATTATAGTATGTTGTATCTGAATGTCTAATTACTAAAACATCTGCGCCTACTTGTTCTAATGTTTTACACGTATCGTATAAGCTCTCACCTTTTTGAACTGAAGACGTGCTCGTCTCAAAATCAATCAATTTTAATCCTAATTTTTGCTCTGCCACTAAAAAGCTACTTTTCGTACGTGTAGAATTTTCAAAAAATAAATTTGCTACAAACTTGTCTTCATAATTATGTGGTTTAAACGATCCGTTTTTAATACCACTCGCAATTTCGATTAGTTCATAAATCTCATTTGTAGTTAGATGTTCCATTGATAGTAAATTATCCATTTTTTCAGCCTCCTAATAATGAAATACACATTTATCTATTTGTTTCAATCTCTTGCGGTAAAATTAAGTTTAGTAGAATACCAGCTAGTGCTGCTAATGCCATACCTTCAATTTCTAAATTAATACCTATCCCATTTAAGTTGAAGACGAGGTTGCCAATACCTATTACTAGTATGACTGATGCAATGACAAGATTTCGGTTACTTGCAAAATCAACCTCACTTTCTACAAGCATTCTCAGACCACTTGCTGCAATAATTCCAAAAAGTAATATCGATACACCTCCCATAACAGGTGTTGGTATAGATGAAACCAATGCTGTGAATTTGCCTACAAATCCTAATATTATAGCTATGACTGCAGCACCTCCAATCACATATATACTATAAATTTTCGTGATAGCTAATACGCCGATGTTTTCTCCGTAAGTTGTACTTGGAGGACCACCTATAATACTTGCAAACATTGTTGACACACCGTCACCAATAATGGATTTATCTAATCCTGGATCTTTAAAGAAATTTCGTCCCACGATTTTGTTAATCACCATTTGATGTCCAATATGCTCACTTACCGTAACAAAAACGATTGGTATTAAAACGAGCACCAAACCTAGATGAAATGATGGCGTGTAATCTTTAAACGGCAGGTACACCTCTGGAAACTGAAGCCATTTTGCTTCGGCTACAGGTTTAAAGTTAACAAGACCCATAAAAATTGAAACAATGTAACCCGTTATAATGCCTATTAATACAGGTATAAGCGACAAGAAACCTTTAAAGTATCCTTGAACCATAATCGTTACAAGCAATGTAATCATTGCTACTATTAAATAACTTAAGTTATAACCCTTCATATCCCCTGAATTTTCAAACATTGCCATGTTAACCGCAGTAGGTGCCAGACTCAAACCAATCACCATAATGACAGGTCCGACAACTACAGGAGGGAGTAAGTGCATAAGCCACCCTGTTCCACTTAATCTAATAGCTAATCCGATGAGCACATACATTACACCGCTCATAAACAATGCCACTAACATGTCACCTAAGCCATGTGAATTCAATCCAGTTATGATTGGTGTGATAAATGCGAAACTTGAACCTAAATATGCTGGTATTTTCGCTTTTGTAATTAGTATATACAATAATGTCCCTATGCCTGATGCTAGTAAGGCAGATGATATGGGTAATCCAGTTAAAAAAGGTACGAGAACAGTCGATCCAAACATTGCAAATAAATGCTGGGTGCTTAAAAATGCCCATTGTCCTAATTTAGGTTTATCTCGTACATCTAATACTGGTTTAGCTGTCCGTTCAAACATTGTTTCATTTTCCATGACTTTCCGCTTCCTCTCATAAAAAAAGTCTCTTTACATTGTTTTCATGTAAAGAGACTTAAAAAGTATCAATCCTCAAATCAAAATTTAGCTCATTCAAACAAAATTACTGCTTAAAGCGTAAGGTTTGTTATTTGAATACTAGGCTTAAATTAAGATTAGATGATATGGAGAGAATCTATAGTATATGGTTTATATAATATAACTATATTTTGAAATGTGGTTGCTTTGAAACTTAATTTTGACTTCCACATGATTCTCTTCCCTTTTTCAGTCTCTCGTACTGAATTAAAAGGTGTTGATTTATTCAATTACAACTGCATTTCTATTATCTATTTCACTAAGAAAAACTGAGACAGCTTCTTCTCTAGCAGTAGGTATGTTTTTACCAACAAAGTCTGCGCGTATCGGCAGTTCTCTATGACCGCGATCGATAAGTGTTGCTAGCCCTATTTTTCTAGGTCTTGCATATTGAAGTACTGCATCAAGTGATGCTCTAACTGTGCGTCCAGTATATAAAACATCATCCACTATAATTACGACTTGATTTGTTATATTGACATCAATTTCATACGTTTGTTCTGCAGCTTGATCTATTGTCTGTTCCAAATCATCTCTAAATTGTGTAATATCAATGGTACCTGTTGGAACAGTGATTTCTTCAATTTGTTCGATTTTTTGTTGTATTCGTCGCGCTAAAAATGCCCCTCTTGTTTTAATGCCTAACAAAATTAAATCATCAGTACCTTTATTATATTCTAAGATTTCATGTGCAATACGTGTCACTGTTCTTTGTATTGCTGCTTCATCCATAATCACTCGTTCTGACATTTTGGGCACCTACCTTAATCTTAATGATATAAAAAAACCTCACATCTTCAGAAGACATGAGGTTGCATAATAAAATATTACAAACAAAACGCAGAGACATTTCTGAATTTCAGATGATTTCTCCATCATAACCCATTTTGTGTCTGTGATTACGATTTTTATCGCGTTTACTATAAAACTACGACGGCTTTTAGCTATTTTTGTGACTAAAATGCTTTGTTTGTATATTCTATTTTCATTACATGTCTTCGAAGCCTCTCTGGACTTTCAATTAAAGACGTTCGTTCTTTATTAAACTGTCATTATATTATCATGAATAACATGTCGTTGCAAGTCTATATTAGAATATAGTTCGATTTGTAAAAGCAATCGCTTCAATTCAAATATCATGGTATGACTTTCAATTTGTCATATAACTTAGCCTTATTAATTATCAGATTTACGAATATCATTTAAAAGTTGTTCAAAATCATCTGGTAAAGGTGAAGTCTTTTCAATGTAAGCTTGTGTAACTGGATGTTCAAAACCAATTACTGCCGCATGCAATGCTTGACCACCAATATCTAATGTTTTCTTCTGACCATATTTTGGATCTCCTACTAATGGATAACCAATATATTTCATATGCACACGAATTTGGTGGGTACGACCTGTTTCTAACTGACATTCTATTAAAGTATACTTATTAAAATGTTCTAATACATTAAAGTGAGTGATTGCGTCTTTACCATCATCGACTACAGCCATAGATTGACGGTCATTTTTATTTCGACCAATAGGTGCATCAACAGTACCATAATCATGTGGAATGTTACCATGTACTAATGCAATGTATTTACGCGTGACTGATTTATCTATCAATTGTTCAACTAAACTACGATGTGCAATATCGTTTTTCGCAATCATTAATAAACCTGAAGTATCTTTATCAATACGATGTACAATTCCCGGACGTATTTCACCATTTATACCAGATAAGTCTTTCATTTGATACATTAAACCATTTACTAATGTACCTGTATAATGACCTGCAGAAGGATGTACTACCATACCCTTAGGTTTATAAACAATTGCGACATCATCATCTTCATAATAAAAATTTAGATTAAGATTTTCTGGCTTAATATCTGCCTCAACAATTTCTTTTTCAGTTACTACAATTTTATCATTTAGCTTAGTTTTATAATTGGATTTTATCACTTTATCATTGACTTTAACTAAACCTTCTTTAATCCAATCTTGCATTTGAGTACGTGACCATTCAGCATTAAACTCAGGCAAAAGTTTATCTATTCGTTGTCCTGCGTTAGCTGGGTCTTCTATGTTAAACTCATGAAACTCCATACACTATCTCTCCTATTCTTCTGTCCTCATATCCCTTAACAAAGCGATTATTACTAAAACGACGCCTATAGTTAAACTAGAATCAGCTACGTTAAATATTGGAAAATTATAACTAAATATATAAGTATCAACAAAGTCTACAACTTCACCGTTTAATACACGGTCAATAAAGTTACCTAAAGCACCAGCAAACAATAAACTTATAGCAATTTGCATCAATACATTATGCTTCGCTTCTTTTATAAAAAAGACAATGAGTATAATCAGAATAATGACAGTTATGATATAGAAAAAAGCCATTTTTCCACTTAAAATCCCCCATGCTGCACCATTATTTCTATGTGAAGTGATGCTCAAAAAATTAGGGATTACTTCAAATGAGTCACCAATTTGCATTGTTTTAGTTATTATAAATTTTGTGATTTGATCTAATATAAGTATAACAATTGTTATAAATATAGAAGTACCAATATAGTACTGACGTTTCATGTCTGTACCTCCTATTTATTCTACGTGCGGTCGATTTTTACAACAACTCTCATTATATCCTAATCAAACTTATAAAAAAAGTTACAGTTCAAATATTAAGTTATTTTTTTGAAACATTATTCAAATAGACATTATTTTAAAGTACAGAATAATAATTAAATCTAAACTGAATTCCGTCGGGACCAGTCAATAATTTATGTGTTGTTTCTGGAAAGTGAAAATCTACGCATGCTAGACCATAAGTTTTATGATTTTCTATGCGTTTAACACTTGATAGCCAATTATTCACTACAAGATGCTGATGATAACCATTTGAAGCCAAATATACTGCACTCTCTGTTTCTACAGAAGATGGTACCAAACCAAAGTAATTTTTATAATATTGTTTAACTCTATTTAACCGAATTGTTTTTAAATTAATATATCCGATAATACTGTCATCAGGAATGCCTTGCCATTTCTCATCTGAGACATATGTTAATAATTTAGGTACATTTAATGGTTTTGTTTCTAAAACTGCTTTTTCATTTTCAATAGACCATTCATCAATTGGATTGTCTACATAAAACTCTAAGCCATTTCCTTCAGTATCTTCTAAATATAATGAAGTTGAAATATCATGTTCTCCACCGTTGATTGGTATTTTATATTCACTTAATTGTACAAGTAGGTCTGCTAAATCTGTTTTTGTTGGTAATTTAATAGCTAAGTGAAATAAACCTGCTTCTGAAACAAGTGGTTCTCTTCCTATATTTATTTGATTAAGTGTCATGAAGTGATTTAGATTTCCAATCTCATATTGAATCGTAGAATATGATTCATTCACTACATTTAATCCAATTATGTCTCCATAAAATTTTTTCATTTCATCTTTGTCTCTCACATTTAATATAATGCCATTTACAAAATGCGCACTTTCGTTATGGAACATATTTAACACCTTTCTAATTACTTATTGCATTCATTATATATGAATTGTTCAATTTTAAATTTCAATATGCTCATTTTAATTTAAAAATTGGATTTGCTAAATAACTCGCTTAAGTTTTTTATATTAGAGAAAAGAAAACCTGGGACATCACAACGATGTCTCAGGTTTTTCAAAAATATTAGTCGAAAGTTGTTGTAATGTTTAAAATACATACCGAATTTAACTTGATTCAATTCAAATATGTTGGAACAAAACTGTGGAATATTTTGTTAATACAGTTATTGCCATGCTCCTGCATTTTCATTTATAAATATTTAAACAAGTGTTTTAACAACTGCTTGACAACGTGGGCATAAGTTATCTAGTTCGCCTACAGAACCTAATGTTTCACTATAATTCCAACAACGTTCACATTTTTCTCCGTGAGCATGTTCAATGTGGATATCACCGTATTGATATGCTTCTCCATTTTCAACTTTATCAACTACCTCTGCTTGTGAAGTAATGAATAGTTGTTGTAAATCAGAAAATTGTTGTAAAAACGTAGTTGCATCAAAGTTATCATTACTACCGATTACTACTTTGGCTTCTAATGATTTTCCAATTACTTTTTCATTACGTGCAACTTCTAAAGCTCGGTTCACATCGTCACGTAATTTCATAAAAGTATTCCATTTTTCCATGAATTCAGCATCAACAGCGACACGTTCAGGCATGCGTGATAAATGCACACTTTCTTCCTCTACATGTGGAATATGTGACCATACTTCTTCAGACGTATGTGCAAGAATAGGCGCTAATAGTTTCGTCATGTCTACTACAATTTGATATAACACAGTTTGCATACTACGACGTTTATGTGCATTTTGCTCTTCTATATATAAGATGTCTTTACCATAATCTAAATAGAAATTACTTAGTTCAACGTTAATGAAATTTTGTAATTCTTGATATATATCTAAATAATCATAGTTATCATAATTGTCTAATGTGTTCGCAGTAAATTCACGTAATCTATTTAATAAATATTTATCTACTTCTAATAAATCAGATTCTGGGACTGCATCTGTTGACGGATTATAATCATTTAAATTACCCAACATAAATCTTAATGTATTTCTAATTTTACGATATACGTCAGAAGTTTGTTTTAAAATTTCATCTGAAATACGCACATCTGATAAATAATCAACACTACTTACCCAAAGACGTGCAATATCTGCACCTTTTTGTTTTACTATTTGATCAGGTACGATGACATTGCCTAATGATTTACTCATTTTTTTACCTTCGCCGTCCATCACGAATCCATGTGAAAGTAACATTTTATATGGTGAAATACCTCTTGTAGCAACAGATGTTGTAATTGAGGAGTTAAACCAACCACGGTACTGGTCACTACCTTCTAAATATAAATCAGCAGGATAAGATAATTCCGGACGCTCTTCTAATACACCACGATGTGATGACCCTGAATCGAACCAAACATCCATGATATCTGTTTCTTTTGTAAATACACCATTCGGACTGCTTGGATGTGTGAATCCGTCAGGTAATAAATCTTTAGCTTCTCGCTCAAACCACACATTTGAACCATGTTCTTGGAATAAATCTGCAACATGATTAACAGTTTCTTTAGTCATAATAATGTCGCCGTTTTCCGCATAAAATACTGGTAATGGCACGCCCCAGACACGTTGACGTGAAATAACCCATTCGCCACGGTCTCTTACCATGTTGTAAATACGAGTTCTACCCCAATCAACCTTAAAGTGTGTATTTTCGATTGCATCTAAAATATCTTGACGTACTTTATCAATAGAAGCAAACCATTGTGGAGTTGCACGGAAAATAACAGGTTTCTTAGTACGCCAGTCATGTGGGTAACTATGTGTCATGAATTCTAATTTCAATAATGAACCATTCTCTTTTAATAAATCTGTAATTTCTTTATTGGCTTTATCGTAGAACATACCTTCAAATTGACCAGCTTCTTCTGTAAATACACCTTTATCATCTACAGGGCTGATAACAGGCAAGTTATATTTTTGGCCTACAATAAAGTCATCTTCCCCGTGTCCAGGAGCCGTATGAACACACCCTGTACCAGCATCTGTTGTAACATGTAATCCATTAATCACTAGTGACACACGATCAGCAAATGGATGTTGTGTTTCGATGTATTCTAAGTCACTACCTTTGAATTCTTTTTCTAGTTCAATGGCATCTTCGTCCCATTCTAATGCTTCAGCAACATTAGCTACTAAGTCTTTGCCGATGATGTATTTGTCACCGTTCACATTATATTGACCATAAACTAAATCTGGATGTACTGTGATTGCAACATTAGATGGTAATGTCCAAGGCGTAGTAGTCCAAATAACGAATTTTGCATCTTCAGCAACAATACCTTTACTATCTTTAACATCAAATGCGACATAAATAGATGGCGAACGCTTATCTTGATATTCAATTTCTGCTTCAGCTAATGAAGATTCACTAGATGGTGACCAATAAACTGGTTTTTTACCTTTATAAATAAGTCCTTTATCAGCCATTTCACCAAACAAACGAATTTGAGCAGCTTCATATTCTGGTTTTAAAGTTATATATGGATTAGCAAAATCTCCTTTAACACCAAGGCGTTTAAAATCTTTTTTTTGATTTTCAATTTGCTCTAACGCAAATGCTTCACATTTTCTTCTAAACTCAGCAATTGATAATTCTTTACGCTTAACACCTTTTTTAGTAAGTGCTTGTTCAATTGGTAATCCATGTGTATCCCAACCTGGAACATATGGTGTATAGAAACCTTGCATTGTTTTATAACGCGTAATAAAATCCTTCAAAATTTTATTTAACGCATGTCCCATATGTAAATTACCATTTGCATATGGCGGACCATCATGTAAAATGTAATGTTCATTATCTTTGTTTTTTTCTAATGCTTTTTGATAAATATCATTAGCATCCCATTCTTCTTGAATTTTTGGTTCTTTATTTGGTAATCCTCCACGCATTGGAAAATTCGTTTTTGGCATTAATAACGTATCTTTGTAATCCATTTCCTACACTCCTTATTACAATATTCTGACTTGTCTAGTATCTAACAATAAAAAGAACTCTAAGTTCAATTAACAGGGACGATATTTACCGCGTTACCACCCTGATTAACTCAACTTAGAGTTCTCTCATTGCATGTTATTCAATTAAAACGACAGTGATATAAGAAACAAATATATATTAGGCTCGCACTATCCCTAACTCGCTTGAATATATCGACTGTTTCTTACGCGTCTGTTGTTTATTGTTTATTCTCATTATCTGTTGCTTCTGCATCCGCTTCTGCTGCACTATCTGCTTCAGCTTTTGCTTTCATCGCTTTTTCTTCTTCAGTTAATTCATTTTCATTTAAATGATTAATGTTCTCTTGCGTTACTTGTTCAGAATCAAGGTCATAATTCAATAAATAATCCCAATCATCATTTTTGAGTAAATCTAACTGTGCTTCTACTAACATACGGAAACGAGATCTAAATATTTTAGACTGACGTTTCATATCTTCTGTTTGGAAAGAAAGTCGACGAGCTTTTTCAACTGCATCATTGACAATACGATCTGCTTCACTTTTCGCTTTTGCAATTGTTGCCTCTGCATCTTTATTTGCTGCTGCTTTCGTTTCTTCTCCAGCTTGTTTCGCTTGAACTAATGCATCGCTCACTGATTGATGCACATCTTTATAAGATTGAATATTCGTTTCTTTATCTTCAACAACTTTTTCTAATTGTGCTTTATCTTCTTTTAAACGTTCAATTTCATTACTGAGTTGTTCTAGATAACTTTCAACTTCAGTTGGTTCAAAACCCGTTTTAACACGAGTAAATGATTTGTTTTTTATTTCACTTGGTGTAAAAGCCATGCGTCATTATCCTCCTTTTATCATACACTATTTTGTTATTTCATTAAATATCAGAAATAAAATTTATTTTATATAGTATCAATGCTAATTTTAGTCGTTAAAATTCGGTTGTTTTACACTTTATAAGTATAACTTATTTAAATAAAGTTTTGTAGGAAATTCGTGTTTTATCTTTTTTTGTTTTTCCACCGATATCAACAACCATCGCTCTTCCGTATCCTTGAATAGACAGTAAGTCACCTTTGTCCAGTTGGAAATCAGCAGAATCAATAATCGTATGGTTAACTTTAACACGTTTCTTTTCAATTAACTGTTTGCTAATAGAACGCGATTTACGAATCATTTCTTTTAGAACGACATCTAAACGTAAACCAGATACGGTTGTCTCAAATGAGTGCCAGTTCTCTTTTGATTGTATCATATCTTTTATTGGTATCGCATTAAGTTTAACTGTAGCGCCTTTAATTTTATTTAATTCCAATATAATATATGATTCTAATTGCTTTGTCAAAGTAAATTGTATACTTTCATCTACCACAATGTCACCTAATTGGTCTCTTTCGATACCTAATGACATGATTGTACCCAGTACATGTTGATGTTGAAGTGTGACAAATTTTTGAGGATAATCAATTTCAAAAAGAATGATTTCAAAATCTTCCACTTCAGGTTGAAAGTAATCTGGTGCTATGATAGCTCTTTGTCTCTCAGCAAATGGTCCTCCATAAAATGTAACTTCTAAATCTTGAAAACTACCAACTATAACATTTAATATATATTGGCCTCTGGGATCTAAAAAAGAAGTTAACACAGGCGCAAATTGCTCATTGGCACGATAACACTTATCGATAAGTTGATCGATTAATTCATGCTCTTCTTTTCTAAAATGTTGATAAATATCGATGTGATTTCACTCCAAATATAAGTTAAAGCACCTCTCGTTTTTAACGTTAGGTGCTTAACATTTATTTTAAACTTTATTCAATTATTATTTATTCTCAGTACAAAACTTACACTAAATTTCTTAAAATCAAACTAAAAATATTTGCCAAGCCAGTTTGGAATAATACAAGTACAATTATTGCAACAATTGAAGAAATATCAATCATGCCAATGGGCGGAATAATTTTACGGAATGGTTCTAAAAACGGCTCATACAATTTTGATAAAAATCGACCGAATTTATTTTCCCGTGCACCTGGAAGCCATGACATAAAGAAATACACAATCATCCCAAAGTAATAAATTTTGACCAAGAATAAAATAAATTGAAATATATTTGCTAATAAACCTATATCCATGAATGTTTACCTCTATTCACCTTGGTATTCCATATTTTCAATTTGGTCCGTTATGCTTCCTGCGACTTCAACATTATCTGGCGTACATAAGAATATATCAGAACCTACACGTTGAATGTCTCCACCAATTGCATAAACGGTACCGCTTAGAAAATCGATAATTCTTTTTGCAGACACTTTATCAATACGTTGTAAGTTTACTAAAGTTGCTCTGCGATTTTTTAATTCATCCGCAATATCTTGAGTATCTGAAAAGACGCGTGGCTCAAATAAACACATTTTAGAACTTTCTTGCGTAAATCCATAATTATTTTGTTCTTGATTATTCATGTTCACAACGTTCCTAGTATTATTTTTAGGTGCACTGTTATTCATTTGATACTTCCTTTCCCCTGTTGATTGTTGTAATCTTGTTGGTTGTTTTTTGGGTACAGACTGTATACGTTGTCTTTCTGTATTTTCAGTTTGTTGATTATTATAATTTGTTTGAGACTGTGCTTGTTGTCTATCTTGTTCTTCTTCGGGTGGCGCTTTTAAATCATCGTCTTCCTCTTCAACTACGAAAAAACCACTAAATAAATCTTTTAAAGCCACGGGGCTCACTCCTCTTTTCCTACAAGTTTAGTCCCAATTCTCACAAATGACGCACCTTCTTCAGCTGCTAAATGGTAATCATTACTCATTCCCATCGATAACTCTGTGCATGGTGCATAATTTAAATTGAGCGCTTTAATTTCATCTCTTTTTGCTCTTAATGATTTGAATAAATCTTTAATGTACGGTTCATCGTCCGTATATGGTGCCATTGTCATAAGACCAGTAATTTCTATGTTTTCATATTGCTCTAAATCTTTAATAAACGTATCTACTTCATCTAAAGCGATGCCTTGTTTTGACGTTTCTCCAGAAACATTTACTTGAACAAAACATTTCACTTTATGTTCAGCTCTTTTATTAATCTCTTTTGCTAATTTCAGACGATCTAAAGCGTGAAAATAGTCGATATCATTGATTACTTCTTTAACTTTTCTTGTTTGTAAAGAACCGATAAAATGCATGACTACATCGTCTGGTAAAGCTGCTTTTTTTTGTTGAAAACCTTCTAAACGATTTTCACCAAAGTGTCTAATACCTGCTTGGTAAGCATCATTAGCTCGCTCTATTGTAACATATTTTGTCACTGCTATCACGTGTGGGACTGTTGTAATATTTCCTTTTTTACAATGTATGTCCAATTGATTATTTATTTGCGTTAAACTTTGCTGTACATCCAATTTTTATACACCTCTTAGTTATTGACCAATATAAGCTAACATACGACCAGTATTACCTTTCTCTACTCTATATGAAAAGAATAAAGTTAAATCTTCTGAAGTAGCATAATCTGTTATATAAATATTATTTTGGGGAACGCCACCATATGCTAGCAACATAGCATTTGCTTTTTTTAAGTCTATACCGTGACGGTTTTCTGCTCTCGTCTCAATATATTGATGTGAATCTATAGGTAAGCGCTCAAATTTACTTTTAATATCATCATTAATTTCATATGAATTTGCTGTTGCTGGTCCTATAACAACTTTTAAATCATTAAAATCAAATGGTATATGTTTTAACATTTGATTGCCAATTTGTCCTACTGTACCACGCCAACCCGCATGAGCCAAACCAATAAAATCATGCTTTTCGCTGTAAAAATAAATTGGTACACAATCTGCATAACACATGGTTAATAAAATATCTTTTTCAAATGTATACATACCATCTATACCATGTAACGCATTAGAAAGTCTATCAATATTTGTACCCTTATCTTTGTTAGTAATTTCAACCACTTTATTTTCATGTGTTTGAATCGGAAAAACCCATTGATTTGTGGGAAATTGAATTACAGAAGCAAGTAACATTTGATGCTTTGTAACATTATCTTGATCATCATTAATATATCTTGCCATGTTAAATGCATTTTTCGGGTAATTACTAAATCCATCTTCTCTTGTTGTTATACCCAATTTCACATTGTTTAATTGATTGTCATCATATTTTAAAATATGACGATCTTTGATAAATTTCTCTTGCATGTCATAAACCTCCAGCTATTCAACATTTACAAACTATCTAAAGTCATTGGGAGATTCTAAATAATTGGAAACTACATTTTGTCCATAACGAATTATTTCACATCTAATTATATGCCAATTTCTAAATTCAAAAAAGTCATCAGATCTTTGGACCTGATGACATCTATATGTTTTATGTTGTCTTAATTAATATTAATTATTATGAAAAACTAACAGAAGAAGAAGTTCATTCGAGATTAACGTCTAGTTCTTCTAGAACGTCTTTCTTCACGATTTCTAATAAAGCTAGGAATATCATCTTCATTTGTAGTATGTGTTCTACCTTCATTTGCACTATCTGTAGATTGTGATGCACTAGAAGAGAATGAATCTTCTTTTGCAGTTGTACTTCCGGATGATGCACTATTGCCGAATCCAGTATTTGATGCTTTGCGACCTTGAGATGAAGGTTTATCTTCAAATCCAGTAGCAATTACTGTTACCACAATTTCATCTTGTAATTCTGGATTAATTACAGTACCGAAAATCATATTAACATCTTCGTCTGCTGCATCTTGTACAATATCTGCTGCTTCCTGTGCTTCGAATAATGATAGTGATTCTCCACCAGTAATATTCATTAACACACCTTGTGCACCCACAATAGAAGTTTCTAATAATGGTGAAGAAATAGCTTTTTTAGCAGCTTCTACTGCACGGTTTTCGCCAGAAGACACACCGATACCCATTAACGCAGAACCTTGGTTAGACATAATTGTTTTAACGTCTGCAAAGTCAAGGTTAACTTCACCTGAAACAGCGATTAAATCTGAAATACCTTGAACACCTTGACGTAATACATTGTCAGCTTCTTTAAATGCTTCCATCATTGGTGTAGACTTATCAACAATATCTAATAAACGGTCATTAGGAATTACGATTAATGTGTCAACAGCAGCTTTCATTGATTCTACACCAGCAGCTGCTTGTGTTTGACGTTTACGGCCTTCAAATCCGAATGGACGCGTAACAACACCAACTGTTAACGCTCCCATTTCTTTTGCGATTTTCGCTACAACTGGCGCAGCACCTGTACCAGTACCGCCACCCATACCTGCTGTTACGAACACCATATCCGCACCTTGGATGGCATCTTCAATTTGCTCACGCGATTCTTCGGCAGCTTTTTTACCTATTTCAGGGTTTGCACCAGCGCCTAAACCACGCGTTAATTTTTCACCAATTTGGATTTTAGACTCAGCTTTAGATAAGTTTAAAGCTTGTCCATCCGTATTGATGGAAATAAATTCAACATTATTCATACCATGATCAATCATTCGGTTAACAGCGTTATTTCCGCCGCCCCCTACACCGATGACTTTTAACGTCGCTAAATGATTAAATCCTTGTTCAAATTCTAACATTTAAATTTCCTCCTAGTTTTAGTGGCCAATCAATCGAATAGAGATTTCATAAGTTTCTTGAACTTACTTTCTTCTTTGTCTTGAGGTTTACTTTCTTCTTCATGTTCTTGTTCTATGTTGTCTTCATGTTCGTATGCCTCAGACGCTTCTGGTTCTTCTATATCAGAAGTTGATGTATGTGGCTCTTCTTGTTTGTTTGATTTCTTTTTGAACCAATCAAATCCGCTTGACTTCGTACTATTTTCTCGATCATTTGATTCTATGACTTCTTCTTCAAATTCTTCACTGTCATGATTATTAATTGTAACATAATCTAGTAATTCGTCGAAAGTAATGCTACTAGAAATCGTTGAAATCGCTGAAGAAAACTCTGGTTTTCTTATGCCCATTTGTGATGGTGTATGAATTCTTACTTTTTCACTTACCATATCTTGAAGCAATTCTTTAACGCCTAGTAAATTAGCTGAACCACCAGTTACAACGAAACCTCCATTTACCTTTGTAAGACCTAACTCTTGTAATACATCAAACACATTAAAGAATATATCTTCCACACGTGCTTCTATTACATCTGCTAAATCTTTTTGAGTAAATTGCGCTTCTTCTTCACTATTTACTTGGTCAATAGTGAATACATCATGATCAGACGCTGAATCAAAGAAAGCGTGACCATATTGATGTTTAATTTTTTCAGCCGTTTCATATGATGTATTTAAACCTTTTGCAATATCTTCTGTTATATCTCTACCAGCCATTTCTATAGCATCAGCATCTACGAGCTCTCCTCTTTCGTAAAATGCTAATTGTGTTATATCTTCACCTATATCAATGATGCATGCGCCAAGTTCTTTCTCCGTTGCTGAAAGTACTGATCCATAGTTATATGCATCAGAATAAACATCTAACACGTCTACACCACAAGATTCTACACATTTAATCATGTTTATTAAGATTGATTTTTGAATTGCAATGACACCAGCTTCTACTTTCAAACTGTGTCTAGCAATGAGTTCTTTAGGATCTGACACTTCATTTTCGCCATCTACAACAAATTTAATTGGGAAAGCGTTTATTATTTCTGTTTCGGGTACATCATTTTTTTCACGTATACCTTCCAGTACACTTTCAATGTGTGTACCATCTAGTTCAGTATCTTCATAAAATTCAATTTCATTTGATTCATCAAATACCTCAGTACCGATAATTGGAAGTTTTAAAAACACTTCTTTAACATCGACGCCTGATGCAATAGAGGCTTTTTTGATTGTATCTTTAACCGCTTGTTTTGCGATGTCGAAATCATCAATAAGACCATTTTTTATACCACTTGTGTAGGTCTGTCCTGTACCTATCACATTTATTCCATTGTGAAATTTTTCGCCCACTATCGCTTTAACACTTGACGAACCGATATCTATACTTACATAATAATGCTCTTCCATAGATAGGCACCTCCTGACAATTACTTATTCATGTTCACACTATTAACAGTTTACAATACGTTTTGACGCTTGTGAACTATAAACACATGTATTTGTCTAAATTTTTTAATTATTTTTGTCTGATTCTTTATTTATCTTATTTAATGCACTTTGTAACTCGTCTTTAGCTTTATCTTCCTCTGTATTTCCTTTATCAACATTTTGATCACTTGTTGATTTAGTCGTACTTCCACCACTATAAGGAATGAAAGAAGCGCCAACTGACAAATCAATGTAACCTGATTTTTTTAAACTTCCTGATTCATCACGTTCTAATGATTGTGACATTTGAGGATAATACTTCATCTTATTGGCAATAGTATTTAAATTACCTACAATTTGAATCTCATCTGTCGTAAATAATTTGATTTGATTTTGTAAATTTTCTTGTGGATCATATTGCACTTCTGCAATCATACCTCGAACTTTTGCAGGCATTTTTGATAATTCTTGTATCATTTTTTCTTTTTTCTCTTTTTTGAATCCTTCTAGTACGGGACCGTCATCTGTCACATTACTTTCTTCATAATTTTCTAACTCTGTGCCATCTTCAAGAATGGGTACATAATCATCTTTCTTTTTAACTAAACCAACAATTTGACTTTCTGTCACTTTAACATTCAACTTATTCGGTAATACTTTAGTCACTTCTGCATGTTTTATTAATTTATTCTTTTTTAAATTCTTAACAGCTGTTGAAGTACTATAGGTATACATTCTTGAATCATCTTTCACATTGATAGCTTTTTTAATAGAAGTTTTAGATACATTATCATTACCTTCAATGGTCACTGTGTTGATTTTACTTAATGGTGTGAACATATAAATAAGAATCAGCAAAATAATAAATAACAAAATACCGAAAATCTCGTATTGGATTTGTTTTTGTTTTTTACGTCGCTTTGCACGTTTCTCTTTTAAATATTCAGAATCAAATTCACTAACTTTATCTGACATTTATTTCACAACCTTTAAAGTGAAGGTAAATGCGCTTGGAAACTCTTAATAAACTTATTCCCGCGCTCTTCGAATGTATTGTATTGATCCCAACTTGCACAAGCTGGCGATAATAACACAACGTCATTAGGCTCAATAATTGATTGTACTTTATCGACTGCATCTTCTACATCAGTAGCCTTTATTACATATTTGCCTTGATTCTCGCCTAATTTCACAAATTTATCTTGTGTTTCACCAAAAGTTACCATCACTCTGACGTTATTCATATATGGAATCAATTCATCAAATCCATTTCCTCTGTCTAAACCGCCACACAACCAAATAATAGGTTGTTTAAATGAATTAAGCGCAAATTGAGTTGCTAAAGTATTAGTAGCCTTAGAGTCATTGTAGTACTTATTGGTTTTATTTGATCCTACATATTGAAGCCTATGTTCTATGCCTGAAAATGTTGACAAACTATCTATAATTGCTCTTACAGAAATACCTGCTAATAATGCAGCTAACACGGCAGCAAGTATGTTTTCTAAATTGTGTTCACCAGGTAGTACTAAGTCATCTTTATGAATAAGTCGGAAACCTTTAAATGTAATATAATCATCTTTTACGTAGATACCATCAACCTCTTGCTGTGTTGAAAAATAATATACTTTTGCTGTTAAAGACTCAGATTCAATCAAATGGCGTTGATGATAATTACATATTAAGTAATCATCTTCTGTTTGATTTTTATATATTTGTTTTTTGGCATTTTGATAATTCTCTAAATTTTCATGATAATCCAAATGTGCCGAATAAATATTTGTAATAATTGAGATATGTGGTTTATATTTATCAATCCCTAGTAATTGAAATGAAGATAATTCAGTTATAAGGTAATCCTCTTCATCTACTTCTTGTGCCACTTTTGAAGCAACATAACCTATATTGCCAGATAATTTACCAGTAATTCTACTTTTTTTAAACATGTCTCCAATTAATGAAGTTACCGTTGTTTTTCCATTTGTACCTGTCACACCAATAATAGGTGCTTTTGAAACTAAATAACTTAATTCCACTTCAGTAAGTATTTGTAGTCCTCGGCGTTCCGCTTCTTGAATCAACGGAACAGTATAGGGTATGCCAGGGTTTTTAAAAATGAGTGGATCATTATCAAGTAAAGAAAATGGGTGCTCCCCACCAACAACTTTGACACCCATATTTTCTAAATCAATTGCATGTGCATCTCGACTTAAATCCTTGCCGTCGTTGACAACGACATTTGCGCCAAGTTTTTGTAATAATTTCGCTGCTTCATATCCGCTTTTTGCTAATCCTATTACTAATACATCTTTATTTTCTAAACCTGTATATTTCAGCAATTTAATTCACTCCAATCCATAAGCCAATAAGACCTGAAATAATACCAACTGTCCAAAATACAGTAACAACTTTTCGTTCATTCCAGCCGACTAACTCAAAATGGTGATGTAGTGGTGACATTTTGAAAACTCTTTTCCCTGTAAGCTTATATGATGTAACTTGAATCATAACTGATAATGTTTCAGCTACAAATACAAAACCAATAAAAATGAGCGACAATTCTTGGTTTAGCATAATTGAAATCGTGGCAAAGATACCACCTAAAGCTAAGCTGCCTGTATCTCCCATAAATACCTTTGCAGGATTTAAATTAAACGGTAAGAATCCAAGTAACGCAAAAATCATGATAATACAAAACAAACCAATAGAATTAGCCCCTTGGATATAAGCCATTAATGCATACATAATAAATCCAATAATGGAAAGCCCTGTAGAAAGTCCATCTAATCCATCTGTTAAATTCACTGCATTAGAAAAACCAACTTGCCAAAATACAATGAAAATTACATATGCAATAGATAAAGGTACTTCTAAACCTGTAAATGGAATATGAATGCCAGTTGAAAAGTCTGTTAAATTAAACACTTGGCTTAATATGAAGAAAATAACCGCAATAGCGATTTGAGCAAGAAATTTTTGTTTACTCGTTAAACCTTGATTATTTTTTTTAACAACAATGATGTAGTCATCTATAAAACCAATTAACCCAAAACCAATCGTCACAAACAATAATAATATAATTGGATTCGCATTATCCATAAAAATAATAGCTAATATTGAAGTGATAATAATACTAAGTAGGAAAGTTAACCCACCCATAGTTGGTGTACCTGTTTTTTTCATATGACTTTGAGGGCCTTCTTCTCTTATACTTTGTCCGAATTTCATTCTTTTTAGTGTTGGTATCAATACAGGGACTAATATAAATGTTATTAGTAATGCAATGATCGCTAGTAAATAAACCATATTATGCTCCTTTAATATTAAATTGGATTAATGTCGTTAATGCTAGGTGCAACTTATAAATCATATGTAACGAGGCAGTATTTATGTTTTAAATCTACAAAATTATATTTTGTACTAAACATTTAAATTACTACCTCGCATCAATTTCAAATTATACATTTTAACATGTTTTACCATTGACGTCAGAAATAAAATAATTTATTTATTCACTTTGTTTGTCACTACTTGAATCTGAGTTGTTATCATCATTTTTGTCAGTATCGTCTTTGGATGATTCCTTTTCTTTAGATGACGTGGTTGATGATTCACCATTAATCGCTTCAGCAGATAACGTCACTTCTACTTTATCTTTTTTGTCAATTTTTTGTCCTTTATTAACAGATTGATTAGAAACAAAACCACTACCTTTTGTAGTCACTTTTGTTTGAGTCAATGTTTCAAAGGCAATTACTTCTTCTTTTGTCCAACCAGTCATGTCAGGCATTGTTATATCCCCATCTGTCAATAGGAGTACCTTACTATTTGGAAGCACTTCTTTATCAGGTGATACTGATTGTTTTACCACTTTATCTCCACTTCCTATGACTATTGGATCAAGAGATTTACTATTCACCTTATCTTGTGCTTTTTGCGTCTCTTGACCTTGAACATCTGGTACTTTACTATACTTCACATCAGATTTATCTTTAGAATTTTTATCTCCAACATTTAAGTATTTTAACGTATTTTCCATAATAGGTTTAAACGCTTTACTTACACCCATTTCGTAGGCTTCTTGATCATTTTTTTGTGCTAAACTCATACCAGCATAAACAATTACTTCTGGATCATCTTTAGGTGCGTCACCAATAAAGCTTACAAAATATGGATTTTCACCTTGAACATAACCACCATTATCAGAGTCAGCAACTTGTGCTGTACCTGTTTTACCGGCTACGTCATAACCATCAATTTGATAGTTTTTAGCGTGACTGTCTTCACTGTTTACAACTTTATCTAATTCGGTACGAACTTTCTTAGCAGTGTCTTTAGTAATTGGTTTTCCTGCAAACTCTTTTTTACCTTTATAAAATGTATCATCAGTAACAGGATTGCTCACGCTATCCACAAACCATGGTTGCAACATTTTACCTTCATTATTAAAAGCTGATTGCGCTCTTAGCATTTGAACTGGTGTTACGGTTGTAGATTGACCAAATGAAGATGTTTTTTGCTGTGCTTCATTATCCCAGGCAATACCACCTGTAGATTCACCATCAAACATACTATCGGTAGATTTACCAAAACCAAATTTTTCATACCATTCTTTCATCTTATCTGAACCAACTAAATCTTGTAAGTGCATCATTAAAGTATTTGAAGAATATGTGAAACCAGTAGACATTGAGATTTCTCCCCAACCTACTTTATTCCAGTCAGATATTTTAGATCCCATAACTTCTCTAGGTTCAGCAGTGTATTTTTTATCCGGTTTAAATTCACCTTCTTGAATTGCAGCCGCTAGTCCATAAGACTTAAAAGTTGATCCTGGTTCATAAGTGTTTTGATATAGATCGTTTGCCCATTTTTTACCAAAATTTTCACCAGTTTCTGGGTTGAATGTTGGCCTTTGACTAAACGCCAAGATTTCTCCAGTTTTAGCATCCATAACTACGGCAAACAAATCTTTTGGTTTATAATGTTCAACCATGCCATCTAACGCTTCTTCAACGAAAACTTGTATGTTTAAATCAAGGGTTAAATGTACGTCATCTCCACGTTTAGGTACTTTTTCTTTTTTGGTATTTGGTGCAATATAGCCCCAAATATCATGAATATATGATAATGCACCTTTTTGACCTGAAAGATAGCTATCAAATATCTTTTCAACGCCTAAAGCACCCTTTAATTCTCCACTATCAGGATCTTTTTGTGCAATTCCTATCAAATGAGATGCGAAGTTTCCATTAGGATAAAATCTTTCAGTTTCTGGATATAACGTCACACCAGGAAGGTTCATTTTTTCAATTTTTTCTTTCTCTTGATACGTTAAATCTGTACCTTTTTGACCAAATTCAACTTGAAAGGCTTTTTTATTATCCAGTTTTTTTTCAATTTCTTTTGCTGACATATCAATCACAGTTGCAAGTTTTTTGGCAGTTTCTTTTTTGTCTGTCACATGCTTAGGTTTATCGCTACCTTCACTTGCTTTTTTATCTACAACTGCCACAACTTTATAACGTTCCACATCTTCAGCTAAGACTTTGCCATTTCTGTCATAAATCTTACCTCTTTCTGGTTGTTGTTGTGTATTTACTAAGTACTTTTCATTCGCTTTCATAATTAAATCTTCACCAGAAGAGTGTCCTGTCAACATAATATACGAGTATCTTAAAACCAACGTAAAAAAGAGCAGTCCAAATCCAAGGATGAGTAGGACTGCCCCTATTTTACTTTTTTTAATTGAAAACTTCGGTTTTTTTAATTTAATTCTTCGCTTCGCCATTATTACGCACTACCTTTACATTATCGTTCTTAAGGCTCATTCCATCTTTTTTGGCCTTATCGTAAATGCGTTCATATGAGGAGTTCTTTTTAATTTCAGATTTTATTGCGCTGTTTTCACTAGATTGTTTTTCAATTTTTGTATCTAAATCTGCAATTTTTTCTCGAGTTTCATACGCATCCATTTTTAAAGATAGCATATAAATACTTATTAAAGCAATTACTGTTATAAGTCCTATGTATAACATCTTTTCAAACTTAGTTAGCTTGACAATTACTTTACGCTTAACTGTCTGGGGTTGACTCTGGGGATGGGGCGACGGTTGCGTTTGTGGTATATGCTGCTCTGCTCCACTATACGGTTGGTATATTTTCTCTACTGCCACTCAAAAATCACTCCTTATTTTAGTATTTCAGCTATACGTAACTTGGCACTACGCGCTCGATTGTTTTCTTCTAAATCTTCATCTGTAGCAAGGATTGGTTTTCGGTTAACTCGCTTCAATTTAGGTGTATAAGCTTCTGGTATGACAGGTAAACCTCTAGGAACTTCGGGACCTTTTTCATATTCTTGAAACATTTGTTTACATAGCCGATCCTCTAACGAATGGAATGTTATCACAGATATTCTTCCATCCACTTTCACGAGATCAATCGCTTGTTCTAACGAATTTTCAAATGCAGATAATTCATCATTAACTGCAATCCTAATTGCTTGGAAAATTCTTTTAGCAGGATGCCCACCTTTTCTTCTTGCTTTAGCTGGGATACCTTCTTTAATGACATCTACAAGTTCTAAAGTTGTTTCAATTGGCTTTTGTTCTCTATTTTGTTCTATACGTCTTGCAATTTGTTTTGAAAATTTTTCTTCACCATAACGATGAAAAATCCTAACTAATTTTTCAAACGACCATTCATTCACTACTTCATATGCTGATAATGATTGTGTTTGATCCATACGCATATCTAATTTCGCATCATTATGATAACTAAAACCTCTTTCAGGCACGTCTAATTGGGGGCTAGATACACCTAAGTCATAATAAATGCCATCTACTTTTTCAATATTTAAATCATCTAAAATTTCAGTTAATTTTCTAAAGTTGCTGTGAACGAAGGTAACTTTATGTATATGGTCTTTCAATACTTCTTTTGCATTTTCAAGTGCTGTTGTGTCTTGATCAATTGCAATAAGTCTACCTTCGTCTCCAATTTGATTTAATAAATAGAGGGCATGACCTGCTCCACCTAATGTACAGTCGACATATATGCCATCTTCTTTAATATTCAAGTAATCTATAGTTTCTTCTAGCATAACGCTGACATGATGAAACAATTTAACGCCTCCATTTAAAAATCAAAGTCAATTAAGTCTTCGGCAATATCTTCAAAACTATCTTCTGATTCATCATAAAAATCATTCCAAGTTTCTCTATCCCAAATTTCTATGCGATTTGAGACACCTATTACCGTACATTCCTTACTTAAATTGGCATACTTTCTCAAATTCTGAGGAATATTAATACGCCCTTGCTTATCTAATTCTACTTCGACAGCGCCTGAAAAGAACATACGCATAAATTTACGCGCATCTTTTTTTGTCATTGGTAAGGTTTTCATTTTCTCTTCAATTACTTGCCATTCTTCTAAAGTGTAACCAAATAAGCATTTATCAAGGCCTCGGGTAATTATAAAACGCTCATTTAGGTCATAGCGAAATTTGGAAGGAACAATCATACGTCCCTTAGTATCCAATTGATGCTCGTATTCACCCATGAACATTTATAATCACCTCACCTTCTTATATATATAATTTACCACATCTCACCACTATCCTCCACTAATTATACAAATTTCACCAAAATTTCTTGAAATATAGAAAAAAACACCCGATTCATCTTAATGATGAATCGGGTGTTTCCATTGTCGCTCTAAGGTTTTATCAATATATGATCAAATGTGTAAGAAAGTGGTGGATAGGTGGAGGGACTAAACACATCTATCCCAAAATCATTCATAATTTGAAGTGGATTCCATATTCTTTCTTGTAATCCACCCATTGGATGGAGTGTTTTACTTAATATCTCAAAATGTTTCATGCTAATGTCATTTTCTCTTTCGATATTTAATAAGTACCGTTTTAGCAAGTAATCAAATTGTTTTTGATGAATTTCATTATTTTTGTTTAACAATACTTTATTATCATGATTGTCTGTAACTTCTGCTTGAAGAGATTGAAATAAGTCCTTTTGCTGTTCTTTCAGTGTTTCAATTTGTTCTATAAAAGTTTGTGACGCTTTGGATCTAATAAACTGCGCTTTGTCTGCCTCTATTCCTTTTTCAATGATATCATTACGGTTCAATTGATAATGCGTTAATAACTTTTCTATTCTAGCATTTATATAAGTAATTCTTAATCGAGGTAAAACGATAGGCATGTTTACTTCTAATGTTCGAAAAACATCGCTTAATTCTGTCCAATATTTAATTTCACTTGGACCGCCTATAAACGCTACTGTATTAAATAGCCATTCTTCCATTACTGGCCTTGTAACGACATTATTAGAAAATCTTTCTGGTTCTGTTTCTACTATATTAAGAAGTTCTTGTTCCGAAAATGACTTCTCAGATTTATTTAAATAAAATCTCCCATTTTCAAAAGTTAATAGTTGTCTTACACCCTCATCATGCATGAACAAATGCACATTCGTCTCTGTCTGTATCATTTGGTCTAAGCCATCAGCCATTGTTTGAGCTTGCGTTTGTCTAAAGGCATCGTCAACTGAATGATGCTTTTCAATCATGTTTCTGAACATTGGTTTTTCTAATTGACGCAACGCTTTATCATTTGCATCTATCAGTAATAACCCATAATGTTTGAAAACTTCGTGTAATAAAGCTTTAAACATGTCAGTCCAACCATCATAATGATCGATAATATTTCTACACATGTTCAATAGTTTTGAAGAAGCCTCAGTTTCTTTTAGTTCTTTAAAAAATTGATTTAACGCTTTATGTAACGCTTCTTTATCTGGCAAATACTTTGAAACACTAGACTCTGGTGGCGTCATTGTACTATATCTAATTTTTTGTAAAGTTGCCTTGTGCTCATTAAAAACATAAGTATGATTTACTTCATCAAAATCATGATCTTCACCCGCAATCCAAAAAACAGGGACAACGTGCGTATCGTAATCTTTTGATAGTTTTTCACTTAATGTAATAATTGAAAATATTTTATGGAACGTGTATAAGGGCCCACCAAACAAACCAGCTTGTTGGCCTCCGATTACAACTTTCGCACCGTTACTAAGTGCTTTTAAATTGTCATTTTGTTGATGATCTAATGTTAAATCACCCATGTATGCTTCAATGATTTTTGCTAGTGACGCTTCTCTTCCGTTATTTTCTATAAGTAGTCGTTTTTTGTAATCATGTTCATTCATTGCATCAAGATGATAATATTTAGCTAAAGTTGAATCACTATTTTTAACATTCGATATAAATTGATCTTTTTCATTAAGTTTCGTTGTCATACAATCCATTCGTAATTCTCCTTACGTTACTCTATTCCTATTTAGTATAAAGTTTATGTTCAACATTGACAATTTTACGGCTTATAAATTGATTGGAAATTATTTTAAATATGTATAAACGTCGTTGTCCAATATTCATACAAGTTATCAGCACTTTACATTATATAAAAACAATGAGCAAATTAACATTGTTAATTTTACAAAATGTTTTAAGCATTCATTTTTGTGAAATATCCAATAAAATAAGGTATAATAGTTAGTAATAAAGCAAAGGGGGAAGCTAAAGTGAGTAATGTTAAACGACTAGATATTAATTACAAAACTGACGAATTATTTGAAGATTTTAGAAACTTCGGAAATGAAGATTTATATTTAGTAGATGAATTACGCGGTGAAATGATAGACGCTAGTTCAGACTCACCATTTTTCGGCATATATGTTGGTGATAGGTTAGGCGCTCGTATGGCTTTATACCGAAAAGGAGAAGTTGAAGATGTATATTTCTCAGATTTTAATGATTATAATATTTTATGGAAACTAGAAGTTTTACGTGATTTCCAAGGTCGTGGTTACGGTAAAGCATTGCTAGATTTTGCCAAGGAACAAGGCCAACCTATAAAAGTTATTGCACGTAATCAATCAAAAAATTTCTTTATTAAACATGGATTTAAAGATATTGAACAACAAAATAAAGATGGTCACGATATACTTATTTGGACACCATAATTTTCACATCTAATACATTTAAAATAATGCACTCATTTTTATAATATAGTAGATACTTTATTAATAAAGTAAACTTTTTTTATTTCTTGAATGATCATCAACATAATATGAAGCGTGAATTAAAATCAATTTTTCTGATTATAATTCACGCTTCTTTTATTTTGCTATATCTAACAATTGATCAAGCGATTCGATAGTATAATCCGGATTAATTTCTGTGTCATTTATTTTATTTCTTGGATTAAACCAACATGTTTTTATTGCAGCATTTTTCCCACCTAAAATATCTGATGTTATTGAATCGCCAACAATCATTGCATGGTCTCTTTTATCATGACCAATTTCATTAAAAACAAAATCAAAAAATTCTGGCATCGGTTTTTGATATCCTGTTTGCTCAGATACATAAACACCTTTAAACCAATTCCCCATTTTTGTTTTTGCTATGCGTCTTTCTTGTGTTTCTAAAACACCATTTGTAACAATATATAGATCATGTGTATCTTTGAGCATTCTCAATGTTTCCACCGTGTTCATAAAATACTTTATTGGAGCATTTGCCAGTTCATCACGAAAGATTACGTCCGCTTCTTCTCCATTAACATTGATTTGATGTAACTCAAAATACACTTCAAACCTTTTACTTAAAACTTCAGTTTTTGATAATTGGTTTTGTTGAAATGCTTCCCAATGCGCTTGATTTACAGTCATAAATTGATATAAATCATTTTGGTTTGTCTCTAATTTATATTTTTTTGTAAGTTGGTGAAATGCATATGCTTCTGCATCATGAAAATCAACAATTGTATCGTCAAAATCGATAAGCAAACATCTTTTATTCATAGTATTTTCTAACCCCTTAATGATATCTTTTAATAAACTATATCAGTTATGTCCTCGTCAATGTATAAACATAGCCGAATTTTACTTCATCATACCATATTTCATATCTCGGCAAACAAAAAAAGGCCAAGGTTATTACCTTGGCCAGTCCGTCATAGAAATTTATATTAGAATCCGAATAATTTACTTGCTAAACCTACACCGTTTTCTACGATTTCTACAATACTAGTACCTAATTTAGCACCATCGCCTGCTATGCCAGCTTGTACTGTATCTTTAATTGCATTAAATAAACCTTCCATTATAAACACTCCTCACTATATTTTTAAAATAAGCTAAGTACTCAATTTTAAAATCCGAAAAGTTTACCTAGTAAACCCGCACCACTTGAAACGATATCTACAATACTTGTACCTAATTCTGAACCGTTACCTGATTTTGCCGCTTCAACTGTGTTTGCAATTGCCTCTGCTAATTTAGTCATAATTTATATCTCCTTTATTATTTATTTATATTAGAATCCAAATAATTTACTTGCTAAACCTACACCGTTTTCTACGATACTTACGATACTTGTACCTAATTTAGCACCGTCCCCTGCTATGCCAGCTTGTACTGTATCTTTGATTGCGTTAAATAAACCTTCCATTATAAACACTCCTCATTATATGATAGATGCTTATGACTGTTTTATTATGTTTTAAACGATACTGTTATCTTTTTATTTAATTAAGTATCGTTTGTTATCTATAACTATAAGACATTTACATATAAAATTGTGTTTTATTTCATACTTCATTAAATAATAGTAAAAACTGTAGTGAAAAACACATCATTTTACAGTTTTGAATGCTCAACTGTATTTTGCACAATTCCATGTTATACAACTTAGATGAGAGCCTTTAATTATAATATATATACAATTAAACTTACCGAATAATTTAATGCTAATTAAGCTTGCTATGTAATATATCAATGTTTTTAATACGAAAGGTTTTTATTAATTTTATAAATAACATTAAAAATGCGCCACTTCAAATTGAAGTAGCGCAAACGCAAAATAATCATTAAGTTATATATTACCTTATAGTTATATATTAAATACCACTTATTGTTAGACTGAAACATATGTTAATGTCTCAATTATCTATAAATAATTTCAGCATCTTACAAATTTAGATGATTAAGCATTAAATGACAATGTATTTTAATTGTTATAGCCTAATGAGCAAGGGAAAGTTTAAATTCACTATATAAAATAATACTTTTTGACATCATTTTCATATATTATAATGATCATTCACTTTATTCAATATTCAATATCCAATTTCATCTGTAAACTTAGTTTTGCAATGTGCTAATTAACTATATTATGACTTTAATAAACAGTATGTTTGTATCCACTATGTGTGTCAACTATATGTAAATAAAATTTAAAGCAAAATAAAAAGACTGCTGATATATCAGCAGTCTAGTCAGTAAATGCATAAATTAATTTATGTATTTTAACGCTTTTAGTGTCCTGGGAGGGATTCGAACCCCCGACCGATGGCTTAGAAGGCCATTGCTCTATCCAGCTGAGCTACCAGGACATTATCTTTTGAACACAAGAATAATTATATCTAACTTGCACTGATAAAGCAATACTCTATCCCTTAAAAATAAATATGATTTTTCACTATTGTAAACTTTTTATCATAATATTGCTAATTTATTTAAATTCTTTAAATTGAGGAATTCATTAACGTTAGCGTTATTTTTACAACTTTATAACGCTTAATTATTTGTTGCATCTAACTATTTATAGAAATAAGAGGATGAAGCTACGATTAAATTGTTTCTAAACGTAGCTAGACCCTTCATCTTTTTTAAATTGTAAAGTTTTCACTGCTGATGATTTCATGATTTCGATTACGGAAATTTAAAATCGCATCTAAACTCGTATCATCAATAAGCAATTCTGCATATGTTTCTTCAATATTACTTCTCGACTGTGAAATACTACCTGGATTTATCACATGCACACCATTTATTGCTTCATGTTTAGCAACATGTGTATGTCCATAAAAGGCAAATTTGCAGTCTGCTGCTTTTGCTTGTTCTGCTAAAGGTATTCTTGTACGATTCACTTGATATAAATGGCCATGAGTTAAAAATGCATTGATACCATTTATATTAAGTGTTTGTTCATTTGGAAACTCAGGGTAAAAATCGGTATTTCCTTTTACTCTATAAAAATGACTGAGTTCACTATCATCATAAGCAAATTCAGAGTCACCTAAATGAATAGCAGCATCTACATGCTCATGTTGATTTATAATATCAAACAACACACCTTGTTCAGTATGATTATCACTAACTATAATCCATTTCGACATTATTGATCACCTTCTAGGTATTGTTGTAGTTGTTCTATTGCTTTACCCCTATGACTAATTTGCCCTTTTTCTTCAGCGGTTAACTGTGCCATTGTTTTATTTTTGTCTTCTACGAAAAAGATAGGATCATATCCAAAGCCATGTTCACCAATTTTATTTAGTGTGATTTCTCCTTGTACAGTTCCTTTAAACTGTACTGTATCTTCACCTGGTGCGCTCATGCTAATAACGCAAACAAATTGTGCACTACGGTCGGTTTCATCACCTAATTTAGTTAAAAGTTTTTCAATATTTGCATTATCATCTTTAGTTTCGCCAGCATAGCGAGCTGAATATATACCAGGTTCACCATCTAACGCAAAAACTTCCAATCCACTATCATCAGCAATAACACGTTTATTTAATGCTTGCGCAGCTGCTTCAGATTTTAGTTTTGCATTTTCTTCAAAAGTGTCACCCGTTTCCTCAACATCAAAACCTTCGATGAGTTCTGATATACCTATAACATTATAATCAGGAAAAATAACTCTAAAATCGTTTATTTTTCCTTTATTATTTGATGCAATAACAATATCTTCCATTATTTACGCCTCACTTTAAACTTCTATTTTTTCAACTGTTGCTTTCATATTTAACCACTCATCAATAATGCGTTCAATATGTTCTGTTTCTCCTGTAGCAAAAAATTTATGTTCGGGTTGCTTTTTATAACCTGCATGCTCGTTACTGAACGTTAATAATGCACTCACTTCTCTCGCTGTTTCTAAACCAGATGAAATAACTACTTTTTCTCCGTGAAAGTAATCATTAATTGGCTGATACAGTAATGGATAATGCGTACATCCTAAAATAACTGTATCTGCTTTGCTGTTTCTCCACTGTTTTAATGTTTGATGTATAACAATACTCGTAATCGTTGGATCTTTGTATCTCATTTGTTCTACAAGTGGAACAAAGCCTGGGCATGCAACTCCAGATACTTCTACATTTGGATTAATTTGCTTAATATGATGCCTATAGGCCTCTGATTTAATCGTACCTTCTGTACCTAATATTAAAACATTTTGATTTTTTGTTGTCATAATGGCTGTTCTAGCACCTGGTTCTATAACACCAATAACAGGTATCGCTAATAAATTTTGTAAATGTTTTAATGCGACTGCCGTTGCAGTATTACACGCAATCACTAACATCTTGATATCAAACGTCATGAGCTTTTCAGCTAATTCTGTAGTAAATTGTCTTACCTCCGAAGCTTCTCTTGGCCCATAAGGACAACGTTTTATATCTCCTAAATAGTAGATTGTTTCATTTGGTAATTGGCGCATGATTTCTTTAGCTACTGTTAAACCTCCAACGCCAGAGTCAATAACTCCAATTGGTTTCTCCATATATTGTTCATCCTTATATATTTACTTGTCTTTTATTGTAGCATAGCTGTGTTTTCAAAATCATTTTACAAGAACTAAATTTCTAAATAACTGGCATTTCAGATATTAACTTTACAACAGCAGTGATTTAAACGTATTTAATATGAAAAGTACTTTTACTAAACGTCTAATCATGATGTTAAATTTATATCTATACCATATTTCATAAAAAAACTGTCAGCAAAGTTAGTACTTTGTTGACAGTCTTAATATATATATTAATTTACTTGGTGGTCTGAACCAAAGAATGATTTAAACATATGGAAAGAAGTTTCACGGTTTAATGCTGCAATTGATGTCGTTAGAGGAATACCTTTAGGACATGCGTTAACACAGTTTTGTGAGTTACCACACTCTTGTAAACCACCTGCACCCATCAATGCATTTAAACGTTCATCTTTAGTCATTGAACCTGTTGGGTGTAAGTTAAACAATCTAACTTGTGAAATAGCTTGTGCACCAACAAAGTCGTTATTTCTTGTAACGTTTGGACAAACTTCTAAACATACACCACATGTCATACATTTAGATAATTCATATGCTGTTTGACGTTTTTTCTCTGGCATACGAGGCCCTGGTCCAAGATCATACGTACCATCAATCGGTACCCATGCTTTCATACGTTTCAAGTTATCAAACATTCTACTACGATCAACTTGTAAGTCACGAACCACTGGGAATGTACTCATTGGCTCTAATTTAATTGGTTGTTCTAATTGGTCAACAATTGCTGTACAAGATTGTCTCGCTTTGCCGTTGATAACCATAGAACAAGCACCACAAACTTCTTCTAAACAGTTCATATCCCAAATAACAGGTGTTGTTTTCTCACCTTTACTATTAACCGGATTACGTCTAATTTCCATTAAACAAGCAATAACATTTAAATTCTCTTTATAAGGAATTTCAAACTCTTCCTCATAAGGTTTAGATTCTGCATCATCTTGTCGTTTAATGATAAATTTAATTGTTTTTTGATTTTGTTGTTGGCTTTGTTGTTCGTTTTGCGCTTGAGTTTCATTTACTTCTTTAGTATCTGCCATTTTATTTACCTCCTTTAGAACTACTTGAATAGTCACGTTTACGAGGTGGGATTAAACTTACATCTACTGGTTCGTATGTAAATTTAGGCGGTTCTGTTTTTCCTTGATATGATGCTAAAGTCGTTTTCAACCATTCTTCGTCGTTTCTCTCAGGGAATTCAGGTTTATAATGTGCCCCACGAGTCTCATTTCGGTTGTATGCACCGATTGTAATTACACGTGCTAGTACTAACATATTCCATAATTGACGAGTAAAGAAGACTGCTTGGTTACTCCATGTTTGCGTATCTTCAATGTCAATATCTTGATAACGTTCCATCAATTCTAGGATTTTCTTGTCTGTTTCCAATAATGCTTTATTATCACGTACAACAGTAACGTTTGCTGTCATAACTTCACCAAGTTCTCTATGAAGTTTATATGCATTTTCTGTACCATTCATATTCAATAAATTATCGAATTTTTCTTGTTCTTCTTTAACACGTTTTTCATAAATGCTGTCGTCCAAATCAGTATATGATTTTTCAATATTTGCAACATATTCAATTGCATTTGGTCCTGCAACTGTTCCGCCGTAAATAGCAGATAACAATGAATTAGCACCTAAACGGTTACCACCATGTTGTGAGAAATCACACTCACCTGCTGCAAATAAGCCTTTGATATTTGTCATTTGATCATAATCTACATAAAGGCCACCCATTGAATAGTGGACTGCTGGGAAGATTTTCATTGGTACTTTTCTTGGATCGTCACCAGTGAATTTTTCATAAATTTCAATGATGCCACCTAATTTTACATCTAATTCATGCGGATCTTTATGAGAAAGATCAAGGTATACCATGTTTTCACCGTTAATACCTAATTTTTGATTAACACATACATCAAAAATTTCACGTGTTGCAATATCACGAGGTACTAAGTTACCATAATCTGGATATTTTTCTTCTAAGAAGTACCATGGTTTACCATCTTTGTATGTCCAAATACGTCCACCTTCACCACGAGCCGATTCACTCATTAATCGTAGTTTGTCATCGCCAGGGATTGCTGTTGGATGAATTTGAATAAACTCACCATTTGCATAAATTGCTCCTTGTTGGTAAACGATTGATGCAGCAGAACCAGTATTAATCATTGAGTTTGTTGTTTTACCAAATATAATACCTGGACCACCAGTTGCCATAATAACTGCATCTGAACCAAATGATTTTATTTCAGAAGATGTCATATCTTGAGCCACAATACCTCTGGCCATATTGTCATCATCTTTGACAATACCTAAGAATTCCCATCCTTCATATTTTGTAACTAAACCATCCACTTCATAACTACGTACTTGTTCATCTAAGGCATACATTAATTGTTGTCCAGTTGTTGCTCCAGCATATGCCGTTCTGTGATACATCGTACCACCAAAGCGACGGAAATCTAGCAAGCCTTCATTCGTTCTATTAAACATTACACCCATACGATCAAGTAAATGTATAATATTTGGCGCTTCTTCTGCCATTGCTTTTACTGGTGGCTGATTCGCTAAGAAATCTCCACCATAAACTGTGTCATCAAAGTGAACAGCAGGTGAGTCACCTTCACCTTTCGTATTGATTGCTCCGTTTATGCCACCTTGGGCACATACGGAATGTGAACGTTTAACAGGCACTAATGAGAACAAGTCAACGTGTGCGCCTTGTTCTGCTGCTTTAATTGTTGACATCAGACCGGCAAGTCCTCCACCGACAACAATAATTTTCTTCTCTGCCATAAATAGTCACTCCCCTAAATATATCTGAAACATTTTTAAATTATACGAACGCAAGAATAGCACTTATTCCGATATACGAAACTACGATAAATACAACAAGTGATACCCATGTAAAAATCTGTTGTGATCTTTTAGATTGTAAAACACCCCATGTAACTAAAAATGACCATAAGCCATTTGCGAAGTGGAATGTTACAGAAAGTAAACAAATGATATAGAAAATTAACCAACCTGGATTAGATACAATATCATGTACCATATCGAAGTTTACTTCTTGACCTAATGCACGCTGAATACGTGTTTGCCATAAATGTATAGCAACAAAAATAAACGTTACAATACCTGTAATACGTTGCAATAAGAACATCCAATTTCTAAATTGAGAGTAATGTCCTACGTTTTCTTTTGCCGTAAAGGCAATATGTACACCATATACCGCATGATATAGAATTGGAATGTAAATTACGATAAACTCCAATGCAATCAAGAATGGTAAAGATTCCATAAATCCAGCAGCCTTGTTAAACGCCTCAACGCCTTTTGTAGCTTGGTGGTTAACAAGTAGATGCACTAATAAGAATCCACCTATCGGTATTACGCCTAACAAAGAATGTAAGCGTCTTAAATAGAATTGATTTTTCGAATATGCCAAAAGGAAGTCCCCCCTGTGAAACAATTAATTTTTTGGTATCCTTTTTTTAAAGTATAAATGTGATGACACTTATCAACTAAAACTAAACAACAACATGTTATGCAATCGCTTTATATTTATAGCAATATAAACTTCAACATGTATGTATAAAACAATGAAGTAATACCCCTAGTTGAATTTAACAATTGTTTTATTATTTAGATTTAAGTGATAATTTTTCTCAATTAGTAAACGCTTCCATATACTTTTAAAAAAAGAATTCCTGTTATTTGCTATTGTAACACTAATTCATAAAATTTTGGGCATGAGAATGATTCTCATGCCATATTCTTTTTTTCTATTTGTTATATAGTGCGTGATGAAGATTCTCAGCGACTTTTTGAGGTAAACCAGAAGACTTTAGATCTTCGATACTTGCCTCTTTCATTTTCTTTATGGAGCCAAAAGTTCGTAATAGTTTTGTTTTGCGTTTAGAACCTATACCATCTACGGTATCTAAAACTGATTGTAAACCAGTTTTCTGGCGTGTTTGTCTATGAAACGTAATTGCAAATCTATGAACTTCATCTTGTATTCTTTGAAGTAAATAAAACGCTTGGCTATTTTTTTTCAAAGGTACAATCTCTGCACTTTCACCATACAGAATCTCTGAGGTTTGGTGTTTATCATTTTTACGTAGCCCAGCAACTGGTATATCCAAACCTAATTCGTTTTCAAGCACATCGATTACTCCGTTCATATGACCTTTACCACCATCGACGATGATTAAGTCTGGTAATGGTGTACCTTCATTTAAAACACGTGTATAACGTCTACGCACAACTTCTCTCATCGATTTATAATCATCTGGGCCATCCACCGTTTTAATTTTATATTTACGGTATCCTTTTTTATTAGGTTTGCCATCAACAAATGAAACCATAGCTGAAACAGGGTGTACACCTTGTATGTTTGAATTGTCAAAAGCTTCAATACGAATAGGCGTTTGAATCCCCATATGATCCCCTAATTCTTCAATTGCCTTCACGGTACGTGATTCATCTTTAGCAATGAGTTCAAATTTATTCTCTAGCGTAACTTCAGCATTATGATTCGCTAAATCAATCATTTCTTTTTTCTTACCTTTAATGGGTTGGACTATTTTCGTATCTACTACCGATTGAATGATGTCTTTGTTTAAATTTTTAGGAATATGGACTTCTTTAGGAAGAATGTGTTGATTTAAATCATAAAATTGACCTATAAAAGTATAAAATTCTTCTTCTTCTGTTTGTTGCAATGGAATCATAGTTGCATCTCGCTTAATCATATTCCCTTGTCTAATGAAAAACACTTGAATACACATCCAACCTTTTGACACACTATACCCAAAAACATCTCTTATAGTATTATCCGAAGTTGTAATTTTTTGTTTTTTAGTTAAATTGTGAATATGTTGTATTAAATCTCTGTACTCTTTTGCTCTTTCAAAGTCTAGTGCTTCACTCGCTTCATTCATTTTTTGTTCTAAGTTATTCAATATTGTTTTATCTTCGCCATTTAAAAAGTCAGTAATTTCTTTAGTCATTTCAGCATATTTATTTAAATCTACTGGGTAAACACAAGGACCTAAACATTGGCCAATATGGTAATAAAGACACAATTTATCGGGCATTTTATCACACTTTCTAAATGGATAAATTCTATCTAATAACTTTTTTGTCTCTTGTGCTGAATATGCATTAGGATAAGGCCCAAAATATTTTCCTGTTCCTTTTTTAACTGTGCGTGTCACAATTAACCGAGGATATTTTTCTTTAGTGATTTTAATAAAAGGGTAACTTTTATCGTCTTTCAACAAAATGTTATATCTCGGTTGATATTGTTTAATCAAATTAAGTTCGAGCAATAATGATTCTGTTTCACTCGAAGTTACAATATATTCGAAGTTTCTAATTTCTGAAACGAGCCGTGTCGTTTTAGCATCATGTGCACCTGTAAAATAAGATCTTAATCTATTTCTTAATTTTTTAGCCTTGCCGACATAAATAATTTGATCATTTCGATCTTTCATTAAATAGCAACCCGGTTCAGTGGGTACGACCGTTAATTTTTGTTTAATATCTTCTTGATATTTTTCCACTTTAGTCCCCCCTTTCTTGTAAAAATATATTGCTAAAATAAGATATATATCATTTGCATCACAGTTATATAACGTTGAAAGCTTATTCGCAAATATAAAATTTTAATTCTAATATTCATTATAGAATATACATTATCATTAAACCAAAGTATTCGTTTGAACATGAAATATGTGGCCAGTAAAAATTTCAAACATTATATATAAAGCACCTTAATCTATAAAATGCTGGTGCATCAAAATATTTTAAACACTGAAGCTTTTTCATAAACCAAATTTAGAGGATAAGCGACGTTGAATAATATAGGGTGTGGATATGCAGTCAATTTTAGTTATGAATATAATGCAAATTCGCATTTTTATACCAATGCTATAAATAATCAGAATGTAGGCCTAGCTCTATAAAAATCATAAAAACTACGATTTCAGACAAACTAACAAAAATCACAGAAAAAACCTGAGACAATCATTGATGTCCCAGGTCGTTTCGTTGTGCTTTTATAAGTGTTTCTCAATTACTTCTGCTAAGTTTTCTTTAGGTTGGAAGCCTACAACTTTATCGACAGGTTCACCATCTTTAAATAAGATTAAAGTCGGGATACTCATTACTTCAAATTTAGCAGCTGTTGACGGATTTTCATCTACATCAAGTTTTAAAATATTAGCTTTTCCATCATAATCACCAGCTAATTCTTCTAATACTGGAGCAATCATCTTACATGGGCCACACCATGTTGCCCAAAAATCTACTAAATTGACACCTGATTGAATATTTTCATCAAAGTTTGAATCTGTTACTTTTACGATTGCCATAACTGCCAATCCTCCTTAAATTTCAAATGATGAAGAAATTATAACAGACTTTGTACAAATCTGCATACCTCTTGCTCACATTTATTTCAATTCTGCAACGGTCACGCCAAATCCACCTTCACTTGGCATGCCGTTCCTATATGATGACACATTTTTATGTTGTTTTAAATGTTTTTGCACACCTTTTTGAAGTGCACCTGTTCCTTTACCATGAATAATATATACTTGTTCATAATTACTTAATACAGCTTGGTCTAAATATTGATCAACCGCAACCATTGCTTCATCATAGCGGTAGCCACGTAAATCAAGTTCCATTTTAATACTTTGACGATTTTCACGTTTAACCATTTTAGAAGGTGCTTCTTTCGTCTTTTGTGTTTTTTCTAAGTCACTGGTTGGTAATTTCATTTTAATGATGCCCATTTGAACAACCGCTTCATTATCATCTAGTAATTCTAATATTTCACCTTTTTGCCCATATGTCAGAACTTTTACTTCATCGCCAACTTTAATTTCATCCCATTTTTTCTTTTCGACATTTTGCTTTATTGACTTAGCTTCATATTGATCATCCAGCTGTTTCTTTTTATTGATAAGCTCATGTTCTTTTACATCAGCACCTTTTTTATCTCTAAGTTCGCGTAATTCTTTAATGATCTCATCTGCTTCTTGGGTAGCGGCTTTCACGCGTTGATTGGCTTTTTCTTTGGCTTCACTCATTAATTGTTTCTCTTGATTACGATATTTATCATATTCTTTTTCAAGTTCATCATGTGTTTCTTGAGCTTCTCTTAATAGACCATCTAATTCAATTCTCTGTTCGTCTACACGTTTAGAATTTTTTTCTAATGAAGCAATCATTTCATTTATTTCTTGCTCATCCTGTCCTATCATTGCTTTCGCGTTTTGAATCACTTTCATATTGAGTCCTAATTTTTTTGAAATATCAAAAGCATTAGAACGTCCCGGTACACCCATGAGCAATTTATATGTTGGGCTTAATGTATTAACATCAAACTCTACGCTAGCATTCATCACACCTGATCTATTGTAACTGTATGCTTTAAGTTCAGGGTAATGCGTTGTCGCCATTACTAATGATCCTATTTCATGAACATGATCTAAGATACTCATCGCTAAAGCAGCACCTTCACTCGGATCTGTCCCAGCACCTAGTTCATCAAAAAGAATCAAACTATTTTTTGTTGTATGCTGTAAGATTTCAACAATATTTTTCATGTGTGAGGAAAAAGTTGAAAGTGATTGTTCAATAGATTGCTCATCTCCGATATCACAATAAACATTTTCAAAAATGCTTAGTTTACTACCGTCTAAAGTAGGTATCAACATCCCTGATTGTGCCATCAAAATAACGAGTCCGAGGGTTTTTAGTGTTACAGTTTTCCCCCCTGTATTAGGACCGGTGATGATCACAGTTTCAATATCGTCTGCAAATTCAATCGTATTTGCTACAACGGTATCTCTATCTAATAAAGGATGAAATGCTTTGGGTAAATAAACCATTCGCTCACTGGTAAACTCAGGTTTCGTTCCTTTGATTGAGCGTGCATAACGTGCTTTAGCGGTTAAAAAGTCAATTTGACCCATAATATTTTCTGAAATTAAACAAGCGTCTGCTTCAGCCGCTACATAACCCGTTAACTCAGTTAAAATACGTTCACGTTCAACCGCTTCATCATTTCTTAGACGGCTAATTTGATTATTCATTTCAACGATAGACGAAGGTTCAATGTAAAGTGTTTGCCCAGAAGCTGATTGGTCATGAACGATGCCATTAAAATCTTGACGATATTCTGCTTTTACCGGAATAACATTGCGTTCATTGCGCACCGTTATTATAGCATCTGACAACTTTTTCTGATTAGCTTGACGCTTCACAATTTTGTCTAAGTTTTGTTTTATTCGTTGAGTCGTACCAGAAATTTTACTCCGGATGCCTTGTAATTCGTAACTAGCGTTATCGAATAAATCATTAGCGTCACATTTTTGATGGATATTTTGATACAACTCTGAAAGGACAGGTAATTGTTCCATCCTATCGTGAAGAATAGCATAATTCACTACTTCTTCTTCTTCTAATAAATTATTATAAAATGTCTTATATAGATTTTGAATTTGAATTAAACGTTTAATTGCATTAAGTTCTTTAACACTTAATACACCGCCGATTGTCGCTCTATGAATCAGTGATGAAATCTTAGATAATCCACTCAAACTGGGTAAACGGTGTTTATTATATATTTGAGCAATTTCATCCGTTTCATTCATTTGAAATTCGACAGTTTGAAAATCAGTTGCTGGTACCATTTCAACGACTTTCTCTCTACCTAAGTCACTCATGGTTTCTTTTTCAACAAGTGCTTTTATTTTATCGAATTCTAAGACATTTAATGATTTCTGTCTCATATAATCCCTCTATTTCTTCAATTTTATATTATTTTCAATAAATGTTTTAAAGGATGCTCTATCCATTGTATTAATCACGCTTTCTTTTTTTACAAAACCTTTTTGTGCAGTAGCTATACCATATTTCATAAATTCTAAGTGATCTACGTGATGAGCATCAGTATTAATCGTTAATTTAACATTAGGATGTTTTTTAACGATATCTGCATTTAAATCTAAGCGTTTAGGGTTCGCATTGATTTCTAAAATAGTATTTGTTTCTTCTGCGATTTCACATAATTTATCAATATCAGGTTCATAACCTGCACGTTTACCTATGATACGTCCTGTTGGATGTGCAATATGACGGACATAAGGATTACGACATGCTTGTTCTAGTCGATACATAATGTCTTCTTGAGATTGGTTGAAACTTTGATGTATCGCTGCGATGACATAATCTAACTGTGCTAATATTTCATCATCATAGTCTAAACGGCCATCAGGTAAAATGTCCATTTCAATGCCTGAATATATATCAATTTCATCATATTTTTCGTTTAACGCTTTAATCTCTTCATTTTGTCGCAACAACCGCTCAACAGAAAGTCCATTGGCGACTTTTAAACTTTGAGAATGATCTGTAATAACCATAAACTGATAACCTTTTGCGATGTTTGCTTCAATCATATCTTCAATACTAAAAGCACCATCACTATATGTTGTATGCATATGAATATCACCATTGATATCATTGATATTGATAATATCTGTTAAGCCTTTGTCAAATTCGCTACCATCTTCACGTAGTGCAGGTTCAATCCAATTCACTCCAAAGTGATTATAAATCTCTTGTTCACTGCTATATTGAATTAGTGCGCCGTTCTCTTTTTCTATACCATATTCACTAACTTTTTCATTGTTTTCTTTTGCCAATTGACGGATTCGAATATTATGATCTTTTGAACCTGTAAAATGCTGTAGTGTATGGTAAAAAGCAGATGGCTCGATTAATCTAAAATCTACGCCAATAGTTTCGTCATCATAAGTTAACTCTAATGACACTTTTGTTGCTCCAACTGCCACTTCTTTAACCTTATTTGGAATTTTTAATAAAGCTTTTTGAACTTCTAAAGGTTGATTCGTGCTTATAATATAATCTAAGTCTTTACTCATTTCTTTAAAGCGACGGAAACTCCCTGCAACTTCATATTTTTCTACTGTCTCAATCGATGATAAATAATCACTAATTTCTATATTTAGTCCTCTCATTTGATCAATTGGATAACGCTCTTTTTTTGCTCCTAATGCTTTTACTGCTTCAAGAATATTCTTTTCAGTTTTCTTAGCGAATCCACTTAATTCACTTACTTTTCCTTCTTCACATGCTTTTTGCAACGCTTCTTTCCCATCAATATTAAGCGCTTTATATAATTTCGCTATTTTTTTGCTACCGAGACCTTGTATTTTAAGTAAAGGAATTAACCCTTCTGGCACCTCTTCTTGTAATGTTGCTAAAGTCGTAGAATTACCTGTTTCTCTATATTCATTGATTACGTCTCCTACACCCTTACCAATCCCTTTTAATTCTGTAACATCTTCGATTTGGTCTAAAGGCCGTTCATCTATTTCTAAACTTTGAGCTGCTTTTCTATAAGCTGAAATTTTGAAAGTGTTTTCGCCTTTTATTTCCATATACACCGCAATTTTTTCTAATAATTGAATAATTTCTTTTTTAGTCATTTGTTTCACTCCATAGAAAAAGGCCAAGACAGCATCACCAAACTATTTTGGTATTTCAGTTATGCCTTGACCCCCTAGTTTTTTAAATCTATAAATTTCACATCAATATCTTTATAGTTGTGTGATAAACATTGAGATAAATGGAATATGTAATAATATATGTTCTGTTATAATCGAATGAGAAAGTTGTTGTTGTATCGTCACATTAGGATAAATTGCACAACTATATAACAAAATAGCATTAATGATTAACGATGGAATAACACTTAAAATCATACCACATAGTCTGCTCGTAATATTTGGTAGCTTTTGTTTAAGCGTATAATCAAATATAACAATAATGCCATAACATATTACTTTTGTAATCAGAGCAATCGTTACAAAGGCGACAATATGCTCAAAACGTTGTTGCAAATTATCAAATTGAAATGCAAAATTCATATCGTAAGCATGTGTCTTTGGATATGGGACAAATAACTCCAAGCGTCGTGCTATTTGTAAATAATATCGTTGAGCCATCCACAAAGCAAAAATTGTTGCGCTCAAATGTATAGCTGATAACCACACGCCTCTTCTAAAGCCAATGATGCCAATATATATAAAGATGACAGCTATCACTATATCAATAATCATTAATCTTCACTATGTTTCAATTGATTTATTTCTTGTCTTAAACGATCATTTTCTTCTTCTACTTGGACTTTTTCATGCATGATATTAACTGCAGTAAGAATGGCTTTTCTAGTTGTGTCTAAACCCGCACTTTTACTTGCTAACTCTTTGAGTCTTTCATCTACCAAATGTGCTACATAACGGATATGCTCAGGATTATCTTCTCCGACGATTGTATAATGTTGATCATTTATAGTTACATTAATCCGATTTTTAAACTCACCCATATAATAACTCCTGACTTTTGTATTTTATTTCTAATCTAAATGTTTTACTTTATTTATATTTATATGTTGGTAATTTATAATATTTATTACGAACTATTATACACGACAAGATATTTTTTTGTAAGAGGTGGGAATTGTTCTATTTGAAATATTTAATGATTATAAAACAATGGTTTTAATTCACATTCATTAAAGTCATATTGCTAGTTATATCATAAATAGCTTACTTATTTAAATTTATGATATGATATGCATTGTTAAATTTTAAAATACGTTATACGAACAAAGAGAGGTCACTAAATGACTAATATAGTACATAAATTAACAAATTCAGAGATACAACAATTAATGACTAAAATCAATTTTGATACAACTAATCTTTCACAAGGTATGAAAGCACGTGCAAAGCATTGCAATACTGCGATTACGATATATAATTCTAATAAAGTAATGTTTCAAGGTAAAGATGCTGAAGCTGTAGCAAACGCTATATTACCTAATAAATCAGCATCTCCCAAAAACAAAACAAAACATGGTAGTACCAAACAAACTAAACAGCACATCTCCTATAATCAATTTCAATGTATCGGTAGTGACGAGGCAGGCAGCGGTGATTACTTTGGACCACTAACAGTTTGTGCAGCTTATGTATCAGAAAAAGACGCTCAAATCTTAAAAACACTTGGAGTAGACGACTCTAAAAGACTTACTGACCCTAAAATTATAGAAATTGCTGAACAAATTATAACTTTCATCCCACATTCTTTATTAACAATGCATAATGAAAAATACAACGAGAAACAAAAAGCCGGTTGGTCTCAAGTTAAAATGAAAGCAGTTTTGCATAACGAAGCAATTAAAAATGTCGTTGCAAAAATTGACACAGACGAACTTGACTATATCGTTATTGATCAATTTGTTGAACCTGGCGTATATAAAAGATATGCACTTGGCGAACTGCCGTTTGAAAATAAGACAAAATTTGAAACGAAAGGTGAATCAAAATCCATAGCAATTGCTGCCGCTAGTATTATTTCACGTTATGCCTTTGTGAAAAATATGGATCAACTTTCAAAATACGCAAAAGTTATATTACCTAAAGGCGCCAGTAATAAAGTGGATTTGGCCGCTGCAAAAATCATTGATAAAAAAGGTGTCCATTATTTAGATACCATGACCAAAAAACATTTTGCTAACAGAACAAAAGCTTTAAATTTAATAAATAAAAAGCAACAATAAACGCTTTTTTGTAAATCATAACGTTACTAATGCAAAATAAAGCCTTGAATCATCGCAACATGCGACATAGATTCAAGGCTTTATTATATTATCTAATCGTTGCACCTTCTGCTTGTAAGGCTTCTAAAATACGATCATGTACTTCATTTACTTTATCATCTGTAAGTGTTTGTTTTGTATCTAAATATGATAAACGAAGTGCAATTGATTTTTCATCTTCTGCCACATGTTCACCTTCATAAACGTCAAAGACTTCCGTTTTTTGTAAAATGTCGCCACCGTTATTTTTAATCACATTAACGATTTGGGCTGATGGCGTTGCACGATTAATGACTAGTGCAATATCTCTTGATACACCAGGGAATCTTGGTATTGGTTGATAATTAATGTAACCTACTGAAACTGACATCAACTTATCGTAATTAAGTTCAAATACATAAGTTTGTTTTAAATCATAATCATTTTCAGTTTGCGGATGTAACTCCCCTACGAATCCAACGATTTCATTATTTAATTTAACCAATGCAGTTCTACCAGGGTGTAATCCAGTTATTTCACCAGCTTCATATTCAAATTGAATGTCTAAAATTTCTGCAATACGTTCAACGATACCTTTTGCTACAAAGAAATCAATTGCTTCCTTTTTACTTTGCCAAGTATTAACAGCATAATCTCCTGTTAATATACCGCTTAAATATTCTACCTCGTCTGGCAATTGATCTTCCTCATTGCCGAAGAATACACGCCCTAATTCATATAGCGCAACATGATGATTACTTCGAGCTACATTATAAGACACATCATCAATGAGATGAGGAATCAAACTCTGTCTCAAAGTAGCATGTGCTTCACTCATAGGCATCAGCAATGATATCGTTGAGCGATCTTGCAGTGCAAAATCAGTTGCACGTGCTTTATCTACAAGTGAGTAATTAATCGCTTGGCTTAAACCGGCACCTTCTAATGTCGCTTTTACTATTCTTGTTTTTGCTTGTCTATCATTTAATGTACCCGGTGTTACATGTTCAAACACAGGTAACGTTGAAGGAATTTCATCATAACCGTATATTCGAGCAATTTCTTCGATTAGGTCTTCTTTGATTGTAATATCTTTACGACGAGACGGAACCATTACTGTCAATGCATTACCTTCTAGTGTTGTTTCAAAGCCTAGTTGAACAAAAATAGCTTCAATTTCTTCTCTCGATAAATCAAAACCAATCGTTTTGTTTACTTTTTCAACAGTAATTTCAATTGGAGTAACAAATTGGCCAAGGTCGCCTGCAGCTACACGATCTTGTACCACCGTTCCACTCGTATATTGTTGTAGCAAATAACAAGCTCTGTCTACCGCTTCGTCTACAAATTCTGTTGCAATACCCTTTTCAAATCGACTTGAAGCTTCACTACGCAAATTTAAACGTCGGGAAGTATGTCTAATTGAAACTGGGTCGAAAATTGCACCTTCGATGATGACATTTGTGGTATTTTCAGTCACCTCTGAGAAATCGCCGCCCATAACACCAGCAATTGCAATAGGACTATCACCATTAGTAATAACAATATCACTTTCTTTTAATGTTCTCTCTTGATCATCTAGTGTTGTCATTTTTTCTTCTGCTTTGGCTTGGCGCACTTCTATTTGATCAGAGCCGATGTGGTCTTTATCAAACATATGCAGTGGTTGACCATATTCTAATAATACATAATTTGAAATATCTACAACATTATTTATTGGTCGAATACCTGCTTTAATCAATCTCATTTGCATCCATTCTGGTGATGGTTGGATTTTAACATTTTTCACTATTCTAGCACTGTAGTACGGTACCTTGTCTTGGTTTTGAACACTAATACTTAATTCATCAGCGGCTTGTTCGTTCGTTGTCTCGCATTGTGTTTCTGGTTTTTTCAATGGCATATTATAAAGTGCAGCTGTTTCATAAGCTGTACCTATCATACTTAATGCATCTGCTCTATTTGGTGTTAAATCAAATTCCATAACTTGATCATTTAAATATAAAGCCGTAAGGGCGTCTGTTCCAGGTTTGACATCTGAGGTAAATACATATATACCTTCTTCAAATTGTTTAGGAACTAGATTTGAGGAAATACCAATTTCTTGTAATGAACAAATCATTCCTTCTGAACGTTCACCTCGTAATTTTGCTCTTTTGATTTTTATTCCCCCAGGTAAACGTCCACCTACAGTTGCCACAATGACACTCTGTCCTGCATCTACATTAGGTGCACCACAAACAATTTGCACTGGTGCTTCTTCACCTATATCAACTTGACATAAACTTAGTTTATCTGCATCTGGATGCGGTGCTTTAGATTGAATATATCCAACCACTAAATTTTTAATGTCTTTTGTGTAATCAATAATATCATCTACTTCAATACCTGTGCGTGTAATTTTTTCTGCTAGAACATTGACAGGTTGATTAATTTCTACAAATGTCTCTAACCATTCTTTTGAAATAAACATTATAACTCACCTCTATCTTCTACTGCTTTAAATTGGTCTAAGAAACGCACATCATTCGTATAGAAATGACGTATATCTTCAATACCGTACTTGAGCATCGCAATTCTATCTGGTCCCATACCAAAAGCAAATCCTGTATATTTCGTTGCATCAAATCCAGCCATTTCTAGTACATTCGGGTGAACCATACCTGCCCCTAAAATCTCTATCCAACCCGTTTGTTTACAGACATTGCATCCCTCGCCACCACATTTAAAACAAGAAACATCAACTTCTACAGATGGTTCAGTAAATGGGAAGTAACTTGGACGAAGACGAATTTCTCTGTCTTCACCAAATAATTGTTTGGCTAACAACTCTAATGTCCCTTTCAAATCACTCATTTGAATATTTTCGTCTACAACTAAACCTTCAATTTGCGTAAATTGATGACTGTGTGTTGCATCGTCAGAATCACGTCTATAAACTTTACCGGGACATAATATTTTCACTGGTCCTTGACCATTACGTTGTTCCATTGTTCTCGCTTGAACTGGTGACGTATGTGTGCGCATTAAAATATCTTCTGTAATATAAAAACTATCTTGCATATCTCTCGCTGGGTGAGATTTTGGTAAATTTAATGCTTCAAAATTGTAATAATCTTTTTCAACTTCATATCCATCAACAATTTCATAGCCCAATCCTAAAAATAAATCTTCAATTTCTTCAATCGTTCTTGTTAAAGGATGCTTAGCACCTATTGAAATTTTACGGCTAGGCAACGTTACATCAATTTTTTCTTCTTTTAACTGTTGTTCTAATTTTGCATTTGCTAAAACCTCTCGACGGGATTCAATCTCACCCTCGATCGTTTGTCTCACTTCATTTACTTTTTGGCCATATGCTGGTTTCTCTTCGTTTGATAATTCTTTCATATGTTTCATCAAACCAGTCACAGAACCTTTTTTACCTAGATATTTGACTTTGACATCTTGTAACTCTTTTTCATTTTGAGCTTCATTTATATCAACTAATGCTTGTTGTTTAATCTCAGACATTGCCTCTGTTTGTGCCATACTTTGCCTCCTATTTAAGATCTATATTTTCAAATAAACAATAAATGCATACAAAAAAGCTTTCATCCCTTAAAACTGGGACGAAAGCTTTCCGTGGTACCACCCAAATTTATGCACACGCATACACTTGTAATCTTTGATAACGGAAATGATTTCCGACTTAAATTTCTTTAAGTAACCAAAAAGATGAAAAAAACCAATTACAGTGGATTATCTTTCAGTCTATGAATAATCTCCCTTGAACAACTGTCTCAATTAGTTTACGTCTTTTTATAGGTTAATATTTTTCATTGATACTTGTATTATATACGAAGTTCATTCAAAGGGTCAACCTTTGAGATGATACAATAATATGCTACCAGCTATGGCAACATTTAAACTTTCTGCTTGCCCATATATGGGAATGTTTAAATTCTGAGTCGTTTGTGTTAATAAATTAGGGTTGACACCTTCTCCCTCATTTCCAAGGAGCAGCACAAATTTTTCTTGATGTTCCATTTGATTATAAGGGATAGCGTTCTCTAATGCTGTACCATAAACATTTCCATTAAAACCATCTATAAATTCACTTAAATCTCTAGTGATAATAGGAATATGAAAAACACTACCTTGACTTGCACGTAGTACTTTATCTTGATATGGATCTGCGGTTCCTTTTTCTAGCACGATTAAATCAATACCTGCCGCATCCGCAGTACGTATTAATGTCCCCATATTACCTGGATCTTGAATACGATCTAACAGTAGTACTTGCTGATATGCGCGTTCCTCATAATGTACTTTTTCTATAATCGCAAAGAATCCTTGTGGTGTTACCGTACCAGACAATGATTCCGCAACTTTTATATTTATTTCATATACTTCTTCTGCATCATTCACTAATTGCTCATCTAGTCTATCGATATCAATTGCGAATAATTGTAATATTTTTATATTACTCTTATATGCTTCATCAATTAAATGTACACCTTCGATAAGTACATGACCTGTTTTATCTCTTTCACGTTTCTTTTTTAATTTATTTGCACTTTTAATTTTATTATTTTGTGCAGAAGTTATCATTTCCATAATATAGCCTCTTTATTTCAATTTTTAAATATATGCCTAATATTAGAACTTAATTGCTTACATCTTCTAGCTAAGTCAAATTGATTTTCTATAATAATACTGTCTCCACTATAACTTACCATATCACCTTTTTCAGGCAAAACGTTATCTAGTAACCTAATCTTATAAGTTTTGGCGAATTGTGGGTTGCTTTGATTCATAATTTGAAAATGTATGTGCGGTTCCATTGTGTTACCCGAATTTCCTACTCGTGCAATTAATTGCCCACGTCTTATATAATCTCCAACATTCACTTCAAATGTGTCTGGTTTAAGATGTGCTATCATACTATACTCTTTGCTTGTATGTTTAATAATGATGTAATTCCCTTCAGGGTGTTTCATATTATTTTCACCCGGTGGTGCATCTGGTATTCCGTCTACAATGTCTATTACAACGCCATTTGCTGGTGCAATCACACTTTGACCATAACTATAATAACTTTCACAGCTATTAGGATTGCCCTGATAAGTAAGATGATCCTTCACAAAAACTAAATCTAATGCATGACTTTGATTTTTGTATGAGTAATGATGGTTTAAAAGTTCATTTTCTCCGCCAGCGTAAACAAACCAACTGTTTGGAACTGGTATCGTATACCTTAATTTCGTTTCTTTATGCCTGTTTGCCAAGTTGATAGGCATAAGAACGAAACCAATAATTTCATGATATTTATTTAAAGTCACACTAATACCAGATGTTTGCTTTACATCCAACCATATGTATTCTTCTTTATAATTGAGTTGTATGTGTTTATATAATATATTTTTATGCCTAATTGTATTATAAGATTTCAATAATCTTTCTAATTCGTGATAGGAAGAAATTTCTTGGAAATAATCACTAAACTGATTATATAACCATTCGCTATCACTTTTTTCTATTTTTTCTAAAATTACTTGTGCATTTATTTCAATCATCATTTACACAACCCATCAATTGTATATAGCATTAGTATTATAAAATAAAAAATCGCTCAAAAATTATTATATGAATAATTAATGAACGATTAATCTCGGCTATACATTAGCCTTTAAATAAATGAAATTATTTAGATACAACTTCTTCACCTTTGTATGAACCACAGTTCTTACAAACACGGTGAGATAATTTGTATTCACCACAATTTGGGCATTCTGTCATACCAGGTACTGAAATTTTAAAATGAGTACGACGTTTATTTTTTCTTGTTTTTGACGTTCTTCTTTTTGGTACTGCCATGATATATCCTCCTTATATTCATACATTACTAAATTATTTTCAGACTCAATAATCTATTATACTATAAATTATTTAAATCCGCTATTGCTCTTCGTCATATAATTGTTGTAGTTTTTGAAGCCTAGGATCGATTTGCTCAGTTTCCTCTTCTTCAGCAAGCTCAACCGCTTGTTCCTCGTCAATAACTTCCCAACCATTACCTTCACGTAACATCTGATCGCTATTATTTGCAAAAGCACGCATTGGCTTTTCTATAATAACAAGTTCTTCAGCAATATCTTTTAGATTAATCATGCCGTCTGTGGCATCATGATAATGCTCATCTTCCTCGTCATCACTTATATACTCGTTACCTTCTAAATCAAAAATTTCTTGTGATTTTATATCAATAGGAACTTCGACTGGTACTAACGTACGGGCACATGCCATCGTATAGGTTCCAGTTATATGCATATCTGCAATGACTTCATTTGATTTGACAGTTAGTTCACCCTCAACATCAATATCAGATAGATCTATTAAATCTAATGATTTTACTAAATGATCAAAATTCACCGTTTGATGGAACTCAAATGGTTTATCTTGGAATTTTCTTAATTGTGTTATTGACCATTTCATATGGCTTCACCTCTAACAAGCACAAAATTTATTTTAACTTTATAGATAAAAGTTGTCAAGATTTTTTCTTAACACAAATTAATCTGATACAATATCTATAATGAATTCTGAAAGGGAGAATTGCAAATGAAAAGCGTTGCACTAGTCACTGAATATAATCCTTTCCACAATGGTCACTTATACCATGCCCAGACATCAAAGTCAATAACCGATTCTGAAATATCAATAGCCATTATGAGTGGTAATTTTGTTATGAGAGGGCAACCAGCTATATATAATAAATTTATACGCACCCGAATGGCATTGAGTGCTGTCGATTTAGTCATTGAATTGCCAGCAGTAGCTGCTTTATCAGCAGGACAATATTTTGCAGAAACAGCTGTCCAAATAGCAAGTTATGTTGACGCAAATCATCTATCATTTGGTAGTGAATCAGGTGATATCGATTCATTTCATGAATTGCAAAAAGACATCTCTAAAATAGAACAAACATCTGAATTTTCAATGAAACTAAAAGAAGGCAAAAGTTATCCCAGAATATTAAGTGAACTTTTAAACAATCATACGTTATTATCTTCTCCAAATAATACACTAGGTATTTCTTATATGCGGGCAATTCAAAAGTTAGCACCACATATCAAACCTTGGACGATATCAAGAGAAAGTAGTCATCACCATGATTTCAACATTTCAAACTTAAATTTCGCTAGTGGCACTGCCATTCGCAATGCATTACAAACTCAAAATGACCTATGGAAATCGGTTGTTCCTAACTCAATACAACAGCTTTATCAAGAACCACACGCGACTGTAGAAGATACATTTCCGTATATTAAATATGCTATTTTAAGTCATACAACAAATTCATTGAAAAATATCTATACGATGAGGGAAGGATTAGAAAATCGCATATTAGATAAAATCAGATATGCCTCATCATTTGAGCATTTAATGTCGTTGATTAAAACAAAGAGATATACATATACGCATATACAACGTATATTAATGAATATTTTACTAAACTTTCAACACCAACATAAACATAACGACATAAAAGCAGTGCATATCCTTGGTATGTCATCAAAAGGTCAACAATATTTAAAATACTTAAAGAAAAAATTTCCAGAACGTCATTTCATTACGCAACTAAATCAACAAAATGCGCATTTATTTGAGCAAGAAATCCATTCAACACACATTTATAATTTGCTTTCTAATCGTACAGAAACAGATTTTAATACACATGTATTACGCGTTTAAAATGAATAATTACTACTCGAAAACATTTAAAATTTCATTTCTAGTATAATCAGCCTGAGCATGAATTTATAAAAATTTCATACTCAGGCTTTTTTATAGTAGGACACTTTAGTATTCGGCTCGTTTATTATGATAGTATTTCAATTTATATTTCAAACAATAGATTGTTTGAATCACTTTCACTTTACTTTTCATTACAAAAAATACCTATGTATCATTTATTGTTCGCAATTAGACGAAATAAAAAATAGTGGATGTTTATATTAGATATCTTGCGTCAACACTATGTATATAATTCAATTATCTTTTGTTCATCAACATCATTTGACAAATCAACAAAATATTCGAGTTGCCATTTTTGACTAAGCTGCGCAGTTTTGTTTAAATCCTTTTCCCAACTTGGATAAACACGAAAAGCCATTTTCCCTTTTTTATTTTCAGAACTAATTATACCCTTGTGCATGAGTATTTCTTTTTGAAAAACGAATTGTCCTTTTTGTACACCATCTATAATATTAACAACTAATTTATCTGCTATTTCATCATAAGTAAAAGGTACATTGTTCCCTTGATTATTTTTATGCCATATTGCAACAAAGTAGCCGTGTTTCTTCGGTGTTTTTTTAGCTAATCTACTTTTAAAAGTGATGTTATTAAAAATAAAATTGATAGCTTCATAATCTTGATTCCAGGTTTCTATATTTAAATCTTTCAATGAAAATGCTAATTTCGTTTCTTTTAATTTATTAAATAATAAACTCGAGTCAAAGTTAATGATTATCACCCTTTTATCTTCAATTGTTCACCGTGAAGTGTGCAACGTTTACTTTCTTTCATTCTGCTGAATGCATAAAGAACCACTAACCCAACAAGTTGGGAAGTGGTATTAAGGATTACCTGAGCTTTAGCTCATGCATAAGAACCACTAACCCAACAAGTTGGGAAGTGGTATTAAGGATTACTTGAGCTTTAGCTCATGCATAAGAACCACTAACCCAACAAGTTGGGAAGTGGTATTAAGGATTACCTGAGCTTTAGCTCATGCATAAGAACCACTAACCCAACAAGTTGGGAAGTGGTTCTTTATCATTTCTTGAATTTTTCATTCAACGCTTTTTCAACATGTTCTGGTACAAAATCTGATACATTAGCCTTAAATGCAGCCACTTCTTTCACTACACTCGAACTAATAAAGGAATAATTTGTACTTGTCATCATGTACATAGTTTCTACATTACTATTTAACTTTTTGTTCATTGAAGTCAATCTCAATTCGTATTCAAAATCACTTACAGCTCTTAATCCTCTAATAATTGTTTGCGCACCAATTTCATCACAAAAATCTACAAGTAATCCATTAAAATGATGTACTGTAACATTATCAAGGTGTTTTACAGATGCTTCTATTAATTCAATGCGCTCATCAACTGAAAAGGTCCCCGACTTGTTGTTATTTTTCAAAACACAAATATGCAATTCATCGAAACGATCGGCACTCCTATCAATGATGTCAATATGGCCATATGTAATTGGATCAAAACTTCCTGGAATCACTGCTTTAGTTGTAGACATTTTAATCTCCTTTTTCTAATAACAAAGTGTCTGTTAATCCATAATGATATCTTTTAATCACATGAAATGATTTTGTATCAATCTCTTCTTTATGATTGAACTCACAAACGATAATACCATTTTCTTTTAATAAATTAAACTTTATAATTCCGTCCAGTGCTTCATCAATTAATCCTTTATCATAAGGTGGGTCTAAAAATATAACATCAAATTGCATCGCTCTTTTTGAAAGTGCTTTAAGGGCTCTATCCGCATTATTTTTATATACTTCCGCTTGGTCAGAGATGTTTAAATGTTGAAGGTTCGCTTTGATGATTTTTATTGCTTTAAAATTTTGATCTACAAAAATTACTTTTTCCATTCCCCGAGACAATGCTTCAATACCCAAAGCACCACTTCCAGCAAATAAATCTAACCCGATACCTGATACTTCATGTAGGCTGTTAAAAATACCTTCCTTAACTTTGTCCATCGTAGGCCGAGTGTTACGGCCTTCCATACTTTCTAATGGTTTACTTTTATGGATTCCAGAAATCACTCTCATTGAGAAACACTTCCATTCTTTAAGTTATTTTTATATAATACATACTGCATGAAAGGAGGGGCAAAATGAAACAAGCATTTATACAATTGGGCGAAGGCCTTACAGACTTATTTGAATTTACAACACTTATAGAATACAATCATGCAAGAATTGAGCATATCGTTTATTTCCACACCCCTACTTTTGATAAACAATTATCTTCAGTGGCGATTATTATGAAACCTACACATGGTAAACATTTCCAAGCGATGTATATTATGGTAAATGCGGTTAAATATCCATATCCTCATTCAAACAAAAAATTCGATTTAATTAATGAACAAGCAACACGTTTCAACATTGATGTAAAAGAAATTGATGTGCAACCACCTGAGCATTTTCATTCCAACAATATTTATTTCAATTATCTAATCAGTGTATTGCGACTTCAAAGATGGATACCACCATTACAATAATAGTAAATAAAACAAAGTCACGTAGCTATATTTAAATCTAAAGTGACTTTGCTTGTTAATTAAAAATTTATTTAAGTATCATATAATCAAGAAAATTCATGTTGTTCTTTGGGATATTCCTTTTTAAGATATTTATAAGGAGAACCTGCAATATGTTTTACATATTTTAAGTTCATAAGTTTATCTACAATTGTGTCCGCTTCTTCTTCATTTATATACATAATAACATAGCGTTGTAGCTTATTCGTACTGACAATATGTCCAAATTTTCTAATTTGGCGTTCGTGTTTCATATGTTTTAAATATATAACTAAACTTGTTCTAGATACAATATTCATACAATTATCACTCCATTTATTAGCCACTTTATAATATCATGTCTAATTCGATTAATAAATAACAATTATTTTGAACAATAGCTAACATTTGCTATATTACTGTATATACTCAAATCAAGGAGGATTTGCGCATGACAACAATTAACAAATTAATAAAAGGTGCATTTCTAGGTACGGTTGGTTTAGTAGGTAGTGTTATTTTCTTTTCAAAATATAAAGCTAAACCTATGAACCAAGAAATCCCGCCTTTTTTCTCTAAGCCTGCACCGTGTATCTTCGCACACCGTGGTGGTATGGCAGTGAAACCTGAACTGACAAAACTCGCATTTGACAATGCTTTATCACATCATATTGATGGATTCGAAATTGATGTGAGATTGACTAAAGATCAACAATTAGTGGTTTTTCATGATGCAGATGTTGATCGTACGACAAACGGCTCAGGAAAAGTAGCAACACATACTTTAACAGAATTAAAGCAATTAGACGCAGGTTATCATTTTACGGATTTAAACGGGTTAACACCTTATCGTAATCACACTGACACTAAAATACTAACTTTTGATGAATTATTAAAATTATATCCTAACACACTTATAAATGTTGACCTTAAAGATGATTCACAAAGTGATCAAGGTAAATTAGCACCTAAAATCATTTATGATATCATTGTTAAAAACCACGCGCAAAATCGTGTTTTAGTTACTAGTTTTCAAAGCGATCAAATTGAAAGGTTCAAAAAAGTAAGCAACTACACAATAGCTATTGGAGCAAGTCAGAGCGAAGTGGCAGAAGGCTTCTTAAAATTCAAATCAGGTTTAGGTAACACATTTAAACCACAAGCACATACATTTCAAATGCCAGTGACGTTTAAAGGTATTAAATTGACTTCACCTAAATTTATACAGTGGTTAAATGAACGTAATATTGTCCCTGGTTTTTATGGTATTAATAATCTAGATTTAATGAATGATTTAGCCAAAAACGAGGTGCATACTATAGTCACTGACAGACCTGATTTAGCAGAACGATTTAAAAACACCTATCAAAATAAATAGTTATATAAAAGCTGGGTCACTACAAGTGCCCAGCTTTTATATTAATTAACATTTCAGCACTGATTTGCTATAAGGAACAGCTACAAGAACCACCTGTTGCACAACCACTTGCATCTTTTTGGAAAAATGGATTACCTGTTTCTATCTTTACATTTTCAGATACAGCATAAGCTATTTTCACTATAACCTCGTCTATTAAATCTTGTAATGCAACTTCTTTTTGTTTGTAATCCATAACTACTGGTAGCATTTCATAAGCACGTTTTCGTTTACGTGTTTCTAACATCACTTTTTGATAATCTGGATGATATTTTCCAAATCTCATTATTTCGTCATATTGCTCTTTTGATTTTAAAAAAGCTTGATAGAGTAAATGCGCTTCATCATTTTCTTGTAAATTTTGTTCTGCTATTTTAAATGAATGATATAATCGTGAATCAAGTATTTTATCACTTAAATATTCAATATCATCAAGAATGTTCAAAGTTTCTTCTGTTATCATTATATCCTCTCCTACTTATCTTCAATGAAAATAATTGTATAATAACCGTTTGACACTTCGCCGCCGACTTCATTGTATTTAGAATTTAACATCCTTGATCTATGAATATCAGAATTTAACCAACTATGGATTAAAGTTGGTATTTCGTTAAAATCATATCCTACATTTTGACTAGTAGAAACAAAAGAAATATTTTGTTCATTAAGCTTTTGTTTCAAGGCATCTTCTGTAAATTCTACACTATCAGTATCAATTGCTTCGTACAAATTATATGATGCAATATGAGCTACGTCATTATTGATTTTTAAAGGCTTAGCATCTTTTAATTTGCGCATCTCATTAGTTATTTCATAAAGTGTCATCAATTGATTTGCATTTTGTTCATATGGTATTTTTTTATAATTATTTTTCACTTTTTTATCTTCTTGCGCAGTAATCATTTGATAGGGTTTGAATGCTATTAATGCTTCACTATCTAAATATCTTACACCTACGATTTCATTAGCTTGTTGATCAATATATACTTGTGCGTAAACATTATTGAATTTTATAAGTGTCTGTGTTTTCATATCTGAATCTGAAAGTTCTATTTCATACGCTTTTCCATTAGCTTTAATCGTTGGCTCTGGATTGATACTGTACTTTTCAAAAACATGCGCTGCATTATCACCAATTTCAACTGGATTAACGTTAGCATTTTTACCAGTGGCATAAACTGATTTAATTTTATTTTTTTTCGTTGTGACAAGATAATACTGATTTTTTTGTTTATATACGTAGTTTTTAAAACCACCTTTATATGAATAGACCCTATCTGCTTGTCCATAATTATCAGTTAAATTATGTAAATCTTGTCCAATCCAAGTACCCACACCTTTTTTAAGTTTAGGATTTTCAACATTTGTTTTTTTGTTTTGAAAATCTTTGTTTTGTGTTGTTTTTGAAGTTTCTTTATTAGGATTTTCTAAAACATCAAATTTCAAACGCGGTGAGTAAAATAGATAAATTATAAAACAAATCAATAATAATACACCAATAACTTTAATTATTAGTTTCTTCATCGCTCATCCACCTACATTATTCTTTGGTTCATTGTACATGTTTATGACAGATACAAGCAAGGCATGTCCTCAAATTTGTTAATTTGTAATAAACCCTTTACATTTTCATCATATATTATATGTACATGACGTAATATACAAGAGAATTTTGGGTATAAAATAAATGAAGGGGTGACAAATATGTCAATCATTCGTATACATGGTGCGAAACAAAATAATTTAAAAGATATTTCTTTAGATATACCAAAACATAAAATTTCTGTATTCACTGGTCGTTCTGGTTCAGGTAAGTCATCATTAGTCTTCAATACAATTGCTGCCGAATCTGAACGTTTACTTAACGAAACATATTCTACATATATACAAAATCAATTAAAACAATTTAGTAAAGCAAATGTAGATTTAATAGAACATTTACCAGTAGCTATGATTATCAATCAAAAAAGGTTAGGTGGTAATTCACGGTCTACAGTAGGTACAATTTCCGATATTTATGCTTCAGTGCGTTTATTATGGTCTCGTATCGGAACACCTTTTGTAGGATATTCTGACATTTTTTCTTTCAATAATCCAAATGGTATGTGCGAAACATGTTCTGGCCTTGGATACGTAGAAGATATTAACTTGGAAGAACTGTTAGATTTTGAAAAATCTTTAAATGAAGATGCAATCCGTTTTCCCTCTTTCAGACCGGATAGTTGGCGCGGTAAACGTTATTTATATTCTGGTTTATTTGATAATGACAAGAAATTGAAACATTATGATAAAAAAGAATTGGATACACTGTTATACACAAAACCTACCAAATTGAAAAACCCTCCAGAAAACTGGCCAAAAACTGCAAAATTCGAAGGACTTATTCATCGATTTAGACGTTCTTTTCTATTAAATGACAATTTTGAAAAAAATAAATTCAAACACGATATTGAAAGAGTTGTGACATCAAAAAAATGCCCAACATGTGGTGGTAAAAGATTAAATCAAAATGTATTACAATCCAAAATTAATGGCTTAGATATCGCTGAGTTCACGCACTTATCTATTGACGAAGCAATGACTTTCATTCAAAAATTAGATTCTACCAAAGCACAATTTATAATTAGCCCTTTGTTAAAGCAATTAGAAGCTCTTAGTTATATTGGACTTAATTATCTCACTTTAGATCGTGAAACAAAAACGCTGTCTGGTGGGGAATCTCAACGTATTAAACTTATCAGGCATCTAAATAGCCCTTTAAGTGACTTAGTATATATCATAGATGAACCGAGCATCGGGCTACATCCTGAGGATATTCAAAAAATAAATGAAATCATTCAATCTTTAAAAAATAAAGGTAACACAGTTCTAGTAGTAGAACATGACCCTGACGTTATCAAAATTGCAGATCACATCATAGATTTAGGGCCCTATGCTGGAAAAAATGGTGGTGAAATTGTTTTCACTGGTAACTATTCTGATTTATTATCATCAAATTCCAGTACTGGAAAAGCATTAAAGAAAAAACATAAATTGAAATCATCCATAAGACAGACAGATGCGTTTATTGACTTAAATCATATGACGCAAAACAATTTAAAAGATATTTCAGTTCGTATTCCTAAACATGCAATGACCGTTGTAACTGGTGTAGCTGGTTCTGGCAAGAGCACACTTATACATGGCGGCTTACAAAACGATGAAGACGCTATTATTATCGATCAAAAGCCCGTACACGCTTCAAGTCGTTCTCATTTGTTAACATACCTAGATATATTTGATGATGTTCGTACCTATTTCAGTAAAAATACAGGGTTGAAGAAGTCATTATTCAGTTACAACTCTGAAGGCGCCTGTCCTGAGTGTCATGGAAAAGGCGTGCTAAAAACGGAGCTTGCATTTATGCCAGACTTCACCCAAATTTGTAATGTTTGTGGTGGTAAAAGATATAAACCTGAAGTTTTAAATGCAACTATCTCAGGCTATTCTATAGCAGACATATTGAACTTAACAGTGGATGAAGCTTTAAACTTTTTTAATACAAATCAATCTATTGCACAGCCTTTGCAATCACTGAAAGCAACAGGTTTAAATTATATGAATTTAGGACAAACACTTGATACATTATCTGGTGGAGAAATACAACGTGTTAAGCTCAGTAAATATTTGACACACGTTGTGAGTAATCACATTTTTGTATTTGATGAACCTACTACTGGCTTACATGAAGATGATATACCAATTATTTTAACTTGTTTTGATAATTTAATTGACCAAGGTAACACAGTAATTATCATTGAACATAATTTAACGATGATGACAAATGCAGACTGGATTATTGATATAGGGCCATATGCTGGAAACAAAGGTGGTAAATTACTTTACCAAGGAAATCCAGATGGTCTATTAGCAACCACTACTTCTGTTACGGCTAAACACTTAAAAAGGTATTTATCTTAAGTCGCTTTTTTAAAATTTTTATTTAAATTATTTGAATGAAACCACACACAAATCTTGAGTTACAAAAATTATAAAAAGAATCTACCACTTAAACAGATAACATCTGCAACTGCAACTTTAAAATAAAAATAACCTGAGACACTGCAGTGTCTCAGGTTATTTTTAGATATAATGATTATTTCAGCTTAGTCCATCAATACTTTAACTAAGTATATTTATAAAACCGAAAGTTGCTTTCAACAATGATGTTGTTTCTCCGCCTGGATATAATACATAGAGCAATACATAAACCATCACTCCTGTGATAGCAGTACAAAACCAAACAATTGATGCAATTGGTCCTACAAATCTATGAAGTTTAAATTTGTCTTTGAACGCAGTGATGATTTGGAAAAGTCCTAGCAGACCACCGATGGTAGCTAAATTGATATGAAAAATTAAAAAGATTGTATAATAAATCTTAATTGAATCTGGGCCACCAAAAGCAGTATTACCAATAAATATCGTTCTCGAAGCATAAATAATAAAGAAAGTTAGCGCAAATATAGCAGCAAGTAACATAAATTTTTTATGACTTTCGATTTCTCTTTTCCATATTTTACGCCATCCTATTGCAATAAGGATTGCGCTTATCACTATACATGTTGTGCTAATTGTAGGTAAGATTGGTAAATTCATATATTCCATCCTTATTAATATTTATTAGAACATTTTAATCAATGAAACAACAACAACGAGTACGAAGAAAACTACTAAATAGTTTAAAGAGTAAATAAACATTTTTGTTGCCCATTTTGTTTGATCTGAATCTTTTTTAAAACTCGTTAAACCTAAATATAACCAGCCTAAATTTAATAATGTAGCTAATATGATAAATGTTGTACCAAGATCATTCAATAATAATGGTAGTGGTAATAACAATACTAGCCAGATAAACATACTCACTCTCGTGCGTTTGAAACCTTTAACAGAAGGTAACATTGGAATATTTGCCAAACTATATTCATCTTTACGCTTTATTGCCAATGCATAAAAATGTACTGGTTGCCAACAAAATATTACTAAGAAAAGCGCTACAGCAACCATACTAATATTGCCTTCAATAGCTGTCCAACCTATTAACGGTGGCACAGCACCAGGAAAACTCCCAATCACTGTATTCCAAACTGTATGACGTTTAGACCAAATTGAATAAAATGACACATATCCAACAATACCTAACAATCCTATTACACCAGATGGTATATTTAAAGCAAATAATAATGCTTCCCCTACGAGCATCATTCCAAAACTAAGTAATAATAAATTTCTATTTGAAATTTTTCCATTAACTGAAGGTCTTTGCTGTTTACTTGGCATGATACTGTCAATATCTTGATCATAGTAATTATTTAAAGCGCATGCGCCCCCCATAATTAATGTCGAACCTACCAAAATCATTAAAATCTGTGGTATTGACGAGAGGAAGGAATGATTTGCCAACACAATTGCAAGCCATGAACCAGCAAATGCTGGAATTAAATTGCCCTGAACTAGTCCCATTTTAATAATTTGTTGTAACTCTTTAAACGTTACACGACTAGAATTATGCGACAAAGTTTGTTCTTTGTTCATAATTTCCCTCCTAATTTTTCCATATAATACAATGATATATCAATTTACGGTGATTGACTACATTTATACAAAGTTATTTGTGACACTTTATCGACATTCACAAATAGTCATTTTTGTGACACAATTAGAAGCGTATTTCTTGTTATAATAATAGTTAAGTTTTATTTAAAAATAAAAAAGTAAATGTAAAGAGTCTATGGTTCAAACTACAAATGATTGGTATCATTGTAGCTGAATCATTACTCATATCTGTTTTATTTATTTGTGGGGGGTTAATTCTTGTTTAACAAAAAAAACCTGAAATGGTTATCTGTATTGGCAGCGATAATAATGGCATTTGTACAGCTAGGAGGCGCGTTGGTTACTAAAACTGGTTCAGCTGATGGTTGTGGCTCTGACTGGCCATTATGTCATGGTGCTTTTTTACCTCAAAATTTGCCTATACAAACAATAATTGAATTAAGTCATCGTGCAGTATCAGGTCTATCTTTAATTCTTGTTTTATGGCTAGTGATTGTTGCTTGGAAACACATTGGTTATATCAAAGAAGTTAAACCGTTATGCATGATTAGTATTGGTTTCCTTTTATTGCAAGCACTTGTTGGTGCAGCAGCAGTAATGTGGCAACAAAACGATTATGTTTTGGCATTACATTTTGGTATTTCATTAATTTCATTTTCTTCAGTATTTGTTTTAACTTTAATTATCTTTGAAGTAGACCGTAAATACGAAGCTGATGAATTATTTATTCGTAAGCCGCTTAGAATTTATACATGGATTATGGCAATCATTGTATACTTAACGATATATACTGGTGCGTTAGTTAGACATAAAGAAGCAAGTTTAGCTTATGGGCAATGGCCGCTTCCATTTAATGATTTAATACCTCATAACGTTCAAGATTGGGTGAACTTCACTCACAGAGGTATGGCTTTAATCGCTTTTATTTGGATTTTAATCACGTTTGTTCATGCAATTAATAATTACAAAGAAAATCGAACAATTCGTTTCGGCTATACCGCTGCATTTATTTTAATAATTTTACAAGTGATAACAGGTGCTTTATCTATTATTACTGAAGTGAATTTATTAATCGCTCTATTACACGCATTATTCATAACAATATTGTTTGGATTGATTGCATACTTTATTGTATTGATGCTAAGAACTATACGAAGTGGTGGATAATCCACTTTAATTAACATATAAAATGGCTGTGATACATTAACCGTATCACAGCCATTTTTAGTTTAATCTTCTTGTTCTTTTTCAATTTCTATTAATAAGTCGCCTGTTTCAATGGCATCGCCATTTTGTACTGTTACTTTTCTTACGACACCATCAAACGGTGCTTGAATCGTTGTTTCCATCTTCATAGCTTCAGTGATCAATAATGCTTGTCCACTCGTCACAGATTCACCCTCAGCAATTTTAACTTCTGTAACTGATCCAGGCATTTGTGCACCAATGTGATTTGGATTTAGTTTATCCGCTTTTGGTTTAACATTTGCATTGGCTTTAACATTTTCATCTTGTATGAAGATACGTCTTGCCTGACCATTCATATCATAAAATATTGTACGTACACCTTTTTCATCAGGTTCTGTAATCGTTTTAAGTGTAATAATCAATCGTTTTCCTGTATCAATTTCTATTTCTACAGTCTCATTTGCTCTCATGCCAAAGAAAAATGTTGGTGTATCTAAAAGTGATACATTTCCATATTGTTCTTGCGTAGCAATAAATTGTTCATACACTTTTGGATATAACACATAACTGATGACATCTTGTTCAGTGACTTCTTTTTGTTGTTTTTCCTCTAATTCTTGTCTTACTGTTTCGAAATCAACTGGCTTTAAATATTCCCCTGGCCGTTCAGTTAATGGGGGTTGACCTTTCAATATTACCTTTTGTAGGTCTTTATTGAAGCCATTAACTGGCTGACCAATTTCTCCTTTAAAGAATGATACTACTGATTCAGGGAAATCTAATTTATGTCCATCTTTTATTACAGATTGCTCATCTAAATCATTTTGAACCATGTATAAGGCCATATCGCCAACAACTTTTGATGAAGGTGTTACTTTAACAATATCACCGAATAAGAAATTAACACGCTTATACATATCTTTTACTTCATTAAATCTGTTGCCTAAGCCTAAACTTTTCGCTTGTTGACGTAAATTAGAATATTGTCCACCTGGCATTTCATGCTGATAAATTTCTGTGTTAGGTGACTTAATATCACTTTCGAAATCGCTATAGTATTGACGTACAGTACCCCAATAATGTGATAACTCTTCCATTCCATCAATGTCTGCACGCATGCTTCTACCGAAACCATTCAGTGCATAATACAATGAATTAGCACTTGGTTGACTTGTTAAACCACTCATTGATGCAACTGCTGTATCAATAACATCTACGCCCGCATCAATAGCTTCTTTATAAGTTAAAAGTCCATTACCACTCGTATCATGTGTGTGTAAATGAATTGGTAAGTCAACTGCTGCTTTTAACTCACCGATTAATTCGTAAGCTGCTTTCGGTTTTAATAAACCAGCCATATCTTTAATAGCTAATATATGGAATCCTTCTGATTCAAGTGTTTTTGCCATATTTACGTAGTAATCTAACGTGTAAATATCAGAACGATTTGCATTTAAAAAATCTCCTGTATAGCAAATAGCGCCCTCTGAAATCTTACCTGCTTCTTGAACTGCTTCATTTGCTACTTTCATTTGATCTATCCAGTTTAACGAATCAAAAATACGGAAGACATCTATACCTGCATCAGCACTTTCTTTCACAAATTTTTTAATGACATTATCTGGATAATTTTTATAGCCAACAGCGTTAGACGCACGTAAAAGCATTTGGAATAAAACATTTGGAATAGCTTTTCTCAATCTTTCAAGTCTTTCCCATGGATTTTCCTTTAAGAAGTTGTAAGCAACATCAAATGTTGCACCGCCCCACATTTCTAATGAAAAACTATCTTTCATTACATCAGCTGTTTTAGAAGCAATATTCATCATATCTTTAGTACGTACGCGTGTAGCCAACAATGATTGATGTGCATCTCTGAAAGTAGTATCTGTAATTAATACATCCTCTTGCTGTTTCAACCATTCTGCAACTGCTTGTGGTCCTTTATGATCTAATAACTGCTTAGTACCTTCAAATTTTTCGACAACCTTTTTTTGAACCTGAGGGATTGGTGACGTTTCATAAATTGGTTTCGGTCTTTTTTCTACGTTAGGAAAACCATTGATAGATACATTACCAATATACTCTAACGTTTTCGTACCTCTATCTAATGTAGGCTCAATATCAAATAATTCTGGCGTACTTTCGATAAACTTAGTTGTGTAGTCGCCAGTCTTAAATTGTGTATTTCTCATAACATTAATTAAAAATGGTACATTTGTTTTCACACCACGAATACGCATTTCTTGTAATGAACGGTCCATTTTTTCATTTGCTTGTTTAAATGTCATACCATGTGTTGATAATTTTACAAGTAATGAATCATAATACGGTGAAATTTCTGCACCTTGGAAGCCATCACCAGCGTCAAGTCTGACTCCGAAGCCACCGCTTGAACGATAAGCTATTATTCTACCAGTATCTGGCATAAAGTCATTTGTTGGATCTTCAGTTGTAATACGACATTGAATTGCATAACCTAATGTTTGAATATCTTTTTGTTGTGGCATGCCAATTTCATTATCAAATAGCTTTTCACCATCAGCTACAAGAATTTGAGTTTTAACTATATCTACGCCAGTCACCATCTCAGAAATCGTATGCTCAACTTGTACACGTGGATTGACTTCTATGAAATAAAAATCGTCTCCAGATACTAAAAATTCAACTGTGCCAGCATTCACATACTCAATTTTCTCCATTAATTGAATTGCAGCGCCACATATACGTTCTCTCAAATCATCAGTAAGTGCAACAGATGGCGCAACTTCAACAACTTTTTGATGACGTCTTTGAACAGAACAATCACGTTCATATAAATGAACAATGTTACCATGTTCATCACCAATGACTTGTACTTCAATGTGCTTTGGATTATCTATATATTTTTCAATATAAACCTCGCTATTACCAAAAGATTTTTCCGCTTCAGATTTTGCTCTGTGGAATGCTTCCTCTAATTCATCTTCGGAACGCACAATACGCATGCCCTTTCCACCACCACCACTTGTAGCTTTAATCATCAAAGGATAGCCGGCTTCATTTGCAAAGGCAATTGCATCGGATTGATTATCAATTGGTCCATCTGTACCTGGAATAACTCTTAAATCAGCATTAATTGCTGTAGTTCTTGCCTTAACTTTATCACCAAACATGTCTAAATGTTCGACACGTGGTCCGATAAACTTAATCCCCTCTTCTTGGCAACGTTTGGCAAAAGTTTCATTTTCGCTTAAAAATCCATAACCAGGATGAATTGCGTCCACTCCTGCACGTTTCGCAACATCTAAGATGCGCTCTATATCCAAATATGATTCTGCTGGTCCTAAATCTTTCCCAACTAAATATGACTCATCAGCTTTATATCTATGTAATGATCCTTTATCTTCATTTGAATAAATCGCAACCGTTTTAACATTTAATTCTGTTGCAGCCCTAAAAATCCTTATTGCTATTTCTCCACGATTGGCTACCATAAGTTTATTAATTTGTTTCAAATCATGGTCCCCCTTAAATTTTGAATTTTCTAAAAAGTTGGATATAAAATTGATTATAGCAAAATACGAACTATGTATACAGTAAAATAGTTTTCACATTATTTAAAATTACAATATGACTAGTGCTTATATTTTTACCATAATACTATCTTTTTTATTGCAATGAGTTCTTAAAATTTGATACCTACCGTATTTAAAAGAGATTATATCATAAAAATAACATAATACAAAGTTATCATTATTGATAACTTTAACTTATTAAAAGCACTGTATTTGCTAAGTTTTTCAAAAGTAAATGATATAGTTAAAAAAATAAGCAAACGTTTTCAACATCAACATGTTGAATCGTTTGCTTATTATGCGCGTATTAACCATTTTTTGGAACACTAAAATGGTGCGTATGTTTACGCTGTTGTCTTTTTTTCGATTCATCGACTTTAATTTGTTTAGCGGTAATTAATAATAGCCCCATTGCAATACTTAGACTGATCATTGACGACCCACCAAAGCTAATAAATGGTAATGGAACACCAGTTAAAGGTATCGTACCTGAAATACCACCTAAATTGACAAATGTTTGACTACCTATATAGCTAGCAACACCTACACAAACTAGTTTATAAAAGTATGAACTCGTCTTACTCGCAAGTTCAAATGCTCTATATACAATAAAGAATAATAAGCAAATGACAATTAGTCCTCCAACAAGTCCAAGTTCCTCACAAATAATGGAGAAAATAAAGTCAGTATGTGGTTCAGGCAAGTAACCTAACTTCATAATACTGTTTCCCAAACCACGGCCTAACAAACCACCATTACCAATTGCAATTAATGAATTAGAAATATGGTAACCTGTGCCACCTTCATTGCTGAATGGATCTGTAAGCGTACTAAATCTGGCAGTTAAATAATCTGGCACAAGTCCTATCAGTAAAAACAAGCCACCTATGAGCACAATACCTGTGAGTATCATTAACCCATATTTTAGCGATTTTTGAACTCCAATGCCTGCATAAAATAATATTGAGAAAAAAATTATTAAAATCAATAATGTTTGACCAACATCGCGTTGTAAAAATACAAGGCCGATACAAATAGCAGATAAAATAATTGGAGAAGTCATGAGCTTAGGATTTTTAAATACTTTTGGCCTTTTCTTTTCAATCATATATGGAATATATAATATCAAGGCAATTTTCAATAATTCTGATGCTTGTAAATTCATAAAACCTAAATTAATCCAACTTTTCGAACCATTAATATTACTTCCTACTAATAGGGTTGCTACTAACAATAAGATAATGCCAAGCATCATCCACTTTTGAAACTTAATCGTTTCTAGTAACTTCACATTCATCACGAATGCCATAAAAAAAACAAGAATGATACTCATAATTACGTACATTAATTGCCTAGTATAAAAATATGTTCCTGTTACTGGTACACCACCTGTTAAAGAACCTTTAGTGGCTGCAACCATACTTGCACTATATACCATGACTAAGCCAATGAGACATAACAACAAATATGTAATTACTAACGGATAGTCAATATATTTAGCATTCTTGCTAATATACTGAAAAAATTTCTTTATGTTATTCATTCGACATATCATCCAATTCTATTTTATATATTCTTTACATATTAATCATTTTTTAATAAAAGTTTCAATCATTTTCGTTATTCTAAATACTGAAATTATTTTTAAAATTTCATTGTACCTTTAATAGTATATCAAAAAATGTATTCATTTTTCGAACAAATATAATTTGTTGTTCAATCATTATCAAACCGTAACATCATTTATTATCCAACAAAAAAAGTGGCTACGATACAATCAATATAATATTGACATCTTAGCCACTTCAAATATCTTATGTAGTTTTTTAACTACTTTAATTCGTTTTATATCATTTTATTTAGTAAAAATAAATTTATACTTTTCAAAATTAGCGAATCCAATTAAACGTTTGTAAATGCTTCGTGTAATTTAGACAATTCTTTTTCTAAACGAAGCATTAAATCTTTGCCCGCTTCTCTATCCACTAAGCCTAGTTCAACAGCAAAATCAACTTCTTTTTGTAAACCAAACATTTGTGTATCAAGAACTTCTTCATACAATGGGCATTGAGGTAATGTAAGATTATCCATTTGAACTTTTATCAATTGAAGAATCCTGTCTGCATCTTTATTTAATTGGTCATATGCCGCACTGTTTAATTTTTGGCCCTTTACCATGACATACTCCCCCTATCAATTGTAACTTTATATGTAAAAGTTTATCTTACTGATACAGAAAAAGCAAGTGAATTCAGTAATATACTAAGGCTAGTTATTTATGATAATATTGGAATTAGTGATATATTTATTTTAGTTACATATACAATTAATAAAACGAACTACACAAATCATTGTGATATGAGCGTTGAAACAGTTAGGCATTTTTAATATTATGATGCATCTTCAATAATACAAACTATTTAATTATGTTCAAATTCACAAAAATGTCAATTATCGTAACGACTGAACTTGTTGTCGAATCGTTTTATTTAAAATTTTTAAAATATATTAGGAGTGGGATTATGATTCAAATTAAGGGCGAAGTTAAATTTCCAATTACTTTAGATAGTACTACTTGGATATTTGATGATAGAAAAGTTAAATTAGAAGATTTAGAGAATGGTGTATTTGATAGCACTAAACCAATCAATTTCAATGACAACCGCGAATGGAATCGTGCAATCTTAGAAGGACAAACAAATCCTCCAACACTAAATTCAGAAATTAAATATCGAAAAAGAGCAGTTTTAAAAGATTCATTTGTAATTAATATGTCACCATTTTTCAAAAATGCTGAACCACATGATCATGCAAAAGCAATACGTTTGTTTAATGATAAAGATTCTATAGAAGTACCAATAGACCTACTACCATATCTTTTCTTCCAATTTGCTCGTGATGGCAAAAGACTTTATGACGATAACTTCGTTGATAGTTTTGTCTATATACCAGAACAAGGTTATTCATATGAGTTCAAGTATGTTACTCATATCGAGGTGATTTAAATGATAAAAGTGCAATGTATTATCTGTGATACTGAAGTATTCATTGATCAAAATACATTAGAAGCTAAAAGATTAAGAAATGATCCAATGCACACTTTTATGTGCGACGAATGTAAAAGTCGTCTAGATACACCAAAACAACGAAAACAAGAAAGCACTTTCGACCATCGATAACATATTTTTTATAAACTTAATGTTGTTTTAACCGAAAATTTAAAGCATGTCATCATAATAATAGTAATCGTTGAAAGAAGTATATGATGTTTGTCAATGATTGTTAATATTACAAATTAAACTGAGAGTTTAATTCTAAAAATTTATCCCATGAAAGTTTCTATTAATTTGAAACTTTCATGGTTTTTTTATATCAACGTTTCCTATTAGTTAACTTTCTTAGTGTGAAACAAGACTTAGTATGTAAACGCAAATATACATGCTAACGTTTATCAATGAAAATAATTTTAAATTTCATTAATCATTTCCTAGGCATCCACTACACAATTAAAGTATTTACCTACACTTTAATAAATGCAATTAAATCGATTTACCTTAGTGTAATACATATAATAGTTTTAGTTATATTTAAATGCAACACATCTCATACTAAATCCTTCAATTAGGATATTGAAATTTGAACTGACTTTATTACTAAATACAAATCATTGTATGTTTACTCAACTATATAATGTCATAAAAAAAGACAACGTCAATCTCTATATTATTCCAATAGAAATTGACATTGTCATGTGAATCAACGATATTTATCTCTCGATTATACTGATGATTTACTAATTATTCTTCTTCTTGCATTAATTGTTTGATTCGTTTCGATTCTTTTTCACGCGCTGCTTTTTCTAAAATTGTTTTTCTAATACGAATCGTTTCAGGTGTTACCTCTACTAATTCATCATCATTGATAAATTGTAATGCTTCTTCTAAAGTTAATTTTCTTGGTCGTTTCATTGTAACTGTTTGGTCTTTTGTAGCTGAACGTACGTTAGTTTGGTGTTTTTCTTTCGTAATATTTACTGTTAAGTCATTTTCACGATTGTGTTCACCAACAATCATACCTTCATAAACTTCAGTTCCTGGTTCCATAAAGTTTGTACCACGATCTTCAAGTCCCATAATCGCATATGAACTTGCTTGACCTTTATCCATAGAAACAAGCGCACCATTTCTTCTACCACCTATACGGCCTTTAACACGAGGTTTGAATTCTTCAAAAGTATGGTTAATAATACCATATCCACGTGTCTGTGACATAAACTCAGTAGTATAACCGATTAAACCACGTGCTGGAACCATGAATATAAGACGAGTTAAACCATTATCCGTTGTCACCATGTCTAACATTTCACCTTTACGCTGACCTAATGACTCAATGACAGCACCTGTATATTCTTGAGGTACTTCACATTGCACACGTTCAAATGGTTCACATTTAACGCCATTAATTTCTCTTAAGATAACTTGAGGTTTAGAAACTTGTAATTCATAACCTTCACGTCTCATATTTTCAATTAAAATAGATAAATGTAGTTCCCCACGTCCTGCAACTATCCATTTATCTGGCGATTCTGTTTGCGTTACTTTTAATGATACATCTGTTTCTAATTGTTCATCTAAACGTTCTTGAATTTGACGAGACGTAACGAAATCACCTTCACGTCCAGCAAACGGTGAATTATTCACTCTAAACGTCATTTCCAATGTAGGCTCATCGATTCTTAGAACTGGTAAAGGATCTTGATGATCACTAGGTGTTACAGTTTCACCTACGTTAATATCTTCCATACCTGAAACGGCAATTAAATCACCAGCATAAGCTTCTTCAATTTCTTCACGTTTTAATCCGAAATAACCGAAGATTTTAGTCACTCTGAAATTCTTAACTGAGCCATCTAATTTTAATAAAGATACATTATCACCAACACGCATCGTTCCTCTAAACACACGTCCTACACCAATACGACCAACGTAATCGTTATAATCCAATAATGCTATTTGGAATTGTAACGGTTCTTCTCTATTATCGATTGGAGCTGGCACATAATCAATAATTGTCTCGTAAAGTGATTGCATGTTTTCATCTTGTTTTTCAGAATCTAAACTTGCAGTACCATTAACAGCTGATGCATAAACAACAGGGAAATCCAATTGCTCATCGTTAGCTTCTAATTCAATAAATAAGTCTAATACTTCGTCTACTACACCTTCTGGTCTAGCTTCAGGTTTATCAATTTTATTTACAACTACTACAGGTTTTAAATTTTGTTCAAGTGCTTTTTTCAAGACGAAACGTGTTTGTGGCATTGTACCTTCATAAGCATCTACAACTAAGATTACACCATCAACCATTTTCATAATACGTTCAACTTCACCACCGAAATCGGCGTGTCCTGGCGTATCTAAAATATTAATTCTGTTATCTTTATAATTAATTGCTGTATTCTTAGCAAGAATTGTTATGCCTCGTTCTCTTTCTATGTCGTTAGAATCCATTGCTCTTTCATCTACATGCTCATTTTCACGGAATATTCCTGATTGTTTTAATAATTCATCTACTAATGTTGTTTTACCATGGTCAACGTGAGCGATGATTGCGATATTACGAACATCTTCTCTTATTTTAGTCATTTTATACAATTTCCTTTCTCGAGTAAATTCCCACTTTTCTTTGCAACTTTTTTATTATATCATATAATTGGTTAAAGAAAACTATAAAGGTGTGGTTGGGATGCAACAAAAAAAATCTAAATCAATATTCTGGGTACTCGCTATCATAGCTGTTATATTATTGCTTTTATTTAGCTTTAGTATCGCTGCTACAAATGTTCCAATGATGATTTTAACATTTATACTATTCATTGCAACATTTGGGTACGGTTTCACTTTAAAAAAGAAATATCGTGAAAATAACTGGCTATAATTGCTAAAATAAATAGGGACAGAAAATCATTTTGAAAATGTATTTTCTGTCCTTTTTTATATGTTGACTTAAATTTTTAAAATGATTTAAAGTTTATATTTCATTCTCTACTCGTTATCTTATTCATCGCTTTTGTCATATGTCTTTTACTTAAATATATAAAATTTTGCCTAATAGTATGAATTAAAGTAGTTATCTTAATGTTTTAAACGTTTTTGTAATGCTTCGATGATTTCATTATTTTTTTGAAAATGAAATTCTAATAATTCCGCATGTAATTGCGGATTAGCCATTACTATGGAACTTGGTTCATATATAGACAAGGTGTTACCCATTAAATCTGTACCAATGCCACCTACTTCTTGCAGGATGATTAAACCGCCAGCAAAATCCCAAGGTTGTAATCTTGGTGTAATGTAGCCTCCTAATTTACCAGTAGCTACATGAATGATTTCTAGCGCAGCTGAACCATAAGCTCTCGCGCTTCTAGCTTCGTCCACAATTGGTTTGAACACTTCACCCAATCTTGGTTTTGTAAGCCAATTAGGATTGATACCAATTATGCTTATGCTTAAAGGGCTCGATTGAATTGCAGGTAGCAAGTTGCCATTTTCAAATGCACCTTCACCAGCTTTTGCATGGTAAAGTTTATCATTTATTACATCGTATACAAATCCTGCATATGGTTTGCCATCGTTAAATATGCCAATAGAAATTGCAAAGTTTTCTTTTTGGTGTACAAAATTCAACGTCCCATCAATTGGATCAATAACCCATACAATACCTGATTCGTCTTTAAGGTCATGTCCATGTCCTTCTTCACCAATCACTAAATGTTCTGGATAAGTCTGCTTGATATTGTCAAAAATATATTTTTCTGTCGCTTTATCAACATTTGTCACTAAATCATTGGGATTTGACTTAGTTTCTATTTCTATACCTTGTTTCATGATTTTTTTTACATTGATGCCCGCTTCTAAAATAAGGCCTTTTGCAAACTCATAAACAGTCATTGTATCCCTCTCCTTTTCACGACTCACTTTTCATTAATATTTAATAAGATATAGAACTATATATTTAAAATAGTCAATTGTATGTAATATCATATTAGTTAATAATACTATGTTTTTACCCTAATTCATAGGTTTATACACGTTTCTGTACAATGTACGATTATTCAAATAAAAAAACAAAGTCACTGTTTATAGTGTTATATTATGCTAAAATATAAACGAATAGATGCACACTAGGAGGTTAAAATGGCTAAATATACATTTAAAATAAACGATTTCAAAGCATTTACTGTTGATGGTTTAGATAACAGAATGGAAGCTTTGAATAAACATGTTCGACCACAATTGCATGAATTAGGAGAATATTTTTCTCAATATTTAGAGGCAACAACTGGAGAAGTTTTTTATCCACACGTTGCTAAACATGCAAGACGAAGTGTAAATCCACCTAAAGATACATGGGTCGCTTTTGCAACCAACAATCGTGGTTATAAAATGTTACCACATTTTCAAATAGGTCTTTTTGAAAACCAATTATTTGTCATGTACGGTGTTATGCATGAAGCAAAAGATAAAGCACAGCGTGTGAAAGTTTTTGAAGAACAATTTCATACACTTAGAAATTTACCATCCGATTATAGCTTAAGCTTGGACCACATGTCTCAAGAAAAAACATATATTAAAGACATGTCAGATGATGAAATACAAAGTGCAATTGATCGTGTTAAAAAAGTAAAAAAAGGTGAATTATTTGTTGCACGTACACTTGCTCCAAATGCGGACGAATTAAAAACAGATAAAAGCTTTTTAAACTTTTTAGAAGATACCTTCGAACAGTTATTAAAATTTTACAAATAAACTAAGATATAAATATCTTAGACTTGAAAGTAGACAAACCCTTCGCAAATTAATGCGAAGGGTTTGTTTATTTTCTAATTATATCGTTTTTTCAAATAGGACTTTTCCCCTTGAACTAATCTTTATTCTTTAATTTCATTATTTAATTCTTATTGAAAATAGAGTGTGTCCTTCTCAGCTAATTCAGTTGTATACTTATTCTTATTTGCATTTGCTTTAATATGCGTAGCATCAATAAATAAAGATGAGTAATCTATTAAATTGTTTTGATAGCTATTTCTTATATTTTCTCAAATATTTGTCTTCGACAAGTTCATATATAAAATTTAAATCTAATATCGCATCGACTTTACGTAATAAATGACTATTAGCGACTAAGTCAAAGATAGAAATCATTTCATATTGATCTCTTTTATCAATTGATTTATTCAACATAATAAACACCACCACTGCTTAATTTATATATATTATAATATTGGCAGTGATTTATACCGACTCCTGCGGGAATAGCACTAGCCGAAGACTACAGGCTAAGGTAGTGCCCGCGGAAAGCGTGCATAAAAAACTGCCAACAAAGCCGGGGACTTTGTCGCCGTTTTACGTTTATAAAAATACATTAGCATGTTGTGATATCTTTCTTATTATTAATATGCTCAAAAAAAGAATGGTATTTTAAACCCTGAATCTGTATTCTATATAAAATCAAAAATTATACTAACAACTAAACTGCTAACATAGTTAATACTTTGTTAGCAGTTAGCATATATTTTCAGTTTTTATAGATCATTAATTGGTAAGTCTTTTCACATAACTTAATAAATATAAGGATCCTCATCTTTTTTCTTTTTTAATTCTTGTTCTGGGTTCATATCACTCTTTTGTCGTTGACCAATATCTTTGGCATCTTCACTAATGTCATTTTGTTGTATTTGATTATAATATTGTGGTTGGCCTTTGTCTTTTTTCACCAATAGCATAATTCCAGCAATAATCCAAAGTATTAACGCAATAAAATTACCAGTAAAAATACTAATTAAAGCCGCTGCAATTAAAAGGCAACCAGCTAAAATTCTGTTTCCTTTAATTGTAAATACGCCACAGAATCCTAGAATCGTCGCGAATAATAAAAATCCACCTTGCATTAATATTGAAGCTTTAAGCGCATCTGCCGATATTGACATACCTTGTTGTTCATATATTTGATTTAATGCTTCCTTGGATTCGGGAAAATTCAATAAAATTAGTCCCAAAATCATGAGTATTAAAAATAATAAACTAAGACCGTTTGCAATCCAAGCAAGGATTTTTTCTGCTTTCCGATTCATCATTTTTCCTCCTATTCATTCATTATCACTATCATAGCAAATTTAACAAAATTACAAAATTACAAAGTGTTATTTTCTATATTTCAAAATATTAATTTACTAATTAAAAAATAAAAACAGTAAAACTTTATCTAAGTAATTACCTGTTATTAGGTTGACCTAATATTTTTTTTGGAGTAACCTATAAAAAGTTAGTTAGAAGTATAGGAGGTATCATTATTGGCTAATAATATAAAAATGCATAATAAAAGTTTAGAAGAAATCAACAATACGGTTTCTATTAATAGTAATGGTAAATTTAGTCAAAAGTTATTATCTTATTTAGGTCCAGGGTTATTAGTAGCAGTTGGTTACATGGATCCAGGAAATTGGATTACTTCAATGCAAGGTGGTGCACAATTTGGATACATTTTGCTATTCGTAATTTTACTCTCTAGTTTATCTGCAATGTTACTGCAAAGTATGACGGTAAGATTAGGAATAGCGACAGGTATGGATTTAGCACAAGCTACAAAATATTACTTAAACAAACCATTAGCTTTTGTTTTTTGGATAATTGCTGAATTAGCAATTATTGCAACTGATATCGCAGAAGTTATCGGGAGTGCGATAGCATTAGATTTATTGTTTGGCATTCCACTACTTGTCGGTGCACTTATCACGGTATTGGACGTATTTTTATTACTCTTTATCATGCGCTTTGGATTCCGAAAAATTGAGGCGATTGTAGGTACGTTAATTTTTACAGTACTTGTGATCTTTATATTTGAGGTGTTTATTGCCTCACCTCATGTTAATGAGGTTTTAACTGGTTTTGTACCAAGCAAAGAAATAATAACGAATAACAGCGCATTGTTTATTGCTCTAGGGATTATTGGGGCTACGATTATGCCACACAATCTATATCTACACTCTTCAATTGTTCAATCAAGAATGTATGATAGAAATAGTTTAAAATCAAAAGCACATGCAATTAAATATGCTACGATGGATTCTAATATTCAACTTTCAATTGCATTTATCATTAATTGCTTATTACTCGTTTTAGGTGCAGCTTTATTTTATGGTGTTAATACTGATCAATTGGGTGGTTTCTACGATTTATATCACGCTTTACAAAATCAACCTGTATTAGGAGCTTCTATGGGTGCAATTATGAGTACTTTATTCGCAGTTGCTTTATTGGCATCAGGCCAAAATTCTACAATTACTGGTACGATGGCTGGTCAAATTGTAATGGAAGGTTTTTTGCATCTTAAAATTCCAAACTGGTTACGTAGACTTGTTACGCGTCTACTTGCAATTTTACCTATCATATTCTGTATCATTATTTTCAAAAGTGATGAAGCAAAAATTGAACAATTGCTAGTGTTCTCACAAGTGTTTTTAAGTTTAGCTTTACCGTTCTCATTAATACCTTTACAACTGGCTACAAATAATCTTTATTTAATGGGACAATTTAAAAACAGAACCTGGGTTAATACTATTTCATGGCTATTAATCATTATTTTAAGCATATTAAATGTATACTTAATATTAGAAACATTTAAAGAGCTCATGTAGACATATTACTGAAACTCAAATATTTACAGAGAAACAAAATTGACGATTTCTTTGCGAAATTGCGATTTTGTAATATGCTGACGCCCGGGGAAATGATATGAGCGAGAGACTACAGGCTCTAGCCATATCCCCAGGCAAGCATGCACGATCAAAATCGTAAGATTTTAAATATAAAGAGGACCAATCCATATTAAGGATTGGCCCTCTTATTTTGCGTATAGGATAGAGAAAATAAAATCTTTATTTTTCTTTATCTGAATCTACTGCTTCATTTTGTTTAGTTTTACTTGATTGACTTTTTTCTTCATCAATCTCTGATGATTCAGCAGTTTGACTTGTGATTTTCTTTCGTTCTTCAAAGTTCATTCTTCGCTGACTAACTGCACTTGGTTGTTGTTTACGTTTTTCTTTTTCACGCTGTTTACGTGCTTTCTTTTCTTGCTTAATTCTAGCTTTTTCTTCGGCTTTTTCTTGCTTCAATCTAGCAGTTTCCTCAGCCTTTTCTTGCTTGATTCGCTGTTGTTCTTCATAAGCTTCTTGTTGAAGTTGTTGTTCTTTTTCAAAAGCTTCTTGTCTTTGTCTAGCTTCTATTTCAGATTCTTCACTATCGATATTTGAGTCCTCTTGTTCATTTTGAAGATTTTCATCAAAATCATTTGGCTGCTTTCTTGATTTATAATTGTATTTAGCCTGTCGAGATAATACTTGAGGTTCTTCCTCTTTTGAATTAATATCCGAATTTACTTTGTCTGCAATTTCGGAACTGTACCCACCTCTTCTTAATTGTTGTTCTTGGTTTGATGGTTGTTCTAAGTCAGAAGTATCTTGTTGTACATTATATTGAGGGTTTGGTTCAGATTTTGGCTCAGGTCTCGGTTCAGGTTTTGGCTCAGATTTTGGTTCTGCTTCTCTTTCTTGACCATAGTCATTATAACTACCTTGATAACCACCAGAATAATAAGCTGGTATCATTTCTACTTTATCTTTGCGTGCAAACATCATAATTGCAACTATTAAAAATAGAATCGGTATAATGAGTGGTACAAATAATAGAACTAAAGGTAAAGTGACGATGGTAGCTATTAAAAATAAAAATCCAGATAATATTCTAATATTCATTGAAATTAACGCTAAAAATGATATTAATAAACAAACAATGAAATATACAATAACTGCCCATATACCATTTTGTAACCAAATAACAAATTGAATCGTATTTAATCCATTATTCGCCAATATTTGCTGAATAAAATCATTACCATTTAACGACGTTTCTAAATTTTGAATAGAACTTTCACTACTAAAAGAAACTAATGCAATAAACATTGTGATGATTGTTAGTAATAGTAAGAATATCCAGCTCAACCAACCCAATACCTTTTCTGCTAGTCGACTCACTGGACGCCTAACTTGAGTATATTGTTCTCCTGACATTTCTATACAACTCCTTATACTACTTATCAAACTATTATATCGAATAAACGATAAAATAACTACTATACTACGCTTTAATTTAGCGACATTTTAAAATTTAAAAAGCGTTCATTATATTCACTAAGTGTATCTTTACCTAAATCTTTATAGACTTCTAAACGTGCTTGTGTACGCTTTGAAGGATAAAAACGTTCATCATCTTTGATGTCTTTTGGTAATTGTGCTCTTGCAGCCTTATTAGGTGTTGCATAAGCTACCCACTCCGTATTTTGTTTACTATTCTGTGCATCTAACATAAAATTGATAAACTTATGTGCGCCTGCTTTATTTTGAGCTGTCTTTGGAATTACCATGTTATCAAACCATAAGTTTGATCCTTCTTTTGGAACGACGTAATCAAAATCACTATTATTTTGCACAATTGGCGCTGCTATACCACTCCACACAACCGCAATATTAGCTTCGTGTTGTTCAAGCATCATAGTTATTTCATCACCGACAACACCTTTAATATTAGGGCTTAATTGTTTTAAATCTTGTTCAACTTCTGCTAAATGTTTTGATTGCTTATCATTTAAACTGTAGCCTAATTTGTTTAAACTTAAACCCATAACTTCTCTTGCTCCGTCTACTAATAAAATATCATTTTGATATTTTTGATTATATAAACTTTCCCACGAATCAAAGTTATCTTGTGAATATACATTTTTATTATATAAAATACCTACTGTACCAAAAAAGTATGGCACTGAATAATGATTTTTCCTATCAAATGACATGTTCATATAATCTTTATCTAAATTTTTCATATTTGGTATTTTCTCATGATTTAAAGGTAATAACAAACCTTCCTTTTTCATTTTTTCTATCGTATATTCACTTGGAAAAGCAACATCATAATTTGTACCACCATTACGTATTTTTGCCTCCATAGCTTCGTTTGAATCGAATGTTTCGTACACAACTTCAATACCAGTTTCTTTTTGAAATTTTTTTACTAAACTCGGATCAATATATTCTCCCCAGTTATACACATAAATTTTTTCACCTGAAGCAGAATGCTCTTTTTCAGTGAGTTTTTGGCTTACCAATAAACATAGTAGTCCAACGAAAATTGAAAGCACGATTAATTGTAAAAATCGTTTCATTATTGTGTCACCTGCTTCAATGCTTTATTTCGTTTGATAAGTTTTTGTATCAAATAATAACCAAGAATACCTATTATGATCGTTATAAAAAGTATTGTCGATATCGCGTTAATTTCCATACTTATACCTTTTCTAGCCATAGCATAAACTTCTACTGATAATACACTAAATCCATTTCCTGTAACGAAAAAACTAACTGTAAAATCATCCAAAGAATAGGTTAGTGCCATAAAAAAACCGCCAAGTATTGCAGGAAACAAATGGGGTAACATCACTTTATTTAAAACTTGTAATTCACTGGCACCTAAATCTCTAGCAGCATCTAAAGTATGCTCATTCATTTCATATAACTTAGGTAACACAATAATCACTACAATTGGAATGCAAAAAGCAATATGTAAAATTAATACAGTGATAAAACCAAGCCCTAAACCTGTAAAATGACCTATTGCCGTAAACATAATCAAAAATGATGCACCAATAACTACATCGGAAGAAACCATTAGCACATTATTTAAAGTGAGTAACGAAATTTTTAATTTTTTGTTTCTTAAATGATATAAAGCAATGGCCCCCATTGTTCCAATTACCGTTGCAATTGCAGCAGCTAATAATGCCACCGCAATCGTATTAAAAATAACTGCTAATAATCTGTCATTGTTAAATAAGGATAGATAGTGCGCTAATGTAAAATGCTCAAAGTGAATCATATTACCTGCTGAATTAAATGAATAAAACATTAAAAACAGTATAGGGATATACAACACTGCAATTAATATACCGATATATAGTTTGCCATACCATTTCATATGATTCACCCTTTTCCATTTGTAGATTTTTTATTTGTAATGATTAGGACAAAAGCCATGAAGAGAATGAGAAACAACGCAATAGTTGAACCCATCCCATAGTTTTGAATTACAAGAAATTGTTCCTCAATCGCCGTTCCAATATTAATGACTTTATTACCAGCAATTAACCTTGTGATCATAAACAAAGAAAGCGCAGGAATAAATGTAACTTGCACCCCTGTTAATACGCCACGTTTAGTCAAAGGCATAATTACTTTTTTAAATGTCATTAGTCTACTAGCGCCTAAATCACTTGAGGCTTGTAATAAATTATTTGGTATGTCCTTCATATTATTAAAAATTGGTAAAATCATAAATGGTATATAAATATAACTGGCTACAATTATAAAGGCAGGACCTGTAAATAAAAGTTCCGCTTTAGGTAAATGCAAACTATATAATATTCGGTTGATAATACCATCATGACTGAACAAGCCAATAAATGCATAGGTCTTTAGAAGTAAATTAATCCAAGTGGGTATAATTAATACCAATAACCATAAATTCTGATATTTTGCTGTACGAATAAAGTATGCTGCTGGATAACTAATAAGCAACGTAGTCATCGTAATTAACACAGCGTACAATATAGAGTCCCATATCATCAAAAAATACTTTGGTGTCAGCATTTGTTTATAATTATCTAAACTAAAATGACCATGTATATCAATCATTGAGAAATAAATTAGCAAAATGACTGGCACAACGATAAATAAAACCATCCATAAGATATATGGTATAAATAAAAATCTGTTTATTTTACGCATTATCATTAACCTCATAGCTATTAATACGTTCATCAAACTCTGCTTCGGTTTCGCCCGGCACCATAATATGAATCGCTTCTGGTTCAAAAAACAAACCTACTTTGCTACCTACTTCAGTTTTCTTTGTAGAATGCACCATCCACTCATAACCTTTTCTATCTACACAATTGATTTCATAGTGTACACCTCTAAATAACATGGAATCAACAGTCACTTCAAATAATCCTTCATTAGGGGTTACTAACGCAATGTCTTCTGGTCTGATTACGACTTCAACTTGTTGTTGACTAGGAATTCCCATATCGACACACTTAAATGCTTGGTCGTAAATATTAACAACATAATCTTTGACCATTGTACCTTTCAAAATATTAGATTCTCCAATAAAATCAGCAACAAAACGATTTACTGGTTCATCATAAATATCAGTGGGTGTACCAAATTGTTGTATTTTCCCATCTTTCATAACAAATATATAATCACTCAGTGCCAATGCTTCTTCTTGATCATGAGTCACAAAAATAAAAGTAATACCTAATCTAGATTGAATCTCTCTTAATTCATATTGCATTTCAGTTCTTAATTTTAAATCTAATGCCGATAATGATTCATCTAAAAGTAAAATCTCAGGTTCATTTACGATAGCACGCGCAATCGCAATTCGTTGCTTTTGTCCACCACTCATGCCATCTATCATTCTATTTTCAAAACCAGTTAATTTCACTAATTTCAAAGCTTCTTGCACTTTAGCTTTAATTACTTCCTTATTTAATTTTTTTATTTTTAATCCAAATGCGATATTATCAAATACAGTCAAATGCGGAAATAAAGCATAATCTTGAAAAACAGTATTTACTTTTCTCTTATTAGCAGGAACTTGATTAATCGATTTTCCTTGATAAACGATTTGTCCATGATCAACTTGTTCAAAGCCTGCAATCAATTTCAGAATTGTAGTTTTCCCACAACCAGAAGGGCCTAATAATGTGTAAAAATGTCCAGACTCAATATTCAAATCTATATTATCTAATATTTGTGTTCCATCATAAGCTTTACTTACTGATTGGAATGTCAATAAAGGGTTCATGTATTGTCCTCCTATAAATATGATGCTGTAGCAACAACCAGAACTTTCACATCCTGTGACGTAAGGTTCTTTAATCTATGTATTTGGTTTGCTTTAAAATATAACGCATCCCCTTCTTCAGCGTGATAATAATCACTTCCTAATAAAAGCGAAACTTCACCTTGTAGACAATATATAAATGTATCGGAATCTGATGGATCAAAACTTTTATATGACGCATTAGGTTTTAAAGTAAGTATTAATGGTTCCATTTCAAAGTTATTCGATTGTGTGATTGGCCAGTTTAGTAAATATCCTTTATCAGATTCATCATAATGAATTTGTTCATTTTTCTTATATAACACCTTAGTATTTGCTGAATCGTAAAAAAATTCACGAGGGGTAGTACCTAATACTTCTAAAATATTAAAAAAAGTTTCCATGCTTGGCGAGGCATGTTCACTTTCAATTTGAGAAACATATCCTTTAGATAAATTTGTACGCTCTGCCAGCTCACCTTGAGTGAGTTGCTTAATATTTCTAAGATTCTTTAATTTTTTTCCAATCTTCATTCTGTCACCTTATTTTATAATTTCTTATTTTGCACATTAAAGGAACAATAGTTAACCAAAACGTGAGCATTATTTATACAAAAAAACTATATTTTGTTTACTTTTATCAAACATTTTGTTTAGTGCTTAATAAAAATATCAAAATATAGCTAAGATGACAATAGTTAAATTTGTTTTGAACTAAAATATTTTTGATTTGACGCATCTTTGACTGATTTTACTACTTTGTAACTATTGTAGCCGCTTTGTTTTTCAAATTCTTTAAATATTTGCTTTTCTTGAGCTTTACCTGGAACTATTTTTTTAAATTGATTGTAACGTTCTAACAGTACTTTACCTTCAACTTTTGATTCATAGTATTTTTCAATAGCATTAAAAAAAGCAACCACTTGCATCATTTCTTCATTTGTCCATTCAAGATCAATCGGATATGAATATTCCATATACTTATCCTCCCTTTAATTAACAAATAGTTACCAAAATTTTAAAAGATGTAAAAAAAGAGCGGGACAGAAATCAAAATATAATAAATTGATTCCTTATTCCCGCCCCTATATATTTGTTGTAAGCTTTAAACATTTATACAATGATTTGAAAACACTAGAACAGTAATATCGTTCATTACTTCCATAACCATTTAAGATAAAACATCTAAAGTGTAACTATTTATACTTATTAATTTATTACATTGTATGAATTGGTAATCCTAAAGCTTTTTCAGCAGCTTCCATAGACATTTCACCTAATGTTGGGTGAGCATGTACAGTTAATGCTAAATCTTCAGCATTCATACCAGCTTCTATTGCTAAGCCTAATTCAGAGATAATGTCAGAAGCACCAGTACCAACTACTTGTGCACCAACTAGTGTATTATCTTCTTTAAGTGTTAACAATTTAACGAAACCAGTTGTGTCATCTAATGATAATGCACGACCGTTTGCTGCGTAAGGGAATTTAGAAGCTGTAACTTCTAATCCTTCTTCTTTCGCTTGCGCTTCAGTGTAACCTACTTGTGCTAGTTCTGGTTCTGTGAAACATACAGCAGGCATACCAATGTAATCCACTTCTGATGCTTCTCCAGAAATAACCTCAGCAGCTACTTTTGCTTCATAGCTCGCTTTATGAGCTAATGGTAGCCCAGGAACGATATCACCAATTGCAAAAATGTTGTCGATAGAAGTACGGCTTTGTTTGTCTACTTCTAATAATCCACGATCTGCGAATTTAAGACCTAATTCTTCTAAGCCCAATTCATCAGTGTTTGGACGACGACCAACAGTAACTAATACATAATCAGCATCAATCGTTTGTTCTTCACCTTTAACTTCATAAGTTACTTTAACACCGTTATCTGTTTCTTCAGCAGATTTAGCCATTGCTTCAGTAACAATTTCAACGCCTTTTTCTTTCATGCCTTTTTTAACAGGTTGTGTCATTTGTTTTTCGAAGCCGCCTAAGATATCTTTAGCACCTTCTAAAATCGTAACTTCTGAACCAAAGTTTGCAAATGCAGTACCTAGTTCTGAACCGATATAACCGCCACCAACTACTACTAATTTACCAGGAACTTCTTGTAAATTTAAAGCACCAGTTGAATCAATAACACGGTTACCGAATTCGAAATTAGGAATTTCAATTGGTCTTGAACCAGTTGCAATGATTGCATGTTTGAAGTTATAAGTTTGAGCACTCTTCTCGTCCATAACACGTAAACTATTGTTATCTACGAAATAAGCTTCACCTTTAACGATTTCTACTTTATTTCCTTTTAATAATCCTTCAACACCACCTGTTAATTTCTTAACAACTGATTGTTTGAATTCTTGAACTTTGTCAAATTTAAGTGAAACACTTTCAGCAATAACACCTAAATTTTCAGAGTTTTTAGTTTCATCATAACGGTGAGATGCGTGTAATAATGCTTTTGATGGAATACATCCAACGTTAAGACATACACCGCCTAATTCGCCTTTTTCAACGATTGTTACTTTTTGACCTAATTGTGCTGCACGAATTGCTGCAACATATCCTCCAGGTCCTGCTCCGATTACAATAGTATCTGTTTCAATTGGGAAATCTCCAACTACCATGTTTTACCCCTCCATTAATAATAATTCTGGATTATTTAATAAACGCTTGATATGGTTCATTGCATTTTGTCCAGTAGCACCATCGATTTGTCTATGGTCAAAGCTTAATGATAATGATAATACTGGTGCAGCTACAATTTCTCCGTCTTTAACGATAGGTTTTTGAGCGATACGACCAATACCTAAGATAGCTACTTCTGGGTGATTTATAACTGGTGTGAACCATTGTCCACCTGCTGATCCAATATTACTAATAGTACAAGTAGCACCTTTCATTTCATCTGAAGTTAATTTGCCATCGCGTGCTTTTACAGCTAATTCATTAATTTCATCTGAAATTTGGAACATAGATTTACGGTCAGCATGTTTGACAACAGGTACTAATAAACCTCTGTCTGTATCAGCTGCAATACCAATATTCCAATAATGTTTGTGTACAATTTCTCCAGCTTCTTCATTAAATTCTGTGTTTAGTGCTGGATATTTCTTAAGTGCAGAAACAAGAGCTTTCACTACATAAGGTAGGAATGTTAATTTAGTACCTTGCTCAGCCGCAACTTCTTTGAATTTTTTACGATGATCCCATAATTCTTGAACATCAATTTCATCCATTAAAGTTACGTGAGGTGCAGTGTGTTTAGAATTAACCATTGCTTTTGCGATTGCTTTACGCATAGCAGGGATTTTTTCTGTTGTTTCTGGGAATTCACCTTCACTAGAAACTGGCGCTGATTGTGCTGTGCTCGCAGAAGTTTCTTCTGCAGTTTCACTTGCACTTTCAGTTGAAGCTGCACTTGTATCTCCATTTAAGTATGCATCAATATCTTCTTTAGTTGTACGTCCATTTTTACCTGAAGCTACAACTGCTTTAATGTTCACGCCATTTTCACGTGCATATTTACGCACTGAAGGCATAGCTTTAACACGTTTATTTTCATCTACATCTTCATCAGCTGATGATTGTGTAGTTGCCGCTGCTTCAGAACTTTCTTCTTTAGCAGGTTCTGCTTCAGCTTCATCTGTAGATTCACTGCTATCGCTACCTTTAAATTCCATATCTTCTGCATCAGGCGCGTCAATTTTAACAATTGTATCTCCGACAACAGCAACTGTACCTTCATCTACAAGTACTTCTTCCACTGTACCTGACACAGGTGATGGAATTTCTACTACAGATTTGTCATTTTGGACTTCAGCTAAAACATCATCTTCTTCGATAGTATCTCCAGCTTTAACAAACCATTTTACAATTTCACCTTCGTGGATACCTTCACCAATATCGGGTAATTTAAATTCAAATGCCACGTTATTATCCTCCTAAAAATTCATATTTAGTCAAAAATTAGAAAATGAGAACGAAACTTATGATTCGCAATCTCATGCTGTTTTATTATTAATCAATGAAGTTGGGATAACATTTTAAAAGCTATCCCAAACTTATTAATATTTATTAGAATTCTAATGTTGCTTTTGCTTTTTCAACGATATCGTTTTTGTTTGGTAACCAAACATTTTCAGCTTGAGTAAACGGATAAACGGTATCAGCAGCAGCTACACGAGCAATTGGTGCTTCTAATGACAGAATTGCGCGCTCTGCTAATTCTGAAGCAACTGTAGCTCCAACACCAGCTTGACGTTGTGCTTCTTGAACTACGACTGCACGTCCAGTTTTTTCTACTGAAGCAACTAACGTTTCTAAGTCGATTGGTTGTACCGTACGTAAATCAATAACTTCCACTGAATGACCATCTTTTTCTAATTCTTCAGCAGCTTTTAATGATTCTTGTACCATGGCACCATAAGCGATTAATGTAATATCATTACCTTCTTGTTTGACACTCGCTTTGCCGATTTCAATTGTATACTCTTCATCAGGCACTTCTTCACGGAAAGAACGATACAATTTCATGTGCTCTAAATATACAACTGGGTCGTTACTTCTAATTGCAGAAATTAATAATCCTTTTGCATCATAAGGACTAGATGGGATGACTACATTCAATCCTGGTGATTGAGCTAAGATACCTTCTAAATTATCTGCGTGTAATTCAGGTGTGTGTACACCACCACCAAATGGGGCGCGGATAGTTACTGGTGCTTGTTTTGAGTTACCAGAACGGAAACGTGTACGCGCAATTTGACCTGCAACAGAGTCAAATACTTCAAATACGAATCCTAAGAATTGGATTTCCATAACTGGACGGTAACCTTGTGTAGTTAAGCCTAGAGCTAAGCCACCAATTCCAGATTCTGCTAAAGGTGTATCAAATACTCGGTCTTCACCGAATTCTTTTTGTAATCCTTCAGTTACACGGAATACACCACCGTTAACACCGACGTCTTCACCGAAAAGTAAGACATTTTCATCATTTTGTAATTCGGTTTTAAGCGCATTATTAATCGCTTGAACCATTGTCATTTGTGCCATCGGTTACTTCGACTCCTTCTCTTTATAGATTTCATATTGTTCTGCTAAATGTTGAGGCATTTCTTCATACATATTTTCCATTAAGTCTGTAACTTTTTGTTTTTCTGTATTATCCGCTTCTTTAATAGCAGTTTTAATTTCAGCTTTCGCACGATCGATTACTTCGTTTTCTTTCTCTTCAGTCCATAGACCTTTATTTTCAAGATGTTTTCTGAAACGAACTAATGGATCTTTTTTCTCCCATTCAGAATCTTCGTCTGAAGTTCTGTATTTCGTTGGATCGTCTCCAGCCATTGTATGTGGACCGTAACGATAAGTGATTGTTTCAATAAGTGTTGGACCTTCACCGTTTACAGCACGATCACGCGCTTCTTTAGTCGCTTGATATACTGCAAGTGCATCCATTCCATCTACTTGTATACCAGGAATACCTACTGAGATAGCTTTTTGAGCTAAAGTTTCAGCAGCTGTTTGTTTACTACGTGGTGTAGAAATCGCATAGTTATTATTTTGAATTACAAAAATTGCTGGCGCCTTGTAAGCTGAAGCGAAGTTAATACCTTCATAGAAATCACCTTGTGAAGAACCACCATCACCAGTATATGTGATTGCTACAGCTTGTTTCCCACGTTTTTTAAGTCCAAGTGCAACACCAGCTGTTTGTACGTATTGTGCGCCGATAATAATTTGTGGGCTTAGTGCATTAACACCTTCAGGCATTCTATTTCCTTTAAAGTGACCTCTAGAGAATAAAAATGCTTCAGTTAATGGCAGACCTTGCCAAATTAATTGTGGAACATCACGATAACCAGGAAGAATAAAGTCTTCTTGTTCTAATGCATATTGAGAAGCTAATTGTGAAGCTTCTTGACCAGCAGTAGGTGCATAGAATCCTAATCTCCCTTGTCTATTTAGTGAAATAGAACGTTGATCAAGAATACGTGTCCAAACCATTCTTTCCATTAATTCTACTAATTGCTCGTCTGATAAATCAGGTACTAGATCTTTATTAACGATATTACCGTCTTCATCCAAAATTTGGATCATTTCAAATTGAGATTCAGTATCTTTCAATACTTTCTCTGCATCGAATTGGGCTTTCAATTTCGGAGCCATTCAATTCACCATACCTTTCCCGTATAATAGAAATTCATTTTATCCTTTAACATTGTATCACAAAACTGTTTCACTGTTAAACAAATATGAAAAGTTCTGTAATACAGTAAATAGGTACAGTTTTAAAACTGTATCACTATTTTCAAACATGCTGTACTATCTTTTTTACAAGGTTCAAAGTGTCCACTCCCAAAAGAATGTAAGCGTCCTCATTTAATATGCTATAGTTATTTACCTTAAATTTCAAATTAATAGCATTTTAAGTTAGTTTAAATTATCTACATCTTGTTTTTCTTTATTTACTTTTTCCATTGCATCTTTGTATTTATTAAAAGATTTGTCCATAGTTTTATATGATTTGGATACAGCTTCTGTCTTTTTATTCATTTCTTCTTGGTTAGCTTGATCACGAGTTCCATATTCAAATAAATCTTTTTCTTTGTTCATAATATTCTTGTATGCATTTGCATAGTTATCATGTGCTTTATATTTATCTTTTAAAGCATCATTTAATTCTTTCACTTCTTTTTTCTTATCTTCATCACTAATATTATCTAAATGTTTTTGTGCTTTTTTAAATTCTTTTTCTGAATTATCTAACGCATTTTCTTCTTTTTTAAATTCTTTTTGTCTTTCTTCAACATTATCTACAATTTTTTCAGAAGTTTGTTTGGCTTCTTGTTGGTCTTTCCCATTGATTTTTTTCACTAGCTTTTGTTTCTTTTGCTCTAGTTCATTAAGTTTTTTGCCTACTGATGAAACAGGCTTTTCTTCATCGAATGCTTGTTGTATTTTTTCATTATAATCTTTTATTTCACCTTTATCAGTTGTACATCCAGCTATAAGTACTGTGGAAGCTAGTATGGCACCAATACCATATTTAAATTTCATTTTGAGAAATCCTCCTTTTTCGTGTGCTATATTATATAATAAATTTTAATAAATCAAATTTATTACTGTATTTTATTTGGTAATCTTTGGTATATTTTATATTAAGGAAGGTGTATGAACAAATGTTAACAATGAAAGATATAATTAGAGATGGACATCCAACACTACGTGAAAAAGCTAAAGATGTCGAAGTCCCATTATCAGATGAAGATAGAGAGACATTAAAATCTATGAGAGCATTTTTAATAAATAGTCAAGATGAAGAAACTGCTAATAAATATGGTCTTCGTTCTGGCGTTGGACTTGCAGCGCCACAAATCAATATTTCTAAAAAAATGATTGCCGTCTATTTACCAGATGATGGAGAAGGTAAAAGTTATGACTTGATGTTAGTAAATCCTAAAATTATGAGTCATAGCATTCAAGAAGCCTATCTACCTACTGGTGAGGGTTGCTTAAGTGTAGACGAAAATGTACCAGGACTAGTACACCGTAAATATAGAGTTACAGTTAAAGCGAAAGATATAGATGGTAATGATGTTAAATTACGTTTAAAAGGTTATCCAGCTGTTGTAGTTCAACATGAAATAGACCATATTAATGGCATCATGTTTTATGATCACATAGATTCAGAACATCCACTGCAACCTCATGAAGATGCAGTAGAAGTATAAAAAAAGAACTGTTAGTAGATGTGGCAATTGCACACGTTTACTAACAGTTCTTTTTACATAAAATCGTCTCTTCTTTCATGGTACATGATGTTCAATTCTTGTAATTCTTTCTTCAAAGCATTTAATTCTTGAATATCAATAAATACCGGATCATGATTGTGCTTTACATAATTTTGATCTTCATTCACAGTATCAATGATTTCATTGTAATTGAAAAACATGATAACTTGTTCCGCACGTATTTCAAATGTGATATCTTGAAAGACCTTATCAGTTCGTTGTTTTTCATTTTTAATATCTTCAACAATACGCTCCACTTTATCCATAGCAACCACCTTCATTTCATCTCTATTACTTTTTCACTTTATATTATTAATTATTATATTTCCTTTTAATCATAATTAATTTTTATTATCGACTCAAGCTATTTGATAATTCATTTAATATTTCAAAATGATTTGTTTAAATTTACTAAGTTAAATACCTTATATATAGTGAATCACTTTTTTCTACATATTAAGTATAAGCAGAAAATAAAACTGCTTTATTTATTCTACTACATCATGTAAAATGAGAAATAACTGAAAACATACAAATGCTTTCTATTTGTATTTTTCTATACGAACGAATTTAAAATGACCCTAGAAACATACTGGGCAAATGCTCGTATGTTCTCTTTATATAAAACGTAGTTTCAATACACTTTTAGTAAATATCATTTTATTTAAAATTAAGAAGCTCACAAAATAATATACATTTCAGGGTTTATATAAATAATTTAACCAAAATTTAGGAGGAAATAGATATAATGGCAGTATTTAAAGTATTTTTTCAACATAACAAAGAAGAAGTAGTTGTTAGAGAACACACACAAACTATTTATGTTGAAGCTCAATCAGAAGAACAAGTAAGAAGATATTTGAAAGACCGTAATTACAATATCGAGTTTATTACTAAACTTGAGGGCGCACATTTAGAATATGAAAAACAATCCGATCACTTTAATGTGGAGCAAGCTGAGTAATGAAACAAATTCATAAAAATGAAGTTGCGGTTTATGCCCTTGGTGGCTTAGGTGAAATCGGAAAAAACACTTATGCCGTAGAATATCAGGATGAAATCGTAATTATAGATGCAGGTATCAAATTCCCTGATGATAACTTATTAGGTATTGATTACGTGATTCCTGACATTACTTATTTAGAACAGAACCAAGACAAAATAGTTGGTCTGTTTATAACACACGGCCACGAAGACCATATAGGTGGTGTGCCCTACCTATTAAAACAAATAAACGTGCCTATATATGGTGGACCATTAGCTTTAGGTTTAATCAGAAATAAGTTGGAAGAACATCACTTGTTAAGAACAACAAAACTTATTGAAATTGAAGAAAGTTCCGTTATCAAATCTAAACATTTCGAAGTTTCTTTCTATTTAACAACACATAGTATACCAGAATCATATGGTGTTATTGTTAATACACCAGAAGGTAATATTGTTCACACTGGAGATTTCAAATTTGATTTTACGCCAGTTGGTGAACCAGCAAATATAGCGAAAATGGCGAAACTCGGAGAAGAAGGTGTACTTTGTTTACTTTCAGACTCTACTAACTCACTAGTTCCTGATTTTACATTAAGTGAACGTGAAGTGGGTCAAAATGTTGAAAAGATATTCCGTAATTGTAGTGGTAGAATTATCTTTGCAACTTTTGCTTCTAATATCTATCGTGTTCAGCAAGCAGTCGAAGCTGCAATTAAACACAACCGTAAAATTGTAACTTTTGGTCGTTCAATGGAAAACAATATTAAAATTGGTATGGAACTCGGTTATATAAAAGCACCACCTGAAACTTTTATAGAACCAAACAAAATTAATAGTGTTCCTAAACATGAGTTACTCATTTTATGTACAGGTTCACAAGGTGAACCAATGGCAGCTTTATCAAGAATTGCTAACGGTACACACAAACAAATAAAAATCATTCCAGAAGATACTGTAGTATTTAGTTCTTCCCCTATTCCAGGTAATACTAAAAGTATCAACCGCACCATAAATTCATTATATCGCGCTGGTGCTGAAGTAATACACAATAAGGTTTCAAACATTCACACATCTGGACACGGATCTAAAGGCGATCAACAATTGATGTTACGCTTACTACGTCCAAAATTCTTCCTGCCTATTCATGGCGAATATCGTATGTTAAAAGCACACGGTCAATCAGGAATTGAATGTGGCGTAGAACCAGACAACGTGTTTATCTTTGATATCGGTGACGTCTTAGCTTTAACTCATAATTCAGCTAGAAAAGCTGGAAGAATACCATCTGGCAATGTGCTAGTCGATGGTAGCGGTATTGGAGATATCGGAAATGTAGTTATTCGAGATAGAAAATTATTGTCTGAAGAAGGTTTAGTCATCGTCGTCGTTAGTATAGACTTTAAAACAAACAAACTACTTTCAGGCCCTGACATTATTTCTCGTGGTTTTGTTTACATGCGTGAATCTGGTCAATTAATTTATGATGCCCAAAGAAAAATCAAAACAGATGTTATTTCTAAACTGAACCAAAATCCAGAAATACAATGGCATCAAATTAAATCATCAATCATTGAAACGCTACAACCATATTTATTTGAGAAAACAGCACGTAAGCCAATGATTTTACCAGTGATAATGAAAGTAAATGAAGGTGATGCACCTTCTCAAAATAAAAAACCACAAAATAAACCAAATCAAAAAAAAGACAGTACTAAAAAAGACAGTACTAAAAAACACAATACTAAATCTCAAAACAAAAACACAAAAGGTTCTAACAATAAAGATAATAAAAACACAACTCAGAAACCAAAAAAAGATGATAATCAATCGGATCAATCATCAGAATCGTAATCATAACCAAAAATATAATCAACTTTTCAAAATAAAGCACTCATCCATTTGCTATGGATGAGTGCTTTTTATATTAAAATACTTGCTATTTTGAACGTATTGTTTTGCCTGTGGATGAGGATATAGTATACCTCTACAGTATCTCACATACATAATTCACATCGCGATCACCAGTTAACAAAATCAGTTAATAATTAAAAAAGAAGGGTTTGGGCACCATTGATTTGTCCCTACCCCTTCTTTAATTTATATATTATTATTTATCTAACTACCTTTTTTTCAAATCGGTTTAAGTCATTGTCATGACCAATCATAATTAAAATATCTCCAATTTCAATATTTATGTTTGGATCTGGAGATACGATAATATCTCTGCCTCTTTTAATAGCGATAATACTTATACCATATTGAGCTCTAATATCTAATTCTATTATTGTTTGGCCTGCCATCTTTTCACTAACTTTAATTTCTACTATTGAATGTTCATCTGCTAATTCTAAATAATCTAAAACACTAGCACTAGCTACATTATGTGCAATTCTTCTGCCCATATCTCTTTCAGGATGAACAACAGTATCTGCACCAATTTTATTTAAAATTTTAGCATGATAATCATTTTGAGCCTTAGCCGTTACTTTCTTAACGCCCAACTCTTTTAAAATTAAAGTCGTTAACGTACTAGATTGAATATTTTCGCCTATTGCAACAATAACGTGATCAAAATTTCTAATGCCTAAACTTTTCATCACTGCTTCATCAGTTGTGTCAGCAATTACAGCATGTGTGGCAATATCACTATATTCATTCACACGTGCTTCATCCATATCAATCGCCATGACATCCATATCTAAGGCATTTAATTCTCTAACAATACTACCACCAAAACGACCTAAACCTATAACCACATATTCTTTATCCATATGCGTCCTCCAAAAATAAGATAATTGAAATATATCAAATATTAGTAGTTTAAACAATAAACATTACTACTGTATTTAAGTATATTTGTCTACTTTTTACCTTCAACATATTTTTTATCAAAAACAAATAATCTCAATAATAATATTAGCGATGGAATTAATAAAAGTAAACCTAAAATAAACGCGATGATTAAAGCAATAGCCATACCACTATTAACAACATGTTCATCTATGCGAATATATGGATATAAAATATATGGTAATTTACTTGCACCGTAGCCGAAGAACGCAAAAGCCATTTGTAAAATTACTAAGATAAATGCAAAACCGTGCCACTTTTTCATCAATGTGAGTAACATTGCACCAGCAAAACATAGTAAGCTGAGTACAAACATCCACCAATAATCAAATACTGCTGTATAGAAATGCGTCTCATTTTGCAATCTTAATGATAGAAATACAAATAATGAAATAGCAATCATTGGCGGTCCCCAAAATAAGAACCAGTATCTTAATAAACCATAAGCAGGTTTATCATTTGCTTTAGAAGCATAATAAGTTAAAAATCCAGACGAAATATAAAGTACGGATATAATTGCAAGAAATACTACTGACCATGAATATGGACTTAACAATAATTCAAACCAATTTAAATCTAAATGGTTACTTGAGCCAGTAATATAACCACCTTCAGAAATCGTTAAAGTAGTGGCTAAGGCTGCAGGTATGAATAAACCTGCTAAACCATATAGTACAAGCCACGGTAGTTTTGTATCTGGTCCATAGTTTTCAAAGGCATAAAAGCCACCTCTAATGGACAACAATATCAACGCAATAGATGCTGGTAAAAGCAATACTGTACCGAAATATTTAGCTGTATCTGGGAAAAAACCAACCATTCCTACGAAAAAGAATACGAAGAAAACATTCGTCACTTCCCAAACTGGATTAAGGTAACGTGCAATCAAGTGATTAATTTTTTTATCTTGTTTTGTTATTTTAGCGTGTAGCGTAAAGAAACCAGCACCAAAATCAATTGATGCAACAATAATATAACAAAATAAGAATATCCATAGTACCGTGATACCTATATATGCAAATACCATCATGCATCACCTCTTTCCGATGAAGTTACTTCAAATTCTTCATATGCTGGTTTATCCTTAAACATTCTTATTAATACATAAGAAGAGGTAACAATTAATATTAAATATAATATACCAAATAATATTGTTACGAGTGTTAAGCCACCTGCTTGAGTAGCCGCTTCAGCCACTTTTAGATATCCACGTACAATCCAAGGTTGACGCCCTTGTTCCGTTAAGAACCAACCAAACTCTATCGCTAACATCGCTGCAGGTCCTGTTAATAAAGCACCGTATAGCATTGGTTTTGAATAAGTGAATTTCCGTAATTTTTTAAAGCATAATGTTAGTACAAATGCAGCTGAAACAATTAAACAGAAGACACCCATTGACACCATTAAGTCAAAGTAATAATGTACTATCATTGGAGGATGCAATTCTTTTGGAAATTCATCCAACCCTTTCACTTTAGTATTGACATTGTTGTCAGCCAAGAAACTAAGTAGACTCGGAATTTTAATTGCTCCAGTTACTTCTTGTGTCTCTTCATTTAAAGAACCAAAAAGTACTAAATCGGCATTGGATTCCGTATCAAAATGCCACTCATACGCAGCTAATTTTTCTGGTTGTTCTTGATGTAAAAATTTTGCAGATAAATCTCCTGCTAACATTGAACCTAAAGTAAAGATAATGCCAAGAATCATTGTTAATTTCAATGCTTTTTTATGATATTCTGCATCTTTTTTAAACTTATTTTTCACTAACTTGAAAGCAGCAATGGCAGCTAGTACAAAAGCCATCGTCATAAAAGCAGTCGTTACAACGTGAAAAGATCTTATTAAAAATGAATCGTTAAACATTGCTACCCAAGGTTCAACATTTATCATTTTACCATTCTTAATATCAAAACCAGCTGGTGTATTCATAAATGAATTGACAGCCGTAATAAAGAAGGCAGAGAAAGAACCTCCAATAATCACTGGTATACTAATTAAGAAATGTGTCCATTTACTCTTAAATCTATCCCAAGTGTATAAATATATACTTAAGAAAATTGCTTCAAAGAAAAACGCAAATGTTTCCATAAACAACGGTAATGCAATCACATGGCCGCCCATTTGCATAAACGTTGGCCATAATAATGACAGTTGTAATCCTATAATCGTACCTGTTACAACCCCAACTGCCACAGTAATTGTATAACCTTTAGACCATCTTTTGGCTAATGTTATATAATGAGGATCATTCTTTTTAATCCCTAAAAACTCAGCAACTGCAAACATCAATGGGACACCTACACCAATTGTTGCAAATATGATATGCACTGCGAGTGTCATTGCAGTTAGAAAACGAGCTAATTCAACTGAATCCATAATATCACCTTTTTAATTTATTTGTGACAAAAATCACAACGTCCATTCATTATAAACCCAATGGCTATGTTTTAAAATTAGTTAAACTCAGAATTAAGTGACAAATTAATGACCAATTACATGCAATTTTATAACTTGAATTTTAATTAAAAGTCACTTACTATTATAGAAAACGACTTTGTAGAAAGGATTGATGTTGAATGACTGATATCATCATTTACACACAGAATGACTGCCCTCCTTGTACCTTTATTAAAAACTATTTAACTGATAAAGGCTTTAAATATATAGAAAAAAACATCGCTAATCAGCAATATCGAAATGAAATGATTGATTATGATGCTTTTGCAACACCTTTTATATTATTGAATGGTGAACCGATGTACCAAGTTGATATGGAAAAAATTAACCAAACCTTAAATATTGAAACAACACATTAAACCTCTCAAATACAAACACATTAACTAAATCAACTGAAATAAGGCTAATGCATCATTTTAAACGGGTTAACTAACCATAACCTAATTTCAACTGTAATAAACAATTTAGTGAGTTGTGAATTCTCCAAAACTACTCAACTTCGCATACATTTCCATACCATTCAAATAAATTTCAATATAACTATAAAAAGCGTCTAGGACATAAAGTTCTTGAACAAGTGAAAAAGACAATATCTATTGGATCATATAGAAATTGCCTTTTTCATTAAAAATCATTTCAACAATTTCATTAACATGTCATGACATATCATTTGTGGGAATAAGAATTGAAGTTCCATTGGTAGTGTAAGTTGAGTCACATTATAATCTTTATACATGAGGCACCTCGTTAATATAGTTCAATAGTGTTTATTAGATTATACATGATGACCTAATTTTTTAAGTATTTGAATGTAAAATCACATATGGATGCGACGTATTTCGGCGAGACTCTTGTGGGAATAGGACAAGCTGAAGACTATAGGCTGAAGCTGTCCCCTAAGAAAGCGAGCCAACAAAACGAAGCATTGAATAAAAAGAAGCACTCAGATGAATTGATTTAAATCATCTGAGTGCTATTTTTCTGGGATTTGTGTCCCAATCTTTTTTATTTCGTATAATTACTTACTAAGTCTTGTACTTCTTCAGAAGTAGCACAGTTAATTGCTTTTTGTGCCAATTCTTCCATTTCATTTTTACTTAACCCTTTAATTTGACGGCGTGCTTTAAGAATTGATGTAGCACTCATAGAGAATTCATCTAATCCTAAACCTAATAGTAATGGAATAGCAGTTTCATCTCCGGCCATTTCTCCACACATTCCAGTCCATTTGCCTTCATTATGAGAAGCATTAATCACTTGTTGCACTAAACGTAAAATTGCTGGATTGTATGGTTGATACAAGTATGACACTCGCTCTGACATACGATCTGCAGCCATTGTATATTGAATTAAATCATTCGTTCCAATACTGAAGAAATCTACTTCTTTAGCAAAAACATCTGCTAATGCAGCTGTTGAAGGTATTTCTACCATGATACCAACTTCTATATCATCAGATACTTCAATACCTTCACTTGTTAAATTTTCTTTTTCTTCTAATAATAATGCTTTAGCATCACGGAATTCTTTGATTGTCGCTACCATTGGGAACATAATATTTAATTTCCCATAAACTGACGCACGTAATAAGGCACGCAATTGTGGTCTGAAAATCTCAGGTTGATCTAGACATAAACGAATTGCACGATAGCCTAAGAACGGGTTCATTTCTTCTGGTAAATTTAAATATGGTAGTTCCTTATCTCCACCTATATCTAAAGTACGAACAACAACACGTTTATCTTCCATTGTTTCAAGCACTTTTTTATAAGCTTCAAACTGTTCGTCTTCAGTTGGCATTTCGTCTCTACCCATATATAAAAATTCAGTACGATATAATCCGACACCTTCAGCACCATTTTCAATTACACCTTTTAAATCATTTGGTGTACCGATATTAGCAGCAAGTTCAGCATGAACACCGTCAATAGTTGTTGTTTCTTCATCGCGTAATTTTTGAAGCTCTTTCTTATCTTCAAAGAAACGTTCGCGTTTGTTTTGGTATGCAATGACTTCGTCTTCTGTAGGATCAATTATCACTTCACCAGTCAAACCATCAACAATAATCATGTCACCTTGTTTAACTTCTTCCGTTATTGATTTCGTACCTACTACTGCAGCAATTTCAAGTGAGCGACTCATAATTGCTGAGTGAGAAGTTCTGCCTCCAATATTTGTAACAAAACCTTGTACAAATTCCTTGTTTAATTGAGCAGTATCTGAAGGCGTTAAATCATTACCTATAATAACAACGCTTTCATCAATCATACTAGGATTAGGTAACTCCACACCTAATATATGTGCTAAAACTCGTTTCGACACATCGCGAATATCTGCAGCACGCTCTTTCATGTATTCATTATCCATTGCTTCAAAAATAGTAATGAATTGTCCAGTCACATCAGAAAGCGCAGTTGGTGCGTTAACTTGTTCATTTTTAATTTTGTCTTCAATCGGTTGAATTAACTCTGGATCATCCAAGACTAATAAATGTGCATCAAAAATAGCAGCTTTATCAGCGCCGAGATTTTTTTCGGCATTATTTCTGATTTTTGTTAATTCAACTTTAGATGTTTCAATAGCATTTTGAAACTTAGCAATTTCTGCGTCGACATCTTGAATCTTTTCACTATCGTATGAAAGATCAGGTTCAACTAATAAATATGCTTTAGCAATTGCTACGCCATCTGAAGCAGCAATGCCATTAATATAATTAGTCATATTATTTAGTTAATCCTTCTTTTGATAAGATATCAGTAATCGCTTCCATTGCATCTGTTTCATCACTACCGTCAGCATAGATTGTAATTTCAGCATCTTTACCTACGCCTAAGCTCATAACACCCATGATTGATTTCAAGTTAACTTTTTTACCGTTATATTCTAATTGAATATCTGAATCAAACTTTGATGCAGTTTGAACAAGCATTGTAGCTGGACGTGCATGAATACCTGTTTCGTCAATAATTACATATGATTTTTGTTCCATAATATGATGTCTCCTTCGTATAGTTAGAATCGTTAGTTTATTATAAAACCTAGCATAGTTTTATATAATAACATTACCAAATTATACATATAAATTCAATTCGTTGCACCCATGATATGACAATATTCATTGAATATTGTTTCTTTTTATGAAAACGCTCCACTATTCCATTAAAGATTTAGCAACCTTTTCACATTTTTCAATATGGTCATCGCCGATTTTTTTCATAAAGTAATAGCTGATAGAAGCTGAGATGGCTTGACCTACAAGTGGGAACCATTTCGTCTGTTTTGCAGCCATACGTTTTGCAACGTCTCTGATAACCACTTTTAATATGGCATTAGATACTTTTCTACCGACAAATTGACTGCCTTGTATTGCAGCTGCTGTAAAAATACGTTCTTTTACATCTTCTCTCATCGAATTAACTTGTTTGTGATCTAAGCCATAAATTTTATTAACATCTTCAATGATATCTCTCATTAGCTTGATATCTACACCAAAGTCAAGACCTGGTATTGGTACAATACTCACACTCGAAGATAACACTGATTTTTTTCTCACTATAGCTTGGGCACGTTGACGACGTTCATCCAATTCAATGTTCGTCGTCGGTATGGTACTTTTATTTTTTATATCTTCAATATTTAAAACTTTATTTCCGACTTTCTGTGTTACGTTATTAGTTATTTTATTCTTAAAACTCATGATATTCACTCCTTGATAAAATCTAGTACTGTAAAATGATTACCCTATTTCAAAGAAATTACTGTATATTTACAAAAATAGCTTTCAAATATTTTGAAGGTTTGTAATGTGGATGTGTTTTAAAATCTTTTGGTAATCCCATAACTTCTGATAATTCAAAATCAACTTCTGCACTATTTAGAGTGTCTTTAATCATCTTCTTAAATGCTTTTAATGAAAATGTACTATTGTTTGTACACAATAATAAAGTTCCACCTGGTGAAAGTACGTCCAAAGCACCTAAAATTAATTTATCGTAATCTTTCAATACTGAAAATGTTTTTTTCTTATTTCTAGCAAAACTAGGTGGATCAATCACAATTGTGTCATATAGTAAATCATGACGGCGTGCGTAATTAAAATAATCAAAGGTATCCATTACAAATATATATTGTGTTTTTGGATCAATTGCATTTAAACCAAAATTTTCTTCTGTTAAGGTACGTGATCTATTAGCTAAATCAACACTAGTCGTCACTTTGGCTTTTTCTGCTGAGATAACTGAAAAAGCGCCAGTATAACTAAACACATTTAACAAATATCTATCTTCGGCAAAGTGGTCTCGTAATTTCTTACGCACTTCTTTTTGGTCCAAGAAAATACCTGTCATAGGACCATCATTTAAATCAACATTATAAAACGTGAAATTTTCTTCGATTACAATAGGAAATTCCGGTGCCTCACCATCAACAAATCCACCAGCTATCTGAGCATCTTTAAATCGCATTTTTTCAAATAAAGAATTATATTTAAAGGTATTTTTTAAGGCACTTAAAATTTGATAACGATATTTATAAATACCTTTAGAATACCATTGTATTAAAAAGTGACCGTTATAGTTATCAATTGTCAGGCCACCTACACCGTCACCTTCACCATTAAAAATTCTAAAAGCATTGGTACCCTCAATGTTATAAAAATATGCTCTTTCTTGTTTAGCAATTTCAAAAAGTCTCTCAAAGAATTGAGTATTAATCACTTCGTTTTCGTCATAACTTAATACCCAGCCAAGACCTTTATGTTGTCTTCCGACATATGCTGTTGCAATATAGCTTTGTTCATCATTGATTAATGAGAATAAATCGCCCTCTTTCAAATGGTCATGCGCAAATACATCATCTTCGTCGATTAATGGGTATCCATTTAGATATTTCGTTTCTTTACCTTTATTTAATGTGGCAGTTTTCATAATTATATGTCAGCCTTTCTACTAATTTTATAATTTATGCTTTCTTATTCTATCATCTCAATAATCATAGTAACATCATTTATATGTAATTGAATGCTTTCTCAATTCACACATTGTATCGTTTTTCATTAAAATCATCAGGTGCTTTGCGCCATTACAATCATGAACAAAAAAAGAACTGGCATATAGCTAAGGCCAGTTCTTTTAAAAATATATTTACTTGTTAATCTTTTGAAGGTTCACGTAATTTAATAATGAATGATACAATCACTGCTATTAACATCACAAACAATATAGGCGTAATGAAAATAGACAATAAAAGACCATGAACCATGATATTCACAAATTCTGTGAACAATTTGAAAAATAATATACTTACCATAAATAACTGCAGATAATAGAATTTATCTCTCAAGTAGTTTGTTAATGTCGTTAATATATAAGCAATGATAATCAGCATCAATAATAATAAAGTAATCCATTCAATCACATATTGTGTTTGAGAAATTTCCCAATTACCTGAAACAAATAATGCGTTTCTATTATTAAATTCTATGATTGTAAAGAATAATAATACAACACCACAAAATATTTCTACATAAGCTGATTTAACCCACTTTGGTATTTTCATCCAATTTGGTATATCATCCTCTTGTATATCAATAATATTCTTCCATTTTTCGATAAATTTGTCTTTTTTATCTCTTAATTTTTGAATATCAACACTTCTACGTGTTTTTCGAGTAAACTCAGTTGTCTTATCTTGTAAACTTTTCAAATGTTCTTTCGTTTGGTTTGTAACTGTACCTTTGCTTGTTCTCGATAATTCAGGTCCCTCTTCACCTAATTCTTGTTTTGTTAAAGGTAGTGCCCTTCTTAAAAACAAGAAGTTCCAAATCGACATTTGACCTAATAGCCACATCAATAAAAAGAATGAATTTACACTCAAAATATCAATTGGAATGATTTCGTCACTATCTATTCTTCCATATAACACGATTTGCGTAATTAAATAGCTTATGCCATAACTGAAAATAATTAATAAATAATGATATTTTCTATGATTTGGATTTAATTCATCTTTATATACAATATACCCAATATGAATCACAAATGGGATGATAAAAATGATGGCAAAAAAACTATAAACTTGTGTCATTAAAATAAGTGTTATAATGAAGAACAGTATTCCTATAACTAAGAAGAAGATTGAAACATCATAATCGTATCTTGTTGTTCTTAATAGAGTGAATCCAAGTAGGATAACTGCAATACCAAATAAAATAATTAACACTGCACTTATAACTGGGAAATTCCCTATATAATTACTCATAACTCTTATGATTTCTGCAAAAAATGCATTTATAAAATCCCAAACATTATGAATATGTAATTCAATTTTACCTTTGTCCTTTAAATCATGGATCATAGATAAATTTATTAAAATGATGAGACCTGTGAAGAGCGAAACGATGCCTATTATATAACTATATAATATCTCAGCGTGTTTCTTTAAAAAAGACATACCATTCACCTCAAAGTTATTATATATTAACATTTAGTTCTTGTCTTTAATAAATCAATAAATAAGTCTATAGTATGATAGAAAATAGTTGTACAGTCAAGTTTCCACCAAACATAATCAATTAAACAAATATTTCAAATTCAAAGAAATACATACCGTTAAATCTTTATGGTTTAGTTTTCAAATGAAGTGGTATATTGAAAATATAAGTAATTTGAATATTGAAGGAGTGTTTAACTATGAGTAAAGAAGAATTAAATAAAAAAGCAGCTGAAAAAGCAAAAGAAGCTGAAGATAAATTAAAAGATAAAAAAGAATCTGCTGAAGAGAGTACTGAAGAAACGAAAAAAAATATTCAAGATACTCTAGATTAAAATACACGCTTTTGATTTCTAAATGAGTATTGCTTTTTAACATAAATGGACTAATCTGTGTAAAATTGGATTAGTCCTTTTTTTGATATCATGTCGTTTTTTACCGTGCATGTTTGACTGAAGATATGATCTATGATCCACATAATCCCAGTTACTAGTCACTCATAACATCTTACCTATGCGTCAAAACATACAACATCCTAGCAAAGATGTATTTGAACAACAGAAAAACTTCATCATAAGTTAAACACCACATATCATTTATCGTGATATGTAATTGACCTTAAATATTTACTTTTATTATTACAAACGTTGAACGAAACAATTTTTAACTACCAAACACACACAGCCATATCACCAAATTTTTAAACTAATGCGCTCTATTTAACCTTATGTTATGTTGTACGATTTAGGTTATAAATATTAATTTCAACGTGAATACACCTTGACATAACTAATTAAAAGTCATACATTATAGTTAAAATTAAAAATTAATATTCGCACTAGGGGTGTTTTGTGACTGAGATGAGGTATACCCTCAAACCCTTTGAACCTGATCTAGATTAAACTAGCGTAGGAAAGTGTATCGTGATATGTTTTTGGTATCCGTATGCCTATATTTAACGCGCAACTTCTAGAGGGTTGTGCGTTTTTTTATTGGAGGAGAATTTATGTCAAAAGGTTTAAAACTATCAGAAATTTTAGTAACCGTACTTATAGCTGTTGTTTTTGCAATCGTTTATAATATTTGGACTTTAGTATATAAAGCAGTGCAGGTTTCTGGTCTTCATCTAGAAGAATTAACATACGGTGCGTGGTTTATGGCCGCAATTGTTGCATACCTGATCATACCAAAAGCTGGTATTGCCATTTTAGCTGAATTTGCAGCAGGTGCAGGTGAAACGATTGTTATGGGCAGATTTGATATTCCCACAATGGTCTATGCGTTACTTCAAGGATTAGCATGTGAAATTATTTTCGCTATTTTTAGATACAAATCACGTTCGGCAATGGTAGCTATGTTAGCAGGATTTTTAGCATCTGTTGCGACACTTCCCCTTGATTTTGCTTATGGTTATTTAGGAGAAATTGCGGGTTGGAACTTAACACTTTATATCGTATTTAGATTGATTAGTGGTATTGTTGTGGCTGGATTGTTGTCCTATTATATTGTGAAAATATTAGATCAAACTGGCGTCACTAAATTATTCAGACCTGCAACACAAAAAGATTATGACAATTTATAAGGAGCATAAAAGTTGATAGTCACTGAAAATCTACGTCTTAAATATCCAAATGGACAAAAGAAAATATTCGACAATTTATCACTTCATATTAAAGATAAAGAAAAAGTGCTTATACTCGGCCCTTCCGGTTCAGGTAAAAGCACGCTACTTAATGTTTTAAGTGGTATCGTACCAAATCTTATTGATTTACCTATGAAATACGATAAATTAGAGATTGATCATGATTGTGGTGTTATTTTTCAAGAGCCTGATAGTCAGTTCTGTATGCCAAAAGTATATGAAGAACTCGCTTTTGTCCTGGAAAACTTACAAACACCCCGACACAAAATGGATGCCATGATCGAAACAGCACTCGACTCTGTAGATTTAAACGTAAATAAAGACCAATATATCAATAATTTAAGTGGTGGTATGAAACAAAAATTAGCTATTGCAGAAACATTATTACAACAAGCCGACACTTTATTTTTAGATGAACCAACAGCGATGTTAGATGTACCATCAACGGAAGACTTATGGAATAAGATTAAAGCCCTATGGCAAGACCAAACTGTTATCATAGTTGAACATAAAGTAGAACATATATGGCAACATATTGATCGTGTTATATTATTAAACTATGATGGTGTCATTATTGGCGATGCCTCACCCGCTGACATATTAAAAAACTATGAACACCTTTTATCCGAATATGGTGTTTGGCATCCAAAAGCGTGGGACAACGCACCTTCACCTATCGATTTACAACCATCTAATGTACAAAACGCCGATAATCATCTATTGCTTTTTGAACAAGGTTCTGTAAAAAGAAGAAAACAAATACTTATTGATATACCAAAATTCAATGTTACTAGCGGGGAATGGATTACAATTACTGGTGCAAACGGTTCAGGTAAGACTTCCTTATTAGAATCGATCATGCAGCTCATTAAATATGATGGCACAATGTTTTTTGATGGCAAAAAACTCACCAAAATTAAAGAAGCTGCTAAAAATATGTATCTTGTATACCAAAATCCTGAACTTCAATTTATTGCAAATTCGGTTTACAAAGAAATCTTCATCCAAAACAAAGCCAATTACCCTTCCATATCAGAAGCTGATGATAAAACTGTACAAATGCTTAAAATGTTAAATTTAGAAGATGTACAATCACAACATCCGTACGAATTGTCAATCGGTCAAAAACGTAGACTGAGTGTCGCCATAGCTCTAAGCTCTTCATCAGACTATATTTTATTGGATGAGCCAACGTTCGGTTTAGATAGCCATAATACTTTTAATTTAATTAAATTATTCCAGCAACGCGTTAAAGATGGTCAAACTATCATTATGGTTACACATGACCCTGAGATTATCGCACGCTATCCTACACGTAAATTGTATGTAAGAAAAAAACAAATACTAGAGATAGCAGGTGATAATCATGTTTGAAATGTGGAAAAAGCATTACTCCTTCATGGATGACGTGAATATCATTACAAAATTAACATTAGCCGTTATTTTGTTTTTCTTTATTATATTTGTACATCAATTTGATTACATGATTTATATTTGCTTATTGATGTTCCTATTTTTATTACTATTCAATGGTATAAAATTAAAAATTACATTTGCTTTTATTTTCTTTACTATTACTTTTAGCTTAATTTCAGCTTTATTCATGATTTTTTATGGTGAAGGTACACATATTTTGTTTAAATTTGGATTTATTCAAATTAGCACTGAAAGTTTGGTTAGAGGGCTACATTTAGCATTACGTACAACAACCGTCTCATTTTTCGGTATCTTAATTGCTTTCACATCTGAAATTGTAATGGTCTTTTATAGTCTTATGCAACATTTAAAAGTTAAACCCAAAGTTGCTTATGCGTTTATGGCTGCTATACGAATGGTTCCATTAATGATTAGCTCTTTAGTTCAACTTAGGAAGTCTTTAAAAATGAGATATCAAATTATCTCTCAACAAAATTACAATATATTAAACAGAATCAAACATCTTATTATTCCACTTTTAAGCCAAAACATTAGAAAAGCACATCAACTTGCTGTTGCAATGGAGAAAAAAGGTTTTAAAGATGGTCCGCGCACCTATTATTATCATGCGCCTTTCTCGTATAAAGACATTCTATTAATCATCGTTTTTAGCATCATTTTGATAGTTGCTTATTTCCTAGCACTTCACTTACCGATTACGGGTATAAACGATGTTCGTATAAAAAATATATATTAACGATTACCTTATTTTATCCAAAATTCATTACTATCCAATTTATAGAGATAAGACAAAAACTAAACCACTTTGTCTTATCTTTTTGATATAATCATTTACATAAATTTGTATGTGATTGTATATCCTTTAATAAAAATGCTATGTTAAAAACTTAAAAATCGTAATTTCTATACACTGCTAATAGAAATTACGATTTTTTATGAATATTTATAAATGTTTTATTGCTTTATTGCTAATATCTTTTCGATAAAATAACGCGTCACTTTGAATCTTTTCTGCAGCTTTATAAGCATTTGCTTTAGCGCTTGCAATATCATTGCCCTCTCCCAATGCTAAGATGACACGTCCACCATTGGTTACAAATTTATCTTTATCTCGTTTCAAACCACTGACAAAATAATTACCATTTAAATCAAACCCTGAAACTGCTTTGCCTTTTTCGTAATTACCAGGGTACCCTTTAGAAGCAAGCATTACACCAACAATCGAAGCATCTTTCCACTTAAAGGTTATTTTATTTTTAGCTTCTAAGTCTATGATATGTTGCATTAAATCGCTTTCCAATCTTGTCAGTAATACTTGTGCTTCAGGGTCACCAAATCTTGCATTAAATTCTATTACTTTCGGGCCATCTGCTGTTAAAATCACGCCAATATAAAGAACACCAAAAAATTCATAACCTTCTTTATACATAGCTTTGGCTATAGGTTGTGCAATTACTTCATTAGTAAGCTGAAGGACTTCTTTATTTATGTGAGGTACGGGGCAATACGCCCCCATCCCTCCAGTATTAGGCCCTTTATCATCGTCATATGCACGTTTGTGATCTTGTGCAATACAATCAAACGGCACAGCGTAATCACCATTTACAAATGTCATCAATGAGAATTCTTCACCTTCTAAGAATTGTTCAAAGACAACCGTACCAAGCTCTTGTGGATACAATGAGTGAACTGCTTCTTCAGCTTCATCATAATTCTCGGCTATAATAACACCTTTACCAGCTGCCAAACCATCTTTCTTTAACACGATAGGATATTGGCATGTTTTAATATAACGTAACGCATCTGTTTTATTTGATATTTCTTTGTATTCTGCAGTAGGAATATGGTATTTCTGCATTAATTGCTTTGCGAATAATTTCGATCCTTCAATCTGAGCAGCTGCTTGATTAGGACCAAATACTTTGATCTTTTTTGCGATTAGTTTGTCTGCTAAACCTTCAGTAAGTGGCTGTTCCGGTCCAATAATGACCCACGAAATATTATGCGCAACAGCAAATTCAACAATTTGATTATGGTCTGTTTCTGCTATTTCACAATGTACATTTGCAATGTCTGACATTGCATCATTTCCTGGAATTGCAAAAATTTCATTTACGAGTGAAGACTGTTTTAACTTATGTGCTAAAATATGTTCTCTTCCGCCTGTGCCAATGACTAGTACTTTCATAAATAATTTTGCCTCCAATATTTTAATGTTTAAAGTGTCTAATGCCAGTAGTTACCATTGCAATGCCATATTTATTCGCCATATCTATTGAATCTTGATCTTTAATTGAACCACCAGGTTGAATGATGGCTTTAATACCATGTTGCGCAGCAAGTTCTACTGTGTCATCCATTGGGAAGAAACCATCCGATACCATTACGACGTTATCATTAATTTCAACCGCACGTTCTATTGCAATTTTTGCTGATCCTACCCGATTCATTTGCCCCGCACCAATACCGACTGTTTGTTTATCGTTGCATAAGATAATTGCATTACTTTTAACAGAAGCGACCACTTTCCATCCAAGTAACATTGCATTCCATTGAGCTTCTGTAGGTACACTTTCTGTAACAACTGTTAAGTCATCACTTTTTATTAATACATTATCTTTATCTTGTATTAAATATCCACCTGAAACAGATACTATTTCTTGCTCATTATTATCGATTGTCATATCAATTTCTAATAATCTTATATTTTTCTTTTTACTTAAAATAGCTAACGCTTCCTCAGAAAATTTTGGTGCAATAATCACTTCCAAGAATATACTGTGCAGCGTTTCTGCCAAAGTGGCGTCAACGGTTCTATTTAATGCTACTATGCCTCCGAAAATAGATTGACTGTCTGCTTCAAATGCACGCTGATATGCTTCAGAAATGTTTGTACCAATACCTACACCACAAGGATTCATGTGCTTAACAGCAACTGCAGCTGGCGTTTCAAATTGTTTAACTAATGACAGCGCCGCGTCTGCATCTTTGATATTGTTATAACTCAATTGCTTACCATGCAATTGTTTCGCGCCACCTAACGTATGATTAGCATCTGATGTTCTTATAAATGAAGCTTGTTGTTGTGGATTTTCACCATATCTTAAACTTTCTTTATTTTCCTTAAAGAAATCAACAATTGCTTGATCATATTGATTCGTATGTTCAAATACTTTAATCATCAATGATTTTCTATAAGATTCATCTAATTGATTTGATTTTAGTTTTTCAATAACTTCATTATAGTCTGATGGATGTACGATTGTAGTAACGTGTTTGAAGTTTTTAGCTGCTGCACGTAACATTGTAGGTCCACCAATATCTATATTTTCAATCGCGTCATTTTCTGTAACATCTGGATTTGCAACAGTCTCTTTGAATGGATATAAATTTACGACTACCATGTCTATTAAATCAATTTGCTGTTCTTTTAATTGTGCTAAATGTTCTGGTTTATTGCGATCAGCTAAAATACCGCCATGAACAGCTGGGTGTAATGTCTTGACTCTCCCATCCATAATTTCATCAAAATGTGTGAGTTCTGATATAGATTTAACTGCAATATTTGCTTCAACTAACGCTCGCATCGTACCACCAGTTGAATACAACTCGTATCCTAATTGTTGGAGTGATTGTGCAAAAGGTACAATACCTGTTTTATTAGATACACTTATTATTGCCTTTTTCATGTTTATTGGCACCTCTTATTGAATAATTTTTGAAATAACTTCTGGATATAATTCATGTTCAATCGCTTTTATTCTTTCTTCTAATCGTTCTTTCGTATCGTCCGGTTTTATTTCACATGTACGTTGTTCAATAATTTCTCCTGTATCCATCCCACTATCTACGAAATGTACTGTTGTACCTGTAATGTTGTCACCATTATTTAATGCTTGACCAATCGCATCTTTACCTCGATATTTTGGCAATAACGAAGGATGAATATTAATGATGCGTTTTTGATATGCACTTAATATATTTTCACCGATTAATTTCATATAACCAGCTAAAATAATCCATTCAACTTTTTCTGTAGTTAACCATTCAATGATTTTCCGCTCATAGTCTGCTTTAGAATCAAAATTTTTAAGCTCATTAATATGTACGTCTAATTGATACTTTCTTGCGCGCTCAATACAATAAGCATTTACTTGATCCGTATATAATGCAGTCACTTCAATTTGAGGTAAATTACCTGCTTCTATTTGTGACATGATACTTTCAAAGTTACTTCCTGATCCTGAAGCAAAGATAGCAATTTTCGTCACTTTTATACCCCCGTCAAATGAATTGGTTCTTCACTTTTAACAATTTCACCAATTCTATATGCATTTACTTGTGCTTCTTTTAGTGTGTTTAATACTTTAGCTTCATAATTAGCATCAACAACTATGGTAAAACCAATGCCCATATTGAATACATTGTACATTTCTTTGGTTGAAATGCTGCCTTGCTTTTGTAACCATTCAAATATTTTTGGTGTTGGAAATTGTGTTACATCAATTGTTGCACCCACGCCTTCAGGCAGCACTCTTGGAATATTTTCAATAAATCCGCCGCCAGTGATATGTGTCATCGCATGTATATGTACGTGTTCTTTTACAGCTAATACAGGCTTGACATATAATCGAGTAGGTTCTAAAAAGATATCCAAAAATGTGTGATTTTGATCAAATTTATTTTGTAGATCAATACCTGATTTTTTTATTAAATTTCTCACTAAGCTATAACCGTTGGAATGTATACCACTTGATTCAAGTCCTATAATTACATCACCTGATTTTACGGCAGAGCCATCTATATATGCTTCTTTTTCAACTGCTCCTACAGCGAATCCAGCCAAATCATATTCACCTTCATGATACATCTCACCCATTTCAGCTGTTTCACCACCTATAAGTGCTGTATTCGTAGCTTCACAACCGTCACTAACCCCTTTGACAATCTGTTCAATAACTTCTGGAACTACTTTGTTAGTAGCAATATAATCTAAGAAATATAATGGTTCTGCACCAGTTGTTAAAATATCATTGACACACATCGCTACTGCATCAATACCTATCGTATCGTGTTTGTTGTTATCAATCGCTAACTTTAATTTAGTGCCAACGCCATCTGTACCAGATACGAGCAATGGTGCTTTCATATTTAACTGTGATAAATCAAATGTTGCACCAAATCCTCCTAATCCACCTAAAACTTCTTTACGCATTGTTCGTTGAACATGGCTTGACATATGTTCAACCGCTTCGTAACCTGCACTAATATCAACGCCTGCTTGTTGGTATGCTTTAGACATTTAAATTACCCTCTCTATCAAAGTATTGTTTATGATTTGCTAAATATTCTTTTTGACGTTCGCTTAAATGTTCAAAATAATCTTTTTCATAATCATAAAGACCAGCAGGATAATCACCTGTAAAACTTTCTACACATAACCCTTTATATGGTGCATCTACTTCAAGGCCAATTGAATCTATCAAACCAGCTACAGTTAGATAGGCCAAAGAATCAGAGCCAATATGTTCGCTGATTTCTGAAGGTGATTTATTCGCTGATATTAGTTCAGCAGTTGTAGAAACATCTATGCCATAAAAGCTTGGAAACATAAATTCTGGAGATGCAATACGTACATGCACTTCATTAGCTCCAGCGTCTTTTAGCATTTGGACAATGCGTTTGCTTGTCGTTCCTCTAACAATAGAATCATCCACTAAGACGATATTTTTGCCTTGTACGATATCTTTTACTGCCGATAATTTGACCCTTACACCTTGCTCTCGTAATTCTTGTGTCGGTTGAATAAATGTACGTGCTACATATTGGTTTTTGACCAAGCCCATTTCATATGGCAAACCACTTTGTTCAGCATAACCAGATGCTGCTGAAAGTGATGAATTAGGTACGCCAATAACCATATCCGCATTATCAACAGGACTTTCTAATGCTAATTGTTTACCAGATTGTTTACGAATAGCATGAACATTTTTTCCTGCAATAGTAGAATCTGGTCTAGCAAAATAAATGTACTCCATAGCTGATATTGCTGTATTCGTATGTCTCGTATAAGATTCTATTCGAATTCCTTCATCATTGATAACCACATATTCACCTGCATGAATGTCTCTAACGAACTCTGCACCTAAAACATCTACGGCACAAGTTTCACTTGCAATGATATAGGCACCTGTTTTCATTTTTCCTACAACTAATGGTCTAATTGCATTTGGATCAACAGCACCATATAACGCATCCTTTGTTAATAGTGCAAATGTAAAACCACCTTTTATTTTACGTAAACTTTCCTGTAATGCTTCCTCAAAGGTTGGTGCTTTACTTTTACGAATTAAATGCATAATTACTTCTGTATCTGAAGAAGAATGAAAAATAGAACCTTGATGTTCTAAAGACTTTCTTAAACTTTGTGCATTAATAAGATTTCCGTTATGACAAACTGCAACGCTCATATCATAAAAATGGTACAAAAATGGTTGTATATTTTCTATACCTTTATTGCCTGACGTAGCATATCGTACATGACCAATCGCATGTTGATAAGATTTAAATGCTTCCAACTGAGTATCTGTAATAGCTTCAGTCAAAAGACCAAGTCCTCTTTCTCCAGTAAGTTTTTGGCCGTCAGAACACACCATACCTGCGCCTTCTTGACCTCTATGTTGTAAACTGTGTAACCCCATATACGTCAATTGTGCTGCCTCGTGATGATTCCAAATACCAAAAACGCCACACTCTTCATTTAATCCGTTGTAGTCATACATTTAGGAATTGCTCCTTCCCACTGTTCATTCAATTGTTTCACATCACGTGAAATTATAGTGTCGCCATTTGAAACTACAAATTTTTCATTTTCTGTTAATGTACCAACTTGAATGGCATCTGCTATTTCTAAAGGTTGATCGCCTTTTACAGCCACAATATAACGCCCTTGTGTTTCGCTGAATAATTGCTCATGCTTAAGATTTAAAGTTACATCTAAGCCCATTTGATAATGTGCACTAATACGAGCTAATGTCATTAACAGTCCACCTTTACCAACTGTTTGGACGTGAGAAGCAATGCCACTGCGGATTGCTTTTTTAATTGACTCCCCTCTTTTGACTTCATTTGATAAATCAATGGTTTCAACCTCGTGATTCACTTTACCGTAAAGTAATTTTTCAATTTGGCTCCCACCAAAATCGCTATGTGTATCGCCTACAATATAAAGCGTATCACCTGCTTTGGGCGTGAAATCATTGAAATAATCAATTTCTTCAATCAAACCAACCATGCCTACAACGGGTGTAGGGAATATTGAAGTCTCTTTTGTTTCGTTATACAGAGAAACATTACCCGAAACTACTGGCGTCTTTAATATTTCACAAGCTTCTGCCATACCTTTCGTAGAATCTGCTAATTGTTGATAAATTTCTTTTTTCTCTGGTGATCCATAGTTCAAACAATCAGTCATCGCTAAAGGCGTAGCACCAACAGAGATCAAATTACGGTATGCTTCTGCTACTACCATCTTTCCACCTTCATATGGATTATTAAAGACAAATCGTGCTTCACCATCTATCGTAGAAGCAATTGCTTTATTTGAACCTTCGACACGAACAACGGAAGATTGTAATCCTGGTTTGACAATAGTATTCGCACCAACTTGTTGATCATACTGTTCATATAAATAGCGTTTGGAAGCAATTGTTGGATGAACAAGTAAACGATTAAATATATCTTCAACATCAATATCACTATAGTCATTTTGTGGTTCATTATATAGCGGTGTTTCACCTTCAAGTACATATACAGGCGCTTCATCAGATAATGGCTGTACTGGTATATCAGCGAAAATTTCATCTTCATATGTAAGGACAAAACGATCTGTATCTGTAACTTCACCGATAACTGCACTATCCAATTCGTGTTTATCAAATAAATTCAAAAATTTAGCTTCAGATCCTTTTTCTACTACTAATAGCATACGTTCTTGGGTTTCAGAGAGCATCATTTCATAAGGAGAAATACCTTTTTCTCTTGTTGGTACTTTTTCTAATTGTAGATGTAAGCCACTGCCACCTTTAGCAGCCATTTCTGACGAGGATGATGTTAGACCAGCAGCTCCCATATCTTGGATGCCAACAAGTTCATCAAACGTAATTGCTTCTAACGTCGCTTCCATAAGTTTTTTACCTACAAATGGGTCACCAATTTGTACTGATGGACGTTTACTTTCACTATCTTCGCTTAGTTCTTCTGAAGCAAAAGTAGCGCCATGAATACCATCACGACCTGTTTTCAACCCTACATATATAACCGAATTACCCGAACCTTTAGCAGTACCTTTTTGAATTTTATCGTGATCAATAATACCCACACACATTGCATTCACCAGTGGATTGCCATCATATCTATCATCAAACTCTATCTCACCCGCTGTAGTTGGAATTCCAATACAATTACCATAGCCACCAATACCGGCTACTACACCACGTAATAAACGACGATTTTGTTTTTCTGTCAATTCACCAAAGCGTAAACTATTCAATAAATTTATCGGTCTAGCACCAATGGAAACAATATCTCGTATAATGCCTCCGACACCTGTTGCCGCACCTTGATAAGGTTCAACAGCTGAAGGATGATTATGTGATTCAACTTTAAATACCACTGCTTGATTGTCACCAATATCTACCACGCCCGCACCTTCACCAGGCCCCATCAATACATGTTCGCCTGAAGTTGGAAACTGAGTTAAAAATGGTTTTGAATGCTTATAAGAACAATGTTCACTCCACATTACAGAGAAAATGCCAATTTCAGTAAAATTGGGTTCACGACCTAGAATTTCACATACTTTATCGTATTCTGACTCTGATAATCCCATATCTTTATATAGTTTTTCTAATTTGATTTCTTCCACACTTGGTTCAATAAACTTAGACATTTTGTTCCCTCCAACTATTTACCATTGCTTCAAATAATTTAACGCCACTATCAGTTCCTAATAAAGAGTCCATTGCGCGTTCGGGGTGCGGCATCATGCCACAAACATTTCCATTTTCATTGACAATACCTGCAATATCATTGTACGAACCATTGGGATTATCCTTATACTTTAAAATGATTTGATTGTTTTCTGCTAATCTGTCATACATTTCTGATGTACAATAGTAATGACCTTCACCATGCGCTACAGGATATATTACTGTTTCATTTTCTTCATATAATTTGGTATAGGGCGTTTGGTTATTTACAACTTTTAATAGCTCATTTCGGCTTACAAATAAATGTGAATCATTATGCAATAAAGCGCCTGGAAGCAAACCTATCTCAGTAAGAATTTGAAATCCGTTACAAACACCTAATACTGGTTTCCCTTCATTCGCGAAACGTTTAACTTCTTCAGTGATAGGTGCAACACTTGCCATCGCACCTGAACGTAAGTAGTCACCAAATGAAAACCCACCGGGTATTAACACACCATCAAAACCTTCTAATGATGTATTTCTATAGTCCACATATTCTGCTTCTACACCGGATTTCAATGCTGCATTATACATGTCCCTATCACAATTAGATCCTGGGAATTTTAGCACTGCAAATTTCATTATGCTTTCTCCCCTTCTTCCAATACTTTATAGCTATATTCTTCAATAACTGTATTTGCAAAAAGTTTTTCGCTTAAAGTAGTAACGACATTGTGAACAGCAGCATCAGTAGCTTCATCAACTGTCATGTACAATAATTTACCAACACGTATATCATTAACTTGTGTGTATCCTAGATCATGTACTGCGCGATTTAAAGCTTGTCCTTGTGTATCTAATACTTGTGGTTGTAATGTGATATGCAATTCAATTGTTTTCATTTTATAGTTCCTCCAATTTATTAAGAAAAGTTTGATAAGTTTCTATGATTGAACCCGTTTCTTCACGATAAACATCTTTATCAAAATTTGTATCACTATATTTATCCCAAATACGACATGTATCGGGTGAAATTTCATCTGCTAATAGAATTTGACCATCCTTGCTGCGCCCAAATTCTATTTTGAAATCTACAAGTCGTAAATCCATACCATCCATTAATTCAATTAACACTGCATTAATTGTTTTTGCTGCCTCTTTTAACTTTTCAATTTCTTCTTTACTAGCTAAATGTAATAACTGTATGTGATCTTCAGTAATTAAAGGATCATTTAAATCATCGTTTTTATAGAAGAATTCAACTAAAGGATTTTCAAACGTATGTCCTTTATCAAAGCCTAATCTCTTTGTTATAGAACCCGCAGCGATGTTCCTCACTACGACTTCTAATGGTATAATTTCCACAGATTTCACGAGTTGTTCAGTTTCTGATAGTTGCTCGATAAAGTGACTATCAATATCACGTTCTTGAATAAAACTAAAAATTCTAGAAGTAATTTGATTATTTAAACGACCTTTACCTTCTATAAAATCTTTTTTCGCTCCATTGCCGGCTGTGACTTCATCCTTATATTCAATTCGAAGCACATCCGATTGCGCCGTAGAAAAAATTCTTTTTGCTTTTCCTTCATATAACAAAGACATTAGCTATGTCTCCCTTCAAAATGATTTAGTAAAGTTTGTTCTGTTTGTTCTACATGATTTGTCAGCATAGTAAGGTGACCCATTTTTCGGTCAGGCTTGCGGCTTATTTTGCCATAAATATGTACATGCCATTCAGGATGAACATCGAATTTATGTTCCAATAAATCTAAATCTCTTCCTAATAAATTCATCATTACACTAGGTTTTAATAATTCAATTTTTTCTGGTAACCGGTGACCAGTAACTGCTAATATATGTGTATCAAATTGCGAATAATCGCATGCTTCTATTGAATAATGTCCAGAATTATGAGGTCTAGGTGCAATTTCGTTCACAAACAATTGATTGCTTGTATCGATGAAAAACTCCACCGTGAACGTACCCACAAAATGAATATGTTTGATAATTTTCTCAACTTCTTTTCGTGCCATTTGTTCAATTTGTGGTTGTACACGAGCAGGTACAACTGTCTTAAATAATATTTGGTTTTGATGTTCATTCTCTTGTAATGGAAAATACGTGATTTGATTATCGTTACCAATGGTTACTGTTAAAGAAACTTCTTTTTGTAGTTCTAAAAATTTTTCAGCAACACATTCTTGTTTATTAATTAATGTTTTAGCATTATCCAAATCTGCTTCATTTGTAATAAGCGCTTGCCCTTTTCCGTCGTATCCACCAAATCTTGTTTTTACCATAAACGGAAAACCAATATTTTCTACAGCTTGAGATAAACTGTCTGCATCGGATAACTTCATAAATGGTGCTACTTGAGTTCCGGCATTTTGCAATGTTTGTTTTTCAATCAATCTATCTTGTAATAGTTGTATAGCTTGATAACCTTGAGGAATATTATATTGGGAAACTAATGTTTGTAATTGATTCGCAGAAATATTTTCAAATTCATATGTGATAACGTCGGATAATTCACCTAGTTGAACAAGCGATTGTTCGTCATCATAGTTTGCATTTATAAACTGATGTGCTACATGTTGGCATGGACAATTTTCATCGGGATCTAACACAATAACTTTAAAACCCATTTTCTGAGCAGATTGTGCCATCATTTTACCTAATTGCCCACCACCAATAATTCCAATCGTTGATCCAAATGATAGTTTATTGAAGTTCATGTTGCATCTCACTCACTTTCTCAACCAATGATTTTTCATAATTTTCCAAATTCTTTCGGACTACTTTATTACCAATGCTGAGCATTCTGGCAGCAAGTATTCCCGCATTTTTTGCCCCAGATTTCCCTATAGCTGTTGTAGCCACAGGAATACCACCTGGCATTTGGACAATAGATAGGAGAGAGTCTAACCCTTTTAAGCTTTTAGATTCTATAGGTACACCAATTACTGGTAACGTCGTCATCGAGGCAACCATACCTGGTAAGTGTGCTGCACCACCAGCACCAGCAATAATGACATCATAGCCATCATCTCTGGCTCCTTTAGCAAATTCATACATTAATTGAGGCGTACGATGTGCAGAAACAACTTTCTTTTCATACGGTATATCTAGTTGCTCTAACATTTGACAACTTTCTTTCATAGTCTCCCAATCGGAAGAACTACCCATTATGACTACCACTTTCAAAATGAACACCCTTTCAGAAATTTGAAATGTTATGACTATTAGATGTATATTACAGATATAGCATAACAACTAAAAATCGCTTTTTCAATCAAAAATCGAACTTTAACACAAAAAAATCGTTAAATTTTCGTCTTTTGGTTGAAAAACATGATGGTAATTATGTTAAAGTTAAGTAAAGTTCATACATTGGAGGAGGATTTTTTCATGGTCGCAAAAATTTTAGACGGTAAACAAATCGCAAAGGATTATAGACAAGGTCTAAAAGATCAAGTCGAGGCTTTACAAACTAAGGGTTACACACCAAAATTATCAGTAATATTAGTAGGTAACGATGGTGCAAGTAAAAGTTATGTGAATTCAAAAAAGAAAGCTGCAGAAAAAATCGGTATGATTTCTGAAATCGTACATTTAGATGAAAGTGCTAGTGAAGATAAAGTATTAAGCGAACTTCAACGCTTAAATGAAGATGATAGTGTGAGTGGTATATTAGTTCAAGTTCCGCTACCAGATCAAGTAAGTGAACAAAAAGTATTAGAATCGATTAATCCTGCTAAAGATGTTGATGGATTTCATCCTGAAAATATAGGTAAATTATATATTGACCAACAAACATTTGTACCTTGTACACCACTTGGTATCATGGAGTTACTAAATCATGCTGACATTGATTTAGAAGGTAAAGATGCTGTTGTTATAGGTAGAAGTCATATTGTAGGTCAACCAGTTTCAAAACTATTATTACAAAAAAACGCTTCAGTTACGATTTTGCATTCAAGAACTAAAGATATGCATCAACATTTAAAAAATGCTGACATTATCGTTAGTGCTGTCGGACGTCCTGGTCTTGTTACTAAAGATGATGTTAAAGAAGGCGCAGTTGTAATTGATGTAGGTAATACACCTGACGAAAACGGCAAATTAAAAGGTGATATTGCCTATGATGAAGTTAAAGAAATTGCTGGAGCTATTACACCTGTGCCTGGTGGTGTAGGCCCAATGACAATTACAATGGTATTAAACAATACACTTATGGCAGAAAAAATGCGTAGAGGCATCGAATAACACTATTGTTTTAAGAAACATATTTCAAAAACTGAACAAAGTTGAGATACCTTATCTTTAACTACTAATAAATAAACGTCAATTTCTAGATTGTTACAATAGAAGTTGACGTTTATTTTTTATGTAATGCTGCAACGCTTTTACTCATTGACCAATATGCCTTGTATCATTTAAAGATTGTTTTAACCTTAATTAATCCTTTCAAATCACTTAGTTTAATTGTAAAAGATGCCTATTATTTCAATGAGATTTCTGCCCCACCACATATCTGCTTTTAAATTATGTTCTAAAATAATCCATCCATTTTAAAACAAACATTAATGACGTTTTCTTCGAATATCACTCAATTTTGTTTAATTGCTATTATGTTAATCAAAAAATATTACAATTAACTGAATTTTTTCAAAAAATTATCACTCAATTTACACTATTGCGTTATATTAAGACTATAGTACGATGTAATTTCATTCAAAATAACATATAGTGTATTTAAGATAAAAAATAAATGACGCTCATACGGAGGTTTACGTTATGAATAAATTAATGCAGTCATTATCAGCACTCGGTGTATCTGCAACACTTGTTTCACCTAATTTAAGTGCAGAAGCTACAGAAAATTCTATACCTGAATTAAAAGGAACAAACGATGTAATCATTGATAAAGGAAATAACTATAATTTATTAAATGGTGTACGTGCCTATGACAAAGAAGATGGTGACTTGACGCACAAAATTTCAGTAAATGGAAATATTAATACAGAAAAAGAAGGAAAATATAAAGTTGAATATACTGTAGAAGATTCAGAAGGTGCAATGAATAAATCAGTAAGATATATCGAAGTAAAATAATTTATGAATACATATGTCACTATGAAATTTACATCAAATCATTAATATTTGGTGTGAATTTATCCTATCGTCTAAAATATGACACTTTTCACAAAATGTACACATAATTTTAACAAATCTTTGAAAGCCCGTCAGACGTTGAGTTTGTTGGGTTTCTTTTAATTTTACAATAATTTTTTTACACAAACACTTGTAAATATTGCGTAATATCTTAAAATTGATGGTAAGCCCTACAATTGTAGTATTAGGAGGTCAAAAAAGTGTCAAAATTTAAGTCTTTGCTTCTACTCTTTGGCTCACTAATTATACTTAGTGGTTGTTCAAATGTAGAAGTTTTAAACCCAAAAGGGCCGGTAGCAAGTGACTCGAAGTTCTTGATTATGTATTCAATCATCTTCATGCTTGTTATTATTGCCGCCGTACTTATCATGTTTACTCTGTTTCTATTTAAATATAGATTACACAAAACAGAAGAAGCAGGTAAGATGCATCACAGTGCTTTAATGGAAACAATTTGGTTTATCATTCCGGTGATCATCGTTATCGCTTTAGCTATCCCTACAGTAAAATCACTTTACATGTACGAAGCTAAACCAGATAAACAAGACGATCCACTTGTTGTTTATGCGACAAGCGCTGGTTATAAGTGGTTCTTCAGTTATCCTGATGAAAAAATTGAAACTGTTAATCACTTAACAATACCTAAAGATCGCCCTGTTGTCTTCAAACTCCAATCAATGGATATGATGACAAGTTTCTGGATTCCACAATTAGGTGGTCAAAAATATGCGATGACTGGTATGACAATGGATTGGACATTAACGGCTAGTGAAGAAGGTACGTTCCGAGGACGTAACTCAAACTTCAACGGTGAAGGATTCGCTCGCCAAACATTTGATGTTAATTCAGTAAGCCAAAGTAAATTCAAGGATTGGGTAAAAGATGCTCAAAGTCAAAAGGAATTAGATCAAGATACTTTTGATAAACAACTTTTACCAACTACTGAAAATAAAAACTTAACTTTCAGTGGTACGCACATGGCGTTTGTTGATCCAGCAGCTGATCCTGAGTATATTTTCCATGCTTATGATCGTTTCAATTACGTACAGAAAGATCCTAACTTTAACACACCTAAAGAAATTAAAGAGGACGTATTAGATAAACCTAATAAACCTGCACGTAAACCACAAATCACAAACGCTAACTATGAACGTCATGGTATGAAAGCTATGATTCTAGGCAATAATGAACCATATAATAGTGAATTCAAAGATGAAGAATCACATAATATGGATGAAATGGAAAAAATCTCAGAAGGTGCTAAAGATGAAGAAGCATCTAAAGCTGAGAAAAAAGACCATGAACATGGAGGTGGACATTAATGAGTTTCCCATGGGATCAATTACTCGTTCAAGGTAACTGGATGATTACAATGGCACAAATTGGTGCACCGTTTGCTATCATCGCAGTGATCGCAGTAATTACTTATTTTAAATTGTGGAAATATCTATACAGAGAATGGTTCACATCTATTGACCATAAAAAAATTGGTGCTATGTATTTAATCTGTGCTGTATTAATGTTCGTACGTGGTGGTATTGATGCCCTAATGATGCGTACACAATTAGCAATTCCAGATAATACATTCTTAGAAGGAAACCACTATAATGAAGTCTTTAGTACGCACGGCGTAATAATGATTATCTTTATGGCGATGCCTTTCATTTTTGGTTTATGGAATGTTATTGTACCTCTTCAAATTGGTGCAAGAGACGTTGCATTCCCTGTATTAAATAACGTAAGTTTCTGGTTATTCTTCTCTGGTATGTTGTTATTCAACCTATCATTTATAATCGGAGGCTCACCTGCAGCTGGTTGGACTAACTATGCACCACTTGCAGGGGAATTCAGCCCAGGACCTGGGGTTAACTACTACCTTATCGCGATACAGATTTCTGGTATAGGTACCCTAATGACTGGTATTAACTTCTTTGTAACAATACTTAGATGTAAATCACCTACGATGAAATTTATGGAAATGCCAATGTTCACGGTTACTACTTTCATTACAGCATTAATCGTTATTTTGGCTTTCCCAGTATTGACAGTAGCTTTAGCACTGTTTACAACAGATAGAATCTTCGATACTGCATTCTTTACAGTCGCAAATGGCGGTATGCCAATGTTATGGGCTAACTTCTTCTGGGTATGGGGGCACCCCGAAGTTTATATCGTTATCCTACCGGCATTCGGTATTTATTCAGAAATCATTCCAACATTTGCACGTAAACGTCTGTTTGGTCACCAAAGTATGGTGTGGGCAACAGCAGGAATCGCATTCTTAAGTTTCTTAGTTTGGGTTCACCATTTCTTCACTATGGGTAATGGTGCATTAATTAACTCATTCTTCTCGATTACAACTATGCTGATTGGTATACCAACAGGTGTTAAAATCTTTAACTGGTTGTTTACGCTTTATCAAGGCCGTATCACCTTTGAATCACCTATGTTATTCGCATTAGGTTTCATACCTAACTTCTTAATTGGTGGTGTAACAGGTGTCATGCTTTCTATGGCAGCAGCCGACTATCAGTATCATAATACGTACTTCTTAGTTGCTCACTTCCACTACACATTAGTGGCTGGTGTTGTATTTGCTTGTCTAGGTGCTTTAATTTTCTGGTGGCCTAAGATGACTGGATTTAAATTGAACGAGACATTAAACAAATGGTGTTTCTGGTTATTCATAATCGGATTTAACGTTTGTTTCATACCACAATTCATTCTTGGTTTAGATGGTATGCCTCGTCGTTTATACACTTATATGCCAGAAGATGGATGGTGGATGTTAAACGCAATCTCTACTGTCGGAGCATTAATGATGGCATTAGGCTTTATGTTCTTAGTTGCTAGTATCGTATACAGCTTCTTCAAAGCACCACGTGAAGCTACTGGTGATAACTGGTATGGCTTAGGACGTACATTAGAGTGGTCAACTGCTTCAGCAATGCCACCTAAATACAACTTTGCTGTTACGCCAGATTGGAATGACTACGATACATTTGTGAATATGAAAGAACACGGTAGACACTACTTAGATAATCACAATTATTCTGATATCCATATGCCAAATAATACACCAGTTGGTTTCTGGATGGGAATTTTCTTCACAATCGGAGGATTCTTCCTTGTCTTTGAAACAATACTCCCTGCAGTTATTTGCTTAATAGGTATCTTTGGTACTATGATTTACCGCAGTTTCCAAGTAGACCACGGTTATCATATCCCAGCTTCTGAAGTAGCAGAAACCGAAAAACGTTTACGTGAAGCACGTATAAAAGAAAGGGAGGCTGTAAGTCATGAGTCATGATGCAAACACTATTGATCAACGTTCGCATGAAGGTAATTTAAATAGACTTGGCTTTTGGATATTCCTTACAGCAGAAGTCTCATTATTCGGTACGCTATTCGCAACCCTATTAACGCTTCAACACGGTGGCGACTATGGCGGTAAAATGACAACTGAGATGTTCGAATTACCCCTAGTTTTAATAATGACATTTGCGTTATTAATTAGTTCATATACTTGTGGTATTTCTATTTACTATATGAGACAAGAAAAAGCAAAATTAATGACAATATGGATGGTTATCACTTTACTATTCGGACTTGTGTTCGTAGGCTTTGAAATTTATGAGTTTGCTCACTATGTTTCAGAAGGTGTTAACTTAACTATTGGTTCTTATTGGTCTAGTTTCTTTATTCTATTAGGAACTCACGGTGCCCACGTATCATTAGGTATTGTTTGGATTACATGTTTATTAATTCAAGTTGCAATGCGTGGATTAAATAAAGATAATGCTCCTAAGTTATTTATAGTAAGCTTATACTGGCACTTCTTAGATGTTGTTTGGATCTTCATCTTTACTGCCGTATATATGATAGGGATGGTGTTTAGCGGATGAATACAATTGTAAAACACACAGTCGGTTTTATTGGCTCAATCGTATTGACTATTTTAGCAGTATTCGTAACCTTATACACATCAATGGCACTTAATGCTAAGATTACAATCATCTTTGGCTTTGCCTTTATCCAAGCTGCAGTACAATTATTAATGTTCATGCACTTAACTGAAGGTAAAGATGGAAACTTACAAGGATTTAAAGTTATATTTGCGGTTATCATTACTCTAATTACAGTTATTGGTACGTATTGGGTAATGCAAGGTGGACACTCAAGCCACTTATAAACCCAAAAAAGACTTCTCGAAAGAGAAGTCTTTTTTTTATAGTTTTATTTATTAACCTCCCCTATGCTTTCAATCTATAATTTACTTTGTAACATTTCTTTTCACAAAAGATGTAGAATATAATTGATAATGTTATTTTTGCAATAGGAGGATTAGATAAATTATGAAACAACCAATTATTATTGATACAGACCCAGGCATTGATGATGCAGCAGCGATTAGCTTTGCAATAAACCATCCAGAATTTGATTTGAAAATGATTTCTACAGTCAATGGTAACGTTGGTATCGAAAAAACGACTGCTAATGCTTTAAAACTCAAACGTTTCTTTAATAGTGACATACCTGTACATAGAGGTGCTTCACAACCACTATTATCAGATATAGTAGATGCAAGTGATGTACACGGTGAATCAGGAATGGAAGGATATACTTTCCCAGAAATCAATGAAAGTGATCTCTATTCTACTCATGCCGTTGAGGCCATGAGAGACGTTTTAGTCAAAAGTGAAACACCCATCACACTTATCCCCATTGGCCCGTTGACGAATATTGCATTATTATTAATGACTTATCCTGAAGTAAAGACATTTATTAAAGAAATTGTGTTAATGGGCGGCTCAGCAACTCGAGGTAATGTAACACCATTAGCTGAATTTAACATTTATTGTGATCCCGAAGCTGCTCAAATCGTGTTTAATTCTGGTCTGCCCTTAACAATGGTAGGATTAGACGTTGCTAGAAGTTCTAGTTTAACGCATGACACAATCAATGAGCTAAGCTTAATCAACGAAACAGGAAAGATGTTACATCAGTTATTCAAACATTATAGAGGAGACGATTTTGAAAAAGGTATTAATGTATATGATGCCTACACATTGCTTTACCTACTACATCCAGAACATTTTGATGTACAAGAAGCTGATGTGCAAATTGAAACAGATGGCAAATTAACCAAGGGTGCTTCAGTAGTTGATTTCAAATCTCAATTTCCTAATACAACCGTAGTAATGTCAGTACAAGCAAATACCTTTAAGCAGATGTTTATTGATGCTTTAAAGTATTGTAAGTAAATTTTAAATACACAAAACGGTTGTAACAAAAATATACGTTTTCAATAAAAAAGAAGTAAGACAGAAATTTAATTTTATTAAAAAGATTTCTCCTTACCACCCCAACAAAGATGACTAGAATTGGTAAAAATATAAAATGATTACCTGAGCTAAAGCTCATGCATAACTCCCACTAACTCAATAATTGAGAAGTGGGCGTTTCTATTTTCAGTTCAGTCATCCGCTAACAATATAATTGTGTCTGAGATGAATCAATGGTGCCCTAGAATCTTTTTGAATCTTGACCGTTTTAATCATGGGTATAAGTTCGAATCTGGACTTTTTCTCACATACGATTATCCAGTCAGCACCTTACAAATCATAAAAATAACTATTTTGTAGATAAACAAAGATATTTTCATCTCTTTAAATTCATAGATAAACTAATTTAATGAGAAATCTTAAATATATGAATTTAACATTAATCTCAGATTCACTCTTAGAAGCATTAATTTTATTGAACATGAAGTTTTTTTATAAAAAGTAAAAAACCGCCAATTTCTATAAAAAACGATAGAAATTGGCGGTTATGTTTTTATAAGAGATATTTATACACCTATCACCTAATTTTTCAATATAGCTGTTTCACTCTGTTATAGTGACCACCTTGATGTAATAACTTAAAGTAAATATGTTTCATTTTATATTCGTTATTAATTTTACTGTTGTCATAATTTGTTGCTAATACAATTACATAATTATCATTAAAATATACTGTGAATATATTACCAAAAAAGATACCATTAATTCTATTTTTATCAGCAAATGAATAAAATCCATATCGATATGGTTTAGGATATTGTGTAGTTAAACTTTCATGAATAAAGGGCATGGTAGTTGTTGAATCAAAAATTCTATTATCTTGCAAATTTAATACTACTTTCCCCATATCATAAGGAGACATATAAATGTTACCTGCCCCATCATATTGATTTAAAATATTAGGTTTTTGACGGATACGTTTTCCAGTTAATTTATCATTTTTATAACCAACAGCCATATATTTTTTGAAATTCACATTATTATATCGCGCTGTATATTCTAAATTATATGGCTTTATTAATCTATCATTTAAATTTTGCGTATAAGATTTATGTGTTACTTCTTCTATAACTTTTGACAATATTAAATAATTAGCATCGTTATATTGATATTTATTATATTCTAAGGGATTGATACCTCTCTGTTGTATTGCATGTGTTGCATCATTTAAATCTTTAAATTTTGGATTAGCTTTATATTTATATAATCCACTTTGATGTAACATCAGTTGTTTTATAGATAGTGGATAATTTGAGTCAAACCATTCTAAATAATGCTTCACAGGCGTCATCATATGAATCTCGTCTTCAATTTCTAACTGTTTTAACATGATGCCTGTCATAAATTTTTGTGCTGAACCTATTAAAAACATCGTATTGGCATTATTTTCTTCATTCTTTTCAAAATCTTGATAACCATAGCCTTTATTCAGTTTGAGTTTACCTCTTTCAAAAAGCGCAATGGTTCCATTAAAATGAGTTTGTTCTAAATACTCATCAATTTTATTAATTTGTGGATGTTTGTGATCAACAACCGTTTTTAACTTTTTTTGTTTTTTCGATGATTGCTTTTCATTTTCTTTGGTCAAAATCTTTGAAGGACTGATATAATCTTTCATTTGTTTATAGTGTCTGTATCCAGTAAATCCTAAAATCAAAAATATGAAAATGATCAAAACAATAAATATTTTAAATTTGTTGGCTTTCATGTTGTTGCCTCTTTGTTGTTATTTTATATGATTGATATATTCATCTTTAAATTGGTTTGTTAAGGCATCAATATCCTCTATATTTAACGAGAAGTACAATTTAATTTTAGGTTCAGTACCAGAAGGTCTCAATGCAATGAAACCTTCATCAAAAATAAAGCGAATTAAATTTGTCTCAGGTAAAGACAAAGCTTCGGTACTACCCTCTGTTACATTTTTAATGGTACCTAGTTGATAATCTTCAATTTGTTTTACTTCAAGACCACAAATTGTTGAAACATCTTCATTTCTAAATTGGTCCATTATTTTAGTGATCTTTTCAATACCTTCTGCACCTTCAAAAGTCGGTGATAAAGTTTTATCTTTATATGCACCGATATGAGCATATATATCATCTATCGTATCTTTAAATGTCATTCCATTATTCGCTAATAAATTTTTATATTTGATTAATAAAGGTACCATTTGGATTGCATCTTTATCTCTCGAAAATGGTTTTGCTAAATAGCCATGACTTTCTTCAAAAGCAATTAGTAATTGTTTATCTTGTTGTGTGCTTTCTTTTTCCAATAAATTTGAAATATATTTAAATCCTGTTAATACATTATTTACTTCAACATCTAATGCTAAAGCTAGTCTTTCCGCAAGTTGACTTGTGACTATAGATTTAATCATGTAAAGTTGCTTACCCTCTTCTACTAAATCTTGAAATCTTAATTTAGTAAGTAATATACCAATTTCATTTCCATTAAAATACCTATATGTTTCGTCATCATAACGTTCAATTAAACCTAATCTATCAGCATCAGGATCAGTTGCTATAATTAATTGTGCATCAGTATCATTTGCCAGCTTAATACCACGTTCGAACACAGCTTCATCTTCAGGATTAGCTATCGCAACAGTTGGAAAATTACCGTCTGGTGTGGATTGCTCTTTTTCAATAACAAAATTATCATAATCTAATTCTGATAATATTGTAGAAGTTAAAGGTAAACTTGTACCATGTAAACTCGTCAGTACTACTTTTGCATCTTTTTCAGGAATGTCCCCCACTAAATCTTTCACTTCACTTTTATAAGCTTCAGTAACTTCATGTGACATATATGTGATTTTTTTATCATTTAGTAATGAATTAAAATTGCCTCCATCAATTTGTAATGGACGTTCAATAGCGTTTATATATTGACTTAAATCTTCTGATTCATCTGGCAATAATTGGCCACCATTTTGATCGTATATTTTAATACCGTTATAGTTTTTAGGATTATGACTGGCAGTGATCATCACACCTGCACTTGATTTTAAATACCTAACCGCAAATGATAATTCTGGTGTAGATTTATAATTTTCTGATAAAATCGTAATAATATTATTTTGAGCTAAAACAGACGCCATTTCTTCTGAAAATGCCTTAGATAATAATCTTGTATCAAAATGGATTACGATAGATGGATTATCATATTTTTCTTTCAAATATTGTGATAAGCCTAATGCTACTTTACGGACTGTAAATGCATTCAATCGACCTGGTCCTAAACCAAAGGTACTACGTATACCAGCAGTGCCAAACGTTAAGTTCCCACTAAACCCTTCTTCTATTTCTTTGTCGGTTTGCGCTTCATAAAATGTTTTTACTAAACTTTCATCTAATTTATCCAACCATTCTGATTTCATGGTTATATCCTCCTTGAAACTCCAATATATTAAACAATTATTCACAAGGTATTATCTCATCGTCGAATTGATTTAATAAATACCAAAAATCGTTTTGAATTTAAAATCTCTGTTTAAAAATTTCACTTTAATAAAAATATTAATGTTATCAATGAACAATAACATTTAACATATGTTAATTATATCGTATGTTCATAAATAAATCATTTTTAGCTATGTTGATTTTCTTATAATTATTTCTTTTATTTTCATTAATAATATTTTAATGGTCAACTGTACGCCAATTTATAATTCAAACTTTAGTAGGATAAATTCTTAGTTGATATTTTTTAATGTTAGTTATAAAATTATAAGTTATAGTACAAATTTCTCTTTACAATATTTTAATGAAACAATCAAAAACTTAACATTAGATCAATATTGTAATATACAAAAAAATCACATACGATGGGGAGCTTCATACATGAATAAATTTTTAAAATACTTTTTAATATTTCTATCTTTAATTCTTGTAGTTGTTCCAGTTATATTTGCCGTTTTATTACTTAAATCGTCACAAGGTGCATTTGAACATTCATTGAATACGAGCGATACATCAAGAGAATCAAGTATTCGTGAATCGAAAATAAACCCGTCTAAAGATCCAATTTCTATTTTATTTTTAGGTATCGATGATAATAGTGGTCGTCAAAAAAATGGTCAAAGTACTGAACAATCAAGAACTGATGCAATGATATTATCTACTTTTAATGCAGATAAAGAACAAATTCGAATGCTAAGTATTCCACGCGATACGATTAGTTACATTCCAGAAGTTGGCTATTATGATAAAATCACACATGCACATGCATACGATGGACCTACAGCTTCTATGGATGCTGTAGAAGCTACATTGAATGTTCCTGTTGATTATTATGTAAGAATTAACATGGAAGCATTCGTGGATGCCGTTGATGAACTCGGTGGCATTGAATATGATGTGCCATATAATATTTCTGAACCAAATACAAACGATACTGGGAAAATTAAAGTGAAAAAAGGACATCAAAAGCTAAATGGAGATGAAGCTTTAGCAGTTGCTAGAACACGTCATCAAGATTCAGATTTAAAACGTGGTCAAAGACAGATGGATTTAATCAAAAAGCTATTTATTAAAGCTCAAAAGGCAGATTCTTTCAGTAAATTAGATGATGTAATTGAAATAGTAGGAAAAAATGCTAAACATAATTTAAGTTATAAAGAAGTAAAAGCATTAGCCACTTCTTACTTAAAAGATGATGTTGAAATTAAAAGTAAACAACTAGAAGGTCAAGATGATTATTTGAATGGTGTTTATTACTATAATCCTAATATTAAAAATATAAAAGATACTGCAAACCTTTTGCGCAGCGATTTAAATTTACCTAAAATTAAGGATACAGACGATTTCTTGAATAAACGTGTTATCGACTTTTATGGTACACTCGTACCACAAACTGAAATTGACAGTAGCTTATTACGTAAAAATCAAAAAGATAGCTCTGAACAAGATGAAGACAATTCAAATTCACAATCAGAACAAAATAATTCAAATTCACAAGGCACAAATTCAACAAATGAAAACCAACAAGATAATATGAATCAACAAGATAATAATCAAACGACACAGCAACCAAACGATTCATATCAACAACCTGATTCAAACCAACAAATAGATCCTAATCAACAGCAACAGGATCCAAACCAACAACAAAACACGCAAGAATTACAAACAAATTTATATTAGGCTGTAGAGAGGAGATCGCGACATGTCACGAAAAACATATGAAAAATTAGCAAATATAAACGGTATGTTTAACGTTTTAGAACAGCAATTAATCCATAGTAAGGATATGGCACTTTTTAGAAATGAATTTTTCTATGTTAATCACGCACATCGTGAAAACTATGAAGCTTTACGAATCTACTACAAGGATAGTGAAACCAATCCTGTTGTAGATGGCGCATGTTATATCGTAGCCCTACCTGAAATTTTTGATAAAGTTGATGTTTTTGAATCAGAACTACCTTTTTCTTGGGTTTATGATCAAAATGGAATAACTGAAACAATGAAAGAACTCAGTGTACCGCTACAATATTTAATTGCAGCAGCGCTTGAAGTAACAGATGTTAATTTATTTAGACCATCCGGTTTTACCATGGGCATGAACAATTGGAATATTGCACAAATGAGAATTTTTTGGCAATATACTGCATTAGTACGTCAAGAAGCTCAATAATTCATTAAATAACTACCCTATTACATTATAATTGTGATAGGGTAGTTTTATTATATTTAAAAAAGTGAGGTTTTATCATGTTCGAAGTAGTTACTACATCCGAAATGTTAGATGATGCATATGAAATTAGAAAAGCAGTTTTTGTTCGTGAACAAGGTGTGCCAGTTGAAAATGAAATAGACCAATTTGAATCATCCGCCACTCATGTTATTGGTTATGATGAACAGCACTCCCCTTTTGCTACTGGAAGATTTAGACCCTATCAAAATGGAGCGAAAATTGAGCGTGTAGCAATTTTACCGACACACAGAAAGTCAGGTTATGGCAAAGCATTAATGCTTTTTATTGAAGAAGCAGCTAAAAATCGTGGATATCAAACGTTATCGCTTAATGCCCAATGTCATGCGCAACGCTTTTATGAATCCTTAGGTTATAAATCTTCAGGTGATATTTTTTTAGAGGAAAATATTGAACATATTTTAATGAATAAAACAATTTAAGCTAAAGTATTTAATAAAGTTGTATTTAATGTACATCTTTACAATGTAATATTCTAAAGAGTGTAATATTTTAATATATTTAAAATTAGGCGTATTTCCGCCTTTTTTTAAATTATATCTTCTTTTATAGTGTCTTAATAAGATTAATTTTATATTACAAATCTATGAAATCAATTCAATTAAACTATCTTCGTATTATAATGGTATTAAATATTAATAATAAAAGGGGCAGTTAAATGACTAATAAAAAGTTGAATTATAAGGTACCTTCAATAGTTGCATTGACATTAGCAGGTACAGCTTTGACAACCCATTATGCACATGCAGCTGATAGTACACAAGATCAGAAATCAAATAAAAATGTGTTAAATGATGAAAATACCTTAAAACAAAGCGAAGAAATAAAATCTGAAGTAAGTAAACCAACGACAAATATTTCAGGAACACAAACATACAATGATCCAAGTCAAGTGCAAGAGCTTAAATCTGATGAACCTGAAAATTATGATGCACAGTTAGATGAACTTAATAAAGACACATCAAGTCAAAATACATATCTTACTCAGAATCAAGAAGACCAAAATAATTCTAACGTCAATAATTACACAGAGACTCATACTGAACAATTAGCAACTGACGCTCAAAATGAAAGTGCTCAAGATGAAAGTAATGATGCTTCTAGCGTTACAGGTAATACAGATGATAATGCTAATGTTGTTCAAAATGACGATACTTCAGATGTTTCTAATACAGAGGCACCTTCTTCTAATTCCGAAAATGAAAATCATGTTGCGTCTAACAGTTCTGAAGATACAGACGACAACACTAACGTTGCTCAAAACGATAATGATTCAGAAGTTTCTAATACAGAGGTAAATTCTGAACAACCAACTTCTGATTCGCAAAATATAAATAATGATGCTTCTAACGTTGCAGATGATAAAGATGATAGCAATAATGTTGCTCAAAATGATAATGATTCAGAAGTTTCTAATACAGAGGTAAGCTCTGACGATTCAACTTCTGATACTGAAAATGAAACTCATAATGCTTCTAACGAGACTGAAGACAAAGACAATAACACTAACGTTGCAGATGATAAAGATGATAGCACTAATGTTGCTCAAAATGATAATGATTCAGTGACTTCTAATACAGAGGTAAGTTCTGACGATTCAACTTCTGATGCTGAAAACGAAACTCATAATGTTTCTAACGAGACTGAAGACAAAGACAATAACACTAACGTTGCAGATGATAAAGATGACAGCACTAATGTTGCTCAAAATGATAATGATTCAGTGACTTCTAATACAGAGGTAAGTTCTGACGATTCAACTTCTGATGCTGAAAACGAAACTCATAATGCCTCTAACGAGACTGAAGACAAAGACGACAACACTAACGTTGCAGATGATAAAGATGACAGCACTAATGTTACTCAAAACGACAATGATTCAGAAGTTTCTAATACAGAGGTAAGTTCTGACGATTCAACTTCTGATACTGATAATGAAACTCATAATGCTTCTAACGAGACTGAAGACAAAGACGATAACACTAACGTTGCAGATGATAAAGATGACAGCACTAATGTTACTCAAAACGATAATGATTCAGAAGTTTCTAATACAGAGGTAAGCTCTGACGATTCAACTTCTGATACTGATAATGAAACTCATAATGCTTCTAACGAGACTGAAGACAAAGATAATAACACTAACGTTGCAGATGATAAAGATGACAGCACTAATGTTGCTCAAAATGATAATGATTCAGAAGTTTCTAATACAGAGGTAAGCTCTGACGATTCAACTACTACAAATGAGTCTGACAAAGAAGCACAAACTAAAAAGGTTAATACTTTAGATTCAGATATAAATACTTCAGCTAAAACGGGTCAAATTTATAAAAGTGATGCAACACCAAAATTAAGAATGGCTAGATCAGTTAGTACTCCTACTATAGCTACAAGATCAGCTGTCACTAAAGAATCTACAACTAAAAGTTCATTACCTAAATATACGCCAAAAGTAAATTCATCAATAAATAATTATATTCGTAAAAACAACTTCAAAGCTCCTAACTATGAACAAGATATCGCAAGTTATTTACCAAAATATCAATATCGTTATGGTAAACCTGAAGGTATCGTTATGCATGATACTGCAAACGATAATTCAACAATTACTGGTGAAATTAATTACATGAAAAATAATTATAATAGCGCATTTGTACATGCATATGTAGATGGTAATCGTATAATTGAAACAGCTAATACAGATTATTTAGCATGGGGAGCTGGCCCAGCTGCAAACGATCGCTTTATTCATGTAGAATTAGTCCATACACATGACTATGATTCATTTGCGCGTTCAATCAATAACTACGCAGACTATGCAGCTACAAACCTACAATATTATGGACTTGCTCCTGATAGCGCTGAGTACGATGGTGTTGGAACTGTTTGGACGCATAAATCTGTAAGTAATTATTTAGGTGGATCAGATCATATCGACCCTCATGGTTATTTAGCTAACCATAATTATAGTTATGATGAACTTTATGATTTAATTTATGAAAAATATTTAATTAAAACAGGTAAAGCTGCTGCTTGGGGTACCACTTCATCTGGAAGTACAAGTGGAAGCAAGAACGAATCAAATGGTTCTACTACAAAACCATCTACTAATACTGGTAAATTAACAGTATCAACTAACAACGGTGTTGGTCGTATAAATACAAGTAATGATGGTTTATATACCACTGTTTATGATCAAAATGGTAAGAAAACAAGTAAAACAAATCAAACTTTAAAAGTTACAAAATCAGCCACTTTAGGAAACAAAAACTTTTATTTAGTTTCTGATTATAATAAAGGTGATTTAATAGGATGGGTACATCAAAATGATGTACGTTATAACTCTGCTAAGTCCGTTGTTAAAAACAACCAATCCTATAAAATCAAACCTGGTGAAGTTGTTTATACTGTACCTTGGGGCACTAGTTCTCAAAAAGCAGGCACAGTTTCAGGTAGTTCTAGTCAAACATTCAAAGCATCAAAACAACAGCAAATTGGCAAAACAAATTATGTTTATGGCACAGTAAATAATTTATCTGGTTGGGTAAGCTTAAGTAAATTAACTTCGACAAGCAAAACAGCTACTTCCCCTACTACAAATAATCATTTAACTGTCAATACACTTACAAGTCAACAAGGTACAGTGGCTAAGACAAATCATGGTGTTTATACATCTGTATATGATAAAAAAGGTATTCAAAAATCTTATGTAAATGGTAAAACTTATAAATTAAGCAAAAAAGCTACATTAGGAAATAATTCATTTTATTTAATTACAGATAATAAAACAAATACTAACTTGGGTTGGATGCAAACAGGTGATATCACTGTTAAGGAAGCAGTTACAAAAGCTACTGCTACACCAACGACATCAGTTAGTAAAATCGGACAATTAAATACAAATAATTCTGGTATTAAAACAACTGTTTATGATAAAAAAGGTAAAAATGCTTCGAAATTTGCTGGCCGTACGTATACGGTAACTAAACAACGTACGCAAGGTAATAACACTTACGTGTTAATTCAAAATACTAAACAAAATACACCTATTGGTTGGGTTAATACTAAAGATATAAATACGCGTGACTTAAGCAAAACAAAAGCTAAAACTGGACAATATACTGTAAAAGCAACGAACAATGGTTTATATGCAATTCCATGGGGTACAAAAGCTCAGCAATTAGATACTCAAAATAATATTAAGAATAGTAAATTTAACGCATCAAAATCTGTGTTTGTTGATAAAGATGAGTATCTATATGGAAATGTAAATAATAAAACTGGATGGATTTCAGCTAAAGATTTAAATAAAACTCAAACACAATCAGCTGTCACACCACAAAAATTCGACTATGTTATTTACAATGCAAGCGGTAATTATTACTTGAATCCTAACGCTACAAAATCAGCTGGATCATTGAAAGGTTTCCATGAAAGCATCTTTACTGTTTTTGAAAAACAAATCATTAATGGTGTAACTTGGTATCATGGTAAGTTATCAAACGGTAAAATTGTTTGGATTAAAGAAAGTGATTTGCGTAAAGAACTAGTAAAATATTATAAATCTAATCTTACTTTAGATCAGGCTGTCGCGTTACAACATGGTATGAAATTCAAACCTCAAATTCAACGTACACCTGGAAAATGGGAAGATGCAACAGCGAGTGAGATTAAAAATGCTATGAATAGTAGTAAACTTGCTAAAGATCCAACCCAAAAATACCAATTCTTACGCCTAGATAAATCTCAAAATATTTCTGGTACTGATTTAGATAAATTACTAGTTGGTAAAGGTATATTAGAAGGTCAAGGTGAAGCATTTAGTGAAGCTGCAAAAACTTATAATATCAATGAAGTTTACTTAGTTTCTCATGCTCTACTTGAAACTGGAAACGGTACTTCTAAGCTTGCTAATGGTGGCGACGTAGTAAATAATAAAGTTGTTACTAATGGTGCTAAAAAATATTACAATATGTTCGGTATTGGAGCCGTTGATAAAGATCCTGTAAAACAAGGTTTTGCTACCGCTAAAAATAATGGTTGGGATACTGTTAAAAAAGCAATTGTCGGTGGTGCTAAATTCATCGCTAATTCATACATCAATCAAGGGCAAAACACTTTATATAAAATGCGTTGGAACCCTGATAATCCAGGCGTACATCAATATGCAACTGATGTAGCATGGGCATCTCATAATGCTACACGTATTAAAGGGTTCTATGATTCTATGAATAAATTAGGTAAATATTTTGATATAAACACATATAAATAACAATAAACCATAATTATGTATATTTAAAAACATAGATAAACCTTAGGTGATATTTTACCTAAGGTTTATTTTTTATATAATGTAATACAATTTAGGAATTCTATTACTAACTAGAGCCTATAGTTCTGTTTATTAGTCACATTGCTTTGTTTATTTTATAGCAACACGGATTTTCCAAATTATTTTAGAAACCTTTAAAACTATAACAATAACTTCTTTTGGGTAATGCAAACTCTTTTTCAATTATTAAATATGAATTTTAACTTTCTGTTTCTAAACGTTTTGATTAATTTGAGCTTTATAACATTAAAAAGAACTAATCCTTATTCATAAGGATTAGTTCTATATTTTAATCATAAAAATTTTGTTGCAGTCATTTTTAATTTTTATTATCAGATGCTGCTAGAAATTTTAGCGATTGTTTATCGTCTATTTTATATAATTATGATGGTTGTTTAATTTATTTAATAAGTAATTTAAGTTTTCAATATCATTTGATGTTAAATTTTGACATCTTGCTTCAATCAAAGCTACCCTAACTTCGTTAATTTGCTGGACAAGGGCTTTCGTTTTTTCTGTAATCATTAAATCTTTACACCTTAAATCTTTATTTGACTGTTTGCTGGTAATATAGCCCATTTGGCATAACTTTTTGATCCACCTAGACACTATAGACTGTTCTTTATTAATTTTCATTGTTAAATCGTACTGCGATAGCACATTATAATGATACAAAATCCTTAACATTTCTAACTGTTCGGAAGTTAAATCTGTACGTTGGCCGAACCTTCTACTGACTAAATTTAAATCATTACTTGTAAGTGTAATTAATTGTTCTAGTTGTTTATACATGTTGTTTCATCTCCACTACTTTAATTAAAATGTTTAATAGCATTTAAATTTATTATTTTATTTTCTAATATTATAATGTTATTCCGCATAATATACAATAATAATCTACAAAACAGTCGGTTTTGTTGCATTTGTCATATGTTTTATAATAAATTAGAAACAGTGATTATAAATTTTTACCTGCATTAAAAAAGGAGCAACTACATGACACAGATAAAAGAAAGAGATTATTTCTTCGACAATGCGAGAATGATATTAATATTTCTTGTTGTATTTGGTCATTTATTACAACCATATACTGAAGAAAGTAAATATCTTTCGTCACTTTATTTAACTATATATAGTTTCCATATGCCATGCTTTTTGTTCATCTCAGGTTATTTTGCTAAAAAAGCAGGCAAGGCTGGTTATCTAGAAAAAGTTTCAAAAAAATTATTGGTACCTTATTTTATTTTCTTTGGCTTTTTTACCTTTTACTACTATTTCACAGGAAAAGAAGACAGTGTTAAATTTGATCCATTTGACCCTGTATTTGCATTATGGTTTTTACTTACATTATTCTTCTTCCATGTCATATTAGTTATAGTCAAAGATTATAAACCATATTTTGTATTACCAATATCCATCATTATTTCTTTATTTGCAGGTTATTCAGATGATATTGACAATTATTTAAGTTTTTCAAGAACAATCATGTTCTTCCCTATTTTTTATTTAGGTTATTTATTTACTAGTGAACATACACGTTTATTAAGAAGTAAAAAATTCATGCCGATCGCTGTCAGCATCCTACTCCTTTTTTATATCATTTATACTTTACATCCTATAAACGCTGATTGGCTTTTAGGTGATTCACCGTATATGTCACTGGAAGGTAAACAAGATTTATATAGTCCAATTAAACGATTACTATTATACTTTATTATTTTAATTACAATGTTTTCTTTCCTTAATTTAGTACCTGAAAAAGAAAGATTTTTCACATACATTGGTCGTCGCACTATGTATGTATATTTACTACACGGCATTGTAATTGGTATTATACGTGGTTTTGATATTTATCCATTTAAAGATCAGATCTCTATAATGACTTATATCTATCTAATCTTACTCACAAGTATTATTGTATATGTATTATCAACAAGATTTATATCTAAGTGGACCAATCCAGTCATAAACTTGCAATCCCCTGCCAATTTTAAAGATTAATACGATATTCAACCGATTTGTAGTTGTTTCAAATATGTTATGATAGTAGTAATTTGATATTAAAAGCTAGTCATACTTATTTATCTACAGATCGGTATTTTTATTTTGAGGTGAAAAACAATGAAGCTATCTTTAAACGACAATTCTAAATTTTTAACGGCACCAAGTATTAGGCAATTTTCAAATAAAATTAAAGATATTGATGATTGTATCAATTTAACAATCGGACAACCAGATTTCCCTATGCCTGATGTCGTAAAAAACGCATATATTAATGCAATAAAAGAAAACCAAACGAAATATTCCCATAACAAAGGATTACTTGAAACACGTAATGCAGTCGGTCATTACTTTAAACAACGTTATGGTTTTCATTATAGTTCTGATGAAATCATTATTACAAATGGTGCTAGTGAAGCACTAGACACAGCTTTAAGAAGCATAATTAACCCAGGTGATGAAATATTGATCCCTAGTCCTATTTATGCCGGTTATATCCCATTAATTAAAACACTTGGTGGAATTCCGGTATATATCGACACTACAAAATCAGATTTCAAAATAACGCCTGAAGCAATCAAGCAAAATATATCACCAAAAACAAAAGCAATTCTTTTAAATTATCCTACTAACCCTACTGGTGTCATTTTAACTTATGATGAAGTTCATGCACTTACAGAAGTGTTAAAAAACGAAGAAATCTTTATCATTAGTGATGAAATTTATGCAGAGAATACGTTTAGTAATAAACACTGTTCTTTTGCTGAATTTGAATCAATCCGTGATCAATTATTGCTTGTAAGTGGATTAAGTAAATCTCATTCTGCTACTGGTATTCGTATTGGTTTTTTAATAGGTCCTGAATATTTAATTGAAAAGTTAACATATATGCATGCTTATAATTGTATTTGCGCAAATGTACCTGCTCAAATTGCTTGTATAGCAGCGTTAAACGAAGGATTAGACGCGCCTCATTATATGAACAAAGCATATATTGAAAGACGAGATTTTTTAATCACAAAACTTCAAGCTTTAGGTTTTAAACTCGACGCTAAACCAGAAGGTGCTTTTTATATCTTCCCAAGTATTGAAAATTTCACTGAAAATGATTTTGATTTTTGCGTAGATGTACTTGAAAAAGCACATGTTGCAATGGTACCAGGTTCTGCTTTTACAGATATCGGTAAAGGCCATGTGCGTATTTCTTACGCCTATGAACTTGATGCTTTAAAAGAGGCTATGAGAAGATTAGAGCTTTATATAAAAGAACACTATGAATAACAATATGTTAATTTGTAGTTTAAATATTTTTATCAATTTTAACTATGGCTATATATGTATTCAATATTTGAGCCTAAAACCTAATTGAATACATACATGTTGTTTTATGCGTATTAACATCCAACATCAGACTTCAGCATAAAAATTGATGAACTGTAACATACAGTCAGTCATTATAGTGATTAAAAATACTTGTATTTAAAGTGATTCGTTGTAAGGAGGCGTATGAGGAGAACTTTACTGGTAAATGTCTATATATTTAGACAGAGGTGAATTTCTGGAAAAACATCTATGTTTTAGGAAATACGATATAAAAGAGGCTCGTAAATGAATTTCAAAGAAAATTCATTTACGGGCTTCTTTTATATTATGATTTATTTTTCAGATATATACGTTTTATTGATAGATGTTTTTTTCAGCAAACTTTTTCATTAATTTATAATATATATCTATATCTTCCGAACTCATATTAAACTGTGTTAAAACTTCATCTGAAATTTGTTCAAATTTCTCTTTTAACCCACTACCCTTTTTTGTCAATTGGACTTTAACTCTACGCTCATCCTCTTCTGTTCTCATACGTTCAATTAATCCTTTTTTTTCGAGTCTTTTAATAATTGGGCTTATTGTACCAGAATCTAAATATAATTGATCGCATAAGGTTTTTATAAATACAGGTTTCGAATTTTCAATATATAACATCACCACATAATTGGGAAAGCTAATATCATACTGCTTTAGATGTTTATTAAATTTATTTACTATCTCTTTACTAGAAACATAAAACAGAAAACACATATCCTGCATAAGGTCTTTATTTTTATATTGTGCCATTCATTACTCTCCTCTGCCCTTTTTTATTATATTAATAGAAATTTTATTTTTGGTCAAATATAATAACAAAATGTTTAAAAATTTAACATTACTAGTATTAGTCAATAGAATATTCTGAAAACGAATTTCACTCAATTTACATGTTTTACAATTGCTTTTTAATAATAAATTTAAAAACTATATTTTCATATTATATTTCAACTTTTTTCCTTAATGAAATGTATATTTTATAAATATTGGATTTATGAGCTTGAACACTTTTTTTGATCCTAATACTTACGACTAAGTATAAAATAGTGAATAAATGGCTATAAAATTGTATAAAAAAATCGTTAATTTCTATATTATCTAATAGAAATTAACGATTTTTTTTAGCTTAGCCTCATAACTTATAGTCACAACACACTAATTTATTAATGTATTGCTTTTAAGCAATTTTGCTTACGGGAATTTAGGGAATTGATCAAAATCAGGGTTACGTTTTTCCTTAAACGCATCTCTACCTTCTTTAGCTTCATCAGTTGTATAATACAATAGCGTAGCATCGCCCGCCATTTGTTGTAATCCTGCTAATCCGTCAGTATCAGCATTCATTGCCGCTTTTAAGAATCTTAATGCTGTTGGAGAATGTTGCATGATTTCTTCACACCATTTTACTGTTTCATCCTCTATATCAGCTAAAGGTACAACGGTATTTACTAAGCCCATATCTAAAGCTTCTTGTGCATTATATTGACGGCATAAATACCAAATTTCACGTGCTTTTTTATGTCCTACAATGCGAGCTAAATATCCTGAACCATAACCAGCATCAAATGATCCTACTTTTGGTCCTGTTTGACCAAATATTGCATTATCTGCGGCGATTGTTAAGTCACACACAACATTCAAGACATTTCCTCCACCGATGGCATATCCTCTAACCATCGCAATTACTGGTTTTGGAATAATACGTATAAGTCTTTGTAAATCCAACACATTAAGACGCGGAATTTGGTCATCACCAACATAACCACCATGGCCACGTACTTTTTGGTCTCCACCTGAACAGAATGCCTTTTCACCTTCACCTGTTAAGACAATAACTGAAATACGTTGATCATCTCTAGCTCTTGTAAAAGCATCTATCATTTCTTGTACAGTATTTGGTGTAAATGCATTACGAACTTCAGGTCTATTGATAGTTACTTTTGCTATACCATTATAAAATTCGTACTTAATCTCTTTATATTCTTTAATTGTTTCCCATTGTCTAGTCATTTTGCTCCTCCTTAAAAATAAAACCTAACACTATTTTATCAAATTCTGTCATTTCTTCCACATGTACAGTATGACCACTACCATCAACTTCATATAAGCTCGTTTCTGGTATTAAATCGCACATATTATAAGCAGTTTTTATAAATTTTTCATCTAAACTTCCTACAATTATACACGTTGGAACTGTAATGTTTGCTATTTCGGGCCATAAATTGGGCATATGGCCTGTGCCATAGTCTCTTAAAGCTTTTGCTAATCGTATAGGGTTTTGTTGCAATCGCATTCGACGAATTTTTTGTTTTATTTCTGTACTTAAACCATACTGACTTTGAAATAAAGGTAATTTTTCCCAATCATTTACAAAAACTTCTAATCCAGCTATTTCTAAAACTTTTGCACGCGCTTGATCAATTTGTATTCTTTCTATGCGATCGTCTTCATCTGCAATACCTGGAGAACTACTTTCCAATATTAAACCATCTAAGTGATGTTTTCCATGGAGTACGTAATATAAAGCAATTCTACCACCCATAGAATAACCATGTAAAAAAATACGATATGATGACTTAAATGAAGTTAATGTATCATCTAATGATTCGCAAATAAATTCAAAATTCCAAGTATGATTTTCACTTGATTGATCAAGCCCATGACCTGGCAAGTCAATAGTTAATACATTTATTTCATCTGTGAACGTTTTGATATGTTCATCAAATGTCGATTGATCACTTATAAATCCATGCAATAATACGAGCAAATCTTTTGAGTTATTTGTAGTTTGATGAAATTTATAATGTAACATCGATAATATCACTCAATTTCGTATAGAGATTTTGGTGTTGATTTAAATTCTCATCACGGTTTGTAATGATTTCATATATATGCGCACCAAGTTTTGATAGCTCAGCATATTTAAAAGTCTCAATTGTTTCAAAACATCTGTAAGAGAAATCATAAAGTAATGCAGCATGTTCAAAGTTTAATCCTGTCGGTGTACCAAAAAGTCTTTCAAAATAAATATCAGCTGACGACTTTTGTGGTAGAAAGGAAAAAATTCCGCCACCATCATTATTTAAGAGTATGATATTTAAGTTGATATTATTTAATTTTGACATGAGCAGACCATTCATATCATGATAGAATGCTAAATCACCTATTAATAATGTTACGCGTTTATGTGCCGCCATTCCTATCGCAGTAGAAATAACACCATCTATGCCATTAGCTCCTCTATTAGCATAAACCTCTGCTTCACAATCTACAAATAAATTATCGACATCACGGATTGGCATACTATTGCTAACAAACAGCGCATCTTCTTTCGTTAATTTATCTAATACATTCGCTACAAAAGCTGATTCATCTGTAGCAGTTCTCAAATAGTCTTTGATTTGAATATGTGCTTGTTTTTCTAATGATTGCCATTTTTCTAACCAATTTTTACGTTCTACAGTAGGAATTTCAGAAAGTTGTCTAAAGAAATCATTGGCCGACATTTCGTAAGATACATGTGGTACCTTTGGAAATGCATCTGGTTGATCATTATTTTGCACTAATATTTGAAAAGCTTCTGTGGCTTTTAACCATTGATTTACTTTTTTAGAAATCACTGGTTTACCTACGCGAATAATAAAATCAGCATTTATAGATAACCCCGATCTATACAATAAATCATAAGTTGTCACTACATTAGGATGATGTTCTTTACGTAATTGGCTCAAAGGATCTGCTAATATAGGCATGTCATGGATCGTCGCAAAAGTAAGTATTTGATCGACATCTTGATGTTGCATATCACCTACAACAATTAGTCCTTTGCGTTTTTGCATAATCGCTTTGATTTCATTCAAACTTGCTGTCTTTTGATAATGTGGCAATATCTTACTATCTGAACTTAACCATTCTACTTTTTCTAAGTTCGGAGTTAAAGGCTCCCTAAATGGTAAATTCAAATGTATTGGCCCACGATGTGGTCCATAAAAATATTGACTTGCTTTTTGCATTTGAAAATTTATAGTGTCTAACAAATAATCTTGTTCTTCATCAGCATCCGCTATTGGAAAATCAAATTGATATTGAACATAGTTCTCAAACATATTTGTTTGATTTATCGCTTGAGGTGCACCTATTTCCCTTAATTCATGTGGTCTATCACTCGTCAAAACGACCAATGGTAAATGACTTAAATTACTTTCTGCAATCGCAGGTGTATAATTGGCAGCCGCAGTACCTGATGTACATAAAATTGCAACTGGTCTTTCACTGCCTTTCATTAATCCCATTGCAAAAAAAGCAGCACTACGTTCATCTGGATGAATCCAAGATTTTAGTTTAGGATGTGCCTCTATAGCAATAGCTAAAGGCGTTGAACGTGAACCAGGGCTTATTACTACTTCTCTTATGCCATATGCATATAGTTCTGAGACTAATGTAAAAACTTGTTTTGTTAAAGCGTCTGTGTAATTATTCATATTTCTCTACTCCTAAAGCTTTCATCATCGGATTGAATTTAACAGCAGTTTCTTCTACTTCACTATCAGCATCAGAATTTTGTACAATACCGCACCCAGCAAACAAAGTAGCTTGATTCTTTTTAATTAACATAGATCGAATCGCTACGATAAACTCACAGTTATCATACATATCAATATAACCTACTGGAGCGCCATATAGACCTCGAGTACCAAACTCATTGTTTTCAATATAAGAAATAGCTTCTTCTTTAGGATAACCACCTAATGCTGGTGTAGGATGAAGATTATCCAATAATCCAATATATGAATTCTGGATTAAATGCCCTTCAATTTTTGTATATAAATGGTATAAATGATCGTTCGTTAAAATTTGTGGTTTTTTATTAAATTTTATTTGCTCTACATAAGGCTTGATATCATTTAATATACTTTTCACAACAAAATGATGTTCATTTAAATTCTTTTTATCATTTAAAAATGCATCAATGTTTGCCTTATCTATGTCATCTCGATGTGTTCTTTTAATCGTACCAGCAACTGCTTTAGTTGATAGCACATCATCTTTTACTTCCATTAATTGCTCAGGGGTCTGAGAGAAAAAGACACTGTCCTTTGATTCAAGCACAAATAAATAGCTATTGTGTTCACCTTGCATTGCCCTATTTAATATATATGGAATGTTAATGTTTTTATCAAACATAATAAGTCTTTTTCTTGCAAGTACAATTTTTTTATTTTCATCTAAAATATCAATTGTATCTTTAACTAGGTCACGCCATTCGTCTTTATAGATATCGTCAATTCTTTTTATTTCCCCTATCTCATCACTAGGTTGAACGTCCTTTTGCGTAAGTTTGTCAATAATTGCTAAGAAAGCATCCATCTCAAACTTATCAGCTTCGACAGTATACGTTATAAAAGATTGTCCCTCTTCCATCGTGACGAGTACTTCAGGCAAGACAAAATGATTAATACCAAACTCACGCCATTCATCACCTGATTTGTGTGTTGAAAATTGGAAACCGCCACAGATTTTCAAATGATGTTTTTCAGAATTTGGATGTATTAACTCAATATCATTTTTATACTTTTCCCACTCACGAAAAATAGATTGTTTATTTTCAAAATCGTTTTTAAATCTCGTAATAGCATGATAGCCAAAGAATGAAGTTTCGTTGTCATTTTTCTTGAAATAAAAACGGTCTCCTGCACAATCTTCGGTTAAATGAAATAATAATGTAGGTTCTAATTCATAATCTAATTTTGCTTCTACAGAAACCCAAGTTTGGTTACTTTCGTACACCGCTTCGACAATTTCACTTTCCTTGACATCTAAAGTCATCTATTTCACTTCTTTCATTTCATTATCTGTTTACACTCATTATAATATTGTACCACTTTTCACAATCTGTGTACGTTTTTCAGCTTATTTCATGTAGACATTTTTTACGTAAGTTGACCTTTATAACTTCTTCTATTAAAATTAATTTGATAAAAATTAATTATATTAAAAGAATTCGAGGTAAATTATTATGGCATCTCAATACCAACAATATTCAACAGTCAGAAAATACTGGCATCTAATGCGGCCACACACTTTGACTGCTGCAGTAGTTCCAGTTTTAGTAGGTACTGCAACTGCAAAAATATTCCTCCTAGGTAGTGAAGATCATCTAAAGCTTAGCTTATTCGTAGCTATGTTAGTCGCTTGTTTACTTATCCAAGCAGCTACTAACATGTTTAACGAATACTATGATTTTAAAAAAGGTTTAGATGACCATACTTCAGTAGGTATCGGTGGCGCAATTGTGCGTAATGGCATGAGTCCAAAATTAGTCATGAACTTAGCCATAACGTTCTATATTATCGCAGCAATATTAGGCATATTTATCGCTTCCCAAAGTTCATTCTGGTTACTACCGATTGGGTTAGTATGCATGGCCGTAGGTTACTTATATACGGGTGGACCATTCCCTATTTCTTGGACGCCTTTTGGTGAACTATTCTCCGGAATTTTTATGGGCATGATCATTATTTTAATTGCTTTCTTTATCCAAACTGGTAATTTACAAAGTTTAGCAGTATGGATTAGTATTCCAATCGTAATTACAATTGGACTTATCAATATGGGCAATAATATCAGAGATTGGGCAAAAGATAAGGCAAGCGGTCGAAAAACATTACCCATTTTATTAGGAAAAAATAATGCTGTACGCTTTTTAGCATTGATGTATATCGTTGCTTATTTACTCGTTATCTACATCACTTTCTTTAAACCTGGTGGTTCAATTTTCTTCTTGCTAGCCTTATTGTCATTCCCAATGCCAATCAAAGCAGTTAGAAGATTTAAAAAGAACGACACACCTGAAACAATGATGCCTGCAATGGCTGCTACAGGAAAAACTAATACTTTCTTTGGTTTCCTTTATGCATTAGGTATCTATATAAGTGCCCTATTAGGTGGTATTTAATAACAACTAATTTTAAGCTTTATGCTTATATATACAAAATCGTTCTTCATTCATTTGATGAACGATTTTTATTTTTAACAAATATACGCTAAATATGTACTAAGTGGTAATGCATATGACCATATAAATCAAATTCGCTCGTAATTTCAAAACCTAATTTTTCATAGACGCGTAATGCTGTAAGATTATCTATATCACAATTTAAACTCCATTTTTCATCTGGGTAGTTCGCAATGACATGTTTGATCAATTTCGTTGCTACACCATTCCCACGGTAATGAGGAAATGTTGCTACAGTTTCAATATACCATTCATCATCATTAGCCTCTTTCATAGGCATAGGTGTACCATAGGATTTTATATCTGCTTCTAAATCCATGTCTAGCCACGCTTGTTCCAGTTCTAATTCCTTATTGCCTGGATATGCAATTAAACATCCTGCTACATTGCCATCAATTTCATACACCCATACATTACTAATATGCCCTCTATATTTTACATCTACCATACTTTGTTCCATTATTTTTAGCAAACGAAACTTTTCGACTTCTTTTACCATATCGATGTCTAATTGACTCCAAATGAGATAACATAATTCTGCAATATCTTTTTTGTCACTAGGTTTAGCTTTTCTAATCATTTTATTTCTCCTTTATTTATAGCAATTATTAATTCTATTATATATGAATCAAATTAAAATTTCGATGTAATAACAACTTTATAACTCAAATTTTGTAACATTGTTTTGTTTGTTCAATTCCACTATTTAAGAGATAATTAAAATAAGAATCTAGATAACGAAAGGACATTATACACATGAAAGTAAACAAAGTCATTTACGTCGTGCTTGCATTTCTTTTAGGATGGTGTGGCATCCACAAATTTTACTCAAACCAATTACTACAAGGCATTATTCACTTAATATTTTTCTGGACTGGTATTCCCTATATTATTGCTATCATTAGTGGTATCTTAACAATTTTCTTTAACAAAGCAGATGAAAACGGGCTCATCACTTTCGAAAAATAGTTTTAAACTACCGCATAAAAATTTCATATATTTTCATTACTCTGATAATAAATGGGTAAAGGTATGTATGAAGCATGTATGAGTTTCGATGAGGAGGTAAAAGTTTATGAATATTATAAAACGTGTTTTTAGAACACTGATTGTCGGTTATATTGTAAGAGGAATTAGAAATTTAATTAGTAAAAAAACAAAATAAAGTTTGCACATAAAATATAAGAAAATTAAAGTCCCACTATCTCAATTAAATGAGTTAGTGGGACTTATGCATAATAAGATTGGCTTTTATTTATTTTTAACAAAATAAAAAGAACGCTGATATATCAACGTCCTTCTTGTATCCAAAATATTCATTTGGATATACTCTTATGTTTTTACGGAAACGGAGGGATTCGAACCCTCGCGCCGCTCTCGCGACCTACACCCTTAGCAGGGGCGCCTCTTCAGCCAACTTGAGTACGTTTCCAATGGCTCCACAGGTAGGACTCGAACCTACGACCGATCGGTTAACAGCCGATAGCTCTACCACTGAGCTACTGTGGATAAATAGTATCTCTAATCAAGCACAAATATTATTATATCAATTAATAACAAATTTTCAAGTCATATCACAAAAAAATATGCAGAACATTTACACTAAATTAATATAATATTCCGCATATTCTACTTTTACATTAATATTTTTAATAAACTTTACTATTTACTTTCAAATAAAGAATATTTAGCGAGTGCTTCATATATATTTAATTGAGGTTTTGTGTAATCTATGGGAGACTCTGGATCAAAAGTGGCAACTCTTGCTGCTCTATCCATCATATAATAATAATAAATGCCATTTAAATATTGATGTTGCATGCTATGAGCTGAGATATTCACAACGATAGATTGATTATCAACAAAGTTCACTCTACATTTTTTATCTTTTAGTGATCTAATACTTTGAACATAATGGATATTGATCCATGTATTTTGTGTTTTTCTATCAGAATGTGTCGGGAAAAAATAAGTGGGAAATAATGGAGTAAATAAAATTGGGGGCTTGCTACTAATGCCTGTAATACGAATTGTGTCCTCTTTTTTAAAAACATAGCTACTACCATAAAATCTACAAGAACGATCAATGATTTTGTGGGTGCGTTCTTTTATCGTACTTTCGTCTTCTTTATATCTTAGTACTCGTGTACCTTCATATTGGCCAACAGGCAAATGGCACGGTTGTAATGTCATATCACCTTTTTTAATAATATACGGTTGTATCATAGTTGTAACCTCCTTGCAGTTTTGGTGATACTCAAATAATATACTATCATCATTTTAAAATCAACTTATATTATAAAATAATTTCTATATATTCTACAATTAAATTTTAGTTGCGAATCTTTTTCTATTTTTTAATTATTGAAAGTTTCGTTTTACACTTATTTTTTCGGAAAAGTCAGAATATTCGTTGATTTAAAAATCAAAACCTTGTATAATATATTTTAAATATAGATAGAGGGGTTGTGTTGACAATGAAACATAATACACATGTAAAATACAATACTTTAGAGTCTTTTGTATCTACAATTAATGACTTAGGTATTGAATTAATTATTGATGAATCATTAAGGAATGTACGTAAACAACAACTAGAAAATCTCATCGATCATGCGCTTAAAAATAAAAACGAGAATGATTTCAAACGTTATACAGAAGAATACAAAAATTTGGAGGCATATCTCGTTGGTTAATTTAGTCATAATTTATTTAAAATAAGGTCTATTCACTAATTAATTATAGTTAGCGAATAGACCTTTTATATTGTTTATTTAAGACATTAACCTGATTAACTCATATCTATCAATATCTCCAAAGTAATGATAAATATCATAATCTGCTAAAGCTTCTTCTATACTATCAAAGTCATGCAATGTACCTTCCAATGCATGTTCTAATTCAGTAACGTCTCCTACGCCAAAGAAGTCACCGAAAATTTTAGCATGTTCAATTCTTCCCTTTTTAACATCCAATTTAATTTGAACAAAACCTTTTTCAAATTTTTCTTCTCGTTCAAAATTATATTTAGGATTTCTACCGTAATTCCATTCCCAAGTTCGATATTTTTCATTACTCAATTGCTCTATGTTGGCCCAATCCTCGTCTGAAAGTTTATATTCTTCAACTTGTGTCGCCTCACCAAATATTGTTTTTAAAATAATTTCTTTAAAAGTATCAATATCTAATGGTTCAGTTAAAAATTCTGAGATGTTTGCCACCCTACTTCTCACAGATTTAATGCCTTTTGATTTGATTTTTGCAGGGTTCACACGCAAAGCATTTTGAACTTCATTTAATTCACTATTTAGCATTAAAGTTCCATGGCTAAACATTCTGTCTTTTACTTTGACCATCGCATTGCCTGAAATCTTGGCTTTACCGACTTGAATATCGTTACGACCACTCATTTCAGCATCTAAGCCAAGTGATTTCAATGCTTCTACAATAGGTTCAGTGAACTTTTTAAAATTGTGAAAACTATTGCCATCATCATCTGTTATAAAACTAAAATTAAGGTTCCCTGTATCATGATATACGGCACCGCCGCCAGAAATACGTCTGACTACATCTATACCATGTTCATCAATATAAGGTTGATTAACCTCTTCAATCGTATTCTGGTTTTTACCAATAATAATTGAAGGACGATTGACATAAAATAGAAAATAACTATCGTCATTCGGCATGTGTTTTAAAACATATTCTTCCATTGCCAAATTTAAAGTTGGATCGGTAATATCATTATTACTAATAAATTTCATTTACTGCACTCCTTTTCCTTTTATTGCCCTTACCTTATTTATGCAATATTTTTGTTAAAAAAGCCAATCATTTAACTGATTTATACTAATTTTTCTAAAAAAAGAATGATAACTGTATATTTAAAGGTTATTTGTTTATTTGTCTGTAGTTTTTTTGTATAATACTATCTAGTTAGCATTTCTAGGGAGGATTCAATATGACTGTTGCAGAAGTCGGAAATATAGTGGAATTTTATGACGGTTTAAAAGGCCGCGTAGAAAAAATTAATGATAACTCTGTAATTGTAGATTTAACAATTATGGAAAACTTCAATGATCTAGACCTGCCTGAAAAAACTGTCATCAATCACAAACGATATACAATCGTCGAACAAGAAGGATAGTTTATATGAATAGAATTTCAAACGCTTTAATCTGGTTTATTGTAAGTTTTATCGTATTTCACATTATTTTATATATAATGTGGGGTGAAAAGCAAGAATACTGGTACCTTTATACTGGTATCATGCTCATCGCAGGTATCAGTTATATCTTTTACCAAAGAGATATTGAATCAAAAAGATTATTAACATCTCTAGGGATAGGTATTATTACTGGTATCGTGCTCATTATTGTACAGCTTATTTTAGCGGTTATCTCATCAGATATTCAGTATACAGCACTGATTAAAGAGTTAACGCGAACAGGCGTATATTTTAAATGGCAAATGTTAGTTACATTATTATTTGTAATACCATGTCATGAACTCTATATGAGAACTGTATTGCAAAAAGAACTACTCAAATTAAACATTCCCATGTGGTTAAGTGTATTAATAACAGCAATTTGTTCTGCTTCTTTATTTTTCTATCTAGATAAAATGTGGATTGTTTTCTTTGTGTTTATCGTTCAAATTGTGCTTTCACTAAGCTATTATTATACGCGCAGAATTGCTACGACTGTAATAGCACAAATTGTTGCAGTTGTTATTCTATTAATTTTCCACGGTTAAATTGAAACGGAAACTCAGGCTTATGAATGATGTGAAAAAGGGTTAAGATATTAACCCTTTTATCCAAATTTTAAAAGAGATTAGCCATAAATGATCTCTGCACGAAAATAAACGCCAACTTCTATTGAAACAATGTAGAAATTGGCGTTTTCTTTGGTTTCGTGACATTTTTTATAGCTAATGATGACATTCAAACTTTATGTGTCATATCATATAATAACGTTAAATGTTTGTTTTTGTTCGATATGGTAATCATTATCTTTTAAATTTCTAGAAATTAATTCTACCATTGTAATTTCTCCAGTTTCATGTATAACAGCATTCTCTAAATATTGCTTGTAGTTTCTATAGCAGTAATCAGTCATGCTTACACGATACATGTGATCCAATTTAATATTTTCTAATGTTACACGGTGATAAGGTTCAGCATTCATATCTATGGTGTAATGAACACCTTGCCAAAATGTACATAAGGTTTCATCTACAATTGTTAAACTCAATGCGCCGTCACTAAATTCTATATGTGAATAGCAATATTCTAAAATATCGTGAATTTGTTGACCTTTCATTGTTAAATCAACAGGAACATCTGGATGAGGATAAGCATTGAATAAATCTTCATTTGTAATGATGCCTCTGAGTCCTTCTTCGCCACTCGTTGGTAAGTGCACACACGATATATCATAATCATAGGCTAACCGAATACTATCATGCAATAACTGTGTAAATGGATGTGGTTTTGTAATAACATCACTCAAACCATTTACCTCAGCTGATAAAGCATTTTCGTTAATGCTTTCTTCACTCCAATTACAAACTGTTTTTCTATCATAAAAAGTCAAATCTAATAATGCTTGGTCTTCTGGATAATGATTTAAATCTACGATTTTAGAATTGACATTTTCTAATTCATATGAATTTGTACGCTTTTTAAAGTTAATTTTCACATGAATAAGTTGTTCAGCATTTTGTCCAGCTTGTACATAAAGCGTTTGATCATCTCTACCAATGAATGTTTGATGTTGATGACCAGTGATTAATAAATCAATAACGCCTAAAGTTTGCATTATTTTTTCCGCTTCATTAACATTTTGTTCACGTTCATTTGATGTTTTATTTAGTTGATTAAGCCCACCATGGTATATAACAATTAAAAAGTCAGGCATTTCACTTTCGTGAATAAATCGAATCCAGCGTTTAGAAGAGCGCAATGTTTTTTCAATCCGTACATCATTTTCCATTTCAAAATGTTCACGCTCCATTAAACCATCTGAAGTTAAACCCACAATTGCGATTTTCACACCTTCAATTTCTTTAATTGTATATGGTGTAGAAAAATATGGTTCTTTCGTACGTTTATATTCAATATTTGCGGATAACCATGGGAACCTCGACAATGATACAGCCCTCGAAAAGAATGATAGTCCAAATTTAAATTCATTAGGACTAATACCACTTGCATCGTATTGCATGGCATTCATTAATTTTATCATTGGATGACGCTTATACGGTGCTACAACTGCATAATAAAATGCTGCTAACGAACCTGCTAAACTACCACCACTATCTAACAGAATAACGTGATCATTTGTTTCTCTAATACTTTTAACATAAGAGCCTGCTCTATAAATATTTGAATTATTTTCACCACTTTGAAAATAACTATGCATATCAGAAGTAGTAATAATGTCTATTGCGATCTTTTCACTTTTTTTCATTTGCCTCTCCCCTCATTAATCATAGTCTAACACGTTTCTAAAATAGCTTGAAATAATTATGAACATATATGATTTGCTATATATGTTCCCTTTATTTCAAAATTAAAAGCACCAGTACATCATTTGTTAGATATACTGGCGCCGTGGTCTCACAAATTATTAAGTTCAGATTTACTTTTGACAATCAACCAATTTGAACGCGTTCTTTAGGATAATGGAATTTATCTGGTTCTCTACGTCCACCAATCATAATGATAAAACTGATTAAGCCAACACGACCAATGAGCATCAATAACATTAAGACGCCTTTACTCATATCATTCACATCACCAGTAATACCCAACGACAATCCACATGTTCCAAATGCTGACATGACTTCGAAAAACGCTTGTAAAAATGATACCTTTCCATTTTCAACAACTAGTATAAAAATCATGCTCGTAAAAGTTAATATACTGGCCATGATAAATACAGCAAATGAACGTTGAACATCAGTAATGTGAATCTCACGATTAAATGCTTTGATAGATGTTTTCTCAGGTTGGTTACTAAAGTTTAAAAGGAATAATATTAAAATAGCAAATGTCGTTGTTCTAATACCACCACCTACTGAACTTGGAGATGAACCTATAAACATCAGTATACCCATAACGATATTCGTACCTTCACCAAATCCGCTTACATCAATAGTTTGAAGTCCCGCACTTCTAGTGGTTGCTGATTGAAACAATGCATAAAATAACGATTTATGCCAACTCATATTTTGAAAAGCTTGGTTATGTTCAAATAATAGAATAATTATCACACCAAAAATAAACAAACCAAAATATGTTACCGTTGTAATTTTTGCAAATAATGAAAATCTAAAATTAGGAATTCGATTTTTTATATATGCCTTCACTTCTATTAATACAGGAAAACCAATTGAACCTAACATAATTAAAAACATAACGATTGTTTGTACAAAATAATCATTTGCATAAGGTATAAGTGACTGTCCTGTTATATCAAGTCCACCATTTGTCGTCGCCGATACCGATACAAATAATCCTTGCATGATTGCATATTGTATATCCGGGGTATCTCTATAAAAATAAAATGCTAATAGTGATGCACCAACAAGTTCTATAATGATGATTGTTCGAACAACATCTAGAATCAATTTCACAGTGCCACTCATCGTATGTTTATTATTATCTAGCATAATCAATTGACGTTCGCGCATACCGATATGCTTACCTAAGACAACCCATAACATGGTTCCGATGGCCATAACACCAATCCCGCCCAAATTAAGTATCAGCATGATTATAACTTGACCAAAGGTTGTGTAAGTATCAATAATATTAACTGGCGTTAATCCTGTTACGCTGACACCAGACACTGCAACAAACAATGAATCAATTGGATCTACAGACACATTGGACTTATGAACAAAGGGCAAGTTCAGCATTAAAAATGCCACAATAATAGCCACGATATAATACATTACAATCCCTTGTTGAGGACTTGATTTTTTTAACAATTGGTTGAAAATAGACAACGTTTCTTCACCTCAACGTTACTTCAGTTTAATCTTAATATCCTTTTCTTTACCATCTCTATAGATTTTAGCTGGTAAAGTTTTTAAATCATCTTTATGATTAAAAATAATTTGTCTGTATCTAAGATTATCTTCTAATTCTTTACCATCTAATTCTACTATGACATCATTTTTTTGCAACCCAGATTTTTCACCTAATGAATCTTTTTTAACTTCACCTATAAATACGCCTTTTTTAACGTCTTCTGGTAAATTAATAGATTGCTTTGTAGCCTCATCAATATCTCCAATATTAGCAATCTTTACGCCAGTGTTAGGATATTTGACTTCACCTTTAGCTTCTAACTGCTTGGCAATATCTTCAGCGTCATTGACTGGTATAGCAAAGGCGATACCCTCAACATTATCCATATCTATTTTTAATGATGCTATGCCTACTAACTTACTATTTCTATCGATAACTGCACCACCTGAGTTACCTGGATTTACAGGTGCATCTATTTGAAAAGCACTCATTAATACATCATATTGATCATCTTTATTGATATCTACTGGTATGTGTCTATTCAAACCTGAAATAATACCATCAGATATACTTCCTTTAAAGTCTACACCTAAAGGATTTCCTACTACTATGATTGGTTCACCTAGTACTAAAGTACTGGAATCACCTATTTTAATCGGTTTCACTTTATTATCTGATTTTACTTTAGCCTTAACAACAGCGATATCTGAATATTTATCCGTTCCAATAACTTTACCAATAGAATAGTCATCATTACCATATGTAATCTTTTGCTCTTTTTTATCTCCAACCACATGTGCGTTGGTCATAATAAAAATAGAGTCGCCCACTTTTTTGTAGACGACACCTGAACCTAATTCATTTTCTTTACCTGCTTCTTGTGTCTCTTTTTCAGCAGAAGTTCTATCATCACTCGTATCATTTTCAACAGTTACTACGGAATGAATTGCACTGTTCGCACTTTTCATTGTTGTTGTATAAGTCTTATCTTTATTTTGATTATCATGAAAAACATGATCATTTGAAGTGCCATTTTCATCAACATTTTTGAATATAGCTTGTATGAGTGTCAGTAAAACAATAACTGCCACAACAATTAGAATTTTGGCCCAATGTTCAATAAAGAAAGCCTTAACTTTATCAAGTGTGTTAGTCGTATTTTGGTGCTTAGTTTCAGTATTAGAATTCGAATATTCCCTAGAACTTTTTTGTTGTGAAGTTTGCTCATCATTATTCAAATAATAATCAACTCTTGATTGTTGTGCATTTTCTGAATAAAAATTCTGTTCTTGTTCTTTTTTAGGTGGGACATGTTCTTCATTTGACGATGTACTGTTATTTTGAGTCTCGCTCTCAGTGTGTACTGATTTTGAATCTATTTTATTTTCTTCCTCCACCATATCATCGTTTTCATTATACGATTGATTGATATTATTTGCTGAAGTTGTTTCATTGTGCTGTGTGTCTTCTTGCGTATGTTTGGAATTCCGCGCTGCAGCAATTGCTTGTTGTTGCTGAATTTCTTCTTGTGTTAGCTTTTCAATACGTGCTTTTCTTAAATTTTCTTTCACACGTTCTTCATTATTTTTAGCAAGTATTTCAGCTTTTTCTTCACGCTGTTTTCTAGCTTTACGTTCTTGTTGCACACGTTGTTCTCGTTCCTCGTTATGAAAGTATTCACGTCGTTTACGTCCATACTTTACTTTTGGGATGACATGTTTTTTATTTTGCGTCACAGTAAGCCCCCCTATTCCTTTTGATTACAATTCTATTATGACATAACATATATAATTTTTCTGCTTTATTTTGTCATATAAAGTTAGCATACTACAGATTATAGTCTCTTTTAGTAAAAAATTCTAACTTTATCACATATAGAACAAAAAAGCCTGAGTCATAGATTTTATGACTCAGGCTTACATATATTATTTATGTTCTTTTTTATTATTTTTAACAGATGTTAACCAACCGATAATTACAAGTGCAATCATAACCGTCCAGAAAATTGATTGCCATAATACACTGTGTGGGAAATGTTCTGGTAATATTTTAATATCAGGGTGTGCTAGCACCATGATTACTAATTTAATACCTACCCAACCTACAATCGCAAATGCAGCGCCTTCTAAACCAGGATATTTGTTCAATAGATTTACAAACCAAGTGGCTGCAAAACGCATGATGATCACACCTAGCATACCGCCTAGGAACATGACTGCAAATTGTCCAAGGTCCATACCACCAAAGTGTATACCAACAGTAGGTAAAGTTACTGCAATAGCAAGAGCAGCTAACATGGAATCAATCGCAAATGCTATATCAGCAAATTCTACTTTTAATACTGTGCCCCAAAATGCTTTAGGACTTGCATGTATTTCCTCACCCGATTCATCATAATGATGATCATCAGTACCATCCTCTTTTTGATGGTCTTTTTCTTTAAAGAATGATATGAGATTTTTAATCGACATGTATAATAGGTAAATTGCGCCTAGCGCTTGAATCCACCAAAAATGTGCGATAATGCTTATTAAGAATAAAGAAATAAAACGGAAAATAAATGCACCTAACAGTCCATAGAACAATGCTTTTTTACGTTGTTCAGGAGGCAAATGTTTAACCATAACTGCCATAACAACAGCATTATCTGCTGCTAATAAACCTTCTAAAAATACCAGTACTACTAGAACCCATAAATAAGGTAAAATCAAACTCGGATCCATTTAGGACAACTCCTTTAGTTTTTTTACATAAAAATAGAGACCTAAGCTAAGTAAATGCTACACACATTTTAATCATATACACTCACTAAAGTAAATTAAACTTTCGGTCTTATATAATTTGTATGTTTGTAACATTTATAAGCAAAGGTCTCACTCGACAGTGTTTTTCCTGCCCATTTTACCGGAAACATTTAACGTTTCGTAATGACGACAAAATGACTATGTTAAAAAGATATATAAAACAGATATTTTATAATGATATTACTATCTCATATATCTCTTTAAAAACAGTTGAGTTACTCCCCTCCGACTACAAAGTCATAGGTATTCTATTAATAATATAGTATTATACACAATTAATCATGTTATAACAAACTGTATAATTTAATTTCTGGAAATTTTTCTTCAAACCATCTCGTTGCAAATTCATTTTCAAATAAGAAAACGTAATTATCATAAACATCTTTAACTAATATAGAACGAGAAGAACTCATTTTATCTTTAATATCTTCTTCATTTTCAATCCATCTTGCAATTTTTGGACCAACTGATTCCATGATGACATCAACATTATATTCATTTTTAAGTCGATGTTCAAAAACTTCAAATTGTAGTTGACCAACTGCACCAATAAGAATTTGATTAGTATGCAATGCTTTATAGTATTGAATGGCACCTTCTTGAACTAACTGCTCAATCCCTTTATGGAAATGTTTCTGTTTCATGACGTTTTTCGCAGAAACTTTCATAAATAATTCTGGTGTAAACTGTGGTAATTCTTGGAAACTGAATTTTTGGTTTCCACCTACTAATGTATCTCCAATTTGGTAATTACCCGTGTCATACAAGCCTATAATATCTCCAGCGACTGCATGATTAACAGTTTCTTTGTCATCAGCCATAAATGAAGTTGAACGTGTTATTTTTTGTTTCTTTTTAGTTCTTTGTAACGTAACATCCATACCTCGTTCGAAAGCGCCACTAACAACCCTCATAAATGCAATTCTATCTCTGTGTTTGGGGTCCATATTCGCTTGAATTTTGAAAATAAAGCCTGAAAAATCTGTATCATATGGTGTAACTTCAATATCTTCTTTCGTTTGTCGAGCACTTGGCATAGGTGCATGGTCAACATAAGCATTCAAGAAATTTTGTACACCAAAGTTTGCTAGCGCTGATCCAAAGAACACTGGTGTTAAATCACCTTTTCTCAAAGCTTCATTATCAAATGTTTCTCCCGCTTCTTCTACCAACATTAATTCTTCGATTGCTTGCGTAAAGGCGCTATCATTTTTAATTTTATGATCTTCTTCCAATTCATAATCATCATTTAAATGAAGCACATTTTGTTCATCTCTAAAAGGCTCAATCGTATGTGTATCTCGATCAATGATACCAAAGAAATTTTGTCCCATACCCACTGGCCAATTCATAGGATATGTTTCGATTTCCAATGTAGACTCGATTTCATCCAATAATTCAAACGGTTCTTTACCTACTCTATCTAATTTATTGATAAATGTGAAAATAGGAATGCCTCTCATTTTACAAACTTTAAATAATTTTAAAGTTTGCGGTTCAATACCTTTTGCACAATCTATAACCATTACAGCGCTGTCTACGGCCATTAATGTTCTATATGTGTCTTCAGAAAAATCTTCATGTCCAGGTGTATCTAAAATGTTGATTTTGTAATGATCATAATCAAATTGCATCACTGAACTTGTAACTGAGATACCACGTTCTTGTTCAACTTTCATCCAGTCACTTGTCGCAAATTTACCACTTTTTTTACCTTTTACAGTCCCTGCTTCTCTAATTGCACCACCAAATAATAGTAACTTTTCAGTTAATGTGGTTTTACCAGCATCAGGATGGGAAATAATCGCAAAAGTTTTTCTGGATTCTACTTCTTCCTTTATACTCATTTGTTCTCTCCTTTAACTCTCAAATATCGATTGACCAATATCATCAGCAATTTGTACTGCTGTTGACTCATCAAGTAACGTAAACAAGTGTATCACAAGTTCCTCCTTGATATCATCATCATTTAACGAAGTATCAATTTCTAATGACCAATTTAAGTCTGGTATTGCCAAAAGCAAGACTTCATCGTTATCATTTTTATAAATATAACTACGGACTGTTACATCATTCAGACTGATAAGCCTAATTTCCAATAGGGCCACCGCCAAACTTTTTATAAGCTGCTTCTAAACCGATTAAATCATCTCTATGTGGTACTTTTACATGACCAGGCATAATTTGGTAAGGTTCACGTCCCTTAGAAGCTAAGACAACTGTATCGCCAGGATTAGCAATTTCAATAGCATGACGAATCCCCTCTGCACGGTCTTCAAATTCTATATAATTATTATGTGTTGCGCCCTTAGCGAGTTCGCTTGTTAATTTTTTAGGATCATCATTTGCTGGGTTGTCTGGTGTAAAAATAACGTAATCCGCTCTACAAGCAACGCGCCCCATTTCAGGTGTTTTGCCCATATCTCTTTCTCCAGCCATACCGCACAAGAAAATTAATTTTTGTTTTGCAAAAGGTTTCACAGCATCTATAAGTTTATCCATACCATCTGCTGTATGTGCATAATCAATAATTAGATTAATTGGCAATTGGGGGTCTAAAACTTCAAGTCGACCTTCAACAGGTTCTAAGTTTTCTACGGCTTGAATAATTTCTTCTAACGTAGCACCTTTTGCCCAAACAGCTATCATTGCAGCCATAATATTAGAAACGTTGAAGATGCCTACATAAGGTGACTTTACAGGAAATGTACCTTCAGGTGTATTAAAATCAAACGTTACGCCTTGTAATGACTCATTAATATTTTCAGCCATAAATTGTGCACATTCATTAATGCCATAGGTAAAGACTTCATAAGGTGTAACTGAAGCTAAATATTCTGAAAATCTATCATCTTGATTTAAAACAACATATTTTTCTTTTGATAAATCTTCACCTAACTGGCTGAATAATAATGATTTAGCATGACCATAAGCTTCCATTGTGCCATGAAAGTCTAAATGATCTTGCGTTAAATTTGAAAATACCGCCACATCAAAATTAACGCCACTTAAACGTCCTAATGATAAACCATGACTTGATACTTCTAAAGTCATGGCCTGTGCTTGCTTTTCTACAGCTTCATGAATTTTTTTAGTTAGCGCAACTGTTTCAGGTGTTGTGTTTGTACCTTTAGATTTTTCCTCATTAATTTGGAAACCATTAGTACCTAAATAAGCACTACCTTTATCTAATTTTCTATATATATGGTGTATCATTGTCGCTATAGATGTTTTACCATTGGTTCCAGTAACACCATATGTAGTTAGTTGTTTACTTGGATAATTAAATAATACATTTACGAGTAAACTGGCAACGCGCAACGTGTCAGGAACGATAACTTGTGTTACATCACCTTTCAACAATTGTTCATGATTTACTACAATGACTTTACAGCCTTGATTTACAACATCTTGACAAAATTTATGACTATCGACTGTATAACCTTTAGAAGCAACGAATATACTTCCTTCTTTAGCAGTACGCGAGTCTGTTGTTATATCATTAACATTCATATCTAATGTACCTATCACTTGTTTAACTCTTATTTTTTTAAACAACTCATTTGCATTCAACATTAACCGCTCCTTTATTTCCAATACTTCTATTATACACATTTTCAGTTGATTTTATAGAAACTAATATTGCTAATTATTTCTTTCTCTACTATTATATATTTTTCGTTTTCATTTAAAAAATTTTATAACTATCATGAGCATAAACTAGATTCAGTTTGTTAATCATATGTAATTAATTGTGTAGATTTTCTTTTTTATTTGTTTAGTTTCTTTTAAGGTCGCTTATTTTAATAGAAAGCGTGGTATGGTATACATATAGAACAATCTAAATTTAGCGTGATATAATTTTAAAAAATAAGTATGAATCATTTTCTATGCGTTTGTAAAATGATATAATCTCTAATAATTATGTTTTTTCTTTCGCATGACAATAAAATGCGTTAAACTTAGCATGAGCTAAATTTATACTATTGGAGGGTGACTCAAAATGGTTACTCGTAACAAAAAAATATTGATTATTACTGGTTCTTTTGGTAATGGACATTTACAGGTTACTCAAAGCGTAGTAAACCAATTCAATGAAATGAATCTAGACAATTTAACTGTCATTGAACATGATTTATTTTTAGAAGCTCACCCAATTCTGACTTCTATATGTAAAAAGTGGTATATCAATAGTTTTAAGTATTTCAGAAATATGTACAAATCTTTTTACTATAGTAAACCTGACCAAATAGACAAATGTTTCTATAAATATTATGGATTAAATAAATTAATTAATTTATTACTAAAAGAAAAACCAGATTTAATATTGTTGACCTTCCCTACGCCAGTAATGTCTGTATTAACTGAGCAATTTGATATGAATATCCCAATTGCCACAGTTATGACAGATTATAGATTACAAAAGAATTGGGTTACACCACATTCTCAAAGGTATTACTTGGCAACTGAGGAATTAAAAGATGAATTTGCTGAAATAGGGATCCCAAGACATCAATTAAAGGTTACTGGCATTCCAATTTCTGATAAATTCGAACAAGATATTGACCAATCTTCATGGTTACGTCAAAATAATTTGAATCCAGATAAACCTACAATACTTATGTCCGCAGGTGCTTTTGGCGTTTCAAAAGGATTCGGTCAAATGATTAGTGATATTTTGACTAAAAGTCCACAATCACAAGTAGTCATGGTTTGTGGTAAAAATAAAGAGTTGAAACGCACATTATCTAGCCAATTTAAAAATTATGATAACGTACTTATCTTAGGTTATACAAAACAGATGAATGAATGGATGGCATCAAGTCAGTTGATGATTACAAAGCCAGGTGGCATCACGATTTCTGAAGCACTAACCCGACAAATTCCAATGATTTTCTTAGATCCTGCACCTGGTCAAGAGTTAGAAAACGCGCTTTATTTTGAAGAAAAAGGTTACGGCACTATCGCTTATTCACCTGATGAAGCTATTCAACAAGTAGCATCATTAACAAATCATCCAACTTCACTAGTAGAAATGTCTAAAGCAATGAGTGAATCACGCATTCCATATTCAACATATAAATTATGCAAAGATTTATTAGATCTTCTAGACCATTCAACACGTTATGAAGAAGTTTATGGAAAGGTTCCTTTATATGCAAAGCTCTTCGTTAAATAATACTAACTACAATTCAAGTACAAATTTTATTATTATGTTGATTATTTTATTTTTAATGGAGTTTGCTAGAGGTATGTATGTGTTGAGTTATTTAGCATTACTTCCAACGGCAACTTCTATTGCGGTAGGTGTTACATCTATCGCTATTTCTATTCACTTTATTGCTGATGCAACAACCAACTTTGTCATAGGTTTTTTACTTAAACGCTTAGGTACAAAGCTTGTTTTGACACTTGGATTTTTATTAGCGTTTGGTAGTTTGTTTTTAGTCATTTGGTTTCCTACATCACCTATCGTGCTAATCACAAGTGCAATATTGCTAGGTATCGCCGTGAGTCCTATTTGGGTCATTATGCTTGCAAGTGTTGATGAAAATAATCGTGGTAAACAAATGGGTTATGTTTATTTCTCATGGTTACTAGGTTTATTAGTTGGAATGGTTGGAATGAACTTAATCTTTAAATTCCATCCAACACGTTTCGCTTTTATGATGTCATTAGTCGTACTGATTGCATGGATTCTATACTATTTCGTTAAAATAAGACTGACTAATTATAATACAAGACCTGTAAAACAACAGTTAGGTCAAATTGTAAATGTGACTAAACGCCATTTAATTCTGTTTCCAGGTATTTTATTACAAGGTGCTTCCATTACTGCCTTAGTACCGATATTACCTACATATGCAACGAAAGTCGTGGGCGTTTCAACAGTTGAATATACGATTGCAATTATCATTGGTGGCATAGGTTGTGCTATTTCTATGTTGTTTTTATCTAAAATTATAGACAACAATGGTACATTATTTATGTATGGTATCATTTTTAGTGGATTTGTTTTATATACTTTAATGATATTTGCGTTATCTATTATTACGGATATTAAATTAGTTTGGGGCTTGGCATTATTTATCGGCCTAATGTACGGCATCTTGTTACCTGCATGGAATACTTTTATGGCAAGTCATATACACATGGATGAACAAGAAGAGACTTGGGGCGTGTTCAATAGTGTACAAGGTTTCGGCTCTATGATTGGTCCACTCGTAGGTGGTTTAATCACAGAATTCTCTAAATCTGTTAATAATACTTTTTATTTTTCAGCATTAGTATTTTTATTTTTAGCAATATTTTATGGTATTTATTTTGTTAAAAATAAACAACAACACACACACACTTAACTATATTTAGTAATGTTCAATATACAAAAGAGTCGCTATCAAGTTTTTAGATAAATTCTAAAATGATAGCGACTCTTTTAAAGTTTCAATATTATCATTGATTGAAATGATAACTTTATATAAAAAAATTATGCAAAATTAAAATTCTCTAAGACTTTCCATTTTTCCGCACTTTCATCGTAATAAACTAAAGAAAGTTGCTCAATTGCTTCTTTATAGTCAATACCCGCTAAGTTCAATTGACCAAAAATGTCTTCGAATTCTTGACTAGTTAAACCTTGTGCAATTGTAAAATGTGGTACAAATGGATGTTCAGGACGACCATAAAAATCACCACTATTGAATTGATTAAATAATTTTTCTAAATTGTCTGTTTTGGCAACTTTAAAATAAATTACATTTGTAATTGGCGCAAAGTTTGAAGCCTTTGTCGCGTGTACTTCAATAGGTGGTATCCCCTCGATTCTTGATTTGATTGTCTCTTTGACAGCGTCAAGATCACCTTCGTTTATTTTAAAATGCTCTTTAATCGTAATGTGTGGCATTATCGTTGCATAGTGAGCATCATAACGTTTACGGTATGCATTTACTTCATCTTGAAACGCTTTTGACGGAATTAATGCTAATCCTAAAATCATTTAAATTCCTCCTTTGTTTAACATAACTACATTATATCAAATTTCACAAAAATTCGTTACTTTTAACTAAATTTCCTACAGATAATTAAAAAGAAATATTATCTGATAAAAAATATTTTAATAAATCTTCTAATAAATGTTTCCAAGATTTCCATCTATGACCACCATCAAACTCTGCATAATGATAAGTTATATCACTATGTTCGATAATCGATTTAAGCTGGCGATTAGGTGTTAAAAAATCCGCTTGCTTACCTGTCGTTGGTAAAGCAAAGTTTTTTTCTTCTAATCCAACAGTATGCCATATTGTCAATTGTTCTTGAAATTGACATCGTTCGATTAATGTTTGTATCACTTCATCATGTTGAGGACTCAATAGTCCCACTTGGCTAAAAATTCTCGGATAAGATAATGCAGTAATCAAAGCTGCACTTCCAGCTAAGCTGTCACCTAAAATAACTCTGCCATTGCCTACTTTATACGTTGGGAATTGAGCATCTATAAACGGTAAAATTTCATTCGCCATACATTTTACAGTTAAAGCTGTTTTTGCTCCTTGGGGATGAAATTCTGCTCTTCTTTTTTCAACATCTTCATAATGAAAACCTACAAATATTGCTCTTTCTACTTCATTTGCTTCCCATAATTTTTCATATGTTCTGTGTATTCTGCCAAAGCTAAAAAAGTCTAAACCATCAAAACAAAAGACGACTTTGTATTTAAATAGTTCTGTAAAATCTTTAGGTAAATAAATAGATAGTGTAATATCTCTATCTAATATGTCACTAGAAAAATTAATCTTATTAATTCGCCCTGCTTGTAAATTGTCCATAAAATAATGCGCCCCCTCGTAGTCTTAATGACATTGTATCAAGAGACGCAATATTTTAAAATAACTCGCTTTTTATTTGTCTAAGTGACATATTATTTTTAGTCGTTAATATCCTCTTTTTTTAGACGTTCAGGATAATCTTCCAGCCAAAATACAGCATTAGGTACTTTTTCAGGGTCTGGTTTATAAATAGCTTTTTTACCCGATCCTAAACGTTTTTTCTGCAATTCATAATCTTTCAATGCGCTTATAGCTGGTTTGTGTAATAGCCAAATTGCAATGATATTAAGCCAGGCCATCATACCTACACCTAAATCTCCCATTAGCCATGCAATATCTGCCGTTTTCACTGCGCCATAAACGGTGGCAAGAATTAATACAATTCGCGTTATATTGATAAATATAAAGGAAGTCCTATAATTTGCGTTTCTTGTTAAGTATGCAATATTGGTTTCTGCAATATAGTAATAAGCCAATATAGTAGTAAAGGCAAAGAAAAACAAAGCAATTGCTATAAAATAAGATCCAAATCCAGAGAACGATGGATCAAAATGATAACTTCCACCTTGTAATGCTTTGTCTATACCTGCTTGTGCGTACATTGCGGTTCCAGAATAATCTTTATCTCCATTTGACATTTCAACAAAGATACCATTATCTTTAATTAAACTTGCTTTATCACTTGGTGTGTTACCGCCATCCGTTACATTATATGTACCAGAAAGCAAGATGATTAATGCTGTTGCAGTACAAACAAACAAAGTATCAACGTAAACTGAAAACGCTTGCACTAAACCTTGTTTTGCTGGGTGTGATACCTCTGCTGCCGCAGCTGCATGTGGTCCTGTACCTTGTCCAGCCTCATTTGAATAAAGACCTCTTTTGACACCTATTTCAATCATTGCACCTACTATCCCACCAAAAGCAGCTTCCATACCAAATGCGGATTTGAAAATTAATGCAAATAAAGAAGGAACCGCTTCAATATTGAGTATGATAATAATGACCGCCATTAAAATATATAATACTGCCATAAATGGTACAACTGCAGTCGCTGCATTAGCAATCCATTTTATTCCCCCAAAAATGATTAAGCCGATAATAATTGCTAAAAATATGGCTACAATCCATGGATTTAATTGAAATGCATTTTTCATAGAACTAGATATAGCATTTGATTGAACACCTGGTAATAACAATCCGACTGAAATCACAGTGACGATTGCAAAGATCAAGCCATATATTTTACCCAGTTTCCCCTTTATACCATATTCAATATAAAATGCTGGTCCACCTCTATATTGTCCCTTTTCTTCACGTTTATATATCTGACCTAATGTCGATTCTATAAATGCACTACTCGCTCCTAAAAATGCTGTTGCCCACATCCAAAATACGGCTCCCGGTCCACCAATAAATATCGCTGTTGATACCCCTACAATATTACCAGTACCTACACGACCTGCTAACGATAATGCGATTGCTTGAAAACTTGAAATACCTGTTGGTGACTTTTCCCCTTGAAACATAAGTCGAATCATTTCTTTAAAGTGTCTTACTTGGAAAAATTTCATAAATAGTGAAAATAATATACCAGTGATTAACAAACCATAAACTAATGGTTTGCTCCATACTATGTCATAGAGCCAAGTTAAAAAACCTTCTATCATAACGTATCCCCCTTGTTATACCATTAAAGAAAATGATATTTTTTAATATTATACACATATATTATGTTCCGCGCAACGCATTATATAAGTTATTATTTTCACAAAATATATATTTCGTTATGAATTTTTTGCATAAATAACATTAATGTATTTAATATTTATATTATCTTATAATGCACTACGCATTACTGTTTCCCCTTTGTTATCATTCTGAAATTTCAATCAATCTTCACATGCACATTAAGTACAAAGTTTCACAAGTTTATCTTTTGTTCTATCTTTTTTTAAGATATACTGAATTATAAATTAAAATAAAGTTTTATAGGAGGAACCGTTCTATGCTTAACAAAGTATGGTTTAGAACAGGTATCGCTTTATTAATCCTGTTTTTACTAATCAAACTGATTATGGAAGTACATAGTATTTTCACACCATTTATTATTATCCTTCAATCAGTATTGTTGCCATTATTATTAAGTGGCTTTTTATTTTATATTTGTTTACCTTTTCAAAAAATACTTGAAAAAAATCATGTGCCACGTTGGGGCAGCATTACTATAATCTTTATAGGCTTAATTATTATTATTAGTATTGTTATTGGTGTGTTAGCTCCGTTAATTGCAGAACAAATTGAAAACTTAGTACATCAAATACCTGCATTACAACATGAAGTGCAGAACATCATCAATTTTGCACTAGATCAAATGGAAAGATTGCCGAATGATGTAACTGATAGAATTAATAAGATGGTACAATCTATTAGCGACAGTACTGCTGATATTCTATCTAACTCTTTAGGATACTTAACATCATTTATTTCAACGCTTTTCTTATTGATAATGGTTCCGTTCTTTTTAATCTATATGTTAAAAGATCATGAGCGTTTCATCCCTTTCATTGCAAGATTGTTTAAAGGAGATAGAAAAGTTTTTACTGTAGAATTATTAAAAGATTTAAATGAAACTGTTAAATCTTATATTCAAGGCCAAGTAACAGTAAGTATCATTCTTGGAATAATCTTATACATTGGTTATTCAATTGTAGGGCTTAACTACACACTATTGCTCGTTATGTTTGCTTGTGTTGCAAATATGATACCGTTCTTAGGTCCTTGGATGGCATTTGCACCTGCTGCAGTCATTGCGATTATTCAAAGCCCTTCAACATTTATATGGGTATGTATTATCACGCTGATTGCACAACAATTGGAAGGCAATGTAATCACACCGAACGTAATGGGTAAATCACTTAATATTCATCCTTTAACAATTATAGTAGTGATATTAGCTGCAGGTAACCTTGGTGGTTTCGGTTTAATCTTAATAGCCGTTCCATTATATGCTGTAATTAAAACAGTTGTCAGAAATGTCTTTCGATATAGACAAGATATCATTGCTAAAGCAAATAGTGATGTCAAGGAATAAAATAACGTTATAAAACAAAAAGACTATTCGTTTCTGTCGTTGAAACGAATAGTCTTTTTTAATATATAAATCTTCAATTATGTTTTAAGTCATAAATTATTTAACGATGTGATAACCACTATCTACATGGATATTTTCGCCTGTAACACCACTTGATAAATCACTTAATAAGTACGCTGCAGTTTTACCTACTTCTTCTTGGTCTACATTACGTTTTAATGGCGCACGTTCTTCAATTTCTTTCATGATTGTGTTAAAACTACCAACACCTTTAGCGCTCAGTGTACGAATTGGACCAGCTGAAATCGCATTGACACGGATATTATCTTCACCTAAATCTAATGCTAAATAACGTACATTTGCTTCTAAACTAGCTTTAGCTACGCCCATTACATTGTAGTTTTGTACAGCATATTCGCCACCTAAATAAGTTGTAGCAACGATACTACCACCTTCAGGCATAATTTTTTTTGCTTCTCTAGCAACAATTGTCAATGAATATGAACTAATATCTTGTGCCAATAAGAAACCATCACGAGATGTATCTGAAAAACGGCCTCTTAAATCTTCCATATTAGCAAAAGCAATCGAATGATAAACACCGTCAATGTTACCTACTTCTTCTCCAATTTTTGCGAAACCATTGATAACATCTTCGTCTTTTTGTACATCTATTTGATACATTCTAATTGTTTGTTGATCTAATTGATCTACAAGTTTTTCCATTTCTTTTTTACTACGATCTTTACGATATGTAAAAACTAAATTTGCACCTAATTTGTCTAATACTTTAGCCACACCAAAACCGATACTACGTTTATTAGCAATACCCATAATGACGAATGTTTTATTTTCTAAATTTAACATGAAAATAACTCCTTTTTTAAATTTTCATTTTAAACTGGTTCGAGAAGTTATAATCGTATTCCTATCACTTTGCTCGATGCCAATTCTAACAAACTTTATTTTAACATTGGTTTCATTGTTTAAACAATTCATATTACATTCTATATACGAATTTATCATTTTTTATAGGTTACAAAGTTAAAATGCTTACCAATACTTCACTCATTAAATTAATATTAACAACTCAAAATAGTTTTCAGAAATTCATTTACTGCCTATTCCTACATCAGTCTGAGACATAAATCATATCCCAGACATGGATGTTAATAATAAAACTCTAATTCACGTTTTAATTCATCAACATATTCTTTAGAACCCGTTACAATAACACGGTCTTTATAGCGTAATTGTGTATCACCATGAGGTACGATTGATTCATTATTTCGAATGATTCTCACAAATATAATATCACCGTCAAACGGGAAATTACGTAATTGAATTTGATCATATTTATGATTTAACATTGCAATTTCATACAACGATGTTTCCACATTACTTAAAAGATTTAGCATATTGGGCGTTTCTATTAAACCTTTCAAGAGTATTTTATTACTCATAAAACCACTAAATACTTCAATGCCTTCACTTTGTAGACCTTCATCACCCGTACTCGCCTCTAATCTACAAATAACTCGATTAACACCATGTCTTTTAGCCATTAGCGCCACTTTTCTATTAATATCATCATCATTTGTAGAACAAACAACGATATCTCTTTCAAATAAACCTAGACGATCTAATAACGGTTCTTCGTAATCTGCAATTTCAATCATCGAAATCGCATCTGATAATTTACGTTTATCACTTAAATCATTTCTATAATAAAGTGAAACTTGGTAAAGTTGTGATGTTAAATTCTGAGCAATAGGAATGGTTAATTGATTTTTTCCTATTAAACTCACTTCAATTTGTCTTGTAGCCTCATCTGGCATTGGGAACATTTTTTTAAATATGATAGGTACAAAGACACATGTGATAACTGCACTTAAAATTAAAATACCTGATATTTCCGATGATATTGTTCCAAGTTTTTCAGCAATTTTTGCAGAAGCAATGACCAATGATAAAGTAGATGTTAACAGGAATGCTGAAGATATTGTCGTTTTCATATCAAACCATCGACGTACGTAAAACACTGGTATTAATTTAGATACTACAAATGCGAGTATTAAAAATGGAATAATAAGTAGTAACGAAGGTTCTTTTATTAACATTGGTATATTTAAATCTACACCAACCATGATAAAGAATATTGGTATAAAGAAACCATAACCAAAAGAATCTAATTTCTCCACCATATCCTCATCTGGGCCTAATAAAGAAACAATCACACCTGCTAGGAAAGCGCCTAAAATATTTTCTGCACCAACGCCTTCTGCTAAGGCAACCAGCATAATGATTAATGCAAATACAGCACGTATACCTATCTGTGTGGTACCATCCATCAATTTCTGTAAAAATTGTGCTTTCTTAAATATGCCACCTAAGAAATAAAAAACAAGCGCAAATACTACTAAACTGCCTATTAACCATAGTGATGCACCACCTGAAGCATGTAGTGTGCCATATGCAGTTAACAATATCATTGTCACTAAGTCAGCTAATACTGCTACTAATAATATGAATTGTCCGATTGTAGTACGCATAATATTCATTTCTTTTAGTGTCGGTACAACAACACCTAATGAAATCGTAGAAATGATAATAATCATTAATAAGACATCATCAATTAAGCCAAACCACTTAAATGCATAAGCAAATACAATTGAAATTATCATAATAAATAAAAATACAGTAAGTGCTAATTGCAGGTGGCCTGGTTCTTTACTTTTATCCTTATCTCCAGACGATCCTTTATCTTTTTTAAATGCTTTAAAATCAATTTCTAAACCACTTAAAAACATTAAGAAGATAAAACCTAATGTAGACAAAATATTTAACATAGCATCACGCTCTACTATGTTTAAAAAAGAGTGTCCTATGAGAATACCCATTAGTATTTCTGCTACAACAACAGGTAAGAATGTAATTCGTAATCTATTGATTAGTATCGGTGTAAGGAATGCTGCCATTACAACGACAACAAGTGATAAAAATTCCATGTAACCCCCTATAATAAGTAAGACATGAATGAAGTTGCTAATCCAAAGTAAATCAACATACTCACAATATCATTGATCGTAGTTATAAATGGACCACTTGCAACTGCAGGGTCAATATTTAATTTATTCATAACTAATGGAATCATTGATCCCACTAACGTACCTACTGTCATAGCAATCGTTAAACTGCTCGCTACAATCGTAGCTAAAATTGGTTGACCATAAAGCACCAGTATAATAATAAATAACAATATAGCACAAATCAATCCACTTAAAAAGCCACTGCCCGCTTCTCTCAATGCGACTTTGAAATTACTTTGTTCATCAATTTCACCAGTTGAAATATTACGTACTGATACGGCAAGTGATTGTGTGCCAGAGTTACCAGACATACCACTGATAATTGGAATAAATGCTGCTAGCAACGATACTTGTGCTAATGTATCCTCAAATGATCCAAGTATTGTCGCTGTAATCATTCCTAAAAACGTTAAAATAATTAGCCATGGCAAACGTTTCTTAGCAGTTTTAATGACAGAATCATTTGTTGCATCAACATCAGATACCCCGGCTAAACGAGAGTAGTCCTCGCTCGCTTCTTCATCCATAACATCTAAGATATCATCGATTGTTATAATACCTAATAAATGGTCTTGATAATCGACAACTGGCATAGCGATAAAATCATAATCACGCATTTTTTGCGCTACGTCTTCTTGGTCATCAGCAGCGTTAGCACTGATCACACGTTCGCTCATTATGTCTTCTATATAAGCATCATTTTCTGCTACGATTAAATCTCTTAGTGATAAAACCCCGGCTAATTGTTTATGCTCATTCACAGCAAATATGACATAAATTGTCTCAGCATCTGGCGCTTGTTCTTTAACTTGCATTAATGCTTCTTTTACAGGCATTGTTGATTTTAAAGAAATATATTCCGTCGTCATGATACCACCGGCGGTATCTTCTTCGTAATGTAGTAATGCTTTAATTTCTTTTGCATCTTCACGGTTCATTAGTGTCAGCAAGCTAACAATTTTCTGCTTAGATAATTGATTCATAATGTCAACTGCATTATCGTATGACATATTTTCTAACACTTTGCTAGCATATGTAGCATCCATGGTATCGAATAGCGCTTCATACTCTTCTTCATCAATTTCTAATTGTTCGAAGAAATCCGCTACTTCTTCAGGGGACAATACTTCAAACATTTTTTGTCTAATATCTTCATCGCTGTCTTCAAAGTATTCACTTTGTTCGTATGTGTGCATCGCTAAGAATTCTTCTCTAAATTCACCTATATGATTTTCATGAAGTAGTTTATCTAACATTTCTTGATCATATACTTGCTCATCTTCTAAAACGATTTGATCTTTTTCATTTGCCAAAAGTCCCACCTCCATAGTTACTCAAATTATATCATATTAAATATATTTTCTATTGCATCATATCTATCCTGTATTTCAATTTTTTTATCATAGATTGGATGCATAAAAGATATTTTAAAACATCGTAATAACTGATGTTTATAGCTCGAGTGTCCGCCTCCATATAAATCATCACCCACAATAGGATGTCCTATATATTGAAAATGAACGCGGATTTGATGTGTCCGACCTGTTAATAAAGCAATTTCACATAAACTGTAATTACTGACATGGTCTAAACGCCTATATTTAGTTATTGCTTGTTTGCCATGTGAATTGACTTGTCTTGTAATAATACTAGAAGGATCCCTAGCAATAGGTGCATCTATAATTCCTTGTGCTTCCATTTCACCAAAGCATACACATAAATACGTTTTATCAATGTGTATGTTTGACATAAGATGATGTAGAAAACCATGTTTTGCAACCACAACAATACCTGAAGTGTTTCGATCAATCCTAGTGACAATATGTGGGACAATGTTTTGTCGTGATTGTTTAAAATAACCAAGAATTTGTTCAGCTAAACTAAAATGTTTGTGTTCCCTTGATGGTGCACAATTTTGATAAGGTTCTTTGGAAATAATTAATAAGTATTCATCTTCATATAAAATATTTAAAGTTTTCTCAAACGGGACCAAGTTGTGGCTTGCTGTTTCTTGAGCTAAATGTACCTCTACTATATCGTCTTTCTGTAATTGTTTACGCACAGTTTCTGTTTGTCCATTAACAATTAAAGCGCCATTATGCTTAATGGCGCTAATTGTATTCTTAGAATACCCTTGTTCCTGTAAAAAGGTTCTTAGCATTTGAGGGCCTCTAATTGTATACGTAAATTGCATTATTCGTCGTCTCCGCTTGAAATAAAGGAATCATGTACCCTTTTCCAAAATGGAAACGGTCTAAATCTAGCAAATCTAATTTTTTCATTTGCCACTCTAAATTGAATTGCATTAACATTTTTATGTTTTATACTAACATGGTCTATGGTCGTTAAAATCTTATCTTGATTCACTGGTGTAATCAGACATGTGTGATGTTTGGGTAATACTAATGGTGAACCAACCGTTCTGAACACTCTATTATTAATAGAAGCGATTTCTGCAATTTGCATTGCTTCCAAAGAAGGATGTATCAATGCGCCACCTAATGCCTTATTATAAGCAGTGGAACCTGATGGTGTTGATACACACAGTCCATCTCCTCTAAAACGTTCGAATTGGTTCCCTCTTATATTCACATCCACAACAAGTGTAGAGCCATTTTCAGTTTTCATTGTCGCTTCATTTAATGCCAAGTATCTCGTCTCATATCCATTATCGTTATAACGAACAATGATTTCTAATAGAGGATATTCTATAACTTGGAATTCTGAATTATTAATTTCAATAATTAATTTCTCCACTTCATGTGGCAACCAATCTGCATAGAACCCTAAATGTCCTGTATGTATCCCTACAAATGCACACCGTGATAACATATGGCTATACTGATGGAAAGCCTGTAATAATGTACCATCTCCACCAACTGATATGACTATTTCAGGATTTTCCGTATCTTCAACCATTTCAAAATCTTTCATGTGATTAATCATCTTATGCTTTAAAGCGTTAGACTTTGAATCACCTTTAGATAAAATTGTATAGCGCATGATTACACCTCCTAGTCATTATCATGCTTTTTAGCACGTTTTTTGGAATAGTATTTTTGAGCTTCTTGTATTTCTTCTTTAATTTCCGACATTTCTTCATCAAGTAAAAACGCTGCTTCAGCCGCACGTTCTAGTCGGTGCTGGATTTCTGGCGGATAATCTCCGTCGTATTTATAACGTAATGTATGTTCGATTGTTGCCCAAAAATTCATCGCTAATGTCCGGATTTGGATTTCAGCTAAAATTGATTTTTCACCCTCAAGTGTTTCAATTGGATATTCGATAATAACATGATATGAACGATATCCACTTTGTTTTGTATTGTTGATATAATCGCGTTCTTCTACTACTTTAAAATCTTGACGTTGTCTCAAGAGATTTACCACAATATCGATATCATCTACGAATTGACACATTAATCTCAAACCTGCGATATCGTACATTTCTTCGTGTAATCGATCAAATGAGATTTGTCTTTTATTCGCTTTATCAATAATGCTAGTCATAGGTTTAACACGACCCGTCACAAATTCAATTGGTGAAGCATTATCTTCTACGTCATACTGTTTTCTAAGCCCTTTTAATTTAACTTTTAATTCATCAACTGCTTGTCTATATGGAGATAAAAACTGATCCCATTGATTCATTGTGCTTCACTCCGCTTCACTCTAATTCGAAAGTATCTTCCACAACAGAAACAAACTCCTTACCATAGTTTGAATTACCTTGAATATTTTCTAATATATAATTAAACTCTCTGTCGAATTGTTTTAGTTCTAATTGATCATTAATGATAATCTTCTTATTTTTATTCTCATGTAACATAGACCAGGTTTCTTGAACAAAAATCAAATATGAATATGACTGACCATCATCTAAGATATATGCAAAACTATAATTATCACTATCAACAAGCATTTGTCCTGCTTCTTGTAAGCCTTCTGTAGATTGTTCTGTATAACACTTTAAACTATCTTCTGTTACTTTAATTTCATTCACATAAATACGCATGCTTGTTCCTCCTTATTCTTCATCATTTTAACATAATTATGACGTACATAACACGTTACATGACTATTATCATGTCATCAATTGGCTTAACGTAAATATAATAATTTTTAGCGTATAATGCAATCTAATTTAAATTAACTCACAAGTACTTTAAAATGAATTATCATAAGTATTTAAGGAGTGTAACGCGTGGCAACTAATAATGAAATTGAATTTAAACAGTTATTGTCTAAAGACAATTACCAAGCAATATACAACACTTATTTTTTAGATACAAAACCATTTAGTCAGACCAATTATTACATCGATACACGAAATTTCGATTTAAAATCACATCACTCAGCTTTGAGAATTCGTATTAAAGATGATACTTACGAAATGACATTAAAAGTACCGGCTGAAATTGGCTTGATGGAGTATAATTTCGACACAAAGGTTGAACCAAAACTAAACAAACACATCAAAAGTCAGGACCTGCCCCAAGATATTTTAAACCAACTCTTAAAAATGGATGTAGATATTGATGCATTAACCGTATTAGGAGCTTTGACTACCGAACGTTTAGAAAAAGAAATTCATGGTAATTTACTTGTCTTGGATAAAAATCAATATCTGGATTTTGAAGACTTCGAACTTGAATATGAAGTAAATGATTATGATGAAGGATTAATTCAATTTAAATCAATCCTTCATCAATTCAATATCAATCATGAAATTCCAAACAATAAAGTCCAAAGATTTTTCAATCGCAAACATAAATTAAGCAATAGTTAATTGCGCGCAATATTAAGAAGTCGAATTACTTCCAAATGTAAAAATTCATGTTATATTAGTATTATATTAATAGGATATGGTGATACTATGACACAAACACCTTACGAGGTTATCGGACAAGACGCCTTATTTAAAATGATTGACCATTTTTATTATATGGTACAACGTGATGATAGAATCAATCATTTGTTTCCTGGAGATTTTGAAGAAACAAGCAGAAAACAAAAACAGTTCTTAACACAATTTTTAGGCGGTCCTCAACTGTATACAGAAGAACATGGTCATCCTATGTTAAAAAAAAGACATTTAGAATTTGTAATAACAACGCACGAACGTGACGCATGGCTTGAAAATATGTATAAAGCTATTCAACAAGCAGATTTTCCTGCAGGCGTCGGGGATTATTTATATGAACGATTACGTTTAACAGCGAATCACATGGTTAATTCCGAAAATTAATTGTAGGTGAAAAAACATGGCTGAAGAATTAAAATTAATAAATGCTAATAGTCGTGAAGATGCAAATCTTTCACCTTTGAGTAAGATTGAAATTTATTCCTTTTTCGATCCATTCAGTAAAGAGTGCTTTAAATTGTCTGCTATACTTTCAAAATTACGACTTGAGTATAAACAATATATCAGTATTAGACATATTTTAAATCCTTCCTTACAAGTATTAACAAAATGCCAAGCTCAAAGTACATCTAATTTAGATAATATCGCACTTGCCTATAAAGCTGCTGAACTCCAAGGTCGATTACGGGCTGAGCGCTTTATACATCTTGTACAAAATGAGATAATACCAAAACGAGATATTATAACTGAAGAGATGGTCAATAATTGTATTAGTAATGCTGGACTTGATTATGAAGTCTTTAAAGAAGACTTACATAAGAGTTCATTAAAAGAAAGTTTACAAGTTGACCTGCATATAGCTCGAGAAATGGAAATTGAAGAGGCACCTTCCCTTGTATTCTTTAACGAAGATATACATGAAGAAGGTTTAAAAGTTGAAGGCTTATACCCTTATCATATATATACGTATATCATAAATGAACTTATTGGTTCACCAATTGAAAAAGAACTTCCACCAAGTTTAGAAACTTACATTTACCAACAACAATTAGTAACCAAAGAAGAGTTGCTGACTATTTATGAATGGCCTGAAAAATTATTGAATAAAGAACTGAAAAAATTAGCATTACAGCAAAAAATAGAAAAACTTAGCTCACCAGAAGGTAAATTTTGGAAGTCAAAAGTTTGAAATATTGCTAGTATTCACAACAATATATGCTTTATTTTCAAAATTATAAGTTTCATTTTATTTGAAACAGATACTGTGGCATGTATTTTATTGTTAAAAAGGACTGTCGACAAAGTCTCCGACTTTGTTGGCAGTTTTTTTGTGCACGCTTTCCGCGGGCACTGCCTTAGCCTGTAGTCTTCGGCTAGTGCGCTTCCCGCAGGAGTCGGCCCAAATCACTGCCAATATCACACTGAAAATATTACTAATTCAGAGACTATTTTGTCTCAAATCAATGAAACAAACAATCAAAGAAGCTGTGAAAAAAAGTTACTTTTCAATTCCAAGAAGCATTGGACAAAGAACTAATCCATAACAAAATGTATTAGTTCTTTTTTACAAGTTATCGATTGGGATTATACTGACTTACACAGAATATGAATTAAGTCTATAACCTCACCCTTAGCTCAAATTCTCATCGATCGACACGTTACAAATTTTCGATAAATGATGTATTTTAACTCAAAAAACACCTATTCCGCACTTAACTAACTACGGGAAGATGAAACAAAGTTGCACTTATATAAATTTAGTACCCAAAGCATTTTCAAATCGTCATATAATACAAAATTTCATAAAAACAAAGAAAATGCCAACTTCTATATTATTACTAAAGAAGTTGGCGCTTTTTATTGCCTTTAGTTATTATATTTCAATTGCTTTTTGTAAAATGAATCTCTACAACTTTTTCTTATTTGCTAATTGCTAAACATTATTTTCAATATACATTAGTATTTTATATAAAATTCAATGCAAATTATATGTTGAAATATCTGAATAGTTATTCAATTTCTTATACATCTCTTAGTTATTTAAAAATGGATATAAAAAAAACGCCGTGTCTGATTACACGGCGCTAAACAAAGGGGATGGGAGAAATTTTTCACTTCAAACAAAGGGGTATGTTTGTTATGTGATTAATTTCATGTATATAATATAACACGCTGTTATATACCTTTCAACCATTAAAATTAAATAAATACCCTTTGTCACAAACTTGTCATATTTTAAACGAATACATTCATACTAAGCTTTCATTAACTTTTCAAAAGCGTCTAATTTTTGTTCGAATACTTGGCAAGCTTGTTCAATTGGTTCAGGTGTTGTCATATCTACACCAGCATTTTTCAAGATTTCAATAGGATAATTTGAACTACCTTTTTTCAAGAATTCATTAATATATCGCTCAACAGCCGGTTTACCTTCTGTTAAAATTTGATGACTTAAACTTTGAGCTGCACTGTATCCGGTTGCATATTGATACACATAATAATTCATATAAAAGTGTGGTATTCTAGACCATTCTTTACTAATATTTTCATCTGTTTCAACAGCATCTCCAAAATATTTTCTATTGAGATCTGCATATTCTTCATTCATACGGTTAGCAGTTAATGGTTCTCCAGCTTCTTCTATTTGATGGATTTTATGTTCAAACTCTGCGAACATTGTTTGTCTAAATAACGTTGCACGGAAACGTTCAAGTTCTTGGTTTAATAGTAGTAATCTGCGTTTGTCATCTAAATGTTTATCCATATAGTCACTTAATAATGCTTCATTACAAGTTGATGCGACTTCTGCAACGAATATAGTGTAATCACTTAAATTAGATGGTTGATTTTGACGACTAAAGTAGCTATGTGCTGAATGACCAAATTCATGTACTAAGGTATATAAATCAGAAACTGTATTTGACCAATTCAGTAATATAAACGGATTCGTTAAGTGAGCACCTGATGAGTATCCTCCAGAACGTTTACCTTTATTTTCAAAGACATCTACCCATCGATGATTTAAACCTTCTTCCACAACTTTCATATATTCTTCACCCATTGGTTGTAATGCTTTCAACATCCAATCTTTAGCCTCTTCATAAGGCATTTCAAACTTAATGTCTTTGACAAGTGGTGTATATACATCATACATTTTCATATCATCTAAGCCTAATAGTTCTTTGCGTAATTTAGTATACCGATGCAGTAAAGGTAAGTATTTATGAACTGTTTTCACTAAATTATCATAAACAGCTTCTGGAATGTGATTATTACTCAAAGCAGCTTCTCTTGCCGTTTTATAATTATGTGTTCTTGCATTAAAGACGTTTTTCTTAACTTCTCCAGCTAGTGTCGCACTTAGTGTATTGTTATAAGCACCATATGCCTTATATAAATTTTCATATGCAGATTGTCGTAATACGCGATCATCTGATTCCAGACATTTTATGAATGTCCCTTGTGTTAAAGCGTGTCGTTGACCTTCACTATCTATTGCATCTTCAAATTCTAAGTCTGCATTGCTAAACATGCCATACACGTTGTCAGGTGTAGACAATGCATCTTGCGCCTCTGTCAATAATCTTTCTTTATCAGCACTTAATACATGCGGTCTCTTTTCATTAATTAATTTTAAATCAAATTTATAACGTTTCAAATCATCATTTTCATCAATAAAACTTTGAATCGTTGCTTCATCTATTTGTAGAATTTCAGGTACTAAAAAACTCCATGCTGAGCTAAATTTTATAATTAATTGATGCGCTCTAGATTCATAACCTGTGTATTTATCATTCGCCGTATCTTGATCTTGTTTTAAATGGGCATACACATATACTTTTTCCAACTTGGAACCTAATTCATCTTCTAATGCTAATGCATTAAATAGAGTCGATGAGCTATCAGCTAAATGACCGACATATTGTTGTTCTTCACCTATATTATTTTCAACATCTTTAAATGCATCCTCAAAAGCATTATCAGATTCAAAGATGGTAGATAAATCCCAAGTATATTCTGGATATTGACGTTCTTGCTCTTCTCTTGTTAATTGTTGTGTCATAATATCTAGTAAACCTCCTATAAAGTCTATTAGTATAATTTTCTCACGTCATAGTCATTTTTGCACGCTATAACACCCATGATTATAATAGAATTGTTTGAATTTTTGAACAATGCTATAACTTATTTGTGTTTTATCTATTTCATTATTATAAAATTGGTTTAATTCTAGCAGTTGTTTAAAATGTGTCATATTAAATGTGTTCATTTGCCACATATATATAAGTTGTAATTGCCAATACACAGGATGCGACTTAATATACATTTGTTCTGGATAAATGATCCCTAGATATTCACCTACCCATTCATCAGTTAGCTTTAAATTATACATCACACTTAAACTTGGCTCTAAAACTGAATGCGTCTTACGACATAGACTTAAATAATGTTTTATAGCACGATTTGATAGTTTTAACGTTTGTGTTGCAGCATGATAAACATCCTTTAACTGAATTTGATTAACTAAATGCTTTAATGGTATATCATACCTTTTCGCAATAAATTGTTGTCCACCAATAAAATTAATCACTTTATAACCAAAAAGCATTTCATGTGTTGTATCCCATGATAATAACAATCTATTATAAATATTAATGAAATTTCTTTCGTATTTTGATAAGTATACAACGCTATTATTTTTATTATATTTTACATCTTTTATTATCCAATAAACTTTATAACCGGCATTTTGTAAAGCTTTACTGCGTCTTGAAATACACGCTAACGTTACTTTTGAAAATTGTATTTCGAATACAATTTCATCATCTATAATTAAATCAGGATATTGGTAACTTTGTGGTACATATGGTTCAATGCTAACTTTATGATTTAAATCTTTTAGCTGTTGAGCAATGCGGTATTTCAAATCAGAATGTGCTTGCGATTCATTTTTATGACAATATAAACGATCATTACGAACATGTGCAAAATGAGGTGTATAGTATGCCCCCTTTTTTAATAACACTTTTCCTTTACAAAATGGGCAACGATAGTTTTCACTTTTTATTGCATTTTTTGCCCACACGGCCTGGTTTTGATCATTGTTTGCGTATAACATTTCGTCACCTCATATAATTACACGCAGAAAGTCATCAAATTACTATAACTTTATTTAAGAAAAAATTATTAATACAAAAAGCCATAAGTTAACAATTAACTTATGGCTCAGTATCTAAATAATATTACTAATCAAATCATAATCAGTATTGATAATAATTTATATTAGTTTTTAATCATCATTATTCAGTTGTATCAGGAAAATAACGACGTACTTGTGAAGCGACGTTATGACTCATAATAATTTTTGCGTAATCGTTTAAATATACTTCTGATTTATCAGTAGGATATGCGAACTCAAGTAATTGACTGTAACTATCGTTAATTGTTTCTTGTCCAACTGTTTCATCAAAGTGAACAGCGTAGTAATATACATTATTAAGACTATATAATAAATCTTCAAACTCATCTGCACTTTGATTATTATGGTAAGCATAATCAATTACTTCTTCTAAGTCATTAAATCTAACTATAACAGTACGCGTATTCTGTGGTTTACGTTTGTTGCGTTCTTGATCTTGTTGCGTTTCTTTTTGTTGTTGACGTTGTTCAAATAAATCCTCTAAACTATCATCTTGCTCAAATGTTTGTGATAATAAATCATTAACTTGATGATCTAATTGATCATTGTCTTCATCAGACATATTGATAAGATCTTCGTTTTTAGATTTAGAAATCGTTACTTCCACACCTTTTTCAAAAGCATGTACTTGAATCCATAAAGGACCTTCAACAACAAAATCTTCTTCTTCATTGATTTCTTCCATCATGTTCCAAAAGAATTCTTCTCCACGTTTGCGATTAGTCCATAAATCTTCACGTTTAAAGCCTCTTGCTTCTATATCACTATATGTTATAAATAGTTTAACGGTAGTGTCGTCAACTCGCTCTATTCTCATATCATCTCACTCCTTACAGTCGATGAATAGTAATCATTATTGTATTAGAACGTAGTAAGAATTACAATTAATTTGTTTGATTAATTTTTACTATTTTCTATTTGGTCTCTTATAATAACATATACCCTTATAAAAGGCCAAAAAACAGCACTTTCTCTAGAGTGCTGTTTGAATTCAGTCAATAATCATTCACAATTGAATAACCGATTTGTTTGACGTAAGTATATATTTATCTGTTACGGTAAATACAACAAAACCACAAAGCAACATCACAATAACGTTACTTTATGGCTCAATCGCTCTATCTATACATTAATCAACCATACGTTGCGCTTCTTGCAATTGGAACGTACGTACTTTTCTAGGTAAAAAACGTCTAATTTCGTCTTCATTATAACCAACTTGTAAACGTTTATCATCTAAGATAATTGGACGTCTTAATAAACCTGGGTTATCTTGGATAATTGAATATAAGTCTTGAAGTGGTAAAGCATCAATATCTACATTTAATTTTTGATAAGTTTTAGAACGAGTAGATATGATTTCGTCTGTTCCATCTTCAGTCATTTTTAAAATTTGTTTGATTTCATCAATTGTTAAGTGTTCTGAAAAAATGTTACGCTCCGTATACGGAATGTCATGTTCTTGTAACCATGCTTTCGCTTTACGGCAAGATGTGCAACTTGGTGAAGTAAATAATGTTACCATACATCTCACTCTCCTATTTTTCATGAATATAAATTCATTAGATTTCAATTTTATATGATTAAGAATTTTTAAAGTGATTTTTATCTCTCTTAACCTTACAATTAAAGTATACCCTATCAACATTAAAATTAAATGAGAATTCTCTAATTTTTTTAAAAAATTTCAAATAAGCTTAATTCCCAATCAATTTAGTTAGAAATATTGATATGTATACAGTTTAACATAACTTACAAATGATTGAAATACTGTTATACTATTACTAAAGTATACAAATTAAATTATTATAAAGGTAGGCATCAAAAAATGGAAACTTTATTTTCTGGTATCCAACCTAGCGGTATTCCAACGCTTGGTAACTATATTGGTGCGTTGAAGCAATTTGGTGAAGTCCAAGATGATTATGATTGTTTCTTCTGCATCGTGGATCAACACGCGATTACAATTCCACAAGACCGATTAAAACTACGTAAACAAACAAGACAGCTAGCAGCAATTTATTTGGCATCAGGCATTGACCCAGAAAAATCAACATTATTTATACAATCTGAGGTGCCGGCGCACGTGCAAGCGAGCTGGATGTTAACAACTATTTCATCGATTGGTGAATTAGAACGCATGACACAATTTAAAGATAAAGCAGTAAAACAAACTGAAGGTATACCTGCTGGGTTACTTACATACCCGCCATTAATGGCAGCAGATATCGTCATTTATAACACAAATATCGTTCCTGTTGGAGACGATCAAAAACAACATATTGAATTAACTAGAAATTTAGTAGATCGATTCAATTCACGTTACAATGATGTACTTGTAAAACCAGAAATACGCATGCCAAAAGTTGGTGGTCGTGTTATGAGTTTACAGGATCCAACGAAGAAAATGAGTAAAAGTGACAATAACCAAAAAAATTATATTTCGTTATTAGATGAACCAAATGTGGGTGCCAAAAAAATAAAAAGTGCAGTAACAGATTCAGATGGCATTATTAAATTTGACCGTGACAATAAACCTGGCATTTCAAATTTATTATCAATTTATTCAAGCTTAACAGACAAAACGATTGATGAACTCCAAACACAATATAAAGATTCTAACTATGGTGAATTTAAATCAGATTTAGCTGAAATTGTGAAAGACTTTTTAATTCAGTTCCAAGAAAAATATGAATACTATTTCAACTCTGATGAATTAGATACGATTTTAGATAACGGTAGAGATAAAGCTCAAAAAGCTTCATTTAAAACGTTGAAAAAAATGGAAAAAGCAATGGGCTTAGGCCGAAAAAGATAATTTATAAAATCATAGTGAAGATTGCATAAATCTCATTCAAAAAAGGGCCAATCTACATCAAATAGATTAGCCCTTTTTTCTATAAATTTTATGGTATTTATATTAACCTGCATATGAAACATTTCTGTAATTTCCACTCAAATTTTCCACTTGATATAACCAAATTACAATATCGTTAAGTGTACGAATTTTTCAATAACACCACAATTTCTTGGAATATATCAATAATGCCTACATTATTAATTAACGTACAAAGTCAACTCTGCTAGAGAATAATAATAGTTCAACAAATGAACCAAAATTCTTGTCATGAGGAAAACGTCAATTTCTATAACGTGATATAGAAACTGACGTTTTTCATTAATTCAATAAATTGTACTCAGGCTTCTTTTTCACCTTTTACTTCATTTTATTTTTTTCACCTGTTTCACGGTCAATTGATTTATCAATTTTCACTTCTTTTAACGATGTATCGCCGCCGATTTGGTGATAAATTAACCCTTTAACTTGAGGATTAGTTAAGTGTGCTTCACCTTTTTGATAAACAGGTGCTACTGGCGCATCATTGAGTAACAATTCTTCTGCTTCTTTCATTGCTGCGTTACGTTCTTCAGGTTTTTTCAATAATTTACCATTTGCATCTTTAATAAGTTGGTCATACTTTTTGCTGCTCCATGCAGTATTATTTTGCGAATTACCTGTAGTCATAATATTTAAGAATGACAATGGGTCTGGATAATCTGGCCCCCAACCTGATAACGATGCTTCAAATGTTTCAGAAGACTCTTGATTTAAACGTTGTTTAAATGGTAATTGTTTAATCTTCAAAGTAACACCTGGCAAGGTACTTTCTACCTGTGCTTTAATATATTCAGCTGAAACCTTTGCATCTGGTGTATCTTCAGTATTCATCGTAAATGTTAAATTTTTAATACCTAAATCTTTTTTTGCTTTTTCAAAATGTTGTTTGGCCGCTTTAGGATTATAAGTCAGTGGTGAATCTATGGATTCAGCAAAGTCTTTACCATCTGGTGTTTCTGCCGTTAATTTAGCAGTAAATCCATCTGTCGCTTCTGATCCATTATTTTTTACTGAATTCACATATCCCTCTTTATTGATAGATTGTGCAATGGCTAACCTCAAGTCTTTATTTTTAAATTCTGGTACGTTATCCTGATTCATTTTAATATAGAACGTGCTAGCCAATAAACGTTTTTTTAATCCTGGATTATCTTGATATTTATCTACTTGGTCAGCGGTAATGGTCGTATCATCTACAGAACCAGTGTCATAAAGTGATGCACCTGCTTGCTGATCTTTTAACACTTTATAATTTACACGATCTAATTGAACTTTTTCTTTGTCCCAATAATTTTCATTTTTAACTAACTGAATTTTATCTTCAACTTTCCAATCTTTAACTTTAAACGGACCATTAAAGACTGTTTTATCTGCAGTTGTAGCATATTGCTCGCCATTCTTTTTCACAACTTTTTCATTTTGTGGCATAAATGCTCCAAAGGCGAACATTTCATTAATATATGGGATTGGTTTTGTTAATTCAACTTTCAATGTATGATCATTCAAAGCTGTAACCCCTAATTTATCAACATCTTTTTTCCCCATATTAATGTCTTCAGCATTTTTAATATCATACATTATGTAAGCATATTCAGCAGCTGTTTCTGGATTAACAACTCTTTTCCAAGCATATTCAAAATCATGAGCTGTAACAGGGTCACCGTTGGACCACTTAGCATCTTTACGCAGTTTAATAGTCAATGTCTTTCCACCATTACTTTTCTCTGGCATCTCTTTAGCAACACCTGGTTGAGCTTTATCGTTTTTATCTAATGTATATAAACCTTCATACACTTGGTTATATATATCAAACGATACAGTATCAGTGGCTAAGGCAGTATCCAAAGAAGAAATATCTTGTGATATAACTTTTCTAAATACTTGTCCTTTATCCGAGTAAACACCTTCAGCACTACTACATCCCGCAGCGATTACAGTTAAAGCTAATAAAACTACAAATAGTTTAATCCTTTTCATATTAATCCCCCTTTCCCTTATACTGATGGTGCTTGTATTTGAGATTTTAATGTTTCTGCTTCCTCATCCGTAGTAAATACAAAATGCCCTGGTTGTATTTCGTTCAAAGACCGTTGATCGTTTTTGGACATGTCTTCTTTATACACTGTTCTTTTTCGCGTACGCTCACTTTCAGGATCTGGTTGTGGCACTGCTGAAAGTAATGATTTCGTATAAGGATGTAACGGATGATTATATATTTCATCTGCAGAACCTAATTCGACAATCTTACCAAAATGCATAACTGCAATTCTGTCTGAAATATATTTCACCATCGAAAGGTCATGAGCAATAAATAGAAATGTAATATTGTGTTCTCTTTGCAACTTTAATAACAAATTGACAACTTGTGCTTGAATTGAAACATCTAACGCTGATATCGGTTCATCTGCAATAATAAATTCTGGTTCTACTGCTAATGCACGAGCAATACCGATACGTTGTCTTTGACCACCTGAAAATTCATGTGGATAACGATTGGCATGTTCCTTACTAAGTCCCACCGTTTCTAATAAATCATAAACTCTTCTTTTACGATCTTTTGTTCCACTAGCAAGCTTATGGATGTCTATCCCTTCTGCCACTATATCCATGACTTTTAACCTTGGATTTAATGAAGCATATGGGTCTTGGAAAATCATTTGCATCTTTTTATTAAACTTCAAAGAATCTTTACGGTTTTTTATTTTTTGAATGTCTACACCGTCATAAAGAATTTCTCCACTCGTTACATCATTGAGTTTAATAATTGCTTTACCAGTAGTAGATTTTCCACAACCAGATTCACCAACTAGTCCAAATGTTTCCCCTTTATAAATATCAAATGAAATATTTTCAATTGCACGTACTTCGCTACGCTTTCCTTCATTAAAATATTGTTTAACATTTTTCACTTGTAAAAGTATGTCTTTATTTTGCATCATCAAACGCCACCCTTTCTACCTGTTGCGGCTTATCGTAATTATTAGGCATCTTACGTAAACGTTTTTGTACCATTTCTGGTGGTTCAACATGCGGTGCGCGTTCATCAAGTAACCAAGACTTTACAAAATGTGTATCAGAAATTTTGAACCATGGTGGTGGAGTTTTAAAGTCTACATCTAATGCATATTGGCTACGTTCAGCAAACGCATCTCCTTTAGGTGGGTGTAATAAATCTGGTGGTGTACCTGGAATAGCTAATAATGCTGTATCTGTACCAGTTGTCAGATCAGGCATCGATGATAGTAACCCCCAAGTATATGGATGTTTAGGGTCATAAAATATTTCATCTACATCTCCTGTTTCAACCATTTGTCCTCCATACATAACAGCTACTCTGTCAGCTATATTAGCAACAACACCTAAATCGTGTGTGATAAAAACGATTGAAGTACTTATTTTGCTTTGTAATTCTCTCATCAATTCTAATATTTGTGCTTGCATCGTTACATCAAGTGCAGTAGTTGGCTCATCTGCAATTAATACTTTAGGTTCACATGCAAGTGCTGTCGCAATGACTATCCTTTGTCTTTGTCCACCTGAGAATTGATGTGGATAGGCATTAAAACGTTTTTCAGCGTTTGGTAATCCTACAAGATTTAATATTTCTAACGCCCTTTTCTTCGCATTTGCCTTATTGTAATTTCTATGTTTCATTAATGGCTCCATGACTTGCTTGCCTATTTTCATTGTAGGATTTAACGAAGTCATTGGATCTTGAAATATCATAGAAATATCTTTACCTCGTAATTTAATCAATTCTTCTTCTGATTTTTTAGCTAAGTCTTCACCTAAGAAATTAATAACACCTTTTTTAATTCTTCCAGTATCGCCTTGGAATAATTTTGTAATAGCTTTTGTTGTCACTGATTTCCCTGAACCTGATTCACCAACAATCGCCAGCGTTTCTCCTTTATCAAGAAAGAAATCCACGCCACGTACTGCCTGCACTTCCCCTGCGTCAATATCAAAGGAAACATGCAAATCGTTCACTTCTAATATTCTTTCTGACATAAAATGTTGCCCCCTTTATTATTTACGCATTTTCGGATCAAATGCATCGCGTAACCCATCACTAAATAGATAGAAGAATAGTATTAATAAACTTAAAATAATAGCCGGAATAAATAATTCATGTGGATGAATCAATAACATTGCTCGACCTTCATTTACAAGTGACCCAAGAGAAGTTCTTGGCGCTGGTACCCCGATACCAATAAAGCTTAAGAATGCTTCGAAGAAGATTGCATTCGGTACTGTAAACATGGATGTAACTACAATAACCCCTAAAGTATTAGGTAATATATGTTTAAATATTAATTTAAGTTTAGAGGCACCTAGTGTTTTAGATGCTAATACAAATTCTTGACCTTTTAATTTTAAGAATTCCCCTCTGACCACACGGCTCATGCCAATCCAACCTGTGATAGCCATCGCTAATATAATCGTCCATATAGATGGTTCAAAAATTAAAACGAATAAAATAACAACAATCAACGTTGGGATAGACGCAACAATTTCAATAATACGCTGCATCACATTATCAATACGGCCTCCAAAAAATCCTGAAATCGCGCCATAAATAACACCTATAAAAATATCAAGCAGTGCTGCAACAACACCGATGAATAGTGATACTTGTGCACCTTGCCAAGTACGAGACCACAAATCTCTACCTAATTGATCTGTACCAAACCAAAAATTCTCTTTCACTCCAGCTTCTTTATACGCATCTTTACCTTGAGCACCTTCACCATCAAATGGTAAAAATGAAATTTGATCTAGAACAGGTATTTTTGCTGGCAAGTTACGTCTTTCAACATCTTGTTCAGCATAGTCATGTGCACTAAATAAAGGGCCAATTAACGCTAAAATAATGATAATAATTAACCCTATCATACCAACTACCGCTAATTTATTACGCTTTAGTTGTGACCATGCATCCTGCCAAAAGTTTTTACTCTCTCTTTGTATTTCTGGCTCTTTTTCAATGTCATTGTTACTTCTAATAAAGTCTGATGCTGGAATTCCTTCTGAGGTATGTGACATAACTGCATTTGAATAATCTTGATTTAAATTTTCATTTTTATTATCAGCCATTATTTTTTACCTCCTTGTACACGTATACGTGGGTCAATAACACCATATAATATATCTACAAGGAATATAGAAACTATAAATAGTGTACTGAATAAAATGGTTGTCGCCATAATTACTGGGAAATCATTCGTGGTAATCGATCTTACGAATTGGTCCCCTAACCCTGGTACACCAAAAATATTCTCAATTGTCAAAGTACCTGTTAATATACTTGCCAACATTGGCACAATAATTGTAATTACTGGAATCAGAGCATTTCTTAATGCGTGTCCAAATAATACTCTCATTGTTGAATTACCTTTGGCACGTGCAAGTAAAATATAATCTGAACTTAACACTTCTATCATTTCTGCTCTTATGTATCTTGCTACCGTCGCTAAAACTGCTGCTGATAGTGCTAAAGATGGTAAAACTGCTGTTGAAACACCTTCCCAACCTGCTACTGGGAACCATTGCAACCTTACTGAAAATACATATTGTAATAAAACAGCTAATACGAATGATGGTACCGAAACCGCTATAACTGAAATTACAGTAGCTGTATAGTCAGCCCAAGTGTTTTGCCGGACTGCTGCAATAACCCCTAAAATTAAACCGAGTATGACACCAATCACCATCGCTGTTAAACCCATTTCTAAAGATGGTAATAATCTTGGTTTGATTAATTCCCAAACTGGTTGGTTATCATATTGGAATGAGTTACCAAAGTCCCCCGTAACAACATTCTTTAAATAACTCGCATACTGAACTGGTACTGGATCGTTTAAACCATATTTTTCGTTAAGAATTTGCTTTTGTTCTTCATTTAATTTTTCATCGTTAAACGGTGAACCTGGCATAAGTTTCATCAAGAAAAATGTAATGGTAATGATAATGAATAATGACAAAATCATATAACCCAGTCGCTTTAAAACATATTTAAGCATATCGTATCCCCCTTTGAATCGAATTAAACATTCCCTTCACAATATTCAGAATATTTAATAACATTATACGTTTAGTTAAGATTTTAATCAATATTCTATTGCTTTACTTTATTAAAGAAATTAAAAATTATTTAATTTTAAACTTCTAATTAAATACTGTTGTTAACGAATTTATAGTAATTTTTATTCATTTTTTAGTTAACTTAAGTTACAATTAATTTAATTCTTTTTAGGGGGCGCCAACATGAAATATTTAAAGCACCTAGTAATTTTTTTACTTTTTACACCCATAATTTCATTTATTTTATGGCTATTTTCAAACCATACTTGGATAAACTTTATTAATACTTTATTTTATGTCTCTATGCTCTTAGCAATTGTCTTTTTTATCATTTTGATTGTACAAGAAGGCATTTTAGATCCCACGAGTTTTGGTTTTAGAAGGCTAAAATACCAATTGACAAAAAAGAAACATAGAAGTGCGTTTGAAAATGATGAATTTTTTAAACCTACTCAACCTAAAAAAGATGTTTATATTGTCTCTTCTTGGGTAAAAATTGCTTTTCTTTGTAATCTTATTTATGTCATTATTTCTATTTTCATATCATTTGCTATATAAAAAGACTGGATTAGAAATTGTATTTAATAACAATAACTAATCCAGCCTTTTTTGTTTACGATTATCAATGTTGGGATTGCAGAAAAGTGCATAATAAAGTAAGACAAATCCTAATAAAACAATGACTGCCACATAGATTGACATCATCCATGGCAATATAAATGCGCCAATAATAAGCCCAAAACGTGCTAAAATATTTCCACCGTAAAATGATACCATCGCAAATGTGCTATACGTACTACGTTTATCTTCAGGAATCATTAAGAATCTTTGTGCATTTTGGATAGGTGAATATATTAATTCTCCTATCGTCGCTACAATTGAAAACAAACATAGAATCCAAAACGATGTTGCAGATGTCAAAATACTGTATCCTAATGTATACAAGACAATCCCAATCATAAATGCAATTCTAGTTGAAGTCGCTGCAACAATTCTGTTGACAGTAAAAGTTAAAGTTGCAACTACTACTGTGTTAATAATCATAATGACCGTGAACATTCTGACACCATCTATATAAAAACCTAAAATAGATAATGGTTCAAAAGCATCTTTCAATCTTACCACGACATAAGAATTTAAACTTAATTCAGCCATAATGACCATCATATAACCTAAATTTAGCATCATATAATACTTGTCTTTAACTACATCTCGATAACTATCAAAAAAATGTTTAAACTTAGTCGTTAAATCTCCCTTTTTGTTAATGATTTGTTCAACATTATAATACTTTTCAAATAAATACCAACTCACTAACATTGCGATAAAGAAGAGGATAAATAATAAATGTTTATGTCCCAAGTATAACAACGCACCTAGTGCCATACCGATAGCTGTACCAATATTGAACATCCAATAATTTAATTGGTATACATATTCTCTAACATCTTCATATATAGCATCCATAATTGCCGCTTCAAATATTGGTTCACTTGCAGCAAACAATAATTGAAAGATAAACACAGCAATGCAAAAAATTAGTAAGCCGATGCCATTCATAGTAACCGTAATACTTAGAATAATTAAGCAAATTGCGTATAAAAAATGGATATAATTCACTATTTTCTTCCTATTATAATTATCGCCTAAATATCCACCTAGGAAAGACACAATAAAACTCACCACAATATTAACAATTAAAAATGTCCCTGCAAAAACTGCGTTCACTTTACTCGTTAAATAAAGTGCAATAAAAGGCATGATTGCTTGACTTGCAATAATCAAGATAAAATCTGCAATCATTCGTGTTTTCAAAGTTGTTGATAAAGATGAGAAGCGTTTCATCTTGACTGCCTCCTTATAACCTAAATATAAAGCACATTATACATTAGGTGTACGTCATAAATATACAAAATATCAAAATTAATCATGTATTTTACTATTAATTATCTGCATTATTAATTTTTCATACTTTATACTATCCAAAGCTTATTTATAAAATTTCCGTATCTGTTAAATAAATTTAGCCAAAAATAAATAAGGCTGGACAAATAAATTGTCTCAGCCTTTAACATTACATATTATTTTAGTCGTTAAATTTTTTCAAAACAAGCACGGCGTTATGGCCACCAAATCCTAGACTATTACTCATTGCATAAGTAATATCTAAATCTTCAGCTTTATTAGGAACGATGTCTAAATCACATTCTGGGTCTGGAGATTCAGCATGGATGGTTGGTGCGATACGTCCATCTCTAATAGATAAGGCAGAAAAGATTGCTTCTAAGCCACCAGTTGCACCTAATAAGTGACCAGTCATTGATTTTGTAGAGCTAATTTTTAAGTTTTTAGCTGCTTCACCAAATGTATTTTTAATCGCTTGAATTTCAGTTAAATCACCTACTGGCGTACTTGTGCCATGAGCATTTAAATATTGTATATCTTTGGCCTCAATGCCAGCATCATCAATCGCAGCTTGCATTGCACGTGAGCCGCCTTCACCTTCTGGTGCTGGCGCAGTAATATGATAAGCGTCACCTGTTGAACCATATCCAACTACTTCGGCATAAATTTCTGCACCACGCGCTTTTGCTGATTCTAATGATTCAAGTACAACAATACCTGCACCTTCACCCATCACAAAGCCATCACGACCTTCTTGGAATGGTCGACAAGCTGTTTCCTTATCTTCATTCGTTGTTAAGGCACGGCTTGCACTAAAGCCTGCTATAGCCATATGTGTGATTGGTGCTTCTGTACCTCCAGTAACCATAGCATCAGCGTCACCACGTTGGATAATCTTGAAAGCTTCTCCAATAGAGTTTGTACCTGTTGCACATGCTGTAACAGTAGCACCATTAGGACCTTTTGCACCTAAATCAATAGATACTTGGCCAGTAGCCATATCTGGAATTAACATCGGTACAAAGAAAGGACTCACACGTCTAGGACCACGCTCTAGCAATTGACTATGTGATAATTCAAATGTTTCCATACCTCCGATACCAGAGCCAATCCAAACACCAATTCTATCAGCAGTATTTTCATTAATTTCTAGTTTTGCATCTTTGACCGCTTCTCTTGCAGCAACTACAGCATACTGTGTGAATCGATCCATACGACGCGCTTCTTTTTTATCTATATGATCTTCAATATCAAAGTCTTTTAATTCACCAGCTAAATGAACTTTATATGCTGATGTATCTAAACGTGTTATTTCGTCTATACCACTAACACCATTTAGTGCATTTTTCCATGAAGTTTTTGCATCATTACCGATTGGAGATAAAACACCCATACCAGTAATTACAACGCGATGTTCCTTGCTCATAAATTATCCTCCTATTTTCCCCATCTTATAGTTACAGCACCCCAAGTAAGACCACCACCGAATCCTACAAGTACTAAAACATCATCATCTTTAATTTTACCATTTTCTAATTCTTGTGCGATACTTAAAGGAATTGAAGCTGCAGAAGTATTACCAAATTTATCAACTGAGACGCTCATTTTTTCTTTTGGTATACCTAATCTTTCTCTTGCAGATTCCATAATTCTAATATTAGCTTGATGTGGTACAAACATATCGATATCTTTTGGTTCTAAATTTGCTTTTGCAACTGCATTATTTGAAGCTTCACCCATGATTCTAACAGCAAATTTAAACACTTCTCGTCCATTCATAAATATCTTACCATTTTCTGGATTTAAATATAAATATTCTCCTCCAGAACCGTCTGACCCAAGTTCATAACTTAAAATGCCTCGGCCTTCAGACACTTCACCGATAACTACTGCACCAGCACCATCACCAAATAATATAGCTGTTGAACGATCAGTGTAATCCGTGATCTTAGATAATTTATCTGCTCCTACAACTAAAATATTTTTATAATCACCTGATTGTACGAATTGTTTAGCATTGATCATTGCATACATGAAACCACTACATGCAGCTAACTGATCCATAGAAGCAACTTTTCCGATTCCAAGTCTATCTTGTAATATATTAGCTACAGTTGGAAACGGAAAATCTCCTGTAGATGTTGCAACAATAATCATGTCTATATCAGTTGGTTCTATACCAGCATCATTGATAGCTTTAACACTTGCTTGATAAGCTAAATCAGACGTCTCTTCATCTTCATCAGCCCATCTTCTTTCTTTAATACCTGTCATTTTTGAAATCCACTCATCTGAAGTTTCTAAAAATGATTCAAAATAGGCATTCTCTACTACTTTTTCAGGCGCATATGCACCGAAACCTTTAATACCCACGTTCATGGTTGTACACCTTCTTAATAATTTTTTAATACCAGGTATTAATTTAACATAATACATATTTCCAATACAAGAACTTCACCTAGTATACTCATTAAAATCACATTATTTATTATAGTTTATCGTAAATGTTAGCACAATTAAAATCTATACTTTATTAAGTTACTACTATACAAATACTGCTTTCTTATTTATAATGAATGTATATATATTAAATTGGAGGCATTACATAATGAAATACCTCGCAGTGTTATTTTGGTCTATTGTCTTATTACAAATGGTAAATTTCGTACTTAACAGTCTTTCAGGTGGGGGCGCACTTAATTTAATTACCCCTATTATTGGTGCTATTGTATTTACAATCATTGTCGTATTATTTGACTTGATTATTAAACCTTCAAAGCATGAGACGAAAGAACAACATTAAATTTTTATCACATACAAATAAAAAAGTTCAGAACGTAAAATACCTCGAACTAACAAAAAATGACAATTTCTAAGTTTTTAATAGAAATTGTCATTTTTTGTTACTACATCCTATCTCAAATGACCTATATGTCATGACGGTTTTGCATTGATACAATTTGTTAATTAGCACTCTGAACATTCAAAATTCTGAATTATTATAATAACAGCCCGTAAAAGAACTGCCTCAGTTCACTTTTACGGGCTTATTTTATGAGAGTTGATATCTCAAGTACTATTTATTTTCAGTTTATATTATTTCTGGTCTGATTTCTTCAAATGTTAAACCATCATCTGATAAATCTATTTTTATTAACGTACCTTCTGGTAAATTCTCTCTAATCATTTTGCGTGCAAGTGGTGTTTCAATTTGTCTTTGAACAAATCTTTTTAGTGGTCTTGCACCAAATTGAGGTTCATATGCTTCCTCACCTAACCATGCTTTAGCTTTATCAGAAACGTCAATGGAAATACGTTGTTCCATCAATCTAATGTTTAATTGTGTTAAAATTTTATCAACAATTAAACTCATATCATTTACGGATAATGGTTTAAATAATACGATATCATCCATACGATTTATGATTTCTGGTTTGAAGTATTGGTTTAAACTATTCATTACTGCTTTTTCTGTTGATTCAGTAATCACGCCTGTATCTTTTACATTTTCTAATAATATTTGTGAACCAATATTACTTGTCATGATAATAATAGTATTTTTGAAGTCTACTTCTCGTCCTTGTGAATCAGTTAAACGACCTTCTTCTAATATTTGTAACAACACATTAAACACATCTGAATGTGCTTTTTCTATTTCGTCTAACAAAATAACTGAATAAGGATTACGACGAACTGATTCTGTCAGTTGTCCACCCTCTTCATGTCCAACATAGCCGGGAGGGGCACCTATTAAGCGAGAGACAGAGTGTTTTTCCATATATTCACTCATATCAATACGAATCATATGTTTTTCTGAATCAAATAAAGTTGATGCTAATGATTTCGCTAATTCTGTTTTACCTACACCTGTTGGACCTAAGAATAAGAAGCTGCCAATTGGTCTATTAGGATCTTTAATTCCAGCACGCGCTCTGACAACTGCATCAGCAACTAGATCTACAGCTTTATCTTGACCTACAACACGTTCATGAAGTATATCAGATAAGTTTAGGAGTTTCTCTCTTTCGGTTTCAACTAATTTTGATACTGGAATACCTGTCCAAGAACTAACAATATCGCCTATTTCTTCATCAGTAACAATTTCACGAATGATGCGATCGTTGTCTTCACTTTGTTCATTTTGGAAAGCGTCTTCTAATTCACGTAATTCTTTTTCTAGTTGTGGAATTTTACCGTGCTGTAATTCAGCAGCTTTTTCTAAATTGTAGTTATTTTCAGCATCTTCTAAAGCTTTTCGATTTTCATCTAATTCTGAACGTTTCTCTTGCAGTTTAGCTATTTTTTCTTTTTCTTCTTCAACACGTGATTGAATAGAACTTTGTTTTTCCTTTTCGTTTGCTAGTTCCTCTTGTAACTCTTGCAAACGTTGTTTACTGGCATTATCAGATTCATTTTTCAATGCTGACTCTTCAATTTCTAACTGCATAACACGACGATTCACTTGATCCAATTCTGTTGGATTTGAGCCCATTTCAGTACGTATCGTCGCACATGCTTGGTCTACTAAATCTATTGCCTTATCTGGTAAAAATCGATCAGTAATATAACGGTCTGATAATTCAGCTGCTGCTACCAATGCTTTATCCTGTATACGAACACCGTGATATACTTCGTAACGTTCTTTTAAACCACGTAAAATAGAAATAGTATCTTCTACATTAGGTTCAGATACATTTACTTTTTGAAAACGACGTTCTAAAGCTGAATCTTTTTCAATATATTCTCTATATTCATTTAAAGTTGTCGCACCAATACAATGTAGCTCCCCACGAGCCAACATTGGTTTAAGCATATTACCTGCATCCATAGCACCTTCAGTTTTACCAGCACCTACAAGCATATGAATTTCATCAATAAACAAAATAATTCTTCCGTCTGATTCTTTGACTTCTTTAAGTACTGCTTTCAATCTTTCTTCGAATTCTCCACGATATTTTGCACCTGCTACAAGTGCGCTTAAGTCAAGTTCAAAAATTGTTTTATCTAACAGTGATTCTGGCACGTCTTTACGTACGATACGCTGCGCCAATCCTTCGACAATTGCTGTTTTACCGACACCAGGCTCACCTATCAAGACCGGGTTATTTTTGGTTTTTCTACTTAATATACGGATTGAATTACGAATTTCTTCGTCACGTCCAATGACAGGGTCCATATTACCTTGACGAACTTCTTCAACTAAATCACGCCCGTATTTTTCTAATGCTTCATAATTTGCTTCTGGATTTTGTGATGTCACGCGATTGCCTCCTCTAACTTTTTTTATAATTTCCTCTATTACTTCTTTTTTATTTTCTACAAATTGTTTGGTCGTATCATCTATATCCATAGCAGCTAATACGATATGTTCCATGGATATATATTCATCTTCATATTTTTTCATATAAGTTTCAGCTTTATTTAATAAATTGTTAGCATTTTGACTTATATATTGACCATATTGAATATTATCCCCTTGGACCGATGGATATTTTTTAAGTTTTTCTTTATATGATTGATCTAATTTTTCTGTATCAATATGCGCTCTATCGAAAATACTTTTAAATAAACTTTCATTTTCTGTTAATGCTGCTGATAATACAGCTTCAATTTCAATATTTTGATTTTCATTTGTTTTAGCTAATTCAATTGCATTCTGTAATGCACTTTGAACTGCATAGGTCATTTGATTTATATCCAAATTGATTCACCTCACCATTTAATGATTGATCAATAAAGTAAGTTTGACTTTGACTTTCTTTGACCTTATCTATATTATATTACGCTTCTTGACAAGAATCAACAATAAAGGGTTCGTTTTTCAATTATTTTTTAAAGTTTTGAACGCTTACCATATCATAACATTTGCCCAACACACATTTGTTAAAACATCCATATAGATTACATAAAAACTGTTAAATTAACAGCGATTTTTATACTTCCAACGATAGCACATATCTCATTACGTTAAAGTTATGTTAGCATTATTGTAAATATACAACAATGGAGGTTAAATATATGAATAATGTAATCAAAAGACCAACGCCGCCGTTTAATAAACAGATAGCTTTAGAAAAAGTGAAATTAGCGCAAGATGCATGGAATACCAGAGATCCTGAAAAAGTATGTCTTGCTTATACACAAGATTCACAATGGAGAAATCGTAGTGAGTTTTTTGAAGGTCGAGAAGCAATCAAATCCTTTTTATATAGAAAATGGCGCAAAGAACTTCACTACAAGTTGATGAAAGAATTATGGTGTTACACCGACAACCGTATTTCAGTTAGATTTGAGTATGAATGGTATGATGCCTCTACAAATCAATGGATGCGTACACACGGCAATGAACATTGGAAATTTAATAATAATGGCCTCATGACGAGAAGAGATATGAGTGCAAATGATTACCCAATCAATGAACGTGATAGAAAATATTGAGTTCACTTTACCTAACAATTGCAACTCATAAATAATAAATACTTGTCATTTAATATATTCTCAACTTAATATGAGTACAGACATAGTACAAGGTTAGTAATATCGTTTCAAAACGCATAAAGACGATTGTGAATTTTCATTTAAAACACAAATAAATTCAAGCGAAAGTTTTTCGAAAAATTGTATCAATAACAAAGCAAACGCCAATTTCAATTGAAATTGGCGTTTGTGTATAATCAAACTACAATAATATCGTGTTTCTCTAACCTTCTGATTTATTTTGAATCGTTTGCTATATGTTTTAAAATCTCATCTGTTAATGCCTCTACACCTTTTGTTTCTATATGTATACCATCTGGCGCAAAATATTCTGTATGATCTTCAGAGCGTTTGTACCAATCAATAAGCGTTACATTTTTATGTGCTTTAGCGGCATCTGCCATCAATTTATTCACGTGACCTTCATAACTTCTCGGAACGCGTGTATTCACTAAATAAATTTGTGCATTTCCGAATTTATTGATTAACGTATCTAATTGTTCTTTACTAAAGTCACCATTTGTACCTAGTTCTAGCACAATTTTATCGGAACTTTTATTATATGATTGATAGTGTTTTTCTACAAGTGGTGCAACATCATATAAATTACGTCCAACCTCACCATCAATTTTTGCGTTGGGCACCCTTTTTTTAAAATTTTCACCTATATCAACCATCACTGAGTCTCCAATAAGCAATGGTTTAATATTTGTATATACTTCTGATTTTGTTGTTTTTTTAGAATTTGATTTATCAAAAAAGTTTACTTCATCAATTGGTATAGGCCGCACTAATTGTTTATCAAATTCATCTGTTTTAAACGTTGTTTTTTTATCCGTAATCATATCTTTCCCTAATTTATCAAAGCTACCAGCTAAAACAAATAGGCTTGGAATCATAAATATTAACAAAATAGCTGTTCTTACTAATGGTAATTTTTTATTTAATTTTATAGAAAATGCTTTAAAACCTTCTTTTCTAAAAGGTGTTTCAATATAGCGATACGAGAGTTCAGCTAAAATGATTGTCAATATGATATCTAAAAAGTACACATAATTCGGTAATTGCCCAGCAACATAATATGAATGTACAAAACTAATAACTGGAAAATGCCATAAATACAAACTATAAGATCTCTTACCAATAATAACAAAAATAGGATTACCGATAACTTTAGCAAAATAACCTGATGGATGAACAGCACTCATTATGACAAATAACGTCATTGCAGATATTAAATAAAATCCACCGTTATAAATCCAATCACTATTATCATTAACTTTATAAAAAAGTAAAAGTAAGATAAAAATACCAAAAACACCAATACCATCTATGATATGCGTTAGTGTCTTTTGAGGATTTTTCTTCAACTTAAATGGCGGCCATAAAAACGCTAGTATAACACCCAATAACATTGTTTGAAGTCTCGTATCTGTACCAAAATAAACTCGAGAATGAGACATATGCGGTTGTGAAATGATAATCATCACAAGTAAAGAAATTAATGAAATTATCCAAAATATCAAAACAACATTGCGGTATTTTTTTAATGCTAATAAAAGGAATATAAAAAGGATTGGGAATACAATGTAAAATTGTTCTTCAATTGCTAAGGACCATAAATGTTTTAATGGCATAAAAGCAAATTGTTCAAAATAATTTACATCTGAAGCGATGTACCACCAATTAGAAAAATAAAAAATTGCTGCTATTGCATCCTTTTTTATATTAACAATTTCTTCTGGTTTTAATACCAATGTTGCTACTACTACAACAAATACTAAAGTTAGTACTGCAGGTATCAATCTTTTGAAACGTCGTACCCAAAAGTTTTTTAAATTAATTATCCCTGTTTCTTCATATTCTTTTAAAAGTAAGCTAGTAATTAAATATCCAGAAATAACAAAAAATGTATCAACACCTAAAAATCCACCAGTTAACCATTGCTTATTTAAATGGTAAATAATAATACCAATTACTGCAATTGCTCTTAAACCATCTAAACCAGGCATATAGCGCGTGTTACGTTTCACACGATTATTTTCAAGATTATTGTTCATTTCCCCACAAACTTTCCTAAAATTACGTAAACATCTAATTTATTCACCTAGCTATTGTAATATTAATGTAATACAACTGCAATTATTTTAATGAATTGAACGATAGAAATAAAAAATTTTAAAATAGCCTGACATAAAGCGTCCACATGTTTTCTAAAATAAAAAAAACTAGCTTAAGTTAGCAATACATATTCAAACGTATTGTTACTTAAACTAGTTATCTATCTTTTATTAACCTATGCCAAGCGCAATTTTAGCATAACGTGACATCATTTCTTTACTCCATGGCGGACTCCAAACAATATTTACTTCTGTATCTGAAATCTCAGGAATTTCTGCTAAGACCATTTTTACTTGGTTCATAATCTGTGGTCCAAGCGGACAACCCATAGAAGTTAATGTCATTTCCACTGTACATAAGCCTTCATCATCAACATCTACATTATATACTAAACCTAAGTTTACGATATCGATTCCTAACTCAGGGTCAATTACCATCTCTAAAGCATTTAGTATGCTATCTTTTAATCCTTCATCCATACATTTCACCTCTTCGTATTTAATCATACTAACAATATATCAAATATCTTACAAAACGCCAATAAAATGCTATGATATTCATACATCATTTATTAAATTTAAAGGAGATTTACATGAGTTCTTATTTAATTTGTTTAGACTTAGACGGAACACTGTTAAACGATGACAAGAAAATTACACCTTATACTAAAAAGGTTTTAACTACATTACAAAAGCAAGGACACAAACTAATGATAGCAACTGGCAGACCATACAGAGCCAGTCAAATTTATTATCATGAACTAAATATGAATACACCTGTAGTTAATTTTAATGGTGCTTTCGTGCATCATCCAAAAGATGATCATTTTAAAAATAAACATGAAGTACTAGATTTAGACTTATCACATGAGATTATTCAGTCACTAAACAACTTTGGTGTTTCCAATATTATTGCTGAAGAAAAAGATTATGTCTTTTTAAATAATTTTGACCAAAAATTATTTGATGGTTTTTCAATGGGAAACCCTAAAATAGAAACCGGCGATTTACTTAATTCTTTAAGTGAATCACCTACTTCAATTTTAGTCGAAGCTGAAGAGTTTATGATTCCTAGAATTAAGCAAATGCTTACACGTTTCTATGCTGAAAACATTGAACACCGAAGATGGGGCTCACCTTTCCCAGTTATTGAAATCGTAAAACAAGGTATTAGTAAAGCAAGAGGTATAGATTATGTAAAATCCTATTTAGATGTGGATAGAAATCATATTATTGCATTTGGTGATGAAGATAATGACTTAGAAATGATAAAATATGCCAAACATGGCATCGCTATGGAAAATGGTTTAGATGAACTAAAACATGTCGCAAATCATGTAACTTATTCAAATAATGACGATGGTATTGGTCGCTATTTAAATGATTTTTTCCATTTAAATTTATCTTATGAAACAGTAGTAGAATCACATATTTAATCATTAAATTTATAGGGGGCTATATACTATGAATAAAATTGTAGTGGTTGGGGCTGTTGCTGGAGGTGCAACCGTTGCTAGCCAAATCAGAAGATTAGACAAAGAGAGTGAAATCACCGTTTTTGAAAAAGATAGAGATATGAGTTTTGCTAACTGTGCACTGCCTTATTATTTAGGAAATGTCGTAGATTCTAGAGACAAAGTATTAGAAGCAACGCCAGAGTCTTTCTATGATTCTAAAAAGATTGTTGTTAAGCCCTATCACGAAGTAACTGCGATTAACGACAAAACTCAAACAATTACCGTTTTTAACAAACAAGACAAGACGACGTTTGAAGAAGACTATGACACTTTAATTTTAAGCCCTGGCTGTAGCGCGAATTCTTTAAACTTAAACAGTGATATCAGTTTTACATTAAGAAATATGGAAGATACTGATGCCATTGAAAACTTTATCGAGCGACAAAACGTTAAAACAGCACTTGTCGTTGGTGCGGGATACATTGGATTAGAAATATTAGATAATTTACATCATAGAGGGATTGATAGCACATTAATACATCGTTCAACTCATGTGAACAAATTAATGGATAGTGATATGAATCAACCCATTTTTGATGAAATGAAAGCAAGAGATATCAACTATCGTTTAAATGAAGAAATTGTAAAAGTGAATGGTCATGAAGTTCATTTTAAATCTGGTAAAGTTGAACACTATGATTTGATTATTGAAGGGATTGGCGTTAAACCTAATTCAGAATTCATTCAATCATCAAATGTAACTTTGGACAGTAAAGGTTACATTCCAGTAAACGATCAGTTCCAAACGAACATTGAAAACATTTATGCTTTAGGTGATATTATTACTTCTCATTATCGTCATGTAGACTTAAATGCACATGTACCTTTAGCATGGGGTGCTCATAGAGCAGCAAGTATTATAGCAGAACAACTAGCAGGAAATACTTCTGTACACTTTAAGGGTTATTTAGGCGCAAATATTGTAAAATTTTTTGATTATACCTTTGCCAGTGTTGGCGTAACGCCACAAGAATTAGATAACTTTGATTATGAAATAGTAGAAGCTAACCAAGGAGAACATGCAGGGTATTACCCAGGAAATACTAAGTTACATTTACGTGTCTATTTCGATAAATCTAGCAGACGTATCATTCGTGCTGCTGCTGTAGGAAAAAATGGCGCTGATAAACGTATAGATGTTTTATCTATGGGCATGTTGCATAAATTAACCATTGATGAACTTACTGAGTTCGAAGTTTCTTATGCTCCACCTTATAGTCGACCAAAAGATATTATCAACATGATAGGCTATAAGGCGCGCAATAAATGATTTTTAGGAACTAATTCAGAGATAGAAATCACTTCATATTGATCTATTTTGTTAATTGATTTATTCAATATAATAAACACCACCACTGTATAATATATATTATACTATTTTCAGATTAATGGTGGCAGTAATTTGGGCCGTCTCATGCTGGAAACGCACTAGCCGAAGACTACAGGCTAAGGCAGTGCCCGTGGAAAGCGTGCACAAAAAAACTGCCAACAAAGTCAGAGACTTGGTCGACAGTCTGAGCGGAGACAATTTAATGTCTCCGTTTTTTTACATACCAAACATTTGAGTGATTGGGCCTTGCGGTAAAATAACACCAATAATCATAGTAATTATAATTAATGCAATCGTGCCCCACATCATACCATTGCTTGATTGTCCTTTTTTTCGTTTTGTAACTGTAACTTCCATTAACGCAACTACAGCAACACCACATATCATTTTCAATGTTAATAACATGTGTCCGCCTGAATTTCCATCACCAAATGCTTGAATCCAAATCCAAAATCCTGAAATTAAGACTAAAACCATGAATAATCTTAATAGCATATGAATTGGTTTAAAATAAGGTGTTGCACCTTGTTTTTCTGAGAAATTAAAGTAAGCTGCGAAAAACAAGATAATTAATAATACCCAACTTGCAATATGCATATGTAACATATATGATACCCCCACACTATTTTTACTTTTTATAAAAAATATAAATACATAATTGCTTTTAATTACAAAACTAAAAGCGTACTTCTCTAATCATACTGAAAAAGTATATGTTTTTCAAAAAAAGTTCTGCACTTCACATTTTATCTTTAATTTCAATTTAAAGCAATATCACTACTTTATTTCAAAAAAATTAGGCTAACTTTATTATCATTAGCCTAATTCGTTTATTTTTATTTTTCTGATATGAAATTTGTTAAAGTACCAATATTATCAATCGTTACTTTCACTTCATCACCTGGCTGTAAGAACTTAGGAGGTGCCATACCTGCACCCACACCAGCTGGTGTACCAGTAGCAATAATATCACCAGGATGTAATGCTACATATTTTGAAATCTCTTCAATCAATTCATCGATTTTAAGAATCATTTCTCCTGTATTACCATCTTGGCGAATTTCATTATTTACTTTGGTTACAATATTTACATCTTCAGGAGTTGGTAATTCATCTTTTGTTACAATATATGGACCAACTGGGCAACCGCCAGTTAAACTTTTAGATAAGAATGCTTGGTCCTGTTCGTTTTGAGCTTTACGGTCAGTAATGTCATTAATAATTGTATAGCCATATACATAGTCAAGTGCTAAAGCTTTAGGAATTTTTTCACCTGATTTACCTATTACAATACCTAGCTCACCTTCATAATCTAACTGATCTGTAATATCTTTATGGTTTGGTACTACACTATTATCACCCGTTAACGATGAAGCTGCCTTTGTGAAGACGTATAAACGTTGTACCTCATGATTCAATTCACTTGCGTGGTCTTGATAGTTACGTCCAAAAGCAATCACATTATTTGTTGGCGTTACTGGAGGTAAAAACTCAATATCTGTAAATGCAACTTTATATTCTTCAGCTCTGCCGCTATCTTCTGCCGCTACGACTGCTTTACGTACTTGTTCTTGGAAATCTAATATTTGGTTTTGTTGAAGACCATTCAATAATGTCTTAGGATGAAAGTCTCCTTCCGCAAAATCTGCAAAGACTTTTTTCAAGTCCCAAGCAGCTTCTTCTCTTTTAACTTTCACACCATAAGATGTCTGTTCATTATGTCTGAATGATAAAAATTTCATTCAATATCAGCTCCTCATCTATATCTTATTACATATTATAACTATATTTAGTAACAAATCACAAATAAATACCCATTATTTTCAAAAAATTCAATAAACACCGTCTTGGATATCGCATCATTATTTTAAATAAGTCACTTTACGCCACAACCATTCAATAGGTCCATATCTATAAAATTTCAGATACATATAACAGAAAATAAGTTGCAAACTGTATACAATAAATACGATAATATAAGATTCATAAAGTGGCAGCTTATTATAAAAACCTAAGCCTACAAAAATAAATGTAAAAATAAAACTTTGCATTAAGTATACTGTTAAACTTAATTTTCCTGGATACTTAAAAATACGCACTACTTTAGAAAACTGGTTAAATTGACAACAATAAATAAACAATAATATGTAACTAAATGCTACAAGCGGACCACCAATCATAGCGCTAATGATAGCAAAAGCTTGGTTTCCATAATCAATTACATATGGCATTTTAAAAGCATATCCTACAACTAACATAACAAATACGTATAAAATATGACGATGACGACTTTGATTGGATTGTACTTTTTCAATCAAGTTGTATTTTTGTGCTGCCATTCCTAAGAACACATACGGTAAAAATTCAAAATATGCAGAAAAAGTTACTGTATCTATAATATTATAGATATTTTCAGCAACATTTATTTTTAAATAGTTAAAATATTCACCACTTTGCTTTAAGTTGACGATTTCAGAAACATTATATCCGCTTATGTTAATAGTACTGTATGGATCATCGAAGAGTGTCACTAAAAAAGTAGGTAAAATCAAGATAAATACTTTTATTACATACAAAACAATTCCTATCTTAAAAAGTTGCTTTGCATTTTTTTTAATAAATAATACTGCAATCATCCCAGTAAATGCATAGCTGAATAAAATATCACCTGAAAAAAGTAGAAAACCGTGTAATGCACCTAATATTAATAAAAATATTAATCTCCTATAAATAAAAGGATAGTATTTCATTGACCTTTTTAGACTATGCTTATACATTATGGCTAAACCATAACCAAATAAAAAAGTGAAAATGGGATAAAAAGAACTAATTACAAAAAGCGTAACACCTCTTAATAAACTTTCATCTATACCCTTCACTAAATCAGGAAGAAATGATTCTTCATATGGCAGACTAAAAGTCAAAATATTCATCAATACAATGCCTAACAAACTGAACCCACGTAAAGCATCCAATTCAAATATTCTCTGCTGTGTCGACACTGTTTAGCACTCCTTTATCAAAGCATTATTTTATCGACTTATCATCTATTGAAAGTTGACCAAACTTAAAGAAATATAGATAGCCTTTAACAGATTCACCAAGGATGGTCTGTAAGGTGTTTCTATAATATTCCATTTGTATTTTATAACGGGTGCGTAATTGATTTCCGACTTCTTCATCTGACATATGCAAACGTCTATTAAAAGCATCTGTTTTATAATCAACGAAGTAATATTGATCATCTGTAATAAAAATCAAATCAATCATCCCTTGAATAATTGATGCATCTGTTTCTACATCTTGCAACTGGTCTACCTTTGCTTGATTAACAACGAAAGGTAATTCTCGATAAATATAATCACTTTGCGCTATCGTAAGATACAAATCGCTTTCAACAAATTTATGAATATCTTCAAATTGAATATCAGCTTTTGCATCTTTAGGAATGATAGATTTAACAATTAACTGCTCAACCAATGCTTCAATTTCTTCTGAAGTTAACCTTTCTTGTTTAAAAGGCAAATGCTGCATTACTGTATGCATTAATGTCCCAACTTCATTTGCTTTTCTTTTAGTTTGATGACTTAAAAATGCAGGTCTTTCGTATGCAGTAGTACCAATACGATACTGTCGAACTCTATCATAATTTGTATCCGCTTGTTCCGTTTCTAATTGTCGTTTTAATTCAGAAACAGACTGTTTTGAAGGTTTTACCATGGCTTCCTGATATGGATAGACGTAACTTAATTGTTGATGTATTTGTGTTTTTAAGGTGTCATTGCCACTATTCATATTCTCAATGTCACTAACAGTTCGCTGTTCACTATCTGAAATAACTTGTTCTGAAGCAACATCTTCATAAAATTCTGTAGTCAATTTCACATAAGGTTTCATCGTAGCATCAATATCATCTATCGATTGCTCGAATCGCATTTCACTTGGTAATGACGATGATTGATATTTTGCTAATATTGGATATATCATATCAATCGGTCTTTGAGCTGTAATTCTATAACTTACTGGTAAATGTGTTTCCGAGACAGAAACCTGCTCAAGTTGTGTTAATTCTTTCTCATCTTTAACACGACCGATCAAAAATAATTGTTCCTTAGCACGCGTCAATGCCACATAAATCAATCTCATCTCTTCTGAAACCATTTCTTTTTCTGCGATTGCTTTCAAAGTGACTGAAGATAATGACGGATACGCTAAATTTGACTCAACATCGTAATACGTCATACCAAGTCCATAATTTTGGTTTAGAATTACAGGTTTGTGTAAATCGTCTCTTCTAAATTTACGTGATAAACCAGAGTAAATAACAAATGGAAACTCTAACCCTTTACTACTATGAATTGTCATCATTCGCACAACATCGTCATTAGGACCTATAATATTTTCTTCGCCGAAATCTTTTCCGCGATCCATAAGTTCATCAATAAACCGAATAAATTGATATAAGCCGCGAAAACTAGAATTTTCAAATTCTACTGCTTTATTAAACAATCCATATAAATTCGCACGTCGACCTTTGCCGCCAATAAGTCCACTAAAATATTGAATAACATAATGATCATTGTAAAATTTATCAATAAGTTGATATACAGGATGATTTTGACTGTAGTCTTGATACATAGCTATATCATTTAAAAATGATTTTAATTTTTTGACTAGTTTTTTATTGGCAACATCATTATCCATATAATGTTGTATAGATTGGTAAAAATAATCATCATGAGGACTAAACACTCTAATGTTTGATAATTCATCTTCTGTAAATTGATAAATAACGGAACGCATTAAACCAACTAAATAAATATCTTGTAACGGGTTGTCAATTGTTCTTAAAAAGGACAATATCAATTGTACTTCTGTTTGTTCAAAATAGCCTTCCTTACTATTCACATGAAACGGAATATTATGATCTTTAAATGCTTGTTGTATTTTTCGCGCTTGCCCATATGACCTTTCTAAAATAACGATATCTTTGTAATTAGGCTTTCGATATTGTTGTGTTTTAATATCATAGATTTCATGATTATTCATTATTTTTTCAACTTGTTGCACAATGTATTCTGCTTCTTGTTCTGAACCATTTAAATCAGAAGATGCATCTTCTACTAACATATTTAAATTCACATCATGTGGCTTGTTGTCAAAGGGAGCTCCATAATACAATTGTGCTGCATCATCATAGTTAATCTCTCCTACAGATTCATCCATCATATGTTTAAATAAGTAATTAGTTGTTGTTAACACTTCTAATCTTGAACGGAAATTTTGAGATAAATCTATACGTAAACCATATGATGAACCATCTTCAGTAAAGCGATTATATTTTTCGATAAACAAACTAGGATCTGCTTGTCTAAATTTATAGATCGACTGTTTTACGTCCCCTACCATAAATAAGTTGCCATCATGTTCTGCACCACGTTTAATACAAGACAAAATCTTTTCTTGTACTCTGTTTGTGTCTTGATATTCATCTACTAATATTTCTTCGAACTGTTCACGATAAGCTTGTGCAATGATTGAAGGTGAACCATCATCATTTGTTAAAATTTTCAAAGCAAAATGTTCATAATCTGAGAAATCTAAAATATTTCGACTGCGTTTTTTTTGATTAAAAAGTGTTATGACATCTTTGGTAATAAGACTAAGATAAGCTACTCTAGGTGCTAAACGTTGCATATCTGCTTTTAGATTTTCTGAAGATCTTGAAAAATAATCATTTTTAACTTTTGACACTAATTTTTTATAATTATCATAATATGCTTTACCATCGTCATAAGCATCTATCATCATTTCATTCGCTTCTTTAATCTTTTTATCTTTTCGAGGAAATGTTTTTTCGAATTCGTGTTGCACGATTGTTTCATGATTTATATGGCCATTTTCCATAGCTTTAGCTAAAAATTGTTGTTCTTTTTCGATAACTGCAATTTGCTTATCTACTTGCTCAAGCATCATAAATAAATCATAACTTTTATTTAATGACTCTAACGCTGACTCCATAAATATCATAGCCAACTCATTAAGCAATTTTAATAATGCTTCCTGTTGTGCTTTATCTTTATATGGTGTTGAAAGATGACTTAACCAATTCAAAGGATCGGGATTAGCAACACTAAAGAAATACATTTTTTTTACAATATCTCTAAGTTGCTCATCATTTCTATCTGAAGACAATTGTTCAGTCAAATCAACAAAATGAGGATCTAATATATCGTAATGTTGTTCTAAAACTTCATCAATGGTTTGTTCAAGTAGCAAAATATTTTCCGCTTCACCACTTGTTTTAAAGTTTGGATCAATATCTAATACATCGTAATGTTGCTGAATTAACTTTAAACAAAAACTGTGAAGTGTAGAAATTTGAGCTTGATGAATTTTAATGCGTTGATTCTTTAGATGTGTATTATCAGGTGATTCAATAAATGCTTCTTGAATACGTTGGTCTACGCGTTGCTTCATTTCTCTTGCACTAGCATTAGTAAATGTTACGACTAATAAACGATCTACGTCGATTTTATCTCTAAGAATGCGTTGAATGATACGTTCAACTAAGACCGCTGTTTTACCAGAGCCTGCAGCTGCTGCTACAAGTATATCTTGATCTTTTGCAAAGATACTTTTCCACTGATTATCGGTCCACCTTGTATCAGCTGGTTTTACAGGAATCTCACTTATCATTCTTCTTCCTCACTTTCTAACTCCAAATTTTGTATCGCTTCAATTGGGTTAATTGTTTCATCTACAGTTCTATAGCGTTTACTATCAATCATGCCATCAACATGACAGACTGGTTTATAGCTACAGAAATCACATGGCAGTGTTTGATTATATTTCATGGGTGCTACTTCTGTATGACCGTCCATAATATTAGATGCTGTTTCTATAAAATTTTGTTTATTATGCTGGATTAATTTGTAAATAGTCTTTTCGTCCGCAACTTTACTATTAGACTTAATACCACCGTCTTTTTTCAAACCTAAAGGTACAATATCTGAATTATAGCTTGGTTCTATTCGAGTATCGAAAGCGTCTAATACTGCTTCATCACTATTTAATAAGCCACTTAATTTAAAAGATTGAATAAATTCTAAATCTCTTTTCGTCTCATTTAATTCATTCCAAGCAAGTTTTATACGTGGTTCATGAACATGAAAATACAATAACCCACCTGGTTTAGTCATATTAGTTAGCCCGAGTCTAGATTTATTTTGTAATACAATATCCATATAGGTCATCATTTGCATTTGCATACCATAATAGACTTTTGTTAAATCTAAAGTTCCACTATATTTTGAAGATTTATAATCAATAATATTTACAAAACTTTCATCTCCATGGTTATACGTATCTATCCGGTCAATTTGTCCTCGAATATTGATAGGAACCCCTTGTGTTGTTTGTAAAGGCTGAGCATATAGCTCTTGATTGTCCCTTGGTTTTTTTCTGAAGCTAGCTTCAAAGCGTTGCGGCGTAAATTTACTGTAACTACCTTGATATTTTAACGCAGTTAAAGTTGTTTCTACTATTGAACCTATGCGCTGTGACAAATAGCGATAATAAGCTGTTGAATTTAATAAATTAAATTGTATCTCTGGGAGAATTTCAGATAATGCGTCACTCGTTAATTTTTGAATTTGCTTTACGTTTAAATTTTTGAAGTCACCATTAATTTTTTCAGAGATAAATTTTAATACTTGATGGAATATATCACCTAAATCAAAGTTTTCTAGTTTATATTTTGTACGTTCATTAAGTCGTAAACCATGTGAAGCAAAGTGTTTGAATGGACATGATTGATACCCTTCAAAACGTGATACGCTAGCATTAATGGTCGTACCATATAAATCTTTTGATAATGCTTCACTTAATTGTACTGTTTTATTATCGTAAGTGAGTGCTGATAATAAATAACTAAGTCCCGTATTTAATTTCTCATCATCTCTCATAACTTGATATGTATCTAACCATGTATCTGCGACAATTTCTTCATCAAGCCACGCTTTGAGTGATTCAAATAATGCAATTTTTGTTTGATGTGGATGTTCCATTAATGTTAGTGGATTTGCTTGATGTTGACGATGGATGTTTTGTACTTCAAGATTTGTAAACAGTTGCTGAATTTGACTTAAAAATGGACTTGCTTCTTTTTCATCTCCACTTGCGCCCATTAATGAATACGAGAATGTCACTTCTGAACGTCCTCTCGTCATAGCAATATAGCATACAAATGCTTCATCCATTTGTAATATGTCTGATGTTGGACTTAATTCAATCGCAGATTGTTCTTCGAAGTATTTTTTCTCTTCATCTGTAATTAAGCCTGAAGCACTAACAGTCTGAGGTAAAATACCGTCATTTACACCAACTAAATACACATGCTGCTTATTATCAACTTTTGCTAGGTCCATGGTACCAATGCTAACTTGATCAAGTGTTTGAGGAATCATTACAAATTCCAATTGATCCAAACCAATATCTAACAACTCTAAAAATCTACTTTTTGTTAAATCTTGAGTACCAAATACTGTCACTAAATCATCTAATGTTTGAATAAAACCGTGCCATATTTGATCAATTTCTTCTGCTTTACGGTGTTCGCCTTCAGTGTCTAACGTATCACGTTCTGTCATTAACTGGCTCGGTAAATCAAATGATTCGATTGCTTCGTAAAATGCCGTTGCAAAATCAACAGCTGTTGTTGCATTAGCCATTTGATTTTCAAAGCGCATAATTTTATCTATCACATCTACTTTTAATTGGATGACCCTCTCAAATGTTTCACGTTCTTCTTCTGTTAAAGGTTGTCGTTTTAAACCCATTTTTCTAAATTGTTCAATTTGGAAATATTTATCATCTATCCAACGTTTTCCATAAATACCACGTTCTAATACAAAATTTTCTAAAATATCAATTAAGTATTGGCTGTCTTTAAATTTTTTAGTTAAAATATTTGTTTTAAACAAACGCATGAGCGGTTCAAAGTTCCAATTTGTCTGAAGTACTTCAATTAATGAACGGAACATTTCCATTATAGGATGATGTGTCATTGATGACTTGACGTCAATATTATACGGGATGTCATATTGGGGTAAAATAGATTCCATTAAATATGCGTATGTCTCATCTCTATATAAAATAGCAATATCTTGAAACCGTCTACCCAATTCACGATTTTCTTTTAGAATGCGTCTTGCAACTTCATTTATTTCTTCTCGCATCACTGATGATTCTATGATAGAGATGTGTCCTTTTGACGCAATGGGTTCAAATTGCAATGCATTAAAGTTTTGTTCCAAATGTTTTAAATCATCGTGAATGAATCTTTGTTGTTGATAAAATTGCTTAATATTTAAATCAATATTTAATTCACTTGCAATATCTTGCATATGTGTTAAAGATTCTGATGGCTTTCTAAATAAACTAAAAACATCTTTATCTCCATCAGTAGTTAAAGCAACCGTAACTTTTTTAGTATTTTGAACTAATGACCGAATGATTTGATATTCGATTGTAGAAAAGTTATGAAATCCATCAATGTAAATCTCAGCACGTTGCAACCATTCAGACTGATTCATCACCTCAATAAATCGTTGCAAACTATCCTCAGTAGAAACATATTCACCACGAATTCTATCTTCCAATTGTTTATATATTAATGCAATGTCTTCTAATTTATGCTTAGTTCTCGTTTGTAAATGATTGGTTGCTATATACTCTTCAATATGTTGTGGTGAAACCGCATATTTCTTAAAATCTTGTATTTGTTCATATAATTTTTCACTGAAACCATAGTATTTCACTTGTGATTGATACAATTTTAACTGTGACTGATGTTGTTGAATAATGTCATAAATCATCATTTCAGTACCAACTTTGGATAACTGTTGTTCTGTTAATCCTCCAACTTCTTGAAAAACACGATGACTTAATCGTTCAAAATGGAGCACTTCAGTTCTCAAACTACCATATAATAATGGATCGTTTACGAAAGCTTGTTCTAACTGAAAAGTGTTTTGGGTAGGTGCGATTAATATAATAGGATCCCCTAATGGATTTTGTTTCATTTTCGTTTTTATTTCTTCTATTACACTGTATGATTTACCAGTGCCAGCTCTCCCAATATAAGCATTGAATTCCATTGCATACAACAACTCCTTTGATTTATATTTTAACATATTAAGCATTGTACTTTGTTTATTAGTCTATGTGATTTACCTACATTTAAGTTCATATATATTAATTAAGTACTGTATTGTTTTCATGTTTATAAAACATTTCTCAAACGGTTAACAAACCACAAATTGTACAATCGTTCTATATAGAAAAAACCTGAGACATTTGTATGTCTCAGGTTTTTTCTATATATTATCTATTCATAACTGACATCTGGATTAAATCCAAATGTCATTTTATTTAGTGGCCAATATCTAAACGAAACTTTACCTACTACCTTATCTTCATCAATTAAACCAAATGAACGACTATCTTTACTTACTTCACGATTATCACCTAATACTAACAATTTCCCTTCTGGAATTTTGTTTTTACCATCAACTTGATTGATTTCTTTTGTTTTATAAGTACCTGTAATATATTCACCTAGTTTATGTTTTTCATTGTAATCTAAATAAGGTTCATCAACTTTTTTACCATTAACATATAATTGGTCTTTTTTATATTCAATGTTATCTCCAGACGTACCAATGATACGTTTTACATAATCTTGTTCTTTATTAGCATGGAATACAATGACATTTCCCTTTTCTAAATGTCCTAATTTTTGACCAATCATATTTACAACTACACGTTCACCATCTTTTAAGGTTGGATCCATAGAATCCCCTTTGACTGTGTATGATTTTGCAACAAAATTTGTAATCAATAATACTAACGCTACTGCGACAACAATTGACACAATCCATTCTAGTATTTCTTTTTTCACTTTTTACACCTCGTCTATTTATTTAAAGTTTACTGTGAAGTTGCTTAAAGGGTAATACCTTAAACTTACATCACCAATAATGTCTTCTTGTCGAACAAAGCCTTCTGTTCTAGAATCATTTTTTATTTCACGATTATCATTCAGTACAAAATATTCGTCTGGTGGAATAACATCTCCTTCAGAACCTTTAATATTTCTGAGGGACAAATCATCAATACTTGACTCAGTATACCTTTCATCTACTTGTCTGTCATCTCTATACAATTGATTATTTTTAAAGGTTATAGATTGGCCGGGCTTCCCGATAATTCTACCAATATGTACATCGTCACCTTTATGGTACATGATGATATCGTTTAGCTTTAACATGTTAAAAGTTGTTTTGATTTTATTAACAATCACACGATCGTTTTGTTTCAACGTCGGCGTCATACTTTTATCTTGTATAACTGCTCCTGTAACAATAAAAGTCTGAATCAATATTACAATAATAATCGCAAATATTATAGAAATCAAATGTTTTACTATCTTACCCAAATTGTCACTCCTCTGGAGAATGCATAAAATATCGTTCAAGTTTTCTACCTATAAACCAAACGACAATAATAACAATAATAATGATAATCAACCTTAACGGCTCTGTAAATAGTGTCGTAATATCATTACCTAACCATCCAATCAAACCGATCATTACCAATTTCGAACTGAACAATACTACAAGATAAACGTGTGCTCTGATATGCGACAGGCTTACTACCAAGTTCACTAATGCACTTGGTGTAAATGGAAAACATAATAGGATAAAAATAGGGATAACCCCTTTTCTATCTATAAAATGAATTAACCTCTGAACTGAGGTACGTTGCTGTAGTTTTTTCATATAACGTATATGGTTCAATCTGCGGAAGCCTAAAAATACAAGATAGCTCCCTAAAACAGTACCCAACCATGCTAATAATGTTCCCATCCACAATCCGAACGCATTCACATTAACAATCACAAATACAATAATAGGTAGTACTGGGATAAAAGCTTCAATAAAAGGCAATAAAAACCCTACGATATAACCTAAACTGCCAAATAAATCAAACCAATACTGCACTTGTTCTTGAGTCATTTCATCAGTCCCTACCATTGTTAGTCAACGATAATTATAAGTGTATTATAGCGATTTTAAAACAATTATGTATGCTTTTGTACAAATATCAGTCTCAAGTACCAAAAAGGTTAATGACATCTCACAGAAATGATGATGTGCATTGATAAAATAAGGCACATACAAAAAATGATTCCCGCCTGATTAGTGCGGAAATCATTTTGTCAGTCATTTTTTAAATTAATAAATAGATAAAATTATAAACGTTTTTCTAATGCTTCTTTTTTATCTTCAAAACCTGGCTTACCTAATAACGCGAACATATTTTGTTTATATGCTTCTACGCCTGGTTGGTTAAACGGATTGACTCCAAGTTGGTAGCCACTCATCGCACAAGCCATTTCAAAGAAATAAACAAGATAACCAAATGTTTCTTCATCTAATTGAGGAACATTAATCACTACATTCGGTACGCCTCCATCAGTATGTGCTAATAAAGTACCTTCAAAGGCTTTAGTGTTCACTTCATCAATTGTTTTGCCTGCTAAATAATTTAATCCATCTAAGTTTTCACTATCTTCTTCAATAGTAATGTTATGTTTCGGTGTATTTACTTTGACAACCGTTTCGAATAAGAAACGACGGCCCTCTTGTACATATTGTCCAAGTGAGTGTAAATCAGTTGTATAGTTTGCACTGGATGGATAGATGCCCTTGTAATCTTTACCTTCTGATTCACCAAATAATTGTTTCCACCACTCGTTGAAATATTGCATTGAAGGTTCATAGTTTATTAACATTTCAGTGTCATAGCCTTTTGCATATAAAATATTACGAATACTGGCGTATTGATAAGCAATATTATCTTCTAGGTTTTCAGAAGAAAGCTCTTCTCTAGCTTTAGCAGCACCGCCCATCATAGCTTCAATATCAATACCTGCAACAGCTATTGGTAATAAGCCTACTGCTGTTAAAACGGAGTAACGACCACCAATATCATCAGGAACTACAAACGTTTCATAGCCTTCATTTGTTGCTAATTGTTTTAAAGCACCTTTTTCTTTATCAGTAGTTGCAAAAATACGCTGTTTGGCCTCTTCTTTACCATATTTATTTTCTAAGATTTGTTTAAATAGTCTGAATGAAACTGCTGGTTCTGTTGTTGTACCAGATTTAGAAATAACATTAACTGAAAAATCTTTACCGTCTAAATAATGAATTAGTTCTTGTGTATATGTCGAAGATAAATGATTACCTACAAAGACAATTTCAGGATATTCATCACTATTTCTAAAAGCTGGTGTTAACATTTCAATTGCAGCACGTGCACCTAAATATGAACCACCAATACCAATCACTACAAATACATCTGAATTTTTTTTAACACGTTTAGAAGCTTCTAAAATACGTGAAAACTCTTCTCTATCATAATTAATAGGTAAATCAATCCAACCTAAGAAGTCACTACCAGCACCTGTTCCTTCATGAATTGTATTATGAATTGATTTAACAATATCTTTTTGTTGCTGTAATTCATGTTCGCCGAAAAATTCTAAAGTTTTACCATAATCTAATTGAATATGAGTCATCTAAATTGCCTCCAGTGTTTTTGATTTCATATATATTTTACTAAGTTTATTTTGACTATTCAAACAACTAGCCTATAAAACAAGATTTTTTATAAATATTTTAGCTTATTCTTTTATTATATAACAAACAGAACATCTAATTATATATTCATAAATATATACATTTCTATAAATCCGACAAAATCTCAAACAAACCTATAAATAAGTACTATAAGTAAAATTTAAATTGTAAGAAATTTCTACAATTTGCATAATTATGTATAAAAATGGTTTTATTTTCATAATTCTTCTGCTATACTTACTAATATCAAATTTATAAACAACATATTAAAAAATTCAATTGAGGTGTAATATATGAAGGAAAAAATAGTTTTAGCATATTCCGGCGGTTTAGATACAAGTGTGGCAGTAAAATGGTTGATAGATAAAGGCTATGATATCGTTGCTTGCTGCTTGGATGTTGGTGAAGGTAAGGACTTAGACCTAGTTCATCAAAAAGCTTTAGATATGGGAGCAATTGAATGTCATATTATTGATGCCACTGAAGAATTCAGTGAAGATTTTGTTTCATATGCAATCAAAGGCAATTTGATGTATGAAGGCACATATCCCCTAGTCTCCGCATTATCAAGACCTTTAATTTCAAAAAAATTGGTTGAAATTGCAAGTAAAACAAATGCAGTAGGTATTGCACATGGTTGTACCGGAAAAGGTAATGACCAAGTTCGTTTTGAAGTCGCGATAAAAGCGTTAGACCCAGAGTTAAAAGTATTTGCTCCAGTGAGAGAATGGGCTTGGAGCCGTGAAGAAGAAATTGATTATGCAATCAAACATAATATTCCAGTACCTATCCAACATGATTCTCCGTATTCTATTGATCAAAATCTATGGGGAAGAAGTAATGAATGTGGTATTTTAGAAGATCCATATGCCGCACCACCTAAAGATGCATTTGACTTAACAAATGAAATTGAAGATACACCTGACGAAGCTGATGAGATCGTACTTACGTTCGAACAAGGCTTACCTATCGCTTTAAATGGTAAATCTTATAAGTTAAGTCAATTAATTTTAGATTTAAACAAATTAGCTGGTAAACATGGCATTGGTAGAATTGATCATGTGGAAAATAGACTCGTTGGTATTAAATCAAGAGAAGTATACGAAACGCCTGCAGCAGAAGTCATAATGAAAGCACACAAAGCACTTGAAACGATTACTTTAACTAAAGATGTAGCTCATTTTAAACCTGTTATTGAAAAACAATTTTCGGAACAAACATACAATGGTCTTTGGTTCTCTCCACTAACAGATAGCTTAAAAGCTTTTGTGGATAGTACACAAAAATTCGTTTCTGGTGATGTACGTATTAAATTATTTAAAGGCAGTGCTGTTGTAAACGGCAGAAAATCACCTCATACACTATATAACGAAAAATTAGCTACTTATACTAAGGAAGATGCATTTAATCAAGAATCTGCAGTCGGTTTTATTGATATCTTTGGTTTACCTACAAAAGTTAATTCTATGTTACATGGTGGTTACTTAGATGAGTAATAAAGCTTGGGGAGGAAGATTTAGTGAGCAGCCCGAAGATTGGGTCGATGAATTTAATGCCTCCATTCACTTTGATAAAACACTCATTCAATATGATGTGCAAGGAAGTATTGCTCACGCTAAAATGCTAGCCAAACAAGATATCATAACTGATGAAGACTGTAAGCAAATAGTTAATGGTTTAACAGCGATTTTAAATGATTATGAACAAGGAAATTTAACGTTCGATGTTTCTTTAGAAGATATTCATCTCAACATCGAACATGAATTAATTAAACGTATCGGTGATGCAGGTGGTAGATTGCATACAGGACGTAGCAGAAATGATCAAGTCGCTACTGATATGCACTTATATACAAAAGATGAAGTTACTCAGATTATTGAGCTCGTCAATGATTTGCAACAAACCATCGTCAATATCGCAGAACAACATGTCAATACAATTATGCCAGGTTATACGCATTTACAAAGAGCGCAGCCCATTTCATTTGCACACCATATACTAACTTATTACTGGATGTTAGATAGAGATAAATCGCGTTTTCAGGATAGTTTGAAGCGTATCGATATTTCCCCACTTGGCGCTGCTGCACTAAGTGGAACGACTTATCCAATCGATCGTCATGAAACGCAATCTTTATTGAATTTCAATTCTGTTTACGAAAACAGTATAGATGCTGTAAGCGATAGAGATTATATTGTAGAAACATTGCATAACATATCATTAACAATGATACATTTATCGCGTTTTGCTGAAGAAATTATCTTTTGGTCATCAGCAGAAGCCAATTTTGTAACTTTATCGGATGCGTTTTCAACAGGCTCGTCAATCATGCCTCAAAAGAAAAACCCTGACATGGCAGAGTTAATAAGAGGTAAAGTAGGACGTACGACAGGAAACCTAATGAGCATATTAATGACGCTCAAAGGTTTACCCTTAGCATATAACAAAGATATGCAAGAAGACAAAGAAGGCTTGTTTGATGCTGTTCACACGATAAAAGGTTCCTTGCGTATTTTTGCAGGTATGATAGATACAATGACTGTGAATGTCGATCGTCTACATCAAACTGTTTATAATGATTTTTCAAATGCTACTGAACTGGCAGATTACCTAGTCAATAAAGGAGTTCCGTTTAGAACAGCACATGAAATTGTAGGGAAAATCGTACTATGGTCAATTCAACATAATGTCTATTTATTAGATGTGCCATTGGAAGAATATCAAAATGCGCATACAAGTATCGATGCAGATATTTATGATTTCTTAAAGCCAGAAAATTGTGTTAGCCGTAGAATTAGTTATGGCTCAACTGGACAAGCAGCTGTGGAACACCAATTATCAGTCATTAAGCAGCAACAAGATACAAATTAAAAAACTTTATAACAGAATCTGGGACATAAATCTCAGAAAAATAGCACTCAGATGATTTAATTCAATTCATCTGAGTGCTCCTTTTTATTCAATACTTCTTATTGATGGCTCGCTTTCTTAAGGGACAGCTTCAGCCTGTAGTCTTCAGCTTGCCCTATTTCCACAAGAGTCTTGCCAAAATACGTCACATTTGTCCAAAACTTTTTGTCGCAGACTCTTTTTTACACTATCCAAACCGCTTCGCTTTATTACATTTCACTTACTTTACTCGATATACCTTTGTATAAGTTTAATAAATTATTCAACATCATCTATTTTTGAATAAAATCAATCCCCCCCTTTACTATTTAGCTCAAAACTATATAGACGAATTTCTATATAGATGTTAATCTATTTAGTGTTTAGGAGGTATACATATGTCTTATAAAAGACTTTCAGCATTGCTTAAAATTTTATCCGATTCAAGCAGATTAGAAATATTAGATTTACTTTCTTGTGGTGAATTATGTGCATGTGATTTGTTGGAACATTTTCAATTCTCACAACCTACACTAAGTCATCATATGAAGTCATTAGTAGATCACGAGTTAGTAAATACACGCAAAAATGGCAATAAACGTATGTACCAGCTTAATCATGCTATTTTAGATGATATCAATCAAAGTCTCAATATGATTAACACATCTAACCAACACTGCGTATGCAAAAATATGAAATCAGGTGAGTGTTAAACATGACTATTTTAGCAATTATAATTTTTCTTTTAACATTAACTTTTGTCATATGGCAACCTAAAGGATTAGATATTGGTATTACGGCTTTGGCTGGGGCTATCATAGCTATTATTACAGGTGTAGTTAGTTTTTCCGATGTAATAGAAGTAACTGGCATTGTTTGGAACGCCACATTAACATTTGTTGCTGTTATTCTTATTTCATTAATATTAGATGAAATTGGATTTTTTGAATGGTCTGCAATACATATGGTTAAAGCTTCAAAAGGTAATGGCTTAAAAATGTTTGTTTTCATCATGTTGTTAGGGTCCATAGTAGCAGCATTTTTCGCCAACGATGGCGCAGCTTTAATTTTAACACCTATCGTATTAGCAATGGTAAGAAATTTAGGATTTAATAAAAAAGTGATTTTCCCTTTTATTATCGCCAGTGGTTTTATTGCTGATACAACATCATTGCCCTTAATTGTAAGTAATTTAGTAAATATTGTTTCTGCTGATTACTTTGATATTGGCTTTATTGAATATTTTAGTCGTATGATAATCCCTAATATATTTTCTTTAATAGCTAGCATCCTCGTGTTGTGGCTTTATTTTAGAAAATCTATACCAAAAACATTCGATACTGAAAATCTTACAACGCCTAGAGATGCAATTAAAGATCCCAAATTATTCAAAATTTCATGGATTGTATTAGCCATATTGCTCGTTGGCTATCTTGTAAGTGAATTTATTCATATCCCTGTATCAATTATTGCTGGTATCATTGCTTTTATCTTTGTGCTCTTAGCTCGTAAATCTAAAGCAGTTCATACCAAGCAAGTGATTAAAGGCGCACCTTGGAACATTGTGCTATTTTCTATTGGTATGTATTTAGTAGTGTTTGGATTAAAAAACGTTGGTATCACCACAATTTTAGCAGATATATTATCCAACGTTTCAAGTTATGGATTATTTAGCAGTATCATGGGTATGGGCTTTATATCAGCCTTTTTATCATCAATTATGAACAATATGCCTACTGTATTAATAGATGCTATCGCTATTGGCCAATCTAATGTAATAGGAACGATGAAAGAAGGCATGATTTATGCGAATGTTATAGGGTCTGACTTAGGTCCTAAAATCACTCCTATCGGTTCTTTAGCAACGTTATTATGGCTACATGTTTTAACACAAAAAGGTGTAAAAATTTCATGGGGAACATATTTTAGAACAGGTATTATCATTACCATTCCAGTATTATTTGTAACATTGTTAGGTTTATACCTTACACTCATCATATTTTAAGAAAAGAGGTATCTATAATGGACAAACAAACAATTTATTTTATATGTACAGGAAACTCATGTCGTAGCCAAATGGCTGAGGGTTGGGGAAAGCATATATTAGGTGAAACGTGGCATGTCTATTCTGCTGGTATTGAAACACATGGTGTCAACTCTAAAGCTGTAGAAGCTATGAAAGAAGTAGATATTGATCTATCAAATCATACATCAGATTTGATAGATAATGAGATCTTAGCGCAAGCAGATTTGGTAGTAACATTATGTAGTGATGCAGATAAGAATTGTCCAATATTACCGCCAAATGTCAAAAAAGAACATTGGGGTTTTGATGATCCAGCTGGTAAATCGTGGTCAGAATTCCAACGTGTTAGAGATGAGATTAAGTTAGCTATTGAAAATTTTAAAAAAGATAAAACAATTAAATCACCAACATAGTAACTTTAACTACATGTAAACGTCAATTTCTATAGAAATTGACGTTTATTTTGTTGATTTGGAGTCTTATATGAAGATAGCGTGATACAAAAAATAATATTTCCTATTATATTTATACTAGAAAGATTTTAATTGTTTTAATATATTGTTATAAAAATATTAACTTTATAAAACTTAAATTTTAATCCTGTAAATGTTATTCTCAAACACACTTTTATTTTGTAGGGTTGATATGTAAATACATATCGAGGAGTGACCCATTCTTGCAAAATTTTAAAAAAGTACTATCCACGAGTATAGCAATGTTATCTTTAACTTTAATTGGAACGACATCTATAACATCAGCTAACGAAAATAACCACAATGTTCAAACACAACAACATGCCACACCATCAAACCAAAAGGATAATAACTCACATAATCCAAATAGAGCACAAAATCTAACGGGCGAGAAATATACAACGGTCGCGCATAGAGGTGCAAGTGGCTATGCGCCAGAACATACTTTTTATTCATATGATAAAAGCTATAATGCTATGGGTGCTTCTTATATCGAAATCGATCTTCAGATGACTAAAGATGGTCATCTAGTTGCAATGCATGATGAAACTGTAGATAGAACAACAAACGGTACTGGTAGAGTTGATTCATATACACTAAAGGAACTGAAACAATTAGATGCTGGAAGTAAATTTAATGCCGCAAATCCTCAGTATGCTAATTCAAATTATGTAGGTGCTAAAATCCCTACATTAGATGAAATATTAGAACGCTATGGTACAAATGCAAATTATTATATTGAAACTAAATCACCAGATGTTTACCCAGGGATGGAAGAAGCAGTATTAAAAACACTAAACAACCACAATATGCTTAATGAACAATCACTGAATCAAGGACATGTCTTATTACAATCATTTTCACCTGAAAGCTTAAGTAAATTGCATCAGTTAAATAGCAATGTCCCGTTAATCAGATTATTAGATAAAGGTGAATTACTCTCTTTAACCCAACAGGATTTTAATCAAATTCGTCAATACGCAATTGGTGTCGGCCCTGAATATACAGATTTAACAAAACAAAATGTTAAAAATCTTAAAAGGGCTGGTCTGCTCGTACATCCTTTCACCGTTAATAATGAAGCTGATATGCACCGCTTAAATCAATATGGGGTAGATGGTGTTTTCACAAATTACCCTGATTTATATAAACAAGTGATTCAAGATGATGAACAAAAAAATAAATAAAATAAAAAGAAGAAGAAGTTCTTGCGTACAAGAACTTCTTCTTTTTCTACAAATTAAAATATTTAATTAAGCCCAACCACGATAACGTGCAGCTTCAGCAGTACGTTTAATACCCACAATATAGGCTGCTAAGCGCATATCAATTTTTCTATTTTGTGATAACTCATAAATTGTATCGAAGGCTGTGATAAGTTTTTCACGCAATTTTGTATTTACTTCTTCTTCTGTCCAATAATAACCTTGATTATTTTGTACCCATTCGAAGTAAGAAACTGTTACGCCGCCTGCACTTGCTAACACATCAGGTACAAGCAATTTACCACGTTCAGTTAAAATACGTGTGCCAGCTGGTGTTGTTGGGCCATTAGCCGCTTCAACAACTATATCAGCCTTAATTTCATTTGCATTGTCTTCAGTGATTTGATTAGCAATCGCTGCAGGTACAAGAATATCACAATCAAGTTCAAACAATTCTTTATTAGAAATTGTTTCCTCGAATAGATTTGTTACAGTACCAAAGCTATCTCTTCTATCTAAAAGATAGTCGATATCAAGACCATCTGGGTCATGTAATGCACCGTAAGCATCTGAAATACCAACAATTTTTGCTCCCATATCATATAGGAATTTAGATAAGAAACTACCCGCGTTACCAAATCCTTGAATAACGATACGTGCACCTTTCAATTCTAGACCTCTTCTTTTAGCAGCTTGTTCTATTGCAATTACTACACCTAGTGCTGTAGAGCGATCTCTGCCTTGTGATCCACCTAATACAATCGGTTTACCAGTAATAAACCCTGGTGAATTAAATTTATCTAATGAACTATACTCATCCATCATCCAAGCCATGATTTGTGAGTTAGTAAATACGTCTGGTGCTGGGATATCTTTTGTAGGTCCAACAAATTGAGATATCGCACGCACATAACCACGAGATAAACGTTCAACTTCATGTATACTCATTTGTCTAGGATCACAGATGATGCCACCTTTACCGCCACCATATGGCAAGTCGACGATACCACATTTTAATGTCATCCACATAGATAATGCTTTAACTTCCTCAACGTCAACGTCTGGATGGAAACGTACCCCACCTTTTGTTGGTCCAACAGCATCATTATGTTGAGCACGATAACCTTTAAATGTTTGAACAGTACCATCATCCATACGTACAGGAATGCGTACTTCAAGGAATCTTAATGGTTCCTTTACTAAATCATACATCCCATCATCAAATCCCAATTTATGCAATGCTTCTTTAATAATTTGTTGCGTAGAAGTAACTAAATTATTATTCTCAGTCATGATTCATTTCGCCTCTTTTTCGTTACTAATGATTTCGCTTTCACGATAATTGTAACATAAGATTTTGCTTTTTAAAGGGTTTTCAAAACTTAAGTTACAGAACATTTTTATTTAAAAACATTTCTTACTTTATCCAATGCAAAGTCTAATTCTTCTTTGGAAATAATAAGAGGTGGTGCAAATCTAATTACTGTATCATGTGTTTCTTTACATAATAAACCTTCTTCTTTTAACTTTTCACAATAAGGTCTAGCATTTTCATTTAGTTCTATACCAATAAATAATCCACGACCACGTACTTCTTTAATTGCTGGATGATTGATTTTTTCAAGTTCTGATTTAAAGTACTCACCTAATTCTAAAGAACGTCCTGCTAAATCTTCATCAACTAATACATCTAAGGCTGCAATTGATACAGCACACGCTAATGGATTACCACCAAACGTTGATCCGTGTGAACCAGGCGTAAATACGCCCAATACTTCTTCATCAGCCAATACAACTGATATTGGGAATACACCACCGCCTAGAGCTTTACCTAAAATATATACGTCTGGTTTTACATCATCCCAATCAGTAGCAAATAATTTTCCTGAACGTCCAAGTCCTGCTTGAATTTCATCAGCAATAAATAATACATTATGTTCATCACATAATTCTCTAATTTCTTTTAAATAACCTTCTGGTGGGACATTGATTCCTGCTTCTCCTTGAATAGGTTCAATTAAAATAGCAGCTGTATTTTCATTGATTGCTTCTTTAACAGCATCTATGTTACCAAAATCGACTTTTCGGAACCCATCTAATAATGGACCATAGCCTCGTTGATATTCTGGTTCAGATGACAATGATACTGGCGCCATTGTTCGACCATGGAAGTTACCATTGAATGCAATAATTTCAGCTTGATCAGGTGCAATATCTTTCACATCATAAGCCCAACGTCGCGCAGCTTTCAATGCTGTTTCAACTGCTTCTGCACCTGTATTCATAGGTAAGGCTTTGTCTTTACCAGCTAACTTACATATTTTTTCATACCATGCTCCTAAGTTATCACTATGAAATGCACGTGATACTAAAGTCACTTTGTCAGCTTGATCTTTTAAAGCCTGAATAATTTTAGGATGTCTGTGACCCTGGTTTACTGCAGAATAAGCAGATAGCATATCCATATATTTATTTCCTTCAGGATCTTTAACCCATACACCTTCAGCTTCTGAAATTACAATTGGAAGCGGCACATAATTGTGCGCACCGTAATGATTTGTTAATTCAATGATTTCTTCAGATCTTGACATAATATCTCCCCTTTGTATGAATTATATAATAATTTATTGGCAATACTCATTCATAGCATAACGTATTTATTCACTTACGAAAACTATTTTCCGAAAATACTATAAAATCGTAGATACAGAACTCACATAGCAACTTTTAAATATTAAATTTAGAATATAGCTATCAAAATGTAAGCCTTTACATTAATATAATGACACATTCCCGACTGTTTACACAAGCCAATTTTAATAAATTTATTAATTCTTCTTGATTAAAATCACTATCACAAGATTTATGCTAATTTTAGTGTCTGAAATTTATAATATTTTATATAAAAAATCGTTAAATATCTCCGACATATATGCTATATCTGCCTAAAAAACGTCAGCAGCAACAACCATTGACTGTTATAAATATAAAAGGTTACTTTAACGTTCATCAAAATTTTATACAAACAAAAAACGTCAATTTCTATATATATTCAATAGAAATTGACGTTGCTTCATTAGTAAAATGTTTATACTTACCTTCATTATGAAAATATAGTGGTGTTAAATACTATAAACATCTTCATATTCAAAGATTTTATTTATTGTCTGTTCTTGGTAATGGGTAAAAGCCTTTATTAAATTGTTCCCATAATTTTGGTGGCAGATGGTGTTTATCTGCTCTTTGTGGATCAAAGTGAGATAGAATTTCATCTTCTTTTCCATCTTTAATTTTACTTACAAAATTATGATCCAACAAGATTTCTCGTCCTAATGCGACGAGTTCTACACCTGTTGATTCAATTGCTTCAATAGCCTGTTCAGCCGTAAAGATAGATCCTATACCTATTAGTGGCATGCGTCCATTAATCCACTCTAAAATGAGTTTAATACGTTCTTGCCCTTTGTACTGGCCTTCACGTGTTTGAGAGTGAATATCCATTAATGAAACATGTAAGTAATCTAAAGTTTTTTCTATTAATAGCTCAATTAGTTCTTTTGTAATTTCCATGCTTATACCCGGAGATTCAGCTTCTTCAGGAGAAAATCTATATCCAACGATAAAATCTTTACTACCATATTTTTTAACAGTTTCAGTTACTTCGTCTACTACACTTGTAGCAAATTTATAACGGTCTTCTCCCCATTCATCATTACGACGATTATAATATGGAGATACAAATTGATGGATTAAATAATGGTTTGCACCGTGAATTTCAACACCATCAAAGCCAGCTTCAATGACTCTGCGAGTTGCTTCACCAAATGCTTTTATTGTTGATTCAATTTCATCATTAGTAATTTTACGTGCTTGATGGACTTCTTGCTCACCGAAACTTTTTAATGATATAGGGCTTGGTGCCGCAACATCACCATCAGGCGTTAAATTAGGTAAAGATTGTGCACCACCGTGATGTATTTGGACAACCGCTTTCGCACCATTTTTCTTCATAGCTTTTGCCAAACGTTTTAAGCCTTCTAAATTAGAATCATGCGCTACTGAAGGTTGCCCAGGAAAAGCTTTACCTAAATCTGTAACATTGCTTGCTGCTGAAATTGCTAAACCAACATCTTTAGAACGTTGTTCCATGTACACAACCTCTTCATTAGAAATCGTACCATCATCATTAGATGAAACATGCGTTAATGGGGCTAGTACAAATCGATTATCTAAAACAACTTGATTTGGTAATTTTAATTTTTCAAATAACGGTTGAAATTTTTTGTCCATTAAATTAAATCCTCCTAATATACAATATACTTAAGTGTCATTGCATAATCACTTTAAGCGATTTTAATTCTAACTTTCCTGATTTTAAATATAAAACTATATGCTCACGCATATAGTTTTATAGTGTTATCTTAACTTACAAATTTACCTTACAAATAAAAAACACTAACATCTTAAAATAAGATGTTAGTGTTTTTTAAAAGATGATTGTTCATCTTTTATCGCGTTTTTGGACTGTTTAATCCAAACCGGTAAGCGTTCTTTAATTGTTTGAAACCCATACTTTTCGGTTTCTTTAATTTCATCTAATACTGATTGCTTTTCTTTTTTACGTTCATAATTTTTAAAATAGTCGTTATCTTTTAAAGAAAGATTTAACTTTCCTTCTTTATCAATTGAAATGACTTTCGCTTTGACAATTTGTCCTTCCGATAAAAACTTTTTTAAATTATGGACGTAATCATCCATAATTTCAGAAATATGGATTAATCCTTCAGTATTGTCAGGGGTTTCTACAAAAGCGCCATACGGTTGAATACCAGTCACACGAACTTTGATATGTTGACCTACTTTATAGTGATTATTCAACGTGATAACCCCTTATTTCGTTTTACTTAACATGTTCATAATAGCATAAATCATTCAATGGTACTAATATTACCTAGAAAAATTTCACGATTTTTCAAAATTCAGTTATACAATACTTGCTTGAATTGGGATTGCATCTCATTATACAAAGGTATTTGAACAACTCCTAAGAATGTTACTTGATTCAATCCTTTCAAAATAAAAAATATCAAATGATTGGTCAGAAAGTGATTTTATTTAATGTGTTTGCATCGCCATGTTCTGACAAAGATAACTAAAAAATATCAATATAATAGTAAGAGGCTGGAACAATTAATTTGTCCCAGCCTCTTAGACTTCTCTATATTTTTAATATAATCGATTAATGTTTCATTAAAATTCAAAACGATAAAAGATCGTTTTACTTACTACCGTTCAAACTACGTTTTATATTATTTTTCAATAATGTCTATCGAATCAATCGTGATATCATGTAAAGGTTTATCTTGCGGTCCTACCTTTGTTGCAGCAATATCTTCTAACGTAGATTCACCTTCTAATAACTGACCAAAAACAGTATGTTTTTGATCTAACCAAGGTGTACCACCCTTTTCACCATAAGCTTTGACAATTGGTTCCGGCCAACCACCATCTGCAAGTTGGCTAAGCATAGATTCTGGTACTTCCTTCATTTGAACAATAAAGAATTGTGAACCGTTAGTATTCGGACCAGAATTTGCCATTGATAAAGCACCGTATAGATTGAATGCTTCAAGTGAAAATTCATCTTCAAACGGACCTCCATAAATACTTTCACCACCCATACCAGTTGCAGTTGGGTCGCCTCCTTGTACCATGAAGTCATTGATGACACGATGGAAAGAAATACCATCATAGTAGCCATTTTTCGCATGTGTAACAAAGTTCTCTACTGTTTTAGGTGCAATATCAGGTAATAATTTGAAAGCCATATCACCCTTATTCGTATGCATAACCATTTTTATTTCATTTTCGTTTACTTCTGAATTTAGCTGAGGATAGTTCGACATTTTTATTCTCCATTTCATGTTAAGATGATATATGTATTCTAACATAAAATGAGGGGTGTATTGAATTATGTTATATCGTTTTGCACATAAAACTGGAAGTTATGGTGTATCTGTTATAGAAGAGGATGACAATCAAGTACTTGTTCAAATTGAACAGGTCATTAAACATCCAAAGCAAGGTGACTTGCACCATCCAAATGAAACGAAGAATGTATTTTTTCACGAGCGCAAAGCTTTAAGTCAATTTGAAAAGCGTTATACGTCAAAATCCAAACTTAGACCATTTAATGTAGAAGAACTGGATTATATACAATCTTTACAAATTGCAATTACAAATTTAGAAAATAAATTAAAAGAAGAAAATACTGAATATGCTAATTGCTCACTTGCTAATTTAGCACAATTAAAAAAAGATTATTCAATTCAATATAAACAAAATTTTGAATAAAAATACCGTGTTTCTTCTTATTTAAAACAAACTTTAAATTAAAGCTCCACAAGGGTTAACGTGGTTTTTCAGAATAGTCTTATTCATGTATAATGACCTTATACTATTTTAAAAAGGAGGATAAAATAATGAGTTTGATACATATAGCGGTATTATTACCGTTAATATTTGCACTCATTATTCCAATTGTATATCGCATACATAAGCGTATACATTTAGGATGGTTTGTGTTACCTATCCCCGTCGTCTTATTTATATATTTTCTATCAATCATTTCGACAACAATGTCAGGCAAAAGCGTAGTACATAAAGTAAATTGGATGCCTCATTTTGGCATGAATTTCGATTTATACGTTGATGGCTTAGGCTTATTATTCAGTTTACTAATAACTGGCATCGGAAGCTTGGTTGTATTATATTCCATTAGTTATTTAAGTCGACAAGAGCAATTAGGTCATTTTTATTGTTACCTTTTGCTTTTTATGGGTGCCATGTTAGGGGTCGTATTATCAGATAATATCATTATCTTATATCTGTTTTGGGAGTTAACTTCCTTTTCAAGTTTTCTACTCATTTCATTTTGGAGAACAAAACAAGCATCTATTTATGGTGCACAAAAATCAATGCTCATAACTGTGTTGGGTGGTCTTTCTCTGCTAGGTGGACTTATTTTACTATCACTTGCAGGTAATTCTACTAGTATTCAAACACTCATTAATCATGCGTCTGAAATCCAAACAAGCCCTTACTTTATATTGTCTATGATCTTTGTAATCATAGGAGCGATGACTAAATCAGCTCAGTTTCCATTCTATGTTTGGTTACCAGATGCAATGGAAGCGCCAACGCCAGTTAGTGCTTACTTGCATTCAGCAACAATGGTTAAAGCTGGTCTTTATTTAGTTGCACGTATGACACCAATATTCGCGCTTTCACAAGGTTGGATTTGGACGATTACTGCAGTGGGGCTAATCACTCTGTTTTGGGCATCGTTAAATGCAACAAAGCAACAAGACTTAAAAGGTATCTTAGCTTTTTCAACTGTCTCACAACTTGGCATGATTATGTCAATGTTAGGTATCGGAGCAGTTAGTTATCATTTCGAAGGCTCAGACAGTCAAATTTACGTTGCTGCCTTTACGGCAGCTGTGTTTCACCTTATAAATCATGCTACTTTTAAAGGTGCATTATTTATGGTAACTGGTGCGATTGATCACAGTACGGGAATACGTGATGTCAATAAATTGGGTGGCTTAGTAACCATCATGCCAATTTCTTTTACCATTACGTTAATTACATCATTGAGTATGGCAGGTATTCCTCCATTTAATGGTTTCTTATCAAAAGAGAAATTTCTTGAAAGTATGATTGAAGTTACGCACGCTAATATCTTCAGTTTAAATAGTATTGGTATACTCATACCAATCGTGGCAATTTTAGGTAGCGTATTCACTTTTGTCTATGCTGTTAGGTTTATTGGTCAAATATTCTTAGGTAGCTATAAACCAAATAATTTACCAAAATCAGCTCATGAAGTTTCAAAATTAATGCTAATTTCTCCAGGTATATTAGCAATACTCGTCATTGTTTTTGGGTTCTTCCCTTCAATATTGACTGGGACAATCATTGAACCAGCAGTAAACGCAATCAGTCATAATACTAACGCAACAGCTGAGTTTCATATGTTCCATGGATTTACACCAGCCTTTTTCTCAACATTAGGCATTTACATCGCTGGAATTTTGTTAATACTTAGCTTTGGTTATTGGATTAGCTTATTAAAAGCACAACCTACAAAACTAACAATCAATTATTGGTATGATAAATTTGGAACGGTATTCCCAGGCTATTCAAGTCAATTTACTAACACTTACGTTACTGGGTTTACTCGTAATAACTTATTAATCATCTTCGCGTCTTTAATCGTAATCACACTTGTGACATTATTAGTAACACCATTCAGTGTTAACTTCAAAGATGTTAGTGAAATCAGACCATTTGAATTGATCATCGTAGTCATTATCATTACAGCAGCATCTATGATTATATTTGCACGCTCTCGCCTATTCAGTATCATCATGGCAAGTGCAGTAGGATATGCAGTAGCGATCTTCTTTATTTTCTTTGGTGCACCAGACTTAGCATTGACGCAATTTGTTGTAGAATCTATTTCTACTGCATTGTTCTTATTATGTTTCTATCATTTGCCGAATTTAAATAGACACAACGAATCAACTTCATATAAATGGCTGAACATTATTATTGCCATCGGTGCTGGTACCGTTGTAACAGTATTAGGTTTAATCACTTACGGTAATAGACACTTTGGCTCAATTGGAGAATTTTATAAAGCGCATGTATATGATTTAGCACATGGTACAAACATGGTCAACGTTATTCTAGTTGATTTCCGTGGTACCGATACTTTATTCGAATCCTCTGTACTAGGTATTGCAGGTTTAGGTGTTTACACAATGATTAAACTTCGTTATAAAAACAAACCAAATGATGAAGGAGGAACTCACATTGAAAAGACAGAAAAATAATTTAATTTTCCAATACTCAGCTATCGTGATTTTCTTCTTAATCGTTATGTTTGGTTTACACCTATTTTTAACAGGACATTATACACCTGGTGGCGGTTTCGTCGGTGGCCTACTACTATCAAGTTCACTTGTGATTGTAGCAGTGGCTTACGATATTAAGACTATGCGTAAAATATACCCATGGGACTTCAAGAAACTCATTGGTATCGGGTTATTCTTTTGTTTAGCTACACCTATGGCGAGTTGGCTATACAATAAAAACTTCTTTACGCATACGCCATTTGAGATTCCATTAGGTATTTTAAAACCTATAGAAATGCACACTGCCACATTTTTCGATTTAGGTGTTTTATGTGCGGTTGTTGGCACAATAATGACTATAATATTAGCGATTGGAGAGAATGAGTAATGGAAATAGTGATGATTTTTGTTTGTGGTATTCTCACTACAATGAGCGTCTATCTCATTCTTTCTAAAAGTTTGATACGCATCATTATTGGGACTACATTACAAACACATACAGCTAATTTATTCTTAATAACTATGGGTGGTCTTAAGAAAGGTGAAGTCCCTATTTATGAAAAAGGGTTCACTTCATATGTAGATCCAATTCCACAAGCACTCATATTAACAGCAATAGTAATTTCATTTTCTGTAACAGCCTTTTTCTTAGTATTGGCTTTTAGAAGCTATAAAGAACTAGGTACAGACAACGTAGAAAGTATGAAAGGGGTGCTAGATAATGATAGAGAGTAATCTTATTATTTCATTACTCGTCATACCAATGTTAACAATTATTGCATTAATTTTTATTGGTAAACGCCCTAAAATTAAACGCTACGTTGCATTAACAGGTACTGCAATTACATTAATTTTTGCTTTTATAAATTTAAAAAATATTCTCAGAGATGGACCTATAAAACTCGAACTTGGTTCATGGGATGCACCATATAGTATTGTTTTTGTTACAGATATTTTTAGTATTTTACTTGTGATTACAAGTTTAATTGTAACGATGTTGATTATTTTATATTCATATCAATCTGTAGGTATCGAGCGTGAAACATATTACTATTATTTTGCCATAATGTTTATGCTCACTGGTGTTATAGGGTCATTTATAACTGGTGATATTTTCAACCTTTTCGTATTCTTTGAAGTATTTTTAATGGCATCTTATATTTTATTAGTTATTGGTGGCACACAAGTTCAATTGAGTGAAACGATAAAATATGTACTTGTGAATGTGACATCTTCTGCTTTCTTTGTTATAGCCGTCGCAATGCTTTATTCTGTTGTAGGCACATTGAATTTAGCAGATATTAGTGAAAAATTAAGTCAACTGTCAACACAAGATAAAGGAATTATCAGTATTATATTTATTATGTTTATCTTTGTCTTTGCTACAAAAGCTGGTGTGTTCCCAATGTATATCTGGCTACCAGGCGCTTATTATGCGCCACCTATAGCAATTATTGCCTTCTTTGGTGCATTGTTAACAAAAGTTGGCGTTTACGCAATAGCTAGAACAGCAAGCTTATTCTTTGGTGATTCTTCTAACTTTTCACTGTACACCATTTTATTCTTAGCCTTACTTACAATTATTTTTGGTTGTGTAGGCGCAGTTAGCTACTTTGATACTAAAAAAATCATAATTTATAATATTATGATTGCTGTTGGTGTCATTTTAGTAGGTGTAGCAATGATGAATCAGGCCGGTATGATGGGAGCAATTTATTATACATTACATGACATGTTGATTAAAGCAGCACTATTTTTCTTAATTGGTGTCATGTATAAAATCACCAAGACACACGATTTACGTAAGTATGGTGGTTTAATCAAACATTACCCTGTATTAGGCTGGTCTTTCTTTATCGCTGCTTTGAGTTTAGCCGGTATACCACCGTTAAGCGGTTTTTATGGAAAATATTACATTGTTCAAGCTACTTTCGAAAAAGGATTTTATTTAAGTGGTATGATTGTTTTATTATCTAGTTTAGTTGTACTTTACTCAGTTATTCGTATTTTCTTAAAAGGTTTCTTCGGAGAATCTGAAGGTTATGAAGTCAACCCTAAACTGCAATACAAAGGTATTTTAACAGTAGCTGTTATTGCAGTTGCTATATCAGTAATATTTGGCCTATCCGCTGACTTTTTACAACCAATCATAAAAGATGCTGCCGAAACATTCTATAATCCTAGTGTTTATATAGACAGCGTATTGGGGGGCAAATAATATGGCAATTCAAATATTAGTAAATTTAATTTTATCAGTGTTTTGGCTATTTGTAACAGGTAGCTATACATTTAATAATTTCCTATTAGGTTATATATTTGGTCAATTGTTAGTATTCCTGATGCGTGGTGTCTTACCCGGTAGATTTTATATTATTACTATTTATAAAATTATAAAATTATTTATCGTCTTTTTAGTAGAATTAGTTAAAGCAAATATTGATGTTATTAGAATCGTTACTAAACCTAAAATTAACAATGAACCCGCCTTTTTTACGTATCCAACAGATTTGAAAAAAGATTGGCAAATTGTGTTGTTATCAAACTTGATTACACTCACACCTGGTACGATTGTTCTAGGTATCAGTGATGATCGCAAACAAATATATATTCACAGTATTGATTTCAGTACTAAAGAAGAAGAAATTGAAAGTATTAAATCATCACTTGAAAAAGTGGTAAGAGAGGTAGGCGAGTATTAATGAACTACAACGTGATATTAATCGTGGCATTAGTTATTGTAACATTGTCAATGTTTGGTATGCTTGTTCGTGTCATTATCGGCCCTTCTCTTGCTGATAGGGTTGTGGCACTTGATGCAATGGGTATCCAACTGATGGCGATTGTAGCACTATTTAGTATTTTCTTGGGTACTAAATATATGATGGTTGCCATTTTATTAATTGGTATTTTAGCGTTTTTAGGAACTGCAGTGTTTGCAAAATATATGGATAAAGGTAAGGTGATTGAGCATGATAACAACGATCATCATTAGTATAGCTCTTATTTTGGTTATCCTTGGCTCACTCATAAGTGCACTAGCTGCGATTGGCCTCTTACGTTTAGATGATGTATATGCACGTGCGCATGCTGCTGGTAAAGCTGCTACATTAGGAGCAATGTTACTTATAAGTGGTGTTTTCTTATATTTCATAGGTCGTGAAGGTTATGTAAATATGCAATTACTTATCGGTATATTATTCATTTTGATCACGGGGCCGTTAGCAAGTCACCTTATTATTAAATCAGCATATAATTTGAAGACACCCGCTTCAAAAAGAACAAAACGTGATGACATACAAGAAGACTTAAAAGATACAAAATTGTAATATCATTTAATTACGCATTCCAATATCAGGAATGCGTATTTTTTATTCCATAACAGGTTTCAAAGATACATTAATGCAACAGCTGATTATCAAACAAATCATTACAAATGATGACGCAACTGTGTCAGATTCAGGGCTGCCTTCTACTTCTGCTCATTTAGAATGGTTAACCCTATTTATTTGTATCAGGTGGTCTAGCCGACTTAAAACTCAGCCCTTTTGAATGAAATATCATGGGTGCCTGTGAAGCAGCATCAAAAATTTCAAATACTATGTTATCAAAAAGGACTGTTGACAAAGTCTCTGACTTTGTTGGCAGTTTCTTTGTGCACGCTTTCCGCGGGCACTGCCTTAGCCTGTAGTCTTAGGCTAGTGCTATTCCCACAGGAGTCGGCATAAATCACTGCCAATATCACACTAAAATATTACTAATTCAGAGACTATCTTGTCTCATTGATTTGAATTTCTAAAAATTGAAATGGCTAAGACTGTTGACAAAGTCTCTGACTTTGTTGGCAGTTTTTTATGCACGCTTTCCGCGGGCACTACCTTAGCCTGTAGTCTTCGGCTAGTGCTATTTCCGCAGGAGTCGGCATAAATCACTGCCAATATTATAATATATATAAATTAAGCAGTGGTGGTGTTTATTATGTTGAATAAATCAATTGATAAAAGAGATCAATATGAAATGATTTCTATCTTTGACTTAGTCGCTAATAGTCATTTATTACGTAAAGTCGATGCGATATTAGATTTAAATTTTATATATGAACTTGTCGAAGACAAATATTTGAGAAAATATAAGAAATAGCTATCAAAATAATTTAATAGATTACTCATCTTTATTTATTGATGCTACGCATATTAAAGCAAATGCAAATAAGAATAAGTATACAACTGAATTAGCTGAGAAGGACACACTCTATTTTCAAGAAGAATTAAATAATGAAATTAAAGAATAAAGATTAGTTCAAGGGGAAAAGTCCTATTTGAAAAAACGATATAATTAGAAAATAAACAAACCCTTCGCAAATTAATACGAAGGAGGTTTGTCTATTTTCTGAAAGGACTCATCCGCTAACTGTGAATGAGTCCTTTACATATAATTTATTTTTAAAACTTAATTAGCATTTAAAAATCTGATTTCATTAAAGTAAATATCATTAATCTAATACTTCAATGCCTTACTGCCGTTTACGTGATTTAATGGCAATTGTACCTCTCATAACACATATCAGTCTATCATTTTGATCTTTGATATCTATGTTCCAAACTTGGGTTGTACTACCTTCATGAATGATTGTAGCAGTCGCAAATATCGTTCCTTCAGTCGTCGAACCTATATGATTTGCATTCATTTCGAGACCTAAAGGAATAAAATGCTCTGTGTCAATAATGTCAGCAGCTCCCATTGAGCATGCTGTCTCTCCAAGCGCTAAGCTCGCACCACCATGTAAAAAGCCAAATGGTTGTTTCACTTCATCTGTGACTGGCATAGACATAACCATAAGTCCATGTTCTTGTCGCTCTACTTTTATCTTTAAAGCATCAAGCATATTTGCCATTGAAGACACCTCTTTTTCTTATTCTTAGGTCTATAATATCATAGCTGCAATAGTGCCAAAAATGATTAGAGGAATATTATAAAAAACAAAGTTTGGAATACATGTATCACGAATGTGATCATGTTGACCATCAACATCTAAACCTGCTGTAGGACCTAATGTTGAATCGCTCGCAGGTGACCCCGAATCTCCTAATGCACTCGCCGTTCCTATCAAAGCAATTAATGCCATGGTACTTAGTCCCAAAGATTCACCTAATGGCACAAACAACGTTGCAATAATAGGTATTGTAGCAAATGATGAGCCAATTCCTAAAGTCACGACCAAACCAATAATGTACATTACAATAATACTAACTAATTTATTTTCTCCAATAACACCACTAAGCCCACTTACTAAATTACCTATATCTCCTGTTTCATTCATTACACCTGCAAAACCATTTGCTGATAAAATCACAACACCTATAAATGACATGATTTTAATACCATCTACAAATTTTTGATCTAACTCAGTCCACTTATAAGCACGTGAAATGAAGAAAACAAGTACGCCGGCTAAAGCTCCAAATATCATAGAATCAGTGAACATCTGTACTAAAAAAGTAGCAATAATAGAAATAATCGTTACTACGAGAACATAAGGTCTAATTTCAATTTCACTCATATCTTTAATGTCTTTATGTTCAGAGTATTTTCTAGGTTTTCTATAATAATAAATACCTGCGATTAAGCCAACAATATAGCCTAATGATGGAATCAGCATTGCTTTCCATATCATACCCATTTCAATTGGATGATCTGCTTTAGAGAATCCACTTTGAATGATTTGGTGGAAAATCTGACCGAAACCATATGGTAATAAAACATATGGCCAACATAAACCAAAGCCAATAATTATTGCAATTTGTCTTCTATCTATATTAAGTTCATTAAACAAACTTATTAATGGAGGTATTACAATTGGGATAAATGCAATATGTACAGGTATTAAGTTTTGACTCATTACACTCATAATTAATAGTGCACCGATAATAATAACTTTAACTTTAATACGTGACATTTTACTGTTTTCTGCATGAATCGCATTGATAATCTTATTTACTAAATAGTCTGTAATACCACTATAAGAAATCAACGCAGCAAATCCACCTAATAAAGCATAACTTAATGCTACTTCAGCACCATCAACAATATTTTTACCAAATACAGATACAATGTCTGTGACGCTCATACCTGCGATTAAGCCACCAACTAGTGCACTGATAAATAAGCTTATAACAACATTTAATCTACATAAACAGAGTACAATCATCAGTACCACTGCTATAACAACTGCATTTATCACAAAAGCACAACTCCTTTATTACGTTATCGAACTAAAGTATCACGAGATTTATAATAACAATTGCTTATCAAATTGTCAATCCTATCTTTAGATATATTTATTCAAAACTTTATACTAAAATGAGACATGCTTCATAAACTTGCCAACCTTTTTATATAAGTTAAAAAAGCTTCAAGTTAATCTACTAAAAATTAACTTGAAGCATATGTTTTCTTAACTTCAATTTGTTTATTTTACAGGTTACGTAACCATTGTACGATTGTTGATATTAGATAACCTGTAGGCCCAACTGGCCCCTTATAACTTGGTTTATTCGTAGTAGCAGGCCCTGCGATATCAAAATGTAAATGTGGTGTATTACCTGCAAAATGATTGATAAATGTTGCCGCAAACAATGCTTTACCTTGACCATTGGTATGGTTGACTAAATCAGCTACCTCACTTTTTCTTATCAGTCCTTGTTCTGTAGCAGTAATCGGTAATTCAAAGACTTTTTCATCCATAATTTCTGCTTGACTTAGAATAGATTTTAAAGTGTCTTCAGCATTTTGATTAAAAACGGCAGCTTTATCTTCACCTAACGCAGCTACAGCAGCACCAGTTAAAGTTGCAAAATCTAATATTATATTTGGCTGAAATTGATTAGCGTAGAATACAGCGTCACCTAAAACAAGACGTCCTTCTGCATCTGTATTTAAAACCTCTACAGACTCCCCACTTAGCGCTGTGTAAACATCATCTGGTTTCATCGCTTCTTCATTCACCATATTTTCAGCAGCAGCAATAATACCAACAATATTTAATGGCAGCGCTAATTTACGAGCAGCTTCAATCATTCCTATTACATTTGCTGAGCCACACATATCAAATTTCATGGTCTGCATACCTGTTTTAGATTTAATTGAATAACCACCTGAATCATAAGTAATGCCTTTACCTACAAGTGCAATAGGATTTTCTCCTGGTTTGCCACCATTATAAGTCAATGTAATTACACGTGGTCCATTTTTAGAACCTTTACCAACTGCATGAATTAACCCAAAACCTTCTTTTTGTAAAGTCTTATTATCTTTGATATCAACAAATACATTAGTGTCATTAAATTGGTTTTCTATCAGTTCTGCATAATAAGCAGGTGTTAATATATTAGGTGGTATATTACTATAATCACGAGCTAAATTAACAGCAGTTGCAATTGCTTCACCATTTTCAATAGATTTTGCAATATCATCTTCTTCTGTATGTATCTCTAATTTTAATTGATAAGGCGCTGATTTATTGGATTTATAACCATCAAAATGATAAATTGATTGTTCACTTTGCTGACCAAGAATTTCAGCGATTATTTCCTTTTCGACTTTTTGAGATTTAAATGAATTAAATAACAGTGAAGCTTCAGTGATTCTACTGCTATTTAAAGCTTGAAATAAATTACCGAATATTTTTAAATAATCATTGTATCCTAATTCCTTAGTATTTCCTAATCCTACAGTAATCAACTTATGCGCTTTCTCTTCTACTTTAAAAAATGTAGTCGATATTATTCCAACATTTGTGCTAAAGACTTGATGTTCCTTTAAAGGTGATAATAAGTCTTTTAAATCTTCTTCACCTATTTTTATTGCCTCTAATTGATTTAAGTGTTCAGGTACACCAACAATGATTGTATCTTGTTCAACCTTAGCAGTGTTATTTATAATTGCTTTCATCAATCATCCCTCATTTCAGTTTATTCAGTCACATTGTATCATTTATTAATCCCTATCCATTATTAAAAATAATTTACAGTCTATACTTATAAAAACATACATATAATAATTGAGGCTGAGACATAAAATAGTCTCAGCCTCAATATTTATACTACTAGATATACATCTAGTATTTATCAGTTATTAAAATTTACCTTTTTTAAATGCTAAGCCTACGCCACCAAGTTTGAATACCGCACGTGTATCGATAACTTTTTTCATAAATGCAGCTTTTTTACCTTGGATATCTTTACCATAAACAACGCCAACGCCATCGTTAGCACCTAAAGAACAAACTGTACCACGATCAACATATTCAAACTCTTGAGTTGGTTGACCTTCTAGGATATTTTTAATGTTCTTAGCAGTGTGCTCGCCTTCTTGCATAGCAATTTGTGCTGTTGTAGGTAATGGACGTTCTTCCCCAGCTGGAATAAATGCAGAACAATCACCTATTACAAAAATATCATTATATCCATCGATTGTTAAATCTTGGTTAGTAACGATACGGCCACGTTTCACACCTTCAAATGATTCTTCCATTAATTTGCTACCACGAACACCAGCAGCCCATACAACTGTATTCGCTTCTAATTGTTGTTCTTCATCGTTAACCTTAACTACGAAACCTTTTTCATTTGCAGCAACGATTGGTGTAGCAATTTTAAATTCAACACCTTTGCTTTCTAAATAACTTACTGCATGGTTTACTAATTCATCAGAGAATTGAGGTAACATTTTTGGAGCAGCTTCTACACAAGTAATTTTAACTTTTGTTTGATCTACACCATATTTGTTACATAACTCAGGGATACGATCAGTCAATTCACCTAAGAATTCAACACCTGTAAATCCTGCACCACCAACGATAATAGCTAAATCTTTATCGTCTTTATTTTTTGATGCAGCATAGTTAGCAAATTTATCTTCAATGTGACGCGCTAATTTACGAGCAGTTAAAACATTTTCGATTTGGAAAGCATGATCTTTCATACCTTTAATACCAAATGTTTCACTTTCGAAACCTAAAGCAACAACTAAAATATCAAAATCAAAAATACCCGCATCAGTTTCTACTTTTTTAGCATTGCGATCGATTTTTGTAACTTCTGCTTTGATGAAGTTTACTTTATTCTTATTGATCACACTTGCAACTGGGTATAAAACATCTTCATAACTAATTGTTCCAGCTGAAGCTTCATGTAACCAAGTCGCTTCATAGTGATAATCATTCTTATTAATTAATGTAATTTCAGCCTCATCAGCCGAAAGTTGCTTTTGTAATTTGGTAATAGCTTGTAACCCAGCGTAACCAGCGCCTAAAACTAAAACTTTTTTACGTTCTTGAGCCATTTCATTCACCTAAGCTTTCATAATTTTTTTGTTGCGATCGTCTTTTTTAATATACTGATTTTCATAGAAATTCACAAAAAAGACATTTTTCATCCAACACTAATTTTATAGTTTTTATAGTTTATTTTCAAGCCGAAACGCATATATTGTTTGTTTTTTCACATAAACAGATAAAAGACTATAGTTCTCACCTCACTTAGTCGAACTATAGTCTATAAAAACTCTATTTACAATTATTAACAATCTTCTGGTGACCCAGAAACTTTTGCAGTTCTGAATGAACTACCACAACCACAAGATGCAATTGCATTTGGATTGTCGATTTGGAAGCCACCGCCCATTAACGATTGTTTAAAATCAATTTTTGTACCTTCCAATACTGGTATGTCATATTTATCAATCAGCACTTTCACACCGTGAAATTCAAATATTTCATCATTCTCACTAGGTTCAGCTTCTGCAGACATACCATACGTTAATCCAGTACAGCCGCCACCATTGACTTTAATTTTCAAAAAGCCATTCGGCATATCATTTTGTTCCATCATATCTTTAACTTCGTATGCTGCCGCTTCTGTCAGTTCAACTACTGCCATTAAAATTACCTCCCTAAAAAATCCATGTTTCTTCTATATGTGAATAAATATTTTGTAATAAGTCGTCTGGTGATTCTCCTTCAACAATATCACCGTTTACTAATGCATACAAGCCACTTGAGCAAATACCACAATTTTGTAGACAACCATATTCTAAAACGTCTACACCTGGATCATTTTCAAGTTGATTATATACATAATCTCCACCTTTCGCTAAATTCGAAATGCAGAACTCAACTATTGGATTCATATTACACCCTCTCAATTAATTATCAGTTTATCAATTATAACAAAATCACACCGCTTTTGACCAATTACTAGCTTATATTATTTATTCATTTATTTTGCCGTTTTTTGTTACAAATCAATTAAAACAAAACTTATTTTCGTATGAAATGTCATTCACACAATATTTTTATATTGTTATAATCATATTGCATTTAAAAGATATATATTTACAAATTACAATTCATCATGTTTATTTGTAGAAGTATATAAAAAAGCATATAATATATCTAAGTAAGCTTATTATGAAATGGTATTTCGTTCAATGAAGACGAATATGATTTAACCACATTATATTTATTGACTTACATTGACGACAAGAGATAAAGATATTATTTATTAACGAAAATAAGTTGTATTTTTATCAAATTGCTCAATACATTTTTACTAAAGGGGTATCATAAATGAAAAATTTAGTTCTATTGGGTGGCGGATACGGAAATATGCGCATTATGTCTCATATTTTACCATCTGCACTTCCTGAAAATTATTCTATTACATTAATTGATCGTATGCCTTATCATGGTTTAAAACCAGAATTCTATGAATTAGCTGCTGGTACTAAATCAGACAAAGATATTCGTATGAATTTCCCTGATTCAGAACGTATCAATATTGTGTATGGAGAAATTAATGATATTAATTTGGAAGATCAAATTATTTCAGTTGGCAACACAAAAGTAGATTATGATGAATTGGTTATTGGACTTGGTTGTGAAGACAAATATCATAATGTTCCAGGGGCTGCAGAATATACTCACAGTATCCAAACGTTATCAAGTTCACGGGAAACATTTCATCATATTAGTGAACTTCCCAACGGAGCAAAAGTAGGTATTGTAGGTGCAGGTTTAAGTGGCATCGAACTAGCGAGTGAACTCCGTGAAAGTCGTAAAGACTTACAAATATACTTATATGATCGTGGAGAACGCATTTTGCGACGTTTCCCTGAAAAATTAAGTCGTTATATAGAAAATTGGTTTAGAAAGAACGATGTAACAGTAGTACCAAACTCTGATATTAATCGTGTGGAACCTGGTAAAATTTTCAATAATGATGTACCTGAACCATTAGATTTAATCGTTTGGACAGCTGGAATTCAACCTGTGGAAATTGTTAGAAATTTACCAATTGATATTAGTAGAGATGGCCGTGTCATCCTTAACCAATACCATCAAGTTCCAACCTATAAAAATGTTTACGTAGTAGGAGACTGTGCAGATTTGCCTCATGCACCTAGTGCACAACTTGCTGAAGTTCAAGGAGACCAAATTGCAGATGTTATGAAACTACAATGGCAAGGCAAGCCTCTACCAGAAAAAATGCCAGAACTTAAAGTTCAAGGTTTCTTAGGTTCTCTTGGCGATAAAAAAGGTTTTGCCTACATCATGGACAGAACAGTTACTGGTCGTTTAGCTTCAATCTTAAAATCTGGTGTGCTATGGTTATACAAATATCACAATGGATAAATCTTAAACAAAAATAACAAAGACACGTCTTCATATACTTTACTAACTTCTGTTAAAAGTATATGAACGTGTCTTTTTCTAAATGATTAAATTAATGCGCATCCATAAATTTAGTAATATCTCTCAATTGTACATATCCATCAGAAACATATTCATCATTCATCGTTACAAGTGGATAGAACAATTCATCTTCCTGAATACGCTCAATATATTGTTGGTCATGATCAGTTAAATTTTCAGTATCCTTCTCGATATCGATATACGTAAATTCAAATTGTGTATCTGGGTACTTTCTTTTGAGTAATGGTTGCAGCCAATCAAAAGTATTTCGAGAAGTTGGTGCATTAACACAGCTTGCACAAACAACATCTGCACCATAAACGACTACACTTACTTTATTCATTTTAACTATCCCCTTTTGTCTTGATTGATAGATTTTTCTTTATATATCTATTATAATAAAAAGATAGACAGAAAATGAAATAATATACTTGAAAGGAGGCATTTCCATGCCAACTGAAAACGTAACAATGTTTGATCAAGTAGCAGAAGTAATTGAAAAACTACGTCCATTCTTACTACGTGATGGCGGCGATTGCTCGTTAGTAGATGTAGAAGATGGAATTGTTAAGCTTCAATTGCACGGTGCATGTGGTACATGCCCAAGTTCAACAATCACATTAAAAGCAGGCATCGAACGCGCTTTACATGAAGAAGTACCTGGAGTAGTAGAAGTAGAACAAGTATTCTAGTTGATCAACTTATATATAAATTAAACAACAAAAGCGTCAAATTTTATAGAATTCTTTGTTTATGAATTTGTTATATAATAACCGATTCATAACAAAATGCACTTTCATGTTCAATGAAGGTGCATTTTTATATTCAAATCAGTAATAAAATCGATGTATGCACGATGTGAAATACATTTGATTTTGTTAGTTAATTTTATTTAAGTCATCTTTTTCCTGAACAATATACTGTCTGGACTTATGCAAAGATTGGATTCATGAATCACGTCCATAAAAAAATGATAGGAAATCTATTATTGCGATTTCCTATCCTATGCTACATTTTATATATTTTTCAAATCATTCACGTTCAATTTTAAAATAACTATTTACGCATGTGCTGCGCAATGTGCTCACTAATATAAACCCAGCCTTTCCATCCTATATGGACGGCATCACTGATAACATAAGGTTCATAATCTTTAGCTGTCATATCATAAATTTTCCCGCCACGATTAACAACAGTTTCCCTAATTTTGTTATATACTTTCTGACGTTTTTCTTTATTTACACCTATATGATCATACCACTTTCCATTTGATGGAAGACTGATATATTCAATATCAGCACCAGCCTCTCGCATAGTATCTACCAATAACTCCAAATCTTTAAACTCTGGAGAATTACTATTAAATTCATAATCTCTATTCACTTTACGCTTATGTTTTTTTATTAATTGCCAATATTCATCTCTAATTTTAAACATATTTGATTTTGAATGTTTAGCGCCATATTGTTCAGCTTTATTGAGAAGCATTTTCCAACTTTCATCTTGAGCTGTTACTGGTTTAATATCTTCTAGCTCAGTATTTGAAAGTGGGAAATTCGACTTTATCGCTTCAATTTTTTCAAATTGATTCATTTTAAACGGTGATAAATATTGGTCTTTATTGTTGGTTTTACCTTTAGCTACTTTTTCTAAATATTTTCGGTTTTCTACATTTTTAAATCTCAATAAACGCTTTGCATAGCGTTGTTTAAGCTCTGGACTTAAATAATTTTGATTAAATAAACGATTCAATTGTGCTTTAGATATACGTGCATCAAAATTTTTATTAGTTAATCCATGGTCCGTAAACCATTGTGGTGATATGATAAGTGCCATTTTCTTTCCTTTTAAATGATCATATTGTGAAGCTAATTCCACAGCATTAATCAAATCTGTAGAACCACCTGTGCCAATTAGAAATGGTTGTTTAGCATACGTATTTTTGTTGCGCAATAACATAGATGGATTAAACGGATCATCCTTTCCAAGTTCACTAGAACCATAAATAGGATAAAAATGATTCGATTTAAACATCTTATCTTGTATTAACGTACCTTTTAACACTTGATCTGATAGTGAAGTGCGTTGATTTTCTATAGTTTTCGGAGTAATTAATCCACTAAACCAGCTAGAAGGTAATATTAAGAAAATCCCAAATAAACATAGACTGATAATAATTGGAATAAAGTGTTTTAATTTCATTTTAATTCTTCTAATGCCGTTACAATCTTATTAGGCGTTGCCCATTCATCTCTGTCAAAATCCATAATTGAAACTTCTATATCTAATTTATTTTGAATTTCTAATAATAAACCAACCGTTTGAAATGAATCTATAATACCTTCTTCAAATAATTCAACGTCAGGGTTTTCTTTCACGATATTATTTTCAGTTACTTCAGCTAATAGATCTAACACTTGTTCTTTAAATTCCATTATAATTCCTCCTCATTTTAAAAAAGTTTTCCAGAAAAAATCAGAAAACCGAATGTTACAAAGTGAAACGTTACAACAATACTTAAAGCAGTTGTAAACTGGTTCTGCCAACGTGGACGATGGCTTTTTCTCCATTTTTCATAATAACCATATCCAATAAATAATGCTGCATGGTACAAACCATACAAAATATAATAAATTTCAATACCATGCCAGATGCCCATTATTAAAAAGTTTAAGAAAAATGCTATATTCGACATTGCAAATTGACTTTTCAGTAATTTTTTCTTTGACATAAAGAATAATGAACGCATATAAATACAATCTCTAAACCAGAATGATAGTGACATATGCCATCTATTCCAAAAATCTTTAATATTTTTAGCTTTAAATGGTTGGTTAAAGTTTTGCGGGGTTTGAATACCATAAATATAACTAAATGCTATAGCAAAAAGTGAATAACCGGCAAAATCAAAAAATAAATATAAACTGTAAGCATACATATATAGCCATTTTGTGATAACACCAGAAAAATCCAGCATTAATGGATTAATTGCAAATGTTTGTATTAAATAAGCAATAATGTATTTATATAAAAATCCGAGCATGATGTAATGTATTGCTTTGACTAATAAATGACTATAGTCACTTCCACTCAGAATTTTATTGTCATCTTTTACAAAACGTTTGTAACGGTCAATCGGTCCTGAAGAAATGGTTGGAAAAAATGATATAAATTGTACTACTTTCCAAAGTCTTACCTCTTTGATTGAGCCATCTCTAATTTCCATTAATAGTTGAACACTTTTAAAAGTTACATATGAAATGCCTAAAAACCCTATAAATTCAATGACTTTACTCTCATGTAGTTTTAACTGCGCAGTACCAAACCACGAACTTTGCATAACTTTCACAATAATCAATGGCAAAATAGAAAGAAAAATAACTGATATAAATTTTGTTGTAGTATTATTTTTAGCTCGAGAATGCCAATAATATATAATAATCATCACTTGCCAAATCAGATAAAGTATAAAATTTATCAATTCTAAGCTTAAATACGTTTGTCCAAATAGGTTATGCTTAGTCGATGAGAATATTAATATAATCATAACGGCTGTACTAAGACCATTATAGATTTTGCTCTGTTTGCCCATAAATCCTAATATGATAACTGGTAATAATATTACTAATGCTATAAAAAAGAATGTAAAATCGCCATATGGAATCATTTCAATATAGCCTCAGCAATCTTCTTACGATCCAATTTCCCATTCATCGTAAGCGGTAATTTCTTCATATATATTATCTTTTTGGGAATCATATATTCAGGCAGTACAGGTTTCAATTCAGTTTTGATATCATGTGTCAAAGTTTGAACATCTTTTACCTCATCACAATGATTCAATATTACTGCGGCATTTAAATGAGTGACTTTGTTATTTTTATAAGTTGGTACGACAATCGCATCTCTAATCTTTTCTAATTTTCGCAATTGAAATTCAATTTCTTCTAATTCCATACGATAACCGTTTAATTTAATTTGATAATCTATTCTCCCATTAATAAACCATTGATTATCAATAAATTGTGCTTTGTCACCAGTGTAATATGATTTCTGACCGTCTAACTTGTTAAATACTTTTTTAGAACGTAGTTCGTCTTTGACATATCCTTCACTTACGCATTTCCCTGAAATAATAAGTTCGCCTTCATGGGTCAAAGATAACTTCGTTCCCGGTTGCGGTAATCCTACTGGTAAAGGATTGTACTGATTTATCACTTCTTCTGTAACTAATATACTTGTAACTGCTACCGTAGCTTCTGTAGGCCCATAAGTGTTGTAAATATAAGCAGATGGGAAACGTTGTAGCAATAGTTCTGCAGTTTTATTTGCCAATATCTCGCCGCAAAAGAAAAATTCCTTTAAATTACTGTAATATGCTTCTGTTAAGCGAGGTAACATGAGACACATTTCCATAAATGAGGGTGTAGATACCCATACATTTATTTTTGATTCTTCTAACATTTCATTTAATAATTTTGGTTTATTAATCATTGTCTTATCAACTAAGTTCAAAGTTCCAGCAGTCATTAAACATGGATATATAGACATGACAGACAAATCAAATGAAAAAGGCGCTTGATTTAACCATTGTTGATTTGAACCAACTTGATTAAGTTCTAACATCCAATTTGTAAAAAGATTGAGGCTCTCATAACTGATTTGTACACCTTTGGGCTCTCCAGTAGAACCTGATGTGAAAATAGTATAAGCAATATCTGAATCTTTAATTTTACTTACTGTGTCCTCATTTTGTTTTACGCCTGTTAATAAATCTTTTGAAATAAAGGAAATATCCTCAATTTCTAGTTGTTCATCAGTAGTATTAAATATAAATTGAGGCTCTATTTTATTTATAATAGATAGAATACGATCTTGAGGGATAGAAGTATCTAGGGGAACATAGCCACAACCTGCTTTCATACTACCTATCATTCCCACAATCATAAACGGGGACATGTGCCCATATAAAATTAGTGGTGTTTTAGCATCTTTCAATAGGATTGCAAGTTGATTAGCGAAGCGATTGAGCGCTTCATATGTCAGAATTTCGTCATTATGTTTAACTGCAACTTGATTTGGGCAGTTTTCTCCATGCTCTATTAAAGTTCGAATGATGTCTTTCATGATAGTCTCCTTAATTAAAATTCATTGTAAATAAAGTTATTGTGTGTATCTCCTGTACCATAAATTAAATATAATGCAATTAATATAGCTAAGTACATTACTATCAATAACCATGGTTTGAATTTTTGTAAAGCAGTACGTTCTTTATCGTTTTTTTGCATATTTCACCTCTGGCATTTATGTAAATTCAACATTAATTATCTTCATTAAATTATTTTTTATGTTTTACGCTTTATTGTATATAAATTATTCAACTTTTTCACCAATTAATTATACAATTTTTCCTACATCATTACAATTAAATATTTGTGCATCTATATAACAAAATTGTTAGATAGAATATAAATAAATAATGCGTTATTTTAAAAATCAAAAAAATACACATTAAATTCTTTTACAAAATTTAATGTGTATTCAATAAAACATTTCAAACCAAGATATAATGATCTAATAATGCAACAACCACAGTTATCATATGTGGCAATCATCTTTTAGTAATAATGCAAATTTAAATGACTGATATTCATTGTAAATATTTCTAAAAATTAAGCTACTCTTCACTTGGGTTAATCAAGTAATGAGTAGCTTGACATGGTATAAGTAATTTATACCACGGGAGTCTTAGGTTCTTTTTCACTTAATACTAACTTTATATTATCTACACAAAGTTGTATCATTCGGTCTCTTGTTATCACCGATGCACTTCCAATATGTGGGAGTATCGTTGCATTGTTCATTGAAAGTAACGGATGTTTCATATCAATGGGTTCTTCTCTTAAAACATCCAATCCACATGCTTTAATTTCACCATTTTGTAAAGCCTTCACTAATGCTTCCTCGTCAACGACAGCGCCCCTACCGATATTGATAAAAATCGCATCATTTTTCATCATTTTAAATGCCTTATCGTCAAACTTATCACGTGTTTCTGGAGTTAATGGTACCGTACAAATCACAAAGTCGCTCTCTTTTAATAATGTTTCAAATGAAACGTATAATGCGCCAAGCGCTTCTTCATCATCTTTATGTCTTGTTCTGTTATGATACATAATATTCGTATTAAAACCTTTTAGACGTCTCGCGAATGCTTTTCCAATATCGCCCATACCATAAATGCCGACGTTAGCATGATATAAATCTTTACCAGCAAATAAATACGGCCCCCAACTCTGCCATTCACCATTTTGAACATATGTTTCCGCTTCAACTACACGTCTTGCCACTGCAAGCATTAAAGTAAAGCCTAATTCTGCCGTTGTTTCAGTTAAAACGCTTGGTGTATTCGTCACAACAATACCCTTACTTTGCATCAAATCAACATCTATATTATCATAACCTACTGCCATGTTTGCTATGACTTTCAGATTTGGTGCAGCTTCAATGACTTCTTCATCCATTGTTTCACTTAATGTCACAAAACAAGCTGTCGCGTCTTTTAAAGCAGTTAAAAATTTCTCTCTTGGCATAGGGGTCAACGATGCATCCCAAACTTCTACTTCACCGATGTCCTCTAATTGTTTGATAAATTTCTGTGGAATTTTTCTACTTACTACGATTTTTTGCATTCAATCACTCCTAAACTTCGAGTTCTTTGATTACCTCGTTTAAATCTTTAAAACTATATGTTGGCGGTATTTCTTTTTGGTTTACATCATCTAAAGTTGATACACCTGTTTGAACATGTATTGTATCAACATTAACATTGATTCCAGAAAGTATATCTGTATCATATAAATCACCTATCATTGCAACTTCAGAACAATCTAATCCCAAAATTTCTAAGGCTTTATTCATAATAATAGGTTCCGGTTTACCAATGAATGTTGGTTCAACGCCTGTAGATACTGACACAACACTTGTAATTGCGCCATTACCAGGTAAGAACCCACGTTCTTTTGGAATGGATACATCTTTATTTGTTGAAATGAATTTTGCTCCGTTTCGAACACCTAGTGTAGCAGTTGCTAGTTTTTCATAAGTTACAGCTTCATCCAAACCAATAACTACATAATCTACAAACTCATCATCTTTTATTTTTAATTGATGTTGCGTTAACGCTTTTTCTAAACCAGCGCCACCTAACATATAGATTGAAGCACCTGGTTGTTCATCAGCAATATACTCTGCAGTTGCCAGTGCTGATGTAACTACTTCATCTGCTGTAGCATCAATTCCCATCACTTTTAATTTTTCTGCTACTTCTGATGGTTCTTTAGTAGAGTTATTCGTGACAAATAAATGAGGTATTTGATGCTTGTTTAAGTATTCAATAAACTGTGCTGCACCATCAATTTTTTCATTCCCTTTGTACATCGTACCATCCAAATCAATGAGATATGCTTTGTACTGTTTCATCAAAAATTACTTCTCTCCTTTTTGACCAAATGCTGTTATAGGTACATTTTCATTATTCAAAAATTGTATTACTTCATCGATAAATTGTTGATAATAATCAAGTGTTTTATCAAAAAGTGGTTTCAATTGAATCGTATCAAGTTCATCATAAAAATGAACGAATTGCTTTCTGACATCAACAGTTTGGTTAACATTATTTTGAGTATCTTTAGAAATTACATTTTCTAATTCTAAAATATCAATGACATCTTTATAATTTCCTGGATCTCTCAAAATAAAGCCATCAATGATCATATTACCAATATCTACCGATGATTCAATCAACATTTGTGAAATTCTTTCAAATGCATAGTGATTATCTCTATAATCTGGATAATCATTAACTAATTGTTGTAAATAGTTTAATTTTTTATCTAACTTTTCTTTATTAACAAAATACATCTATGTCACCCCTATCACTCTCATCATACCATACCTTTGCAGTCGAATTCATTTATGGTTATACTGTAAATTAAGACTTTTTAAGTTCATTGAATGATTCGAATAATAAAAACTTTAATATCTCAATGATGAAAGGGTGTTTTTATGATAGATATGTATCTTTATGACGATGATGAATCATCACAGGTACAATTTGTAGGTTTCGTCGGAGAATTTAGTCGTTATGATTTAATGCTTATACAAACCAATCGTCATTTTGGAAAAACAATTGTTTTAAACATGCAAACAAATAAATTTGGCATTATTGGTACAGATGATTTAGAAGAAGAAGGATACATTGCTTATATTTTAGGTGTAACTGAAAATGAAGGTAATGAAATCACTGAATATCTCAATCAAGTCATACAATAATTGCTGTGGCAAACGCACAAGTTCAAAATAATATTAATGGCCAAAATACAGTTCGTTAAATATTATTTCTATGTCATATTATTAATTAAATCGATGCACATGATAAGACACAATGTCATTGAAAAAGGCTGAGTCATTTACGATAATCAGCCTTTTTTATTTTATTTAGCGTCATGATAAATCTACATAAAAAAGCTACTATTCATTACCCGTAACTCCACGGTTGAATAGCAGCCTAACTTGTTTTTAATATTAAACTGACGCTAAATCTACATCAACTTACTGTTCTGTATCTTGAATCGTTGGTTGGATTTTAACATCTTGTAATTTATTTTCTTCAAATGATATCTCTGCATTTTCATCTTCTGCTTCAATTTGGGATTTAATTTCATTTTCTGGAACTTTTCTAAGAATAAAATACGGACACCCAAAGTTGCAGTATTCTAATAAATAATCTTGAATTGTGGAAAAACGCTTACTTAATTCAGCTTTTTTATTCGAATCTTTATAGAATCCTTTTAATCTTAATTGATCATACCCAAAATCTCCCACAATATAGTCATACTTATCTAAAATATCTGCGTAACGATTTGCAAATAATGTTTCATCAAAACATTCTCTATAATCTTCTATAATTTCAAAATAAAAACTATTAACTTTTATCATTATACTCACCTAATCTAATTTTCATTACTCAATTTAACCGTACATTGTCTGTCTTTAATAGGTTAGTAATCAATTTTTATTATTTCTAATAAAAGACTTAGCCCAAAGTGAGTTAACGCGCGTCGTTAATATCCCTAATTGAACTAAGTCTTTAAATGCAATATCTATGTTTTAACTATTAGAATCTGTACTAAGTTTTTCTTCACCTAGACGATGTCTTTCTTTTGCAGCTTCATTTACTTGCTCATCTGCATGATAAGAACTTCTCACAAGCGGTCCAGCTTGGCAATGTTTGAAACCTTTATCCATTGCAACTTTTCTTAATTTACCAAATTCTAAAGGTGTATAGTATTTTTCAACTTTTAAGTGTTTACGTGAAGGTTGCAAATATTGACCAATAGTCAAGATATCTACGTCATTCGCACGTAAATCATCCATTGTTTCATAAATTTCTTCATGAGTTTCACCTAGTCCTACCATTAAACTAGATTTTGTTGGTATATCAGGTTGTAATTCTTTAGAACGTCTTAAAAATTCTAAAGTACGGTCATAAGTCGCTCTAGCACGAACTCTTGGTGTTAAACGACGAACTGTTTCAATATTATGGTTTAAAATATCTGGTTTTGAAGCCATTAACGTTTCTAAAGCTTCAAAGTCACCACCCATATCAGATGGTAATATTTCTATTGAAGTGTAAGGGTTACGCTCACGTACTTTACGGACTGTTTCAGCATAAACATTTGAACCAGCATCTCTTAAATCATCACGTGCAACCGCTGTTATAACAACATGTTTTAAATTCATTAATTCAACAGATTCTGCCACGCGCTCTGGCTCATCTAAATCTAACTCATTAGGCAATCCGGTTTTAACCGCACAGAAACGACATGCACGCGTGCAAACTGCGCCTAAAATCATAAACGTAGCAGTACGACGTTCGCCCCAACACTCATGTATGTTTGGACATTTTGCTTCTTCACACACTGTATGTAAGTTCTTTTCTCGCATCATTTTCTTAAGACCAGTGTAGTTTTCGTTAGTATTCAGTTTTATTTTCAACCAATCTGGTTTACGTAAAATTTCTTCATTTTTAGTAGCCATAACCGCACAATTCCTCCTGATTTCAAATCTGTAATCATTATAACGAAAATCGGATTAAATTAAAACGTAAAATGTAATATTTTAGTATTCGAGCATTTTTTCTTTATAAATATCTCTTAAAAATTCTGGCATTAAGTAATCTATAGATTGTTCTTTTAGCGTAGGAAAATAACGACCAAATGTATACATATCAACAGTACCTAACACATAAATTTTATCGTCTTCAATTTCTTCTCCATTGATGAAATATCTTGATTCTGATTCGATCAATCCTAAATTATATAGTATATAGCCACCAAAAATATCTCCTCTAAAACCTAAACCTTGTGCATGTTCATGTAGATATTCTTGTTTTTGGCTTTTAATAATTATATTTTTTAATTCCAGACCATTTAAACGGATACGAACGGCATTGATAGGATGAGGTAACATTTGATGAATGTCAAACTCTGTCATTTGATTCGCTGAGATACCTTTTACAATCAAACCTGCGTTAATGATTGTACAGTCAGCATTTGTAAATTCAAATACACTTTCAGCTAACATATAAGATGTCTTTGTTATAACATCTGTCTTTCTTGGTAATTCAACTGGTCGATTAATAATTGGATCGCTTAACAGTGCTTTACCTTCACTTTCGAAATGTGTTTCAACCTCAGGTAAAGTGTCTACTGGATAAATCACCGCTTGCTTATCTACAACTCTATTACGGTCTATTTCTAATGTCACTTCACCTAAAAAATGACCATATTTACCTGCAGCTGCCATTAATACACCATTGTTCATTTCTCCATTTTCAAAATAATGATGTGTATGACTCCCTAGTATTAAATCTATTTCAGGAATTTCTTGGCATAATTTCTCATCAAAGAATACGCCTACATGGCTCATAATAATCAATAAATCATAATCACCTTCGTTCGCGCTGATTTCGTCTTTAATGGCTTCTAATGGATTGGTAACAACCCAATCCAATGCTCTATAAAATGGCGTGAATGGCGCAGTTGCTGCAACAAATAAGATTCTCACACCTTCAATTTCCTTAATGATTGATGATGTGATATTTCGCGGTAAGTCACCCTGTTCGTCAAAAACATTTGCACAGGTTACATCAAATTTTGCATTGTCATAAAGTGTATTTAATGCATCATGTGAAATGGTCATACCTTCGTTATTACCAATAGTTGCTATATCACAACGTGCTTTATTTAATAGTTCAACATTTTTTATTCCCATAGTAGCTTCTGTAACAGGTGCAGATAGATCTACATGGTCTCCAATATCTAAATAGAGCGAGGGGTGATTTAATTTTGGTCTCTCTTGAGCTAAATATTCGGAAATGCGGGCATACTCATGCAAATGACTATGGATATCATTTGTATGGTAAATAGTTAATTTCACCTTGGTTCCCTCCTCTTAGTTTATAAAAATGACTTAATGATTAAATATAGTCCCATTATAAGCATAACTGTTCTCAATAACATAACGACAGTATTTGATTGTATGGATTGATTTACTTTCACGCCTATTTTAGCACCCAAATAGCTAGAGATGATTAATACAATAGAATAAACCCAAGCCACATGTCCTTGGGCAATATGCCCAACAGAACTCATTACGCTAGAAAAGAATATCATCATCATGCTTGTACCGACAGCAACATGTGGTGGAAATCTGAAAACAATTAACATTAAAGGTGTCATTAATGCGCCACCACCAATACCAAATAATCCTGTCAAAACACCTATAAATAACGTTGATATAAATGCTACAACTGGCGGAACACTATAATGATGTGTCTTTCCATAACCATCTACATATGTACGTGCATACTTTGGCTTATTAAACATTTTCATCGGTTTAATATTATTTCTTATCATGAGCAAAATTGCTACAAATATCAAAAAGATACCAAAATATAAATTAAAAGAGTCTAAAGTTAAAAAACGACTTAAAATAGACCCAACCAAAGAACCTGGTAACAATCCAAATAAAAAGATAGAACCATTTTTCACATCAACTTGTTTTGTTTTCAAATAACCTAATGTTGATGATAATCCTGTCACGATTAATATCAGTGAAGATGTCCCTATGGCAATTTGAGGTGTAATTCCATTTAGTAAATCGTTTTCTACACCTAAATAAACTAAAGTCGGAACGATAATAATGCCGCCACCAATGCCTACAAGAGAACCTAAAACAGCTGATAAACCACCAATTAAAATCAAAATAATTATTGTTAACATATACGATCGCTCCTAAAATAATTTTAATTGTTGTGGTGCTAAGCCTTCATAATCAATGCCTAGTAATGTTTGATATGTCTTAGCATTTTGTGCAGCATGACCACCTGAGTTATTATTAAAAACTACATAAATATTTTTAGCTTTTTGTTCTAATAGCTTCACTTTTTGTGCTAAATCTTGAAGTTCTTGTTTATTATAATCGTACAAGTACCTTACATCTCTCCATGCTTCATCCGTCATATCTTTTTTCGTCCATCCATGTTCATTTCTGCCATGATAACGCACAAATGCTGTCTCGTTTGTAATACGATTGACTAAGGGTATGGAACCTTGTCCAACTTGTGGTTCATCACATACTGCGTGTATCATGTCATATTCAGTTAAAAAAGCTAATGTTTCTTCTTTAAATTGATCATTAAACCAGGATTGATGTCTAAATTCTATACAAACAGGAAATGCTTTCAACTGTTCTCGTACATATCGAATATATCTGATGTTCTGTACTGTGCAATCAAACCAAGGCGGAAATTGTACTAATACCATCGCTAACTTTTGTTCAGATTGTAATGGCGTTAACATCGCTTTAAACTGATCAAAAAGTATTTGTCTTGATTCTGCAAAATCATGATAATCTGCATGAAGTGTTAACGCCTGATGAATTTTAACTATAAATTGGAATCTCTCAGGCGTCTCTCTTATCCATTTTCTAATATTTCTTTCAGGTTGTATCGCATAATAAGATGCATCTAATTCTACGATGGGAAAGTGACTTGCATATGTAATTAACTTATCTGATTTACGCTGTAAATCTTCGTACAAAGTATCATGGTCTCCCCAACCTGTTAATCCAATATTTATCATAGTATCACCAGTTACATGATACCATAGATGATTTATGAGATTCACTAGATTAAATTATATTCTTCAATTGTTTCAACGGTTAAGGTTAGGATAAAACAACGATGACTGTAGTAGATACACGAAACATAAAACAAAAAAAGTTGCTATCATTTTAAAAATAGCAACTTTTCTTAAAACAACTTAAGTTCATTACTCGTTAAGTATGCGTTTAGTTTCTTGTATGATACCAGCTATCAATTCAGAAGCTGAACTAGGTTGTGATAACCTAGGACTTTGTCCACTCCATAGATGTGTCCATTGCTCATTACCTAAGTCAGCAGCAGTTTTACGAATACTTTTTGTCAATTGGTTTTGTATAGGATAATCTGGAATGTCATCATCATATCCTTCCATCTTGTGTATAAATTCATTATCGATACCTCTAGCTGGTTTACCTGTAAAAGCTTTTGTGATGACAGTATCTGTTTCTTTACTTTGTTGTATTGCATTTTTATATAAAGCTGAAGCACCACTTTCTTCTGAAGTTAAAAATGCTGTTCCCATTTGTACAGCTTCGGCACCTAACACCATACTTGCAACAACGCCACGTCCATCCATAATGCCACCTGCTGCTATCACTGGAATAGATACATTATCTACGACTTGTGGTACCAGTGACATGGTACCAATCAATGGTGTGTGATCATCTGAAGTTACAGTGAAAGAACCTCTATGTCCACCTGCTTCACTACCTTGAGCGATGACTGCATCCATACCAGCACTTTCATTAGCTTTCGCTTCTTCAACTGATGTTGCTGTTCCTATCACAGTAATCTGACGTGCTTTCAATTTTTTGATAATATTTTGATTTGGTATTCCAAAAGTAAATGAAACTACAGGAACCCCTTTTTCGATTACCATATCTATGGATTCATTAAATTGCTGTTCCTCACTAACATCAATAACAGGTTCCTCTAAACTCAAAGCTTTTCTATAGGGTTTTAACCATGCATTCATGTGTTCTACACTTTCTGGAATATATAATTGTTCACTTGGAACAAATAAGTTAACTGCAAAAGGCAAATCAGTTAATTCTTGAACATATGTTATTTCTGAATCTAACTTCTCTGAATTAAAATACCCTGCCCCAATTGTACCAAGTCCTCCACTATTACTCACAGATGCTACTAATTCAGGCGTTGTACTACCTGCCATACCTGCCTGAATAATAGGAAGTTTGATATTCAACATTTTGGTCACTTTTGATGAAAAGTGCATGCAAAACACTCCTTTAATTAAAAACAATAACTTAAATATTGTGACTATAGTTTTTATTTTTTATTATAAGCTTGCATTTGCGCGTCTAATTTCTCTTGCTCTTGTTCGTCCATCTCATCTTCAATTTCCATACCTAGCATTTCTTCAATTAAATCCTCATGAGAAACAATGGCATCTGTCCCACCAAATTCATCTAATACAATCGCTAAATGTTTACGTGACACAGTCATTTTTCTCAGTGCCCATTCTGCTCTATTATGCTCATTCACAAATAAAGGTTCTGAAGTATATTGTAAAATATTGTTTGACTTTTCTTTACTCCATGCTAGCAAATATTTTGAATGGAAGATGCCTATAATATGGTCGATATCACCATCATAAACTGGATAACGTGTATACGGATTCGTCACTACCGTATCGTACGCATCTTCGTAAGATATATCAGCCGGAAATGCAGTCACATTAATCCTTGGTGTTGTATCGATATTTGTAATTTTTAATTGTTCAAAATCCATAACACCTTGAATTCGATTTCGTTCCATTTCATTGAATGCACCCTCACTACCTGCAATCGTAACCATCTGTCTAATCTCTTCTTTTGATAATCGTTGTTGATCTTCTTGCACTTTAGAAAGTAAATTATTGATCATATCTGTTAACCAGTTTAACAATTTCGTAATTGGTTTAAATATTGTGACGAAAAATGAAATCGGTGTATAAACCAATCTAGACATACGATCTGGATAAGTTGCAGCAACAGATTTTGGAATTACTTCAGAAATGATGATAATAGCAACCGTTGTAATTGCAGTAGCTACACCAACGTTCATTCCAATATCCACTGCTAATACTGTCACTAATGTAGGCAAAATAATATTCGCAATATTATTTCCAATTAAAATTGTAGTAATAAATTCACTGGGTTTTGTAAGTAGCTTTGATAATTTAGCAGACTTTTTATCTCCATTTTCAGCTTCAGTTTGTATTTTCATCCTATTTGCAGCAGTTAAAGCTGTTTCACTACCAGAAAAGAAGAATGAAGCAAATAAAAGTATGATTATAGCTATAATCATATCAGCATAACTCCTTTTTATATTCTATAAAATTTTAAACGATATGTATCAATTCCCTTGTTTTACAATACATAAACGCATTTCCAATTATTAAAACAGCGTTTTCAAAACAACTATAATAAAAAAACACGAAGTGATACATATTTGAATGCCCATATATATAAGGGAATCAAAATCGCATCACTCGTGTTTTTAAAATTTAATCACTTACTGTAAAACTAAACTATTTATCATAAATACTTTAGCCGATTGAACCTTCCATTTCAAATTTGATAAGACGATTCATTTCAACAGCATATTCCATTGGAAGCTCTTTAGTAAATGGTTCAATGAAGCCCATAACAATCATTTCTGTAGCTTCTTCTTCTGAAATACCACGACTCATTAAATAGAATAATTGCTCTTCAGAAACTTTTGATACTTTTGCTTCATGTTCTAATGAAATATTATCATTAAATACTTCATTATATGGAATTGTATCTGAAGTAGATTCGTTATCTAAAATTAACGTATCACATTCAATGTTAGAACGTGCACCTTTAGCTTTGCGGCCAAAGTGTACGATACCACGATAAATAACTTTACCGCCATCTTTAGAAATAGATTTAGATACTATTGTAGATGAAGTGTTAGGTGCTTTATGAATCATTTTTGCACCAGCATCTTGAACTTGCCCTTTACCAGCGAATGCAATTGATAGCGTACTACCTTTAGCGCCTTCACCCATAAGCACACAGTTGGGATATTTCATCGTTAATTTAGAACCTAAGTTACCGTCAACCCATTCCATATTACCATTCTCATGCACTAATGTACGTTTTGTAACTAAGTTATAAACGTTATTAGCCCAGTTTTGAATTGTAGTATAACGCACATGGGCATCTTTGTGGACGATAATTTCAACTACAGCTGAGTGTAGTGAACTTGTTGTATAAACCGGTGCAGTACAACCTTCTACATAGTTAACTGAAGCACCTTCATCTGCAATGATTAGTGTACGTTCAAATTGTCCCATGTTTTCAGAGTTAATACGGAAATACGCTTGTAAAGGCGTATCTAGTTTAATATTTTTTGGTATATAAATGAACGATCCACCAGACCAAACAGCTGAATTAAGTGCTGAGAATTTGTTATCTCCAGCTGGTACAACTGTTGAGAAATATTGTCTAAATAATTCTTCGTTTTCTTTTAATGCAGTGTCTGTATCTTTAAAGACAATACCTTTATCTTCAAGTTCTTTTTCCATATTGTGATAAACAACTTCTGATTCATATTGTGCTGAAACACCAGCAAGGTATTTTTGTTCTGCTTCAGGAATACCTAATTTATCAAATGTACGTTTGATTTCTTCTGGCACTTCATCCCATGAACGTTCAGTTTGTTCAGATGGCTTAACATAATAAGTGATATCATCAAAATTCAATTCTGATAAATCGCCACCCCATTGAGGCATTGGCATTTTGTAGAATTGTTTTAATGCTTTCAATCTATAATTAAGCATCCATTCTGGTTCTTCTTTCATTTTTGAAATTTCACGGACGATATTTTCTGTTAAACCGCGTTCTGATCTAAAAATGGAAACATCTTCATCATGGAAACCATATTGGTAATTGCCCACATCAGGTGCTTTTTTAGCCATTTAAATCACTCCTTTTATATATTAAAACGACTCGCGTCAAGACAACTTCATTTGTAGTTACATCGTAATTACATCCTAATCTTGATGTTATGTCTAGTGTGAATGGAAATTTACACAATGTCAACGTATCAACATGGATTAGTCTTCTGTATTTCCTTCTTTTTCAACTGTGCCTTTTTCTAAAGCTTTCCAAGCCAAAGTAGCACATTTAATTCTAGCTGGGAATTGAGAAACACCTTGTAGTGCTTCTATATCTCCCATTGCTTCACTGATTTCATAATCTTCACCAAGCATCATTTTTGTGAATTCTTGACTCATTTGCATTGCTTCAGCTAAAGAGTGACCTTTTACTGCCTCTGTCATCATAGAAGCACTTGACATTGAAATTGAACAACCTTCTCCATCAAATTTAGCATCTTTGATAAAACCATCTTCAATATCAAACGTAAGATGGATGCGATCCCCACAAGTTGGATTATTCATATCTACTGTCATTGCACCAGTATCTAGACTCCCTTTATTTCTAGGGTTTTTATAATGATCCATAATGACTGAACGATACAACTGGTTTAAATTATTAAAATTCATATGAGAAAAACTCCTTCGTTTGATTCAAGGATTCTACTAACTGATCAATATCTTCTTTAGTATTATAAATATAGAAACTTGCACGTGCAGTTGACGATTGATTCAACCATTTCATCAACGGTTGTGCACAGTGATGCCCTGCTCTAACAGCAACGCCTTCTGTATCAACTGCAGTCGCTACATCATGTGCATGAACATCAGTCATATTGAAAGTTATAACACCAGCACGTCTGTCTTTTGGTGGACCATATATTTCAATACCTTCAATTTCAGACATCTTATCGTAAGCATACGTCGTCAATTCATGTTCATGTGCTTGTATCGCATCAAAACCTAGATTTTCAATATAGCGAATTGCTTCAGCTAAACCAATCGCTTGCGCAATTAATGGCGTACCAGCTTCAAATTTCGTAGGTAAATCTGCCCAAGAAGCATCATATTTTTCAACGAAATCAATCATGTCTCCACCAAATTCGACCGGTTCCATTTCGTCAAGTAAGGCGCGTTTACCATAAAGTACACCGATACCAGTAGGTCCTAACATTTTATGACCACTAAAACTATAAAAATCAACATCTAATGATTGCATGTCTAAATCCATGTGTGGCGCTGCTTGTGCACCGTCCACACTCACGATAGCACCATGTTCATGCGCAATGTCTGTGATAGCCTTAATGTCATTAATTGTACCTAGTACATTTGAAACGTGCGTGATAGCTACAATTTTTGTATTATCATTAATTGTCGCTTTTATATTTTCAATTGTAAGTTCACCTTCATCTGTCATTGGAATGAACTTTAAAGATGCATTCTTGCGTTTCGCTAATTGTTGCCAAGGCACTATATTAGCATGATGTTCCATTTCAGTGACTACAATCTCATCACCTTCAGAAATATTCGCATCTCCATAACTATGTGCTACAACATTAATGGAAGCTGTCGTTCCACGTGTGAAGATAATTTCTTCAAAATATTTTGCATTAATGAAACGTCTGACTGTTTCACGTGCGCTTTCATAACCATCAGTTGCTAATGATCCAAGTGTGTGTACACCACGATGTACATTAGAGTTATAACGTTTATAATAATCAGCTATAACATCAATGACTTGTGTTGGTGTTTGACTAGTAGCAGTTGTATCTAAATAAGCAAGGCGATTATTGTTAACTTTTTGGTTAAGAATTGGAAAGTCTTTTAATATTTCGTTAACATTTAGTGATTGGGTCAAATTATCCACAGACCTTTCTTAATTTAAAAAATCAATAAAGAAACCGTAGCAATTTAAGAAATACAACAAACTAACGTATATTAATTCATTTAATCTGAGCATTTTATAATAATGTTCAATCACATTCTCTTAATATTATTTTGCTGCGGATTCAATTGTATTTATTATTTATTATTTATTAACTTTTAATTCGATTACTTCACGTAATTTACGTTGAACATCTTCAATTGGCAATTCACGTACAACTGGATCTAAGAAACCATGAATAACGAGACGTTCAGCTTCATGACGAGAAATACCACGGCTCATTAAATAATATAATTGTTCAGGGTCAACACGGCCAACGGATGCAGCATGTCCAGCCTCTACATCATCTTCATCGATAAGTAAGATAGGGTTCGCGTCACCGCGCGCTTTTTCAGATAACATAAGAACACGAGATTCTTGGTTCGCAATAGATTTCGTACCACCATGTTTAATATAGCCAATACCATTAAATACTGTTTGCGCGCCTTCTAGCATTACACCGTGTTTTAAGATGTAGCCATTTGTTTCTTTACCATATTGCACAATTTTAGAAGTTAAATTAATTTTCTGACTACCAGTACCTACAACCACTGATTTGAGTTCACTTTCAGAACGGTCACCAATTAAATTAGTTGTATTATCAATGATTTGACTACCTTCGTTCATTAAACCTAACGCCCAATTTATAGTAGCATCTGATTCAGTAACACCGCGGCGAATAATATGGCCAGTGAAACCTTTATCTAAATAATCTACTGAACCGTATGTGATTTTTGAATTAGCACCAGCACTTACTTCTGAAACAATGTTAAGTTGGTTACCTTCTCCACTTGCGATTGATAAATAGTTTTCAACATAAGTTACTTCAGCACTTTCTTCAGTTGCAATAATGACATGGTTGTAGAAACTTGCATTTTCATCATCGTGTAATACTACATATTGGATTGGATGCTCAACCACTACATTTTTGGGAACATATACAAATACGCCACCATTTAGCAATGCAGTATGTAGTGCTGTCAATCTATGTTCATCAACTGTAACAGTTTCATTCATGAAATATTTTTTTACTAAATCAGGATGGTTAATCAAAGCTTCTGCTAAGCCTTCAACGACAACACCATCATTTTGAGCTGAATCAGAAACTTTTGTGAATGCTAATGTATTATTATGTTGGATAACCAAATTCTCAGTGTTTTCAACATCAATAATCTCTCTAACTTCACTTGGTAATTCTTCTAATGATTCATAAACGTTACCCTTTGTTTCATGTTGTTTAAATGAATCAAAGTCCCATCTCGTGATTTTTGTTTTATCTGGTTTTGGCATTTCTAAAGTTTCAGTTAATTGCAACGCTTCTTTACGTAATTCAGTTAACCAAGAAGGTTCATTATGGGCTTGTGAATATTCAACAAGTTGTGCTTCAGAAATGTTCAAAGTTTCAGTCGTCATACTTTTTTCCTCCCATTTGATGATTGTATGATTTAACTCATCGGTATAAATCAAAACCTAAATCTTCATCTATAATATTATTTTTCATATGAATTAAGACTTATTCTGCAGCATTAAACTCTTCTTTAACCCATTCATAACCTTCTTCTTCAAGACGTTTCGCTAATTCAGGTCCTCCTGAAGTAACAATTTTACCACCATACATAACGTGTACATGATCAGGTGTAATATAATTCAATAGTCGTTGATAGTGCGTAATGATTAATGAACCAAACGTTTCTCCACGCATTTGATTGATACCTTTTGAAACTACTTTTAATGCGTCAATATCAAGTCCTGAGTCAATTTCATCTAAAATAGCAAATTTAGGTTCTAGCATCATTAACTGAAGAATTTCATTACGTTTTTTCTCCCCACCTGAAAATCCTTCATTTAAATAACGTTGTGCCATATCTTGATCAATATCTAAAAAGTCCATTTCTTTGTCTAACTTTTTAATGAATTGCATTAAATTAATTTCTTCGCCTTCTTCACGTTTCGCGTTTATCGCAGAACGCATAAAGTCTGCATTCGTTACACCAGTGATTTCTGATGGATATTGCATAGCTAAGAATAATCCAGCTTTGGCACGATCATCAACATCTAGTTCTAAAATGTTAACGCCGTCTAATAGTACTTCACCTTGTGTTACTTCATAGCTTGGGTGTCCCATGATTGCAGATGATAATGTTGATTTACCTGTACCATTAGGCCCCATTACTGCATGTATTTCTCCTGTATTAATTGTTAAATTAACACCTTTAAGAATCTCTTTATCTTCAATAGACACATGTAGGTCTTTAATTTCTAATGTTGATGGCATACATATTCCCTCCGTATTATATGATATGTTTTTCCTATCTAGTTTATAATAATTTTAATCTACAGTCAAAAGACTGAGCCCTTGTTACACCTTCTAATTATAACGCAGTTGTGTTGGAATATAAACCTTTTCAAGTGCTAAATTAAAATTGTTATCAAAATACAATGATTTTTGATAGTACGTTAATCATTTCTTTAACTGATAATATAAGATATGATGTTCTCAACTCAATTATTCCTATAACTATCTATTATAAGCAAAGTATATTCTATAATCATTCACTCATTTTAACTTTTGTTTTTAATATAGTTCTAAGAAAAATTGTGCTATCATTTTCAATATATTTTAGATAGAAAGGATTTTGGTATGTCAAAAATTAAGTGGTCAAATCTATGGAAAGGATTTGCAATGGGTACTTCCGATTTAGTACCTGGTGTAAGCGGAGGTACTATCGCTTTGCTTCTAGGTATTTATGATGATTTTATACGGTCTATTAGCGGAATATTTTCAAAGAAGTTTTGGGAAAGCTTAAAATTCCTGATTCCTATTGGAATAGGGATGATAATTGCTATTGGCTTATTGAGCAAAGTAATTAATTATCTTTTAAGTGAACACACCGTACCAACCATGTTTCTATTTGTTGGACTAATAGCAGGCATCATACCCTATTTATTAAATACAGCAAGAGTTAAACAAACATTTCAAACTTCTCATTATTTACTCGTTTTACTTGGTATTATAATCATTGTAGTGATCACCTTGTTAAATAATGGTGATAAACATGCAGGAGAAACACTTGAATTATCAACTGCTCTTATTATTAAATATTTTATTGCAGGTGTTTGTGCTTCTAGTGCAATGTTACTACCAGGCATTTCAGGATCCTTTATGTTATTAGTATTTGGTGTATATGGTACTGTAATGTTTTCAATTTCAGAATTTATGTCTTTAAATTTTAAAGCTGTACCAATCTTAATGGTCGTAGGTATTGGGATTATTTGCGGATTCTTATTTTCTAGTAAATTGATTCAATACCTTTTAAACCATTACACTTACTTAACCTATGCACTTATCATTGGTTTTGTTGTAGGATCGCTGTATGCAGTATTTCCTGGTCTGCCAAATGATGTTTTCACTTGGATTATTTCTATTATTACAGTAATTTTAGGCTACTTTATTAGCTACAAACTAGGACATATTACAAGCGATGATTTTTAATTTTTCTATGTATAAACCATATTAAAATAGGATTGTGTATTTATCGGAAGCTTACATAAGCATTTTGACAACGCAATCACTATATAATATTTGATTTCTGCCCTTATCAAAAACATAAAGCCCGGAATGGTAATGATTCGTTGCTATAACTAACTAAGTAGTTTAGTAACAAATCCATACCACATCCGGGCTATTTTACATTCATGCTTATACATCAATAGCGAAATGATATATGATGAATGCCTATATATAATGACGCAGCCTATATTCTGAAATAAGGTGCGCCCAATTTTAAGTTCTCCCTATCACAGTTTGAATGATATTGTGGTATTGAAAAACACCATCAACATTTTCGTGCTTTAAAGCAATTCACTCAAACATAATTTAATTTTACGCCATAAAACTGTGAAATTCAAATATGTAATTTTTCTATTTAAAATCATCTTGTAAGCAAAGTAAATAAATATAACTTCATCTCAAAAAGCAATGATCAATCCTTTAGATTATTAAGCTCATCGAGCAACACCTCACTACACAATTGCATAATACACTTGTTGATGAGGATATTATGAACAAATTTGTGCAAGTGCAACCGAGTTAATATATCCTAAAGCATTCGTATTTTTATATGTCTTATTCCACACACCGCTACTTTTTTATGCCCTTTTTCTAAAATTAATCAAACAAAAACAACCCTTCAACTATTAAAGTTAAAGGGTTTGTTAATATTTTCGCTATTATTTAGCTGGTACTACTGCACCGTCATATTTTTTATTGATGTAATCTTTAATTTCTTTAGACTGTAATGCATCCATTAATGCTTTGATTTTTTCATCGTCTTTATGACCTTCTTTGACACCAATCAAGTTAGCGTATGGATTGTCTTTTGCTTTTTCTAAAACAATTGAATCGTTTTTAGGACTTAATTTTTGATCAATTGCAAAGTTAGAATTAATGATTACTGCGTCAGCATCTTCTTTTTGATAAATCTTAGGTAGATATTCTGCTGATTGTTTATTGTTAAATTTGATATCTTTTTTATTTTCTACGATATCATCAAATTTAGCGTCTTCAGTTTTAACACCTTTTTTAATTTTGATTAATCCTGCATCAGAGAAGAATTTTAAGAAACGACCTTCTTCTGCAGGGTTATTTGAAACATAAACAGTAGCTCCTTTTGGTAAGTCTTTTAAACTTTTATATTTCTTTGAATAAACAGCCATAGGCTCTAAATGTACGTTCCCTGCTGATTCAATTTTATAATTTTTGTCTTTCTTTTCAGTATTTAGATATGGTGTATGTTGGAAGAAGTTAGCATCTAACTCACCTTTATCTAATAATTTATTTGGTGTCGTATAATCGTTAATCGTTTTAATTTTTAAGTCATAGCCTTTATCTTTTAAAATTGGTTTTGCTTTTTCTAAGATTTCAGCATGTGGGGCTGGAGAGGCACCAACTGTAATTGTCTTATCTTTACCTCCACCGCCATTACCACAAGCAGCTAATATTAATGCTAAAGCTATTATTGAAGCTAAACTAAATATTTTTTTCATATAATTGTCCCCTTTAACTTAACGTTTATCTATTTTATTTGTAACTTGGTCTCCAATGAATTGGATGATAAAAACAATAATTAAGATTAAAATTGTAGAAACGAATATGACATCGTTTTGGTTTCGTGTGAAGCCAGTTAAGTATGCTAAGTTACCTAAACCGCCGGCTCCAATTACACCAGCTACTGCAGTAGATCCTACTAAAGCAATTGCTGTTACAGTTATTCCAGATATTAACGCTGGCATTGCTTCAGGTAACAACACTTTTTTAACTACTGTCCATGTTGTAGCTCCCATTGACCAAGCAGCTTCAATAACACCCTTGTCAATTTCTTTAAAAGCGATTTCCACTAATCTTGCGTAGAATGGTGCTGCACTGATGATAAGTGCTGGCAAAGCACCTGTTGGACCACTAATCGTTCCAAGTACTAAACTCGTAAATGGTATGAGTAGTAAAATTAAAATAATAAATGGTATTGCTCTGAATAAATTCACTACAAATGATACAACGCTGTAAAACACTCTAGCCACAGGCGATTGACTTTTAGCAGATAAAAATAAAAGCACACCAAGTATCAAACCAAAAACAAAAGCAAATATTGTAGATATCACTGTCATATAAATTGTTTCATATGTAGCTAACCAAACCTCGTCCCAACTTACATTAGGCATCGTTAGCATTTCCTGTAGAATCTCGCTGAATGAACTACCCATGCTTTAACACCTCCACAGAAACATGTTGTGCACCTAAATCATTTTTGAACTTTTCGAATTTTTCAGAATTTACATCTAATAAATGCAATACTAAAAAGCCCAGTGCACCATCTTTAGTATGTTTAATATTTGCTTCAAGAATATTGACATCAATATTATGTGTCTTTGTTATGTATGACACTAACGGTTCAGTTGTATTGTTTCCTGTAAAATTCAAACGTACGACATACGCACTTTCATCTAAATCGATCAATTCAGAAATGGATTCGTCAAATTCATCATTTAAATCTTCTTTGACAAAGCGTTTTGTTACTTCGTGTTGAGGATTTTCAAAAACAGTTGACACATTTCCTTGTTCAATAACACGACCATTTTCCATTACTGCCACTTCATCACAAATGCGTCTGATGACTTGCATTTCATGTGTGATAATAACGATCGTTAAATTTCTTTCTTCTTTAATTTTTAATAATAATTCTAAAATTTCATCTGTTGTTTGAGGGTCTAATGCACTTGTCGCTTCATCACAAAGCAAGACATTAGGCTCATTTGCTAACGCACGTGCAATACCCACACGCTGTTTTTGTCCACCTGATAATTCTGATGGATAGGCATTTTCTCTACCTTTTAGTCCTACCAATTCCACTAATTCCATCGCTCGTTTTTTTGCTTCACTGCGTGATACACCAGCAATTTCTAATGGAAAAGTAATATTATTCAAAACATTACGTGACCACAATAGATTAAAATGTTGAAAAATCATGCTCACTTTTTGACGTTTTTTTCTCAATTCTGATTTCGATAATTTCCCTATGGTATCTCCATCAATGATGACGTCTCCTGAAGTTGGTTGTTCAAGATGATTTAAAAGTCTTATCAAAGTACTTTTACCTGCGCCTGAAAAACCAACCACACCAAAAATCGAGCCTGATTGAATGCTTAAATCAACATGATCTACTGCTAACACATCGTGTTTTTTCGTTTTATATCTCTTAACGATTTGATTTAATTCAATCATTGCCGTTTCCTCCTTGTATTGCTCATTCAATTAAAAAATGCTCTCTCTTTTCACCGAAGAATAGAGAAAGCATACCCGCTTCTCTCATCTTCTAAAGTTTATCTACTTTATGTGAATTGGCACCATTTCTATTAAAGACGGTTGCCGGGCTTCATAGGGCACATCCCTCCACCTCTCGTGATAAGAGTTCATTATTTAATTATCCATAATCCTACCATTGTACTAAAGATTCGTCAATAATTATTTTAAATTTTCTAACAAATAAGGCACTGATTGAAATGCATAAATTCTTTTTTGTTCTTCTCCTTTGGACATAAGCATAAGTATCGGTACTGATTGTATCTCATGTTGTTGGCTAAAATCAGGATGGAAATTTAAATCTATTTTAGTGATTGGTAATTTTAAAATTTCATTCGCAATATCTAACATTCGTTCCGATACTTTACATGTACCACAGGTTGGTGTATAACCAAAAATTAGATATTTTTCTTTATCTACGTGTTCTAAAACATTAACACGCGTTTCACTCTGTACATTCATGTTAATAAACTGACCCTTTCAGCAATATAATCTAACTTTGCTTTTGCTACTTTTTCTTCATCTTTCACTAAAAATCCATGTTTTGCTAATACTTTTGACAAATAGGCTTTAGGGCATCTCGCTACTTCACCATATTGTTTGTCTATGTGAATGTGTTTACTTTCACTTAAATATTTTTTAAACCATTTACGTATCTTTTCACCCTCATCATCTGCATCTGCAAGTACATAAACTTGCTTGTCGTATAATGATTCAATCATTTCATCTAACTTATCAATCCCCATAGTACCGTTAGTACAAATGATTTCAATAGGTTGGTCAATCACCTGCTTCACCCGTTTCTTGTCTGTTTTCCCTTCGACAATGATAACTTGGTTTAATATCGCCATGACATTCACCTCTAAATGTGATAGTAAATTCAATTTTATATTTAGTTCTACACCAGACATTATCAACATAAACATTTATTATAGATTCTTATTATAATCTTAATAATTGAATATTCATTTTATCATCAATGATATTATTAATGATACTTTTAAAAGTAATTTATACTTCAAAAACAACTTGAATATTGAATTAAAATTCAGCCTTTCATTATAGGATAAAATAAAAACTCCATGATATATCGTATCGTGGAGTTTGATTTCATATTATTCACCAATCATTTCAGAATATTGGTCAGCTGACATTAACTCGTCTAATTGACTTTCATCACTTAACTCAACTTTAACCATCCATGCTTTTTCATATGGTGATTCATTAACGAATTCTGGACTATCTTCTAGTTCATCATTTGTTTCTACAACTTTACCTGAAACAGGCGCATAAAGTTCTGAAACTGTTTTTACTGATTCAACACTACCAAAAGATTCACCTTCGTCAATATCGTCATCAGTTTCAGGTAATTCAACGAATACGATATCACCTAATTCACTTTGCGCATACTCAGTGATACCAATCGTCACTGTATTTCCATCAATTTTTACCCATTCATGTTCTTTAGAATATTTTAATTCACTTGGTACTGCCACGAGAATCCCCTCCTAAATGTTTTTACATATTCATGATGCCATATGAAAGGCTTACAATCAACTATTTAATTGATTTTACAATACTTCTCATGTTTCACAATTCATCGCACAAAACTTTTTCAAAGCATATAACTATTATTCTCAAAAGTTGTTAAAAATGAATTGTAAAAGAAAATGTGTTTACAACCAAGTTTCCTTGTATTGTTCCTCTTTAAAACCTACTGTTACTTTATCACCTAATACAGCGAGTGGTCGTTTCACTAACATGCCATCCGAGGATAATAAATCTAGTTTTTCTTCATCGGAAAGGTCTTTTAATTTATCTTTAAGGCCTAATTCACGATATTTTGCACCATGCGTGTTAAATAGTTTATTGATATCAATACCTGTAGTATTAATGATTTCTTTAAACTCATTTTTAGTTGGTGTATGTTGCACAATATCGATAGGTTCAAAACTTACCCCGTATGCTTGTAAAAATTTTGCAGCTTTTTTACAAGTTGTACAATTAGGATATTGGTAAAATTTTATCATTTTTCAGGACCTCCTATGCTTAGTTAACACTAATATAACAAACTTATAACAAAAACGCTCTAATTATTAAGCTGATTTTTTTAATAACTGCAAATTGTCGGTTATAATGTTTACAATAATATCTTTTATAAAGGAGTCTAATTATGGAATCAATTAATACTAATGATCAATTTAAAAATACAGTACAAAGTGACGAACCAGTCATCGTTAAGTTTGAAGCAGGATGGTGTCCAGATTGTAAAGCAATGGACATGTGGATTGACCCAATTGTAGAAAAATATAACAATTATAACTGGTACACTGTTAACCGCGATGAATTGGAAGACGCTGCAGCTGAAAATGACGTTATGGGTATTCCAAGTTTACTAGTTTTTAAAAATGGAGAGAAATTAGCACATTTACATTCAGCAAATGCTAAATCTCCTGAACAAGTTGAATCATTCCTAGCTGAAACGTTCGAGTAATTATTGGTTTAATTCTATTAATTTTAACTTTTAAACAATCAAAATTTTGAAATAAGCATTAAAAAGATGTGGGACATAAATCCCATTCTCAAAATAAGAGGGCAAATCCTTAACAATGGATTTGCCCTCTTTATATTTAAAATCTTCCGATTTTGATCGTGCATGCTTGCCTGGGGATATGGCTCGAGCCTGTGGTCTCTCGCTCATATCATTTCCCCGGGCGTCAGCACAATGCAATATCGTTGGAATATTTATCAAGATACAAAAGCAAAGGTTCATTTGAAACAATTCATTACCACTAATATATTGATGAAGTTCTTATTTTATAAAATTAATAACATGAATTAGCCAGAAATCATAAGTAATAAAGAATTGGACCTTTTGATATGAGAATAATATTCGATTTTGACCGTGCATGCTTGCCTGGGGATATGGCACGAGCCTGTAGTCTCTCACTCATAATATTCCCCCGGGCGTCAGCACGTTACAAAATCAGTACAATTTGCATTTTTTATTCAAAAAAATAAGGCCCTTTCGTATAATTTAATAAACACTACTAAACCAAATTAACGAGGTGCTTTATGTATAAAGATTATAACATGACTCAAATTATACGAATGTGATGATTGTTTAAAATGTCCACTTAAAAATTTATGTATGAAAAAATAATTCAAAAACGAATAAGAAGATAATGAAGCATTTTAATTGGGAATATTTTAAATCTCAAATTAATCAACAGCTTTCATAACCAGAGGCTGAAAAATCTAAAGTCAAAGAAAAATTGATGTAGAAGCAGTTTTTGAGTTCATGAAGGCTATTTTAGGTTTCACTCGAATGTCAATTCGAGGGGGAGACAAAGTCAAAAGAGAATTAGGATTTGTCCTAACGGCATTAAATTTAAGGAAAATAGTAGCTCGACGAACTACACTACTTGATAAAAATAAAGAAAACGACAATTTCTACATTATTTCAATAGAAATTATCGTTTTCTGTTTGGTCAGAGACATTTATGTCCCGAATTGTTCTATTTAAAACTTATCAATGACTTGATTTTGTTGACGTTCTCGATGTGGCATTTTTTCTAAATCTTCCAAATCAGTCAAATATAGTAATCCAACTAAACGCTCATCATCTTTCACACCAAATATTTTGCGTATTTCAGGATTGAAAATATAAGCCGGTGACTTCCAACAGGTACCTATACCTGATTCAAAAAGTAATAGCATAAGATTTTGTGCAAATGCACCAAATGCCATATTATTCTCTAAACTTTCTTTTTGTCTTGGATCTTCTTTAACAATTAATGCAAGCATACCACCTAAATTGGTAGCAACTTTATAGTGATCTTCCTGCTTTTTTCTCAGATTAGGAAAAGCAATTTCAGTTAATTGTTTACTCATATCTCCCAATCTATCTTTTGCGATATGAACCACTCTCCAAGGTGCTCTCAAGCCGTGATTGGGTGCATCTGTAGCACGCTGTATCGCTTCATATAAAGCATCGTCATCTATGTTCATATCTCTTCTAAAGACCTTTATACTTCTTCGTTGCGCTATTGCATCTTGTAGTTCCATCTAATATCGCCCTTTCACTATTGATAACTATTTTCAATTATAAGATAGTACGATTAGATTTTCAAACTACTGATATAGCTTTAATTGCGCGCGCAAAGTTTCAACTTGTATCTGTCCAGGTGCTTTAGGATTATCCAAACAACCATATGATACTGCACCACCAAAAATACCTTGTGCAGTTCTTGAAATGATGCCTAATTTTGACATAGCAATGCCAATCACTTGTTGCGGCACTGTATCAACTGTTGCTGATAATGCTGATAATAAATTTAAGACATCTTCTTTACTATAAGGCATGACCGCAACTTTTAAGTAATCTGGATTCATTTGATGCATTTTAAAATACAAATGTTTTAACTGAACCAATGGTGGCGTTTTTTGAAAATCATGATAAGACAATATAACTTCAATATCATTTTTATGGGCTTGATCAATCAAGTTCGCTATATAATGAGATTGATGGTTAATTTCAAATTCAACATCAATCATATCCACATGGTCTATTTCAATTATACTTTCAAGTAATTTAATGTACGCATCAATCGGCAAATCACCTTTACCGCCTTGTGATTGTGTGCGATAAGTAACTAAAATTTTCTTGTTTAAATTTAGCTTATATAATTTATCAATGACATTAGCTATGTCATCAACTCTTGGTGTTGCCCACTGATCAACTCTTAATTCAATTATATCGATAGATGTTTGATATTTTATTAAATCGTTTAAAAAAGTTTGTGAAATTTCACTTTCTGGTTCTATCGTTACTGCAATTTTTACTTCAGACATTTAAAAAACTTCCTTTTCACTCAACATTAAAATTATTGTATAACAATATTGAGAACGAACACAATCTTAAAAGAGCATCGTTTAAGTAAATAATAAAAATCTATTCACCTTTTTATATGATTTAAATTTAATTTACAGGGTATAGTCGTTATATAAGTAATTTAGGAGGTAATATAATGGCAGTAAATTATGAAACAAAAGCAACGAATACAGGTGGTCGTAACGGTCACGTTCAAACAGATGATAAAGCAATTGATGTAGCAGTCATTCCTCCAGCACAAGCTGATGCTGAAAAAGGTACTAACCCTGAACAATTATTTGCAGCAGGTTATGCGTCATGTTTTAATGGTGCATTTGATTTAATTCTTAAACAAAATAAAGTGAGAGGCGCTGAACCTGAAGTCACTTTAACTGTACGTTTAGAAGATGACCCAGAGGCTGAAAGCCCTAAATTAAGCGTTTCAATAGATGCAAAAGTTAAAAACGTTTTATCACAAGAAGATGCAGAAAAATATCTACAAGATGCACATGAATTTTGTCCATATTCAAAAGCAACACGCGGTAATATTGACGTAGATTTAAATGTACAAGTAGTAGAATAACGATAATGCTAAACCCCCAAATTCCTAATCGAATTTGGGGGTTTTTTGTTGTTTTAATACTGCTTATGCTTATGTCATGATGTCTTTTGATCGTTTTCTCTTTTTTATTAATTGTCTTCATCTTTATAATTAATCCAGATGTAAATCATTAATATGGCAAAAGAAATCAAGATAAGCAAAATTAGCGAAACTATAATAGTCATTAAAGATTCCACTTATCGTGCCTCCGCTCATAATATATCATCCACCATATTATACCATAATTATCATATCCATTCGCGTTACTTAAAAATTAAATTAAATGCAATTAAACACTTAAAAACTTCATATTTTTTGTTTTTTAAATTAAAAATGATTCCATGTTTTTGAATAAAATTAAATATAGTGTTGCTCAATTATCCTTTTTCCCTTAAAATCAAATTTAATACGGCTGTAAAATTTATTAATCTATTATATAAATGGTTTATAAAGTTTAGGAGGCATACAATGACAAATATACGTTATCTATCAATCGATGATTTACCCAACTATAGAACATTATTAAAACGTGGCATTCATGAAGATCTTGACGTATTTGCTTGGAAATTACAAAATGATCGATGCTTAGCCGAACTCAATTTAAACGATTTACTTTCTACTAATTCAAATCAATCAATTGTCATTGGAGCCTTTCGAGATAGTGTTTTGATAGGTGCTGTAACACTTATATTTAATCAAAATTACAGCCTGTCACACAAAGCAGTAATCGAAAATATGTGTGTTATGGGTAATAACCATGAACTCAAAGAACAAATTGCCAAACAATTAATGAAATATGTATTCCAAATCTGCCATGATAAACAAATTGAAATTCTAATGACTTCACTTATATCAAATAATATTAGTGGCAAAGTCTTTTTTAGTAATTTAAATTTTGAATTACTTGCAATAGAAAAATTTGCCAGAAAATATGATGTAGATTATGTTGATGAACATTGGTTGATTTACTATTTCAATGGTGAGGATATGACTTTATTCGAATAAACAAGTCTTTTATACTACTCATTCACAATACAGACGCCTCCTTACTACTATAATTTGACACTTTTCGTTAATCATCATTTTGATAAATGTTACGCCATATATAAAAATGACTTGCAATTAAATTGTTAAGCAAATATTATTTTATTAAGCTATCATTTATAACATTAGATTAATAAAAGTATTTCTTAGAGAGGACTGAACAATTTGAAATATGCAACGACATTATTATCACTGTTCTTGTCATTAATTACATTAGCAACACCATTATTAGCAGTTAATAAAATTTTAGAAGGAGACATGCAAATATTAGCTGGTCTGTTATTCATATTGGGTGTACTACTTATTAATTTATATGCATGTTTACGCGGGGATCGTATTGCTAATATTTTTGCTATGTTGGTATCATTATTTTCTTTAGCACTACTAAGTTACCCTTTTTGGAAATCATATGTAATAAATTTTTTCATTTAATTTTATAAATACATATTTATTTTATAATATTTAATAATCGCAAAACACTTCATAACTATTTATTTGAGTTATGAAGTGTTTTTTTAGCATATACTTTTAAAAAAAGAGTAATATTTTATTTTCAAAAAATTTCTGAAAAGTATATAATGATAAAAACAAAGGGGGAAAATTGAATATATGAACTTAGCAATTCTCGGTTTTATTATGATTATCATCTTTATGGTATTAATTATGACACGTAAAATGTCAGCTTTAACTGCGTTAATTGTTATACCTACCATTTTTGCTTTGATTGGTGGCTTCTATGCAGGTTTAGGTAAGTTTATGTTAGATGGCATAGAAACTGTTGCACCAACTGGAATTATGCTGACTTTTGCCATACTTTATTTTGGCGTTATGATAGATGCTGGCTTATTTGAACCAGTCATTAATCAAATTATAAAAGTCGTTAAAGGGGATCCAGTAAAAATAGCAATAGGCACTGTAATTTTAGCATCCATGGTAGCACTAGATGGTGATGGTACCACTACTTTCATCATCACCGTAACTGCAATGATGCCACTTTATAAAAAGATTGGCATGAGTCTATATACTTTATCTACATTGGCGCTTCTATCTATCGGTGTAATGAACATGTTGCCTTGGGGTGGCCCCACTGCACGTGCGATTTCATCTTTGCAAGTAACTACTGAAGAGGTCTTTGTGCCTATCATACCTGCAATGATTGCTGGTATATTATTTGCTTTTGGAGTTGCTTACATACTTGGAAAGCGTTCAAAAAAGTATATTACATCAAATACAAATATTGATTTAAATGATATAAAACCTACCGATACAAAAGAAGAATCTTTATTAAAAAGACCAAAAATGCTTATTCCAAACGCAATACTAACAATTTCATTAATCGTCTGTCTGGTTATCGGCTTAATGCCAATACCAGTCTTGTTTATGCTATGGTTTGGCTTTGCAATATTACTAAACTATCCTAATTTAAGTATTCAAAATTCTGTTGTAAAAAAACATGCTGGAGATGTACTTTCTGTAATCAGTCTTGTTTTTGCTTCAGGTATATTTACAGGTGTAATGAATGGAACAAAAATGGTTAACGAAATGGCTAATACTTTGGTACAAATCATACCAGATGCTATGGGCACTCATTTTGCGTTAATCACAGCAATTTTGAGTGGACCATTTACATACTTTATGGCAAATGATCCTTTCTATTATGGTGTATTACCTATTTTAGCTGAATCTGCGCAACAATTTGGTATTTCCAAAGTTGATATGGCGAGAGCTTCAGTTTTAGGTCAGCCTTTACATGTGTTAAGTCCATTATATGCTGCTGGTTACTTACTTGTAGGTATGCTAGATATAGAATACGGCCAAAACCAACGCATAGTAATAAAATGGGCTGTTGGATCTAGTCTATTTATGATTTTTGTAGCTTGTATTTTAGGAATTATACCGTGGTAAAAATGCATATCTCAACTTACTTCAAGAAAAATATGCACAGTAAACAAAAATGTTAGCTTTTGAATACAAAAAGAACTCATCCACATCAAATTGGATGAGTTCTTTATTTGTATACGAGTTTATAATTTAAATCGCCAATTAATTAGTTGATGACATGCTTTTAGTCTGTGCTTATATTTATATATTAATGATTATCAACAAATACATATTATTATTCATTAGTAGACAAACGATTATAATTATACACTTTAGAATACTTTAAAATAACAAATTTCCATCATTTATTATTTTTTCATCAATTAGTAGACAAATAAAATAAAATTGTCGTTTTATTTTATTTGTACTTGGGTAAAACTTAACGTCGGATTTACAATGTTAAGGAGTGTTTTTATGAATCAGATTAATGAGTGTGTATATATTAATCCTTCAAAAATTTCTCTCGATTGGGAATGTTTTGTTCTAAGTAAAAGTGACATGGAATTAGATGGCCTACCTACAGAACTTATTAATACCTGGATGGCTCAAGATATCATTGAACCTTTTTCAATTAGAAATAATGAAATTAACTTTAGAACGGAAGACATTAAATATGCTCTGAAAATAAGAAACTGGTATTATGAACAATGAATCTTTATGCTAATTGACACTTAAGTTATTCAGATATAAACTTAATGCTCTTTTTGCAGACGTCATTATTTCATTATAATTATAATTCGTTTTAAAGTATGCATATAATTCATGATATCCTGTTGCATGTTTAGGGAAATTCTTATCTTTATTTATAAAATAGGCAAGTTGACCAAGTGGCGTGTCGTCATTAACAAAGTCATTTATAAAATCATAGAATGTCATAAGCATTACCTCGATTATTTAAATTTTAATCGTTACATGTCTTACTATTTAAAGCCTTTTCATAATCATAACAAATAATATTTATTTGTCTATCACTGTTCATTTTTAAATTTAAAAATGAACAGTTTAATTGTTGTTTTCATAGTATTTAATCAAAATTGTAAATATTGTAAAGTTTATGAATTCTATTGCTAAAGCAATAAAAATTAAATACTTTTTCATTTTAATTTGATTGATGTCATTATATTTTTAAATATAAAAACGAGTTCAGGACGTAAATGTCTCTGACTAAACAGAAAACGATAATTTCTATTGAAATAATGTAGAAATTGTCGTTTTCTTATTTTCCTTACATTCAATGCCATTAGGACAAATCCTAATTCTCTTTTGACTTTGTCTATCTCTCGAACTGACATTCGAGTGAAACCTAAAATAGCCTTCATGAATCAAAAAACTGGTTCTACATCAATTTTTCTTTGACTGTAGATTTTTTAATCTCTGGTTATGAAAGCTGTTGATTAATTTGAGATTTAAAATACTCCCAATTAAAATGCTTCATTATCTTCTTATTCGTTTTTGAATTGTTTTTCATACATAAATTTTATTGTACTGATTTTGTAACGTGCGGACGCCGGGGGAATAGTATGAGTGAGAGACTACAGGCTCGAACCATACCCCAGGCAAGCATGCACGGTCAAAATCGCATATTATTCTCATATCAAAAGGTCCAATTCTTTATTACTTATGATTTCTGGCTAATTCATGTTATTAATTTTATAAAATAAGAACTTCATCAATATATTAGAGGTAATGAATTGTTTCTAATGAGCCTTTGCTTTTGTATCTTGATAAATATTTCAAACGATTTTGCATTGTGCTGACGCCCGGGGAAATGATATGAGCGAGAGACTACAGGCTCGAGCCATATTCCCAGGCAAGCATGCACGATCAAAATCGGAAGATTTTAAATATAAAGAGGACAAATCCATTGTTAAGGATTTGCCCTCTTATTTTGAGAATGGGATTTATGTCCCAGCCTCGTTTTATTTTATATCATAGTTTTAAACTAAAACATTGCCATTTTGATCTGCAGGTTTAAATACTGTAATAATCGCACCTATAATAGCTAAAATTTGTGGAATACCTGTCCAACAAAATACGAGGAACAAAAGACCCATACCAGTTTTTCTAGCATAAAACTTATGAATTCCAAAACTTCCTAAAAACACCGCTAAAACAATATAAATTATTTTATTTACTTCATTCATAATTTTCTATCTCCTTACTTATTTGATTCACTGCTATTATACACCGTTATAATTAATAAAATCTAAAATTTTAATGTTTATACGCTAATTCTTTTTAATTGGCAAATGTTTTTTCGAAATATGCTTTTTCAATTTTCAATATTTCTGTATATTCGGTTGGCATTATTTCTACACTCAGTTCAATTAATTTTTCTAAAATGTTATTAATTAACTTGGCGTTTTGTGCTCTATCATCAAAATGTACTTTCACTTGTTCTATCATTTCATTTTCTTCAATTAATATTAATGCTCTCCCGTACGTTTTATCTTTTTTACCACGTTGAAAAGCTGACTCTAAATAATGACTTATATCCTGAGGTGTATGAAAATTTTCAAAACCCGTTTTAATATGTGTATTTAATTTGCTTGCAATGTCTTTTAATCTTTTGTCTTCTTGCTCAGTTTGTGGCATTAAGTCATTTCTAATTGCTTGCTTCAATTCTACAATTAACTGTTCTGCTTCTTGAAAATCTTTACTGTTACAATCTTGTATTTCATTTACTGCTTGTCTTGCCCTATCCAATTTTACTTTAAAATTGCTCATGCAATTCCTCTTTTCTACGTTAAACATAATCATGATGATATTCTATTTCCACAATTTAATTTTTCTAACCAAATTCGTGAAAATATCTTACACTATGGCATCTTATGAATAAATGATAAAATATAATACAAACGAGCTTACAAAACTAAAAACAATTAATTTTTAAGTTATTGAATAAAATCATCAAGTATTATAGCTAGATGACATTACAAAGGAGGGACAAGAATTTGAGTTTACATTTCATGATTGTATTTTGGCTTTCACTCATATTTTTAATTTGTGGAATTATTTCTTTAATATTTTATAAGTTGAAAGACACACAACAAACCAAAGAATCTTTACTCGGACTGACCGTTATGTTAATTATTTTTGGTGTTGTGGGTATACTCTTTACCATTATTTTCAGTTAGATCATATTTAGGCGTTCAATATCAATTCAATGCGTATACGATCAAACAATCTTAGTTTAAACTAAACGATACCATAAGCTTCTGAGGTGCCACTTAAAATCAATTTATAAGTGGCGCTTTATTACAAGCTTTCACCCATGAATCACTTAAAAAGCAACATTTCCTCCTACTTCTATAACATAAGTCATTTAATTTAAAAAACGAATCAAATATGCTCGCACTTATGTTTGTATTTTATACGTATCAATTCAATTTGTAATGAAATGAAAAACCATTAACAAAATAATAATTAATATAAAAAAATACACAAAACGTTTAATCGCTCTTATTTTTTCATGGCGTATCTCTTCCTTAGAGTGATTAACATTTTCATGCAACCTCGTATTTATAAATAAAAATGGCATTGTTGCTAGAAAAGCAAAAATTAATGCTAATATAATAGATAATAAAACAATCATGCTATCACCTCTTATTCTTATGTATTTGGTGAACTTATTCCCTTTCACAATCAATTAATTCAAAATTTAATATTCTTCTTTAGAAAAATTTTAAAAATGTAGCAATATTAAGGAGTGACAATTATGAAATTAACCTATTTACCTAATTGGCAATTAATAAATCAAAGTCAAAAGCAATTTATGATACAAGAAGATACAACTTCTATTTCTCTTGTAAGTCCAATTAATGATTATGCGATGGGTATTTTAAGCCAAATTTTCTTTACGATTGAGCAAGGAAATGTTGTTAATACCACAATTGAAAATAATAGTGATGAATTAAAAGTAACTGTCGATGAAGAAAATTCAACACTTTACGTCGTCGACCTTTAAATAACCCTTATATAAAGGAAACAAACACAATAGTATTTTTTATTTAGTCGGTAGGTTTTAGTGTATGATGTATATAAATATAATTATTTTGTAACAAACATTTAAATTCATACAAGTGGGTGAAAATATGAAACTATTAAAAAATCTGTTATTACTTATATCTGGTGTTTTAGTTATTCGTGCATTACTTCTAAGTATTGATAGCACAAATGATGATAAAATTGAAAACAAAGTAAGTGTTCAAGATAAAGACAAAAAATAAAATCGAAACTAGTTCATATAAAGAAGTGGGACTTGAAATCAAAATGGCATACATGATTTCTCACCACTTTTTTTATTTCAGGTTATTCTGTATTACTGACTGTGTATGAAATAAATCCATGAACAAAAATTGATAAATGAGAGGTTATTATGCAATATATAAAATCCTTGATTGAAAAGTACCAAATTTACATTTATTTTATAGCACTTTTAAGCGGTGTCCTTGTTGGCTTAATATCAAATATTTTTGCCAACATATTAGAATCTATAATTTCTGCTAGTTTGTTTCTACTTATGTTTAGTATGTTTTCACAAATTCCATTTTTTAACATCAAACACAGTTTGCTTAATATAAAGTCTATTTTGGCATTATTAATATCAAATTTTATTGTTATTCCTTTATTTGTTTATGGCTTGATCTTATTGTTTGATATTTCAGATGCACCTATCCTAATCGGGTTGTATCTTGTTCTACTAACGCCTTGTATTGACTACGTTCTTGTTTTTAATGCATTAGGAAAAGGAAACGAACAACTCATGTTATTTGCTACACCACTACTGTTTATATGCCAAATTTTATTATTACCTTTATATTTCACACTATTTCTAAACACTGATATTTTTTCACAAATAGATATTTTACCATTCTTTAAGTCGTTTTTGATGTTTATAATTTTCCCTTTATTATTAGCACTTCTATTGCAATATTCTAGTAATAAGTCCAAAAACATAAATCAAATATTAAAGTTCACATCTTGGCTTCCCGAAATTTTTATGGCTCTCGTTTTATTTTCAATTGTAGGATCACAAATAAATAAAATTATCCATAATTTAAATATTGTCATTACAGTTATACCTATTTATATTTGTTTTTTAATCATTGCTCCTTTAATAGGTACCTTATGTGGTAAATTATTTAAAGTAACACAAGAAACCAAAAGGACCATTGCATTTAGTTCTAGTACAAGAAATGCACTAGTTGTCCTACCTTTAGCATTAGGTTTACCAAACCATTGGGTAACCATTACAACTACAGTCATTATTACACAAACATTATGTGAATTATTAGGCGAACTTATCTATATCAAGATGATACCTAAATACATTAAATAATCACATCACTATATCAGAAGCTAATTATTATTCATTTCATCTCAAATATATTAAACTTATATCAAATTAACATTTTACACTATGTTAATTGAATTATCTCATTAATACTGTTTAGTTATACGTCAAACGATAATTCTGTAATTTGAAAACGGGGTGATTAAGATGCAAATATTAAGAAGCGTATCTGAAAATAACCGTACGACTTTCCATATTAAAACGGATTTAGGCTTAATTATCAAAGTTACTGCTGATAATGAATTAACTTCAAAAGATATAAAACAATTATTATTAAAAATAGCTAATGACATGGATCAAAAACTTCAAGGCAATATTGAATCATTTAAAGCTTAGTTATTTTTGATAAAATGACTCATATAAAAAGGAGTGAAAAGAAATCATTGGTAAACATTGATTCCTTTTCACTCCTTTTATTATTTATTAATTAACAATTACAATTATAAATCCAATAAATAGCACTAACATTGACAATCGTGGTTTACTTTTTCCAAACAAACCACTCAATAATACAAATGCTAGACCTACAATTAATAATTGATTATTAAATGTTGTTAACCCCATTAAGTCACCAGCCATCATGATAACGCCATATATAATAACAACTGTTATCGCCAGGCTACATAAAAATGACAATATACTCAATAATCTCACAATATACATCCCTTTTTTAAATAGTCTTACTATATGCAGTATAAAACAAAAACGCCGCTTCGAAAAGCGACGTCAATCTCGAAAATATATTCCACACTAAAGTTTGGAGGACTTTTTGTGCTTGGTTAGTTATACCCTTCTTTATAATATAAAAACACAAAAAACTAATTTTCTCAAAAAAATATCATAAATTATAATTAACAGTTGAAAATGTATTATTTTAAATAAGATTCAACAAAATAATTAAATTAATTAAATCATACCAGTGGAAATGAATTTAATAAAAAGTTATCCTATAGTTAAAGTATTAATCATTTCAGTTATAAAATAAGAACTTATTCGTCTTATGAAAGTAATGTTTCTATTTAGACATTATTTTATATTATCGTGAATTGTTTTATAAAAAAAAGGGTGATGAGATGAAAGTATTACGAAAAGTTTATAAAGACGAAGAACCGATTTACCATGTTAAAACGGATAAGGGTTCTGTCATTAGAATTAAAGGTTCTGATGAGTTAACCGACGCAGAAACTGAAGAATTATTAACAATTGTTGCGGAAGATATTGATAAAATGAAAAAATAAATACTCATGTTTTTGAACGATGATTAATACGGCGGATAAAGGGGTTATATCGTATTAATCATCGCTACTTTACTACTTAGTTTACATCGTTATTGGATTGTAATTCGTATAAGAATGCATTTTGCAAACTCATAACTTTCTGTAAAGTTCCCTCCAATAAAATATACTTCATAAACATATCCAAAAATTTGTTAACCAGCGTTTAATTCAGAGGGCTACAAAAAATGATTATTCATTTTCATCGGTGATGAATACAGAAATTATATTTTATAAAGTGCTTTAATATAATAAGTAACAAGCACCAAATTTAACTTATATCATAAAAAATGACGATAAATTAAATCTAGTGCTTAGAAAAATATATACTTATTGCTCAATTAATTGAATTAAATTACCACAAGTGTCTTCAATGATTGCTAATTTAATTCCTTCAACCTCTTTTGGTGCTGTATGAAATTTCACATCTAAATCTGACAGTGATTGGTGTGTTTGTTCTAAATTAGAAACGCCAAACATCGTTACGGGAATACCTGCATTAAACAAATCATCTTGATATGTTTTTGCTATAGGATTCTCATTAGGTTCAAGAACGATTTCTACCGGATTGTTAGAATTGTTTTCTTTTACAGTTAACCATTTAAACCCGCCACCAATCTCCATGTCATGTACAAGTTCAAAACCGAGCTTTTCTGTATAAAATTGTTTTGCCTTTTCTTGATCATCTACAAAAATACTCATAGCAATTATTTTCAATTTATTTTCCTCCTTATTATAAATATTTTTAATATTTTAATACCCTATCCTTATATCCTGACACTTTATACAATCAACAAATGATTTATATTTTATTCAAAATATTAAAATTGTTGGAAATAACATTTCAATTAATTCTAAATAAATATTTAGTTATTTGAACATACAGTTTATCTGTACTAAAATAATTAATATACGTATTATACATTTAAATGATGGAGGTTTTAGATTTTGGAAATTTTAACTGAGCTACGTGAAAAAGAGCATTTAAGCTTGTCTAAATTAGCAATTAATTTAAACAAAGACTACGAGAAAAGTTATAGAATATGTCAAATATGGGATTGGGAACATGGATATAGAGAACCATCAGAAAATGACACTAAAATTTTAGCTGATTATTTCAACGTCCCTCAAAAAACATTTAGTCACTAATTATATGAATTTAGTACACATATTGAATTTATATAATTAGTGATTAGATTGATATCATGTATCACAATTTATATATGGACGAGATAAACATCATTTTTTAAATAATCTAGTCGACTTGCAATAACCGGAATGATTAGAATGTGAGTGATTGATTAAAATCATGATTATCAGACATTTCCTAACCAATTACTGTCTATATTATGTTTAAGCCTGAAAAAGTTTTCAGGCTCTTTTTTTTATCGTGTTATTCATTACTTTTTATAAATAATTGTAATAAAATAATCTACGCCTTCCACAGTGTTTGTAACTGAAGGTGTAACTGAAACAAGTTCCCAATGCTGTTTATCGTCAACTTCATGTAAAAATTGGTTCACCCGTGTATCAAATTCTTCGAAACTCTCTTCGTATTCCATGTGCAAGGTTTTAATAAACATATTTGTCTCCTTCAACTATTTTGTCTTAATTATTTTTTTATTATAAATCCTTCAAATTACTGAAACAAACATTTTAAAATATTTGAGGACTTAATCAACAATAAATTTGTAAATCTACTTTAAAAATTCATGTTAATTATATTTCATTATCTAACCAATCAACAATTTCTTTAAAAATATTCTTGTTAAAAGAAGATTCATTAAATATTTCGTGTTGTAAACCATCATAAATATGAATTGATTTATGTTCAGAACCTATTTCATCAAATAATTGTAATGAATCTTGGTAACTCACCAACCCATCTTCCTTACCATGTAATATAAGTGTATGTTCAATAAATTTAGATGCATTTTCTTTTAAATACGCTATACCATCCATTAGACTAACTATTAATCCCATTGAAATTTGCTTTGCATTCAAATCATCTAATGCATATTTTTCAACAACATTTTGATCTGAACATAGTCCTTCACTAAGCTCGTTATCAAAATAACTATACTTATCTACATGATTGTCTACTTCACCAAACGTTTTCTTATTATATCTCGTTAAAGCGCCAGATGTTATTATGCCGTCTACTTCATTAGGATATTGTGTACCGAATAATGTTACTGTATATCCGCCCATACTATGACCAATTAAATATATCTTCCCTTTATAGTCTGCTTTAACTTTATCAACCACAGCAGTCAAATCTTCAACAATCTCATCTTTATTACTATAAAATGTCTGCTTGCCTTCTGATCGACCATGTCCCCGCTGATCATACCTAATTACATTGAATTCATTTTTATTTAAGTAATTAGCTAATTCATCATAACGATCAAGATGTTCAGCTAATCCATGGACAATAATAATATTAGCTTTAGCCTTTTCAATTTCATTTATTTTTGCATAAAGCTTCGTGTTATCTTTTGAGTTATATACTTTATATAATTCATTTTTATTTCACCCCATAGTATTAAAAATAAAGTTACCTATATTATTAAAATCCCCTTCCAAAATAAAAACAAACTTAATCCGCCTATAATATTCCATAAATTAATAAATGGTGTTTAAACCCAACCTTCTTTCAACCTTTAAATCTTAGTTAATGATATGCTTATATCGGAGGGCGATATAAATGGCGAAATATATATTATCCTATAATTTAAATGCTATTTCTTATGGGTATGAAAAATTACCTTCTAAGTTAAATCTTGTTGGTAAACCTTTGTACATCTACAAAGGATTGTGGTTGTTAAAAAGTGACTTAGATCAAAATACGATTTGTGAAAATATAAAAAGTGTATTCAATTCAAATGATGATTTTTTAATATTTGAAATAAATCAAAGTCCTTTAGGTACCTTGAGTGAACAAAAGTACGATGAAATAATAAATTTACTTAATGATTAAACATATTCTTAAATTTGAATGTGTTTTTTATTTGTATTATTTAAGTTTATTTCATAAATATGTTATACTTTTTATTACTTAAAAGATTTATGTATAGTACAATTATATAAATGGTCAACTTTGTACTTCAACCTATTTCACAGTTTCATTTGCAATTTCATAATTTTAAAACAATGACCATTGTTAAGGGGATATTTATGAAAATTATTGATTTCAAAATTAGTAACTATGATATAATCTATACTGTTAAAACGACAAAAGGTAATACGTTTTCTCATGCACTACCTAAAGATACGACTTCGCATAATGTTCATCGCTATTTGAATATATTGTGTAGTAATGTTGATCGAGCAATGTAATAAACACTTATAATTAAAGATAGTGCCTTGTTACTGTCTTTAGTTATCAAATAAATAAAATGTTTCTAGTAAAATCTAGTAAATGAGCTGCACAGTTCAATTACTAGGTTTTTTATTTTATATTAATTCACACTAAATTGTTTAACTAAAATCATATTTATTTAATAATTTTGTTATAATTATGTTTAAATTAAAATTTTCAGAAAATTAAGATTTTAATTTTTATATAACCATGATATATTTTCATTATTTATGTTAGCTAAAAGGGGTGTAGCAATGAAATTTTCAAAAAATAAAGGGAAAACAACAAATAAAGACAGGAAAATGGTCGAAATGCCACATATTTATGTCATATTATTTATATTTGGTGTCTTAGCCACCATTTCAACTTACCTCATTCCTTCCGGAGAATTTGATCGAATTAAAGGACCAGAAGGTAGAGAAATGGTTGATGCAGACTCATTTCATTACATAAAAGCTACACCATTGAATATCATAGACTTTATATCCATTATTCCAAGAGGTCTCATTGAAGCAGGTGAAATTGTATTTTTCACACTGATTATTGGTGGTATGTTTATGGTATTAAGACGTACGGGCATTATTGAAATTGGAGTTGATAAACTCGCGCGTAGGTTTTTAAATCATAGTATCTTTATCATTCCAGTACTGACATCAGTATTTGCAATTATTGCTACTCTCATAGGTACTGCTGAACTTTCACTTGTATACATACCCGTTATCATTCCATTAATTATTGCTTTAGGTTATGATTCTATAACCGCTACTGCGATTGCGCTATGTGGTACTGTTGTAGGCTTTACAGTCGGTGTATTAAACCCTATTAATACTGGGTTAGCACAAAAATTATCTGGTATTCCTGTTTTTTCTGGTATTGGCTTACGACTAATAATCTTTGTAGTTGTGCTTATTATAACGATATTATTTATAATGAGATACGCACGAAAAGTAAAACAAAGCCCACATATTAGCTTAGTTTACCAAGAAGACACTGAAAAAAGACAAACCTATAAAGACATTACGAAGCACGAACCGCTAGTTGCAACTCAACGTCAAAAAATTGGCATTGCAGTTGTATTAGCCTTTTTTATTGTACTTGTTTATGGTGTTACTACACAGGGTTGGTTTATGGTTGAAATGTCCGGATTATTTATCATTATGGGAATTGTTGTTGGATTAATTACTGGATTGAATACGCGTGAAATTTGCGAGTCATTTAATGACGGATTTAAAGACGTATTGATGGGAGCTATCATTGTAGGTCTCGCACGTTCTATCGCAGTAGTTCTTGAAGATGGTAAGATTATGGACAGTATCGTGCATGGCTTAGGTTCTGTTATTGACGGTGCAACACCGACTGTCGCAGTCATCGGAATGTATCTCGTTCAGGTATTAATTAACTTCATCATCTCATCAGGAAGTGGTCAAGCACTTGTCACTATGCCTATCATGGCACCATTAGCAGATATGCTAGGAATTACTCGTCAAACAGCTGTTTTAGCTTTTCAATTAGGCGATGGCTTCACACATGTATTCTATCCTACAAGTGGTTATTTCATGGCAGCATTAGCCATTGGTGGCGTTTCTTATACTAAGTGGATCAAGTTTTTCTTCCCTTTATTTATTATGTGGGGACTTATTTCAATTATTTCATTAGTAATTGCACAATTAATTGGCTGGTCATAAATATACAAATGCTGGCAAACAGACAATTCAGTGGCTTTCATAAAGCTTTAGTCATATAAAAAAACGTCTCTTTCTATATCTGTCCAATAGAAAGGGACGTCTTCTCTATTTTTATAAAAAGTCATAAGTCATTGGACGCTTATTTCCTTTATGGTAATAAACCTATAGAATCATTCTAAGTTGAGGTTGAACCTCATTTATATTGCCAACCAACATTCATTAAAACATCTAAAAATAATTGCTTAATTCTAAAAATATTTCGCTATCAATTTGCATAGATTACCGATTTTTAAATTCCCCTACTTAAAACTTTTGATAAATTTTTAAAAATTAGCGTCTTATTTTAATGTGTATCATTCCCTATCACTTTTTCCATTCTATAATTAGTAGTTTGAAACCCTAATTTATTGTATAAGGATACTGCCCTCTCGTTGTGACCAAACACATGTAAACCAATACGATGTATATTTCTTTTTTGGCAATAATCTTCGATACAAAGCATCGTTTTTTCACCTAAGCCTTGACCTCTATAACTGTCAAAAATATGTACATCATAAATAAAACATTTAGTTTTCTTTTTAATCCCCTCAAAATGTAACCAACAATATCCAATCATTTCATCCAAATAATTAACAGAAAATAAATCCTGATTTTCAGTAGCTAATCCATAAGGCAATAGTTTTTCAAAATCTGAACGTGCCCTCTCAATGGCACCTTCTGCTTCCCAATCACCACTTTTTATATGTTCATGCGCATATTCATGAATGCTATTTTCATAAATTTCATCAAAAGTTTTTTGCGTCATAGGCTCCAGTTTTAACGACATGTCATACCCCCTTTTTAATTAGCACTAGTTTAGCATAATTCATTTCTAGTTTACTAATTAAAAAAAAGTGGAACAAACACTTTACCTTTAAAAGATTGTGTCTTTCCACTTTATTCAAGTCATTATATTCGTACGCGTTCATTCAAAATTTTTGTGGTTCTACTTCAATTTTAATGTCATTGCATTAATTGCAACAATAACCGTACTTAAAGACATCAAAATTGCTCCGACAGCAGGAGATAATATTAACCCTAAAAATGCTAAAACACCAGCTGCGAGTGGTACAGCAACAATGTTATATCCAGCTCCCCACCATAAATTTTGAACCATTTTTCTCATAGTATTTTTAGAAAGTGAAAGGAAATGAATTATATCTGATGGTGTACTTTTAACAAGAATCACGTCTCCTGATTCAACAGCAACGTCCGTACCAGCACCAATAGCCATACCTATATCCGCTCTAATTAAACTAGGTGCATCATTGATACCGTCACCAACCATCATTACTTTATGTCCATTATTTTGATAATCTTGAATAATTTTTTCTTTATCCTCAGGTAATAATTGTGCATGGACATCATTAATACCTAATTCTTTAGCCACTGTAGTTGCAACTTCATTATTATCTCCTGTTAACATCACTGGCGTAATATTTCTTGATAATAAATCTGAAACCATTTTTCTTGAACTTTCTTTAATTTTATCCCCTTGTGCAATAACTCCTATTACTTCTTCGTTATTAATTAAAAAGCTAACTGAGTTACCTTGTTTCGTAAGGTTTTCAAATTCTTCGATATTATATTTCAAGTTGTTATTTTCTAAATAGCTTACATTTGTAATTTTATATTTTTGATTTTCAATTATACCTTCTAATCCAACACCTGGTATATTGGTAACTTCTTGAGGATTTTTAATTTTGATACCTTTACTTTTAGCAAATGTCACGATACCTAAAGCGAGTGGATGATTGGAATTACTTTCCAATGAAGCAAATAAAGATAAGATTGCTTCATTATCACTTTGATCTGTATAACTTTCATAATGATTCACTGAAAAATCACCTTCTGTTAAAGTGCCTGTTTTATCCATCATAATATAGTCAATATGTTGAGCTAATTCAACAGAAGATCTATTTTTTATGATTAATCCATTATGTGCGCCAATAGAAGTAGAACGCGCCGTAACTAGAGGTATAGCTAATCCCAGTGCATGAGGACAAGCTATAACCAATACCGTCACTAATCTTTCCAAAGCAAAATCTATATTATTATGGATAAGCATCCACACGATAAATGCTATTAAACCAACACTTACTGCAAAATAAAATAGATAACCCGCTACTTTATCTGATAATAATTCCGCATCAGACTTATCATTTTGTGCTTGATTTACTAATCCCATCACTTGTGATAAATAGCCATTCTCTCCTGTAGCAGTTACTTTGACATGTACCGTGCCTGAACCATTAATTGAACCACCGATAACTTCATCTTGTTCATTTTTAACTACTTGCTTAGATTCTCCTGTTACTAATGATTCATCTACTGAGGTACTTCCTTGAGTGATCACTCCGTCTGCCGGTATGCTTTCTCCAGCTTTTACTTCCACAATATCATTCGCTGAAATTTCAGATATAGAAACCTCTTCTTTTTCTTCCGAATCTATCACTCTTATCGCTTTATTAGGTAAAAGTTCAGCCATTTTTTTCAAAGCATTACCTGCATTACCAACTGCATTCATTTCAATCCAATGTCCTAACAACATAATCAATATTAATGTAGCTAATTCCCAGAAGAAATCCATAACATGCCCAGATGCATGGCTAAAATGATTCATATAAAATGCATATAAACTATAAATATATGCTACAGAAATACCTAACGCAACAAGCGTCATCATACCAGGCTTTTTAGATAAAAGTTCATCTTTGGCACCAGTTAAAAAAGGTTTACCACCATAGAAAAACAATATTGTGGCAAGCACTACTACGATCCAATCGGAACCATTAAATGAGAATTGAAACGGTAATTTTATTCCCATCATTGGTGATAAAATGACGATTGGTATAGCAAATAACAGTGATATAAAAAATTTACGCTTAAAATTGCCATGGTGATGTCCCTGGTGATCATGCATATCATGTCCTTCATGATGCTGTGTATGATGTTCCTCATGCATCCCATGATCATGATAATCGCGTGATTCATGATTATTTGAATTTGTCATGTTTTATCCTCCTTATAGAGTGTAACGTTATTCTCTTAGCATTAATGATTATAACATATACCCCCACAAGGTATAATAAATATGCTTGCGATTATTAAAAAGGACCAAAACCAAACGAATTTCATCGATTTGGTTTCAGTCCTATTGACGGCAGTTATTTATTTCAAGAAAATAATAAATGCTATTCACTTACGGCGAAATAGTTACCTTGTCCATCTTGAAAATTAAATACCCGAGTTCCTGACATTTCAATAATATCATGTCCAGTTAAGCCTTTAGCTTTTAACTTTTCATAAAGTTCATCGAAATTTGATGCTTTAAACATAAGTGATGGTGTACCCAAATTAACTTCTGGACTATATTTTTTAATAAATGCTTTTTCCATAATAGAAATCGATGTTTCGGCCTCATTATTGGGTGCTATTTCTACTGCTTTATATCCTTCTGCTAATGCTTCTTCTGATAAAACGACAAATTCCATTATATTTTTCCAAAAATCAACAGCTTTTGACTGATCATCTACATATAGCATGACCTGATTTAATTTCTCCATTTTACAATACACCTTTCCAATTTCAGACTTTCTTAAATATAACCAAAACAATATACATATAAACGATTTATGCTAAAATAATTTACCGTTCATTATAAATAACCATATAATTTAAAATTTTAATATCCTAATTTATTATTTATGCTTCTTAAAGATTCAAAACTCTACTTAACGTCATTGTGGTTCTATATAGTCGTTGGCATTATTTAAGCATATTATTCGAATTACGCCTACGATCATAAATATTATTTTAATTAAATACTATGGATTATTGTTAAACCCACCATCAACCCCCATTTTTTTCATTTTTTTAACTTCTCCTTTACTATTTAAAGTAAAAACATGAACTTTTAATCCGTTATCGTGTACTCGTTTTACTAATTCAGGATTCACGCTTTTATGATTCATCCCAATACCATATATAAATTTTGATAAGCGTTGCAATTCTTTATCTGATAAACTATTAATTTCATTATCATCAATTAGTTTTATTAATGGAATGTTTTTATTTATTTTATGTATGTTCACTAAACTACTTTCAGAAAATGACTGTATTATAACTTCACCTTTTTTTAATTTATTTTTACCTAATAAAACTTTTTTATTGAGTTCTTCTACTAGTTTTTCATCCATACCTGGGTACATTTCAGGATTTTTAGTTTCAATATAAAAATTAGACTTTTTATAATATTTTTTTAATATTTCTGCTAATTCCGGTACTTTTTCATTTTTGTATTTTTTATCAAACCAAGATCCAGCATCTAATTTTTTTATTTGAGAGATATTTTTATCTTTTACATATCCTGTGTTATCAGTAGTTCTATCGACTTTACTATCATGCATTGCAATTAACTTATTATCTTTAGTCATTTGTAAATCTACTTCTATATAATCTGCATCCAACTCAATTGCTTTATCATATGCGACAAAAGTATGTTCAGGTGTCGATCCACTAGCCCCTCGATGGGCAATATTTAAATATTTTTTACTTAACATATCTGGAGAACAACCAGAAAGTAATATACCACTTAAAATACCTACGCCTATTACTCTTTTCAATTTAATATCTCCTTTTTACTAACTATCTTAAAAACAGAAATTAATTATAAATCCATTAAAATAACCACCTTTAAAGGTGGCCGCAAAAATGATAGAGCTCTAAAAAAATCATATTTTTATAATATTATAGTAAATTAGATTTTACAACGCTTTTATAATAAAATTCGATAACACTGTGACATATATACATCATTATTATATAATATGAGCAAATAATACATTTGTCATACATGTTTCAATATCACGATACGCTATATCAAAGAGAGGTGCTTTATGAGATTTAAAAAAAGTCTAAAATATTCCATTGTTTTTTTCTTGATAATAACATTTATTACAATTTTAATCAGACCATCAGAAACAGGAATTAATAAAATTATGAACGCTTCTAATTTCGAAACATTGATTTTAATCAGTAACGAATTTTTAAAAACAATATCTATAAGTTTACCACCATCAATCATCATATTTTTGGTTTTTTATTTTTATATTTTAAGACCTCAGAAGGACTAATATGCCAAATGAATTTTAGACAAACGTACTTACCTTTTATGACAACGCATAAAAATTGTTAAAACTAAATTTATAATTAAAAGTTAATTCCTTCTCAAAGAACATGCTTAAATCCTTACTTCCAAAATTGTGTATATAATTATATCCTTAACCTATTAAAGTCACACTAAAAATATTTTTTATTACAAAAACGCCCACCAATTGGTGAGCGTTTGTTTATTAGAAATTTAGTTTTATAAAAAGAACCACTAGCATTACCTATTTTCTATTAATCACTTTTTGACTTGTACATTTGTAAATTACACACTGCTAAAAAATTTAAGAATGACATACATGTGATAAAAATACACTTTCATTAACTACATTATTTATTAAATTTGATTGATTGTTTAGTATTCCCTTTATATTTCACTTTAAGTATTAATTTGTACTTTGGTTACATAACCCTCGTTTACATAAAATTTAATTGACGTACCGTTATAATTACGTTCATACATATGTCCTGCTGGTGTGTCGGTTACATCTGAAGGACCATATACTGTTAATAAATCATTTTTTGAAACAGATTTACCATCTAAATCAAAAGTAACAGCATCTGCTTTATTTTCGCCAGTTTTACGAAATGATTGATCATATATGTCTACCATCTCAGCTGTTTCTGCGTCACTATTTGTAATTTTATAACCATTAATTGTTAAATTACCGTATTTAATTGCATTAATAAAATCTTGATCCAAAATAAATTCACTATTTGCTGATGTATAACCTGTATAGTTATAATATGGCGTTTCTGCTGCTTGGGTTTGTGATTGATGTGAATCGATTGCTGCTGCACCTACTGCTGTACTAAATACGAGGCCGCAAGATAACATTATCTTTGACACTTTATTCATATTAAACACTCCCTGTAAAAATTTTGAATCTTGGTTGATTCAATTGTAATATTACACTTACATTACAAAAAGTCAATTATTTACTTATTATAATAATTCCTAAAATTTTCGAGTTCCCAAAATCAACACCTCACAAATCGTTAGAAAATTACAAGACTACGATTCATTGATTAAACTAGTAAAACTACGACTTACTATAGAATCCAAATTCATGTTTATCAATAAAAATAAAGGAACTGTTTGAAAGTCCCTTTAAAGTGAGTTATCAAATTATCATTTTTTACTTTTCAATTTCTTCAATTGCTTTTTTAGGTATATCCTGTTTGTTAACTTCTTCAAATGTAGCTACATGAGCTCCCTTATGCGTTATTTTCAAATATTTATCTAGCTTTAAACTTTGAGAGGCTGTGAAAGTAAGATTTCTACTTTCGCCTTGTTCATCATAAGCTTTTTGTGTGTAACTGACTCTATCATATTCCAAAAATTCATCAGGTTTTTTTGTTTTTACATAACTGCTTTCCTTTTTAACTAAGGGGTTAATGTGATCAATTAAACCAGCTATTTCTCCTTCTTGTTTTTTTCCATTTGATACTAAATACATTCCTATTAATATTATTGCTAAAGCTAGTATTACAACTGGCATTAAAATCAATATCTTCTTCATTTATAATCATTCCTTTCGTTATATAAAATTATTTTATCAATCAAAATGAATTAAGTGTACTTACAATATTGTTATCTTTTTTCACTTAAAATTCGGTTGAATATATAAACTAATGTAGTTTTAATCATACTTTTTAAATAAATAAAAATATTTCAAGTCATTATTTTCGTAAAAAATTAAATATTGTATAATACAATCATCAAAAGGAGGAGTTTTTATGTTAGTCAGAAAAAATACGTTAATAATTCAAATTAAAACTAAAACAACAGGAGGAATAAATGATTAAATCAATCAATTATATAAATATGCAAACAATATATGATTGAAATCTTACTTTTAATCATTTATTCCATTAAGGAGTTACAATGATTAAAAGAGGCTTAATTATTCCACTTTATATCAATATTTTTTTGGCATTTACTGGCATAGGACTAGTTGTCCCAAGTTTACCTTTAATAATTAAAGATTTATCTATAACTGGAAATGCTTTTGGAATACTTATTGCAGTTTTTTCTTTTTTCCAAATGATTTGTTCACTTATAATTGGATACTTTTCTGACAAGTACCCCAAAAAACACTTTCTATCGTTTGGATTGTTATTCTATATAATTTCAGAATGCTTATTCGGGATAGGTATGGATTTTTATACACTCTTTGTTTCCAGAGTATTGGGAGGCATAAGTGCCGCCTTAATGACTACATCTATTATTGGCATTATCGGAGATATCTCTGATGAAAAAAATCGTGATAAAAATTTCGGCACATTTTCAGCTATAACATCATTGGGCTTTATCATTGGACCAGGTATAGGAGCGCTGTTTTCATCAATCCACATAAGATTACCTTATTTTATAGCTATGGTAATAGGCATGATCATGTTAGTTATAAATTTAAAGTTAAGTATTCCACATATTAAAAATGAACATGTACCAAAAAATAAAAATTTTAAAATAAAATTCAAGGACTTAAAGCTATATTTATTACCTTCTATAATTATATTTTTATTGGCATTTGGACTAGCTGCTATAGAAGAACTTTATCCATTATACTTAGTCGATAAAGCTGCGTTTACATCAATTAATATAGCTGCCGCTATTATAGGTGGATCTTTGCTAGGCGCTTTTACTCAATATTTTCTATATCCTAAAATTTCAAAGTATTTAAGTGAACTTTCGATTATCACTATTAGTTCTATGTATTCAATCGTCATACTATTTAGCTTATTATTCTTAAATTCTGTGATATCCCTCATATTAATAAGTTGGATTATATTTATTGGATTTGATATCATACGCCCTACTATAACAGTGTATCTATCAAAATTAGTTCAAAACAAACAAGGCTTAGCAGGTTCAATAAACTCTACTTTCACCTCTCTAGGTACTTTAATAGCACCAATTATTACTGGCTATTTTTACACTCAAAATATAAATGCACCAGTTTATCTAGCTATGATTTCTATTGTTTTAAGTATTTTTACTTTGTTCATTTTTCCTAAAAAATAAATACTGGATAATTAAAAAGGATAGGCATTCATTTGCCTATCCTTTTGCATTAAATACAAAATGAACTGCTAACTTTTCTACTTCGTTTAAAAAATTGGTTCATTTTTATATTTCTTTAGTCAATATATTTTTTATTTTTTCTTTAAAAAGTGGTGTATAAATATAGCGGTAGCCTTTTAAAGTCGGGTGTGCATCATCAGCAAAAAGTGTATTATCATATTTCATTTGTTCATTTGCCCATTGATTGCCCCAAACATCTAAAATTTCAATATCCCATTTTTCTTTTAGTTTATATAAATTATCTACCAAGAATTCATAATAAGGATCTGTTTTTCTAATACATGTATAAAATAATACGGGAACGTCCCAAGTTAATTTAGCGTAACTGATAATATATTCCATTGCGCCGATTGTTGTTTTTACATCAAAGGCGTCAATGTCGTACTCTTTTTTTATTTCACCTATAGACTTATTTAACCTACCGTCATTTGTCGATAACTGACAAACCAATAAATCATATTTGGCTTTACTCAACTCCTCTTTTTTAATCCTTTGGACATATGAATTTTTTTCTGTTCCTGCCAAACTTGTACCCGAAATTGCTTCTTTCGTTGTGTTCATATTAGATTCTATATTTAAAAATTCAACAAATGATACCCCATGAGAAGCTGCTCCATATGTTATTGACGAATCTAAAAAAAGAATATTTTTAGCACTTAAGCCATCTTCCTTTTTTAAAAACTGTGGATTCGGTGTAAAACTTTTTTTATTTCCATATCTTATATTATTTAAAAATTTTGTCGCAGATGAAGCTAATTTCCCAACAATATACAAGCTCATTAACATTATTATTTTTTTCAATTTTCTAGCTCCTTTTGAGCAATATCCATATTGGATTATAAAATATTTCTTATTAGTTAAGCACACTAAGTAATCAATTTTCATAATGCTACGTCTTGATTTTATATTGATTCTATAGTTTAACTGTACGTATAAATCTTAAAAAACAATTCATGATATCAATATACTTATATTTTATACTGATAATTTAATAGTTTTATTTCAATAGTTCTACGTCTATTGAAATAATTTTACTCACATTAATATATCTACCACTATCTTTTAAGTAAAAGTATTCATGCTTTTTAATCGCTTTTTCAAACCTTTTCAAAGCCACTGCTTCACTAATTTGCCAAATATTTTCTACATATTCACGAAACATATTTCCATCGTTCGTTTTTATTTTAAAAACAAAAATTTCGTCCATCTATATTCACCCTGTGTAAGTATTATAAATTAATTATCCAACTAATTATTTAGTATTGCAAATTAGATACTTTATATAATGTTCTCCGTGAATAAAATTCTAAATTTTTCCGGCCATTAATGCTCCCTATGTGTTATTTAAAAATAGCTTTTTTCTGTCGAAATTTAGTATGCGTATGTTTTTGACTTCTAAATTTTCCCGTTACATTCATCCAATAATTCCAAATGATATAACGCTTAGCGTAAGCCTTTGCCATTGAGTAAATATGTTCCTAACCTTCGTCTGTGTTGCATCAAAAAATGTATAAACATATAAGTTATTCGTTTGATGTACAATAATCGTATTTGATTTACATGTAACTATAAGTATTTTCACAAAAAATAATAATCATCATAACTTTTTGTTATCACTTTTATTTTTAGGTATAGTACAATTAAGTTAATAATTTATTTTTAAGGGAGAGCATTAAATGAAAAAAATCTTATTTTTATTATTAGCTAGTTTTTTATTATTAGCAGCATGTGGAAATAATGAAGAAAATAAATCAGAAGATAAGAAGGAAACGAAGTCATCCGAAAAGGCTGACAAAAAGAAAGATGATAAAAAATCTGAGGATAAAAAAAACAAATCAGATGATAGCTCTAATGAAGAAGTAGCAAAACAAGATAAAATTAATGAACAACCTGTTCAATCACAAGAACAAGTGAATACACAAGAACAACAGACAGCACAACAATCTGAAGAACAACAAAAATCACAAGTAGCTAATAACGAGCAATCAAATGTACCTGCTGGTGATGTAATGTTTGGTGAATATAAAGATGATGGTACTTATTGTACAGTTGGTGGTTGTTTAACACCTGAACAACAAAAAGACCAAGAAGAAGCAAACTATGAAGAGATGGAAAATCAAGGATATTCTCGTGAAGAGTACGATGAAATTCAGAATAAAGCTGCAGAATTGCAATAACAAAGAGACAATGGAGAAATTTCATCAGAAGAATTTACAGATAGTTATCTTGAATTATATGATTGATAATTTTATTTAACATATTTTTATATGGGCATTTAACTATGCCTTTTTTATTTTATCTCCACAATATCTTTTAAATTCAACTTACATATTCAAATTTCTTCATATAAATGTAGTATCTGAGTGTGAACGCCGACCCTGTGAATGTAAGCATATTTAAATAAATAAACGCCCCATCTATTTATTTAGATGAGACGTGTTTCACTAAGTATGTAGTTTAAACTTTTTTAAATATGGTCTTTAACAAAGTTTACTACTTTCACTACAGTGTCTGGATTATTCGCAACCCATTTAACTGCAGATCCTACTGCATTTATTACTGTCTCCATTTTTACTATCCCCCCTGTCATTTGAATATAAACAAATATTAACACAATTTATTTGTTTTAATATTTGTTTTTCTTAAACGTTTAATTTCTTTTCCAAACTGTATAATAAAATAAATTGATTTTAATTTTATAAAATATGTATTAAGACGTAAAAAACAGGGCAAGCACCGCTATTTGTGTACCCTCGATAATTAATACGCTATCTTATCCAACAACTCATTTAACATCTGGTTAACTCTAAGTGCTTTAACTCCGAATATATTACCTATCTTTTCAAAGCTAACACAGTTACAAAGTAGTAAAAATAAATTGTGTTCTTTTTCAGTCGTTACTCTTTCAATAGTTGCTTCTATTTCAATATAAAATATACTTTCTTCAATATAACTATTATCTATTTCATGCGATTCCACTTGATCATTCACACTAAAAAAGTCATCCACAGTTGTTTCTTCGTCACACTCATTACTATTATTCATTGTCTTGTGATAATTTAATATAAACTTTTTAACTGTTTTCTTGTCATACATCACACATAGTCAACTGCTTTCGCAACACGCTTTAATATCACTTCTTTTGCATGTCTTAACGTTAATTCACTTATACTCATCACATCAGCTATAACGTTCTCTGTATGGTTGTTATCCTCCCACCATGACAATTTAATAATCTGTTGTACTTTTACTTGGCTATTGTTGTATACCTCTGTAATGCCCTTTACAATCGATTCTAAGTTCATATATTGAAGTTCATCCATATCACTAGGTTTATTCTTATAAGTATCAACCTAGTGATAATTACGCAGTTATCTTTCTAAAATAACTCTCAAAAATTTTCAACATCTTTATACAAGTAAAAAGCCTACAACCACATGGGTTGCAGGCTATATAATGGAGACGGCGGGATTCGAACCCGCGTCCAGAGGTCCTGATACTAATCTTTCTACGTGTGTAGTCTATCAAGGTATTTCGCATAATGTTAGGTGATAGACAGCCGACATTATGCTAGTTCGATTAATCTCTTCTAGGCAGACTTCAAACGGCAGTGCCTAGCGTATCCTATTAAGGTTGAATCGCGTTAACTGCACATAGGAAATGCAGTTAGGCGATGCAGAGTGCTATTAGGCAGCTACTGCGAAATTATTGTTTGATTTGTCAGTTAATTTTTAACTGTGTGTGTTGGTGCGGAGACAGCCCTCCGACACGCTTAACTAGCTCGGGGACCCCTGTCGAATCCAAAAACGCCCCCGTAATAATATAATGTACTTTCTGCAGATTTAATCATCTATCTTTTTCAGAAAGCACATATTATATTACCAAAGATCAATGTCTTTGGCAATATTTTCGCTTAATAACGCGCTTTAAGTGCTCTATCTACGTCGCGCTTCATTGCTTTTTCTTTCAATGCTTGACGTTTATCATGTCTTTTCTTACCTCTTGCAACACCAAGTAAAACTTTGCATTGACCGTGTTTTAAATAGAGTTTTAAAGGAATGATGGAATAACCAATTTCTCTTGTGCGTTCCCCTAATTTTGCTATTTCACGTTTGTGTAATAGTAATTTACGTGAACGACGCGGGTCATGGTTAAATCGATTCCCTTCTTCATATGGGGCAATGTGCATATTATTTAAAAACATTTCGCCACGATTTACTTGCGCATAGCTATCTTTAAGGTTTGCACTGCCACGACGAATGGACTTAATTTCTGTCCCTTTCAACACAATGCCCGCTTCAATCGTATCTTCTATATTAAAATCATGTCTGGCCTTACGATTTTCAGCTAATGTTCCTGGTGATTTTTTCTTTGGCATTGAGTTTCACCTCTTTGTTGAATTATTTTTTCTTCTTACGAGCTTTATTTTTCACTTTTTTATCTTTGTAAAATGGTTTATGTTTTGTATTACCACTTGCTGGCTTGTTTTTATTGCGTTGGTTTTTACCTTTACGTTGGTTTTTCTTACCCTTTTTATCATTATTTGAATTATCTAATGACTGACCGCGTGGTTTCGCTTGAATGGTCTTACCACGTGAAGGTCTTGGGCTGCGTTCTTTTTTCGGTAATGGCATACCAACAATTTGGAAATCAATCATACGCTCATCAACATCTACGTTAACAACTTTGATTGTAACTGGATCACCGATGCGAAAGACTTTAGCTTGACGTTCTCCAATCATTGCCATTTGACGTTCATCGAAGTGATAGTAATCGTCTGTCATCTCTGATACATGTACCATACCTTCGATTGTATTCGGCAATTCGATAAACATACCAAAATTAGCCACAGAACTAATGATACCCTCATATTCTTCTCCAATATGTTGAACCATGTATTCTGCTTTTTTCAATTCATCTGTATCACGTTCTGCTTCGATCGCTCTTCGTTCTCTTTGTGATGTATGATCAGCAATTTCTGGTAATGCTTCTTCCCATTTATTAAGTGTTTTATCATCCATTGTTTTATCAATAAGATATTTACGAATGAGTCTATGCACGATTAAATCTGGATATCTACGAATCGGTGACGTGAAGTGTGTATAGTGCTCTGCTGACAGACCGAAGTGACCTAGATTCACATCATCATAACGTGCTTGTTGCATTGAACGTAACATCATTGTAGAAATGACCATTTGCTCTGGTTGGCCTTCTACTTCTTGTTGAATTTTTTGTAAAGTTGATGGGTGAACTTCTTCACCAGTACCTTTAATCATTAAACCAAAGTTAGTAATAAAATCAAAGAATTGACGTAAACGCTCTGATTTTGGTTGCTCATGAACACGATATATAAATGGCACATTTAAACGATCAAAGTGTTCTGCTATCGTTTCATTGGCTGCTAACATAAACGATTCGATGAGACGTTCACCTTCACCGCGTTTTCTTAATTCTACGTCTGTTGGGATACCTTCATCATTGACAAGTACTTTGGCTTCACTGATATCGAAGTCAATTTCACCGCGGCGTCTGCGCATATTGATTAAACGTTCTGATAAGTCTTTAGCTAAATCTAGCATTGGTGTAACTTCGTTATATTGTTTACGCGTGTCTTCATTTTGATCTGTAATAATTTCATTCACTTCATCATAAGTCATACGATAATTTGAATGAATCACACTATCAAAGATTTCATGATTAACTACATGCCCACGTTCATCTAATTCCATTTGACAACTTAAAGTTAGTCTATCCACTTGTGGATTTAATGAACAAATGCCATTACTTAGTCGATGAGGTATCATTGGAATCACACGGTCTACTAAATAAACACTCGTTGCACGGTCGTATGCTTCTTCATTTAACGCTGACCCCTCTGTTACATAATAACTGACATCGGCGATACTTACCGTTAATTGCGTATGTCCATTATCTAACTTTTTCACACTAATCGCGTCATCTAAGTCTTTAGCGTCTGCACCATCAATTGTAATGGTTAGCTCATTTCTTAAATCACGACGTCCTTCGATTTCAGATGGTTTAATTTCATCTGGAACAGCTTCAGCTTCCTCTAACACTTTATCTGGGAATTCAATTTCAATACCATGTTGATAGATAATCGACAAGATATCGACACCTGGATCATTTTTATGGCCTAAAATTGCAGAAACTTGGCCTTCTGGATTATCGGTACCGTCCGCATATTTTGTAATTTGTACTAAGACTTTATGTCCATCTATCGCACCTAAATTATGCCCTTTGGGAATAAAGACATCTTGCATAATACGTTTATCATCAGGTAACACGAAACCAAAATGTCGAGCTTCACTATACGTACCCACTACTTGAGTAACAGAGTGCTTTTCAATTGATTTCACTTCACCTTCTAACTTACCTTTATGTTCACCTTTAGAGTTTTGTAATTCGACAAGTACGGTATCTCCATCCATTGCACGATTAATTTTCGTAGGTGGGATAAAGACATCATCCATATCATTGTCTTCAGGACGTAAGAATGCAAAACCTTTTTTATTTTGGCTAAGTGTACCTTGTATTAATTTCGATTGCTTTGATTTTTTAGATTCCTGACGTTGGTATCTGTCTGTCTTTGTACGTTGAATTAATCCTGTTTGTTCTAATTCAACAAGTACCTTGATTAAGTCTCTAAATGAGTCGGCACTATTTAAACCTAATGCATCTTGAAAATCTGATACAGACATGGGTTCATAATCTGGTTGTTTAATAATTTCTTCAATGGATTGCTTTAAATTCATTATGCCCCTCCTTTCTTTTATTAAATACTGTAAATTTATTTGGACCAATCTAATGATTCTAAGAATTGGTATATATCTTCAAAAACTTGTTCTTTTTCTTTATCAATTGTAATGACATGTCCTGAATTCGCATACCATTTAATCTCTTTATCATCTGAGTCGCTTTCATTGTATATAATGTTAGCAGAATCTGTATTAATCATTTGATCTTGCTCACCTTGGATAACCAGTAGCGGATCCATAACCTCATCTACTCGATTACGTATACTTTGAATTTGACCTTGTAAATCTTTTAAAGTATCTGTTGGATGAAACGCATCCATTTCTCTTTCTACTGTTGTTTCATCTTTGCCTTCGTATTTTTTAAAATTACGTGCATACGTTAAGACACCATCAAACATTGCACCTTCAGTCTTAATATGCATAGGTGAACACATTGTTATAATACCCTTTACATCTCTATCTAAGCTTATTTTCAATGCATAACAACCACCAAGTGATAAGCCAGCCACCACAATTTCATCATATCCTTTATCCACAAGGAATTCATATCCATCTATCGCATCTTTATACCATGCAAATGGACTAGATTGAAGTATCTCTTCTGGTGGTGCTGCATGCCCGTCATATTGTGGCGCATAAGAAGTGTAACCCTTTTTTTGTAAGAATCGACCTAATTGTCTTACATCTGAAGAATTTCCTGTAAAACCGTGTAAAAGTAATACAGCGCGATTACCTTCTTCAAAAAAGAATGGTTCTGGTAATCTAATTTGCATCGTGATTCAATCCTTTCGTCCAAGCTATTAAAATAAATATGATATCAGTTGTACTCAAAATATATTCCCTACTTTGAAGCATTTAAAAGCCGAATACTTCTATTATAAATAAAAAAGCCCGACTTTTACATTGTCGGACCTTATAAACCAAAATAACTTATGCCTAACATTAACAAGAAGAAAATGACAGACAATACAATTGTTAATCTATGCAAGAATAAATCAACGCCACGTTGTTTTTGTTTACCAAATAACTGTTCAGCGCCACCGCTTATCGCACCTGATAGTCCATTACTTTTACCTTCTTGGAGTAATACAACAGTCACTAATGCAATACAATCTAAAATTAAAATGATCATGAAAAATGTATGCATAAAAATTGTCCTCCATTCATTATATACGAACCGCATTATATCACACGTTTAACTTATTTAGCAAACTTCTATCTATTAAAAGTGCTTTTACGTTTGATTGAAACAACCAACATATAAATCGCTAAAATAAGTGACATGATCAATACAATTGTTAACGGTAAGATATTTATCATTGATTTTGTATCTAATATCGCCTCATAAACCGAACTGATATTAACTAAATTATATAAAATTTGTGAAGTGAATACTGCAAACATAAACCACCACAAATACGTGTGCCTATTCCAAATCGCAATAATCCCTGTTAAATTAGCAATCACATACATGATACCTGTAAATTGGAAACTGTTTTTTATAACACCAATTGCGTTTTCAGAAGGCTTTTGTCTACTATTTATTAACATTTGTTTTATCACACTGTCATCTAAAATAACAAATAAATGGATGGCATATAATATTGCTATGATAAGTGAAGTGTAAGCAAGAAAATGACCTGTTCTAATTTCTTTTGTTTTAGGTTGTGCCTTCATAATCAGTCAATACTCCTTCTATAATTTACACTTTTAATTATATCAGTTTCACTGACAAAGATGAACAAATTAAATAACGTTGACGATGTATTTATTGAATCTTATCTTTGTCTGACACAATTTTGAATCATAAATGATATTAACGCGTCTTGCAATAAAAAAACACGCAAACCCATTGGGCTTACGTGTTAGCGCGTGAACTCTTTTTCAAGATAAATATTATTTATCTAAGTTGTAGAAAGATTTAATACCATCGAATTTGCCTGTTTCAAACAATTCATCTTCGATGCGTAATAATTGATTGTATTTAGCAATACGGTCAGTTCTAGATAATGAACCAGTTTTAATTTGGCCTGCATTTGTAGCAACTGCGATATCCGCAATAGTTGTATCTTCTGTTTCACCAGAACGGTGTGATACTACTGCTGTATATCCAGCTTTTTGAGCCATTTCAATAGCATCAAATGTTTCAGTTAATGTACCAATTTGGTTAACTTTAATTAAGATTGAGTTACCAATGCCTTTTTCGATACCTTCTGATAATTTAACAGTATTTGTAACAAATAAATCGTCACCAACTAATTGAACACGATCACCGATACGGTCAGTTAATACTTTCCAACCGTCCCAGTCATTTTCATCCATACCATCTTCAATAGAAATGATTGGATATTTATTAACTAATTCTTCTAAATAGTCAACTTGTTGTTCTGCTGTAAGTTTTGAACCATTTTCACCTTCAAATTTAGCATAATTATAAACGCCATCTTCGAAGAATTCAGATGAAGCACAGTCAAAGCCTAAGAACACATCTTTACCAGGTTCTAATCCAACTGCTTTGATCGCTTCTAATATTGTTTCAACAGCGTCTTCTGTACCTTCAAATTTAGGAGCGAAACCACCTTCGTCACCTACTGCTGTTTCTAAACCACGGTTTTTAAGGATTGATTTTAAGTTGTGGAAAATTTCTGCTCCCCAACGTAATGATTCTTTAAATGTTTCTGCACCAACTGGTAAGATCATGAACTCTTGGAATGCGATTGGCGCATCAGAGTGAGAACCACCATTTACAATATTCATCATTGGAACTGGTAATTGTTTACCATTGAAGCCACCTAAATATTTATAAAGTGGTTGACCTAATAAATCAGCTGCTGCACGTGCTACTGCAATAGAAACACCAAGAATAGCATTTGCACCTAATTTACCTTTATTTTCAGTTCCATCTAATTGAATCATCATTTTATCAATTGAGACTTGTTCTAATACTGAAAATTCACCTTCAATTAATTCAGGTGCAATAATTTCATTTACATTTTCAACAGCTTTCGTTACACCTTTACCTAAATAACGTGTTTTGTCTCCGTCACGTAATTCTACTGCTTCGTGTTCACCAGTAGAAGCACCTGATGGTACAAGTGTGCGTCCAAATGCACCACTTTCAGTTAATACTTCTACTTCCACTGTTGGGTTACCACGTGAGTCAAGGACTTCGCGAGCGTAAACATCTGTAATAATTGGCATGTTTGTAATCTCCTTTATAATAAGTAGTTTAGAAATATTAAATTTCATCTTCATTATAGCTATAAATGCTATAAATACAAATAATTTAATTACTTCAATTTGATTATGCGTGTCATCAGTCTTTTAAGCAAATTTTAAACCGTGACACGCTTTTATTTTGCTAATTTTAGTCCATATTTTATTTATATCAAATTAATGCTTGATGAGTGATTCGCCAGTCATGTCTTCAGGTTGTTTTACTTGTAACAAATCTAACAATGTAGGTGCTAAATCACCTAGTCGACCTGTTTCACGTAAAGTTGCACCCTCTTTAGTAACAATCACTGGTACAGGATTAGTCGTATGTGTTGTCATCGGTTGCTCATCATCAGTCAATACCATATCTGAGTTACCATGGTCAGCTGTAATAATGGCATGACCACCCATATCAACAATTTTATCTACGACTTCACCTAAGCATTCATCAACCGCTTCAATTGCTTTAATCGTAGGTTCAAGCATACCACTGTGACCTACCATATCAGGGTTGGCAAAGTTTAATAAGATTAAGTCTAAATCACCTTTATTTAACTCTTCAATGAGTGCGTCTTTAACTTCATAAGCGCTCATTTCTGGTTTAAGATCATAAGTTGCAACTTTAGGTGAGTCAATCAATCTACGACGTTCGCCTTCAAATTCATCATTGCGGCCACCACTCATAAAATAAGTGACGTGTGGGAATTTTTCAGTTTCCGCTATACGTAACTGTTTCAAGCCATTATCTTGTGCAACTTCACCAATTGTATTAGTTAAGTCAACTTTTTCAAAAACAATTTTTGCATCAACATTATCATTATATTTTGTAAATGTAGCGTAGAATAAGTCATTTACTTGATCCACTTTAAAGCCTTCAAATGCTTTATCTGTAAAGATTTCAGACAGTTGACCAGCTCTATCAGGACGGAAGTTATAGAAAATGACTGCATCTCCATCATTTACACCATTATTTTGATCTTTGATGATAAATGGTTCAACAAATTCATCAGTTAAGTCTTTAGCATAGTTTGCTTCAACACCAGCTTTAGCTGATTCAAATGTTTCTCCACCAAAGTTACGAATTGCGTTATAAGCTTTTTCTTCTCTATCCCAGCGTTTATCACGGTCCATTGCGTAATAACGACCTGAAACAGATGCGAATTGGCCAATGCCTAATTCTTTAAACTTAGCTTCTGTATCTTCGATATATTTAAGTGCAGATTTTTGATCTACATCACGTCCATCTAAAAACGCATGTACATAAACTTTGTCAACGCCTTGCTTTTTGGCTAATTCTAATAAAGCAAATAGATGTTTATAATGACTGTGCACACCACCATCTGACAATAAACCAAAAATATGAAGTGCTGAGTCACTACCTTTTACGTGTTGAATGGCGTGATTCAATACATCATTTTCAAAGAAATCGCCATCTTCAATAGATTTATTGATACGCGTTAAACTTTGATAAACAATACGTCCAGCACCGATATTCATATGTCCAACTTCTGAATTACCCATTTGACCTTCAGGAAGTCCAACATCCAAGCCACTTGCTTCGATTTGGGTTGTTGGATACTGATTATAATAACGATCAAAATTAGGTTTATTAGCTAGTTTTACAGCATTACCATGCTCACTTTCTCTATTTGCAAAACCATCTAAAATAATTAATGCAGTTGGTTGTTTAGCCATATTATTTTGCACCTTCTAACAATTGTACAAAATCATCCACTTTAAGTGATGCGCCACCTACTAATGCGCCATCAATGTCTGATTCTGCCATGTATTCTTTTATGTTGTTAGGTTTAACACTACCGCCATATTGAATACGTGTTGCATCCGCAACTGCTTGTCCAGATAAATCTGCGATTGTTTCTCTTACAAATGCACACATTTCATTGGCATCTTTTGCAGTTGATGATTTACCAGTACCGATTGCCCAAATTGGTTCATATGCGATAACAACTTGTTTCAATTGTGCTTCTGACAAGCCTTCTACAGCTTTTTTAACTTGGTTGCCAACAACTTCATTAGCTTTGCCACTTTCACGTTCTTCGTCTGTTTCACCAACACAAATAATTGGTGTCATACCGTGATTGAATACAGCATGTGCTTTTTTGTTGATATCTTCATCTGTTTCATGGAAGATTTCACGACGTTCTGAGTGTCCAATAACAACATATTTCACACCTAAATCAGCCAATGCCACTGGTGATGTTTCACCTGTAAATGCACCGTTATCTTCATAAAAGGCATTTTGTGCACCAATTTGTAAGCCTTGTGCTTTACCTTCATTAACTGATGTTACTAAAGCATCTAATTGAATTGTTGGAGCACAAATTACTGATTCTACCTCTTTAGTATCTGGTAATGCTGGTAATTCATTAATAAAATCTTTAGCCTCTTGAACCGTTTTGTTCATTTTCCAGTTACCCGCAATAATTGGTTTTCTCATTATATACACTCCTATTAGTAAATTATGATTATTGTTTAATCAAGTTTTGCTCGTAAATTAGCGATTATTTATTAGCAATCGCAACTACACCTGGCAATTCTTTACCTTCAAGATATTCCAATGATGCACCGCCACCAGTTGAAATGTGACTAAAATCATCTGCATATCCTAATGAAATCGCAGCTGCAGCTGAGTCGCCTCCACCGATGATTGTGTTTGCATCTTTCATCTCAGCAATTGCTTCACAAACACCAATTGTACCTTTTGCAAAATTACTGAATTCAAATACGCCCATAGGTCCATTCCATACTACCGTATGTGCACCTTGTAATTTTTCTTTGAATAATTCCACAGTTTTCGGACCAACATCCATCGCTTCTTGATCTGCAGGTATATCATCTACAGAAACTTCTGTAATCTTCGCGTCATTAGAAAACTCTTTTGCAACTTTACAATCTACAGGTAATACGATTTGATCTCCTGCTTTTTCTAACAATTCTTTTGCAAAGTCTACTTTATCTTCTTCTAATAAAGATAGGCCAATCTCTTTACCTTGAGCTTTGAAGAATGTGTATGACATACCGCCACCAATAAGCACTTTATCTGCAATTTTCAATAAGTTAGTGATTACACCAATTTTATCTGAAACTTTAGCACCACCAAGAATTGCAACAACAGGTTTATCTGGGTTTTCTACAACGCCACCGATATATCTAATTTCTTTTTCCATTAGATAACCTGCTACAGTTTCTAGGTGTGCTGCAATACCTACGTTTGACGCATGTTTACGGTGTGCCGTTCCAAATGCATCATTTACGAAGACATCACCTAATGATGCCCAGTATTCACCTAATTCAGGATCATTTTTAGACTCTTTTTTACCTTCTAAATCTTCAAAACGTGTATTTTCAACTAATAGCACATCACCTTCATTTAACGCTTTGATAGATTGCTCTAATTGTGTTCCACGTGTTTCAGGAACAAATGTTACGTCTTTATTTAATTTTTCAGCTAATGCATTAGCTACAGGTTTTAAAGTTAATTCTGCTTTATCACTTTCTTCTTTAACTTTTCCTAAGTGAGAGAATAAAACGACTTTACCACCTTGCTCTATAATATACTCTATAGTTGGTAAAGCTTGAACGATACGGTTGTCATCCGTAATTTCGCCGTCTTTCATAGGTACGTTAAAATCCGCACGTACAAGTACAGTTTTACCTTTTAACTCTATATCAGATACAATTTTTTTTGCCATGTAATCTTCCTCCTTTAGATGGATGAATAAAGTAAAATAAGCGGAGAAGCGTTGAGCTCCCCGCTTACTCCTAAGCTTATTGATTCAATTTCACAACGCTATACTTGTTAAACTAAAGTGAACATCAAATTATTTAGCATGACTTGCTAAATATTCTAATGTACGTACTAATTGTGAAGTGTATGACATTTCGTTATCATACCAAGCTGCTACTTTAACTAATTGACGATCTCCAACAGTCATAACACGTGTTTGAGTTGCATCAAATAATGAACCGTAAGTCATTCCGATTACGTCAGAAGAAACGATTTCATCTTCAGTATAACCGAATGATTCGTTAGATGCATTTTTCATTGCGTTATTTACGTCTTCGATACTTACATTTTTATCTAATACTACTGTTAATTCAGTTAATGAACCAGTTGCAACTGGTACACGTTGTGCTCCACCGTCTAATTTACCATCAATTTCAGGAATTACTAGGCCGATAGCTTTAGCAGCACCTGTTGAGTTAGGGATAATGTTTTCAGCAGCTGCACGAGCACGACGTTTGTCACCTTTTCTGTGAGGCGCATCTTGTGTGCTTTGGTCACCAGTGTATGCATGGATTGTAGTCATGAAACCTTCGATTAAACCGAATTCATCATTTAAAACTTTAGCAACTGGTGCTAATGAGTTAGTAGTACATGAAGCACCTGAAACAACATCTTCTGAACCATCTAAAGTATCGTGGTTAGTGTTGTATACGATTGTTTTCAAATCACCTTTAGCTGGTGCTGAAATTAATACTTTTTTAGCGCCTGCATTGATGTGTGCTTCTGCTTTTTCTTTATCTGTGAATAAACCAGTACATTCTAATACTACATCGATATCTAAGTCTCCCCAAGGTAATTTACTTGGATCTGGCTCAGAAAATGATTTAACTTCTAGTCCGTTAACGCGGAAACCATTCTCTTCAACTTCAACTTCTCCTGTGAAGCGACCTTGTGTAGTGTCATATTTTAATAAATGAGCTAACATTTCGTCATCTGTTAAGTCGTTTACTGCTACTACATCGATTCCTTCTACATCTTGAATTCTTCTAAATGCTAAACGACCAATTCTACCAAAACCATTAATTGCTACTTTAACTGCCATTATAATGGCCTCCTTTAAAATGATATTTAAAAAGTGGAATCACTTTTTATTACTATTATTTGCGATAATACTTGCCGCGCCTTCATCTGTGATTAACACAGTGTTTTTAGGTGCTATCGAAAGATAGGCTTTAATTGCCTCTCCTTTTGATTTACCCCCAGCAACGGCAAAGATAAACTTTTTCGATACAAGATCTTCTAATTGAAGTCCAATCGTTTTTACTTTGTGAACGATTTGTCCTTGTTCATCGAAATAATATCCAAATGCTTCTCCCGAGGCATTGTGATGTTGAAGTTTTTCAATAACTTCACTAGGTGATTGACGTCTTCGCGCCATCTTCAGCGCATCACCAATGCCGTGGATTGTAATATTCGCTTCTCTAATTTTCTCTAAGGTGTGTATCACTGACGGTTCTAACATAAGTGTGTTATAGGTTGTTTCACTGACATTATCTGGCACATAAAGCGTTGTATAATCTCCATCTGTTTGCTGTGCCATACTGGCAGCAATCGTATTGGCTTGATATACAACATTTTCACCAAGTCCACCTCGAGCGGGTACAAAAAATACGTCGTAAGGTTGGCGATGCATAGATTCGCTTACGTATGCCATCGTTGAGCCACCTGTAACTGCTACAGTTGCGTGATCATATAAAACATCTTCAACTAGCTGTCCCGCTTGTTTAGATAACTCAATTTTAACCGTTTTATCAGTGTCTGAATCACCAGGAATGACATAAACATCTTTAATGCCATATTTTTCTTTGATAATTTGAGCAAGGTGATGATCATCCGAGTAAACGTTAAAATAACTGTTTAATTGGCGTACTGTCGTTTCACCAGCTTCAGTGATTTCCATGCCTGTAGGTTTAACTTTGATAAGCGCTTGTTTCTTTAAAACATCTGTTTCAGAACGCAATACTCTTTCAGTTAAATCCATATATTCACTTAAACTACGTCTACCGACGGGTTGATACTGAGCGATAGTAGTGAGTATTGAAAAACGACGATACATCTTTTCAACAATTTCTGGAACTAACTTTTGTTGAATTTTTATCAAGTCTTTCACTACTATCCTCCTCCGTTTCTATACACAAGGGTCAAGTTCTAACCATAGATTGACTTTTTTCGTCCCTACTGGGACAAAAAAATATAACCTCTTATATTTGCAATAATACTACTATACATTTAAAAAAGCAAGAGAAATACTTTTGTCTTAAATAAAGTAAATTCTAAACTTCTATAAATCTTTTGTCTATAGAATAACTATACCCGATTCCATATTTCACTAATCATTTACCATTAATTTTTTTGATGATATGTTTTAAAATCATTTCATCAACATGCGTTTCATTGAATCAATCACTATTTATGCTTAAAATAAATATAAATTTAAATAGTATTTATCAGGAGGAATATACATGTCTAACAATAAACACCCAGAAGTGATAGACCCAGAAGATAAGAGATATAAAGATGACGATTACTTTAAAGAAACAAAAGAAAGTTCTCAAAAAAACCCATATCAACCCTTTAATTACAACAAACACATTGGCTGTCATTTAGGACCTTTTGGTTGTTTAGGTGGTTGCTTTTCCATCATACTGCTATTGTCATTCATTTCATATTTAGTAAGCCTGCTATTTTAAGCTTTCTTTTTCTTTGTCTTATATGATTCGTATTATAAATAATATACGATATTTCATTTCAGTGCTTAAGTTACATTAATTATTACAAAAAACACGCACTGTCATATGACAGCACGTGTTCTAAGAATGTATTTTTCTAATTCCATTTAATCTTCATCAGAGGATTGCGAACTTCCTTCTGAATTTGAATTATTGTTTTGTGTTGAACGTTGTTGGGTATTTTGTTGCGTACTTCGTTGTTGGGTAGAAGGTTCATCGGTCTTCTCTTCTGTGGAAGGCTCAGATGTGCGCTCTTCAGTTGATGGTTCGCTCGTATTTTCTTCAGTTGTTTCTTCCTCTGTGGATGGTTCATCGGTCTTCTCTTCTGTCGAGCGTTCTTCAGTAGTACGTTCTTCTTTTGTTTTTTCAGGTGAATCTTTTTCTTCCGTAGTTCTTCGTTCTTGTGTTCTAGGCTGCTGTGTTTGTTGCGTTTGTTGGGTCTGTTGTGTTTGTTGTGTTTGTTGTGTTTGAGGAACTTGTTGAGTTTGCTGTGTTTGTTGTGTTTGTTGGGTTTCTTCAGTTGACTTTTCTTTTTTCTTGTCTTTTTGTTCCTTTGTTTTTTCTTTCTTTTTGTCTTTTTCTTCTTGTTTTTGGTCTGCCAAACGTTCATTGGCTTTATTTGAATGATCTACGAATGCAAAAATTGCAAAAACTAATCCACCTATAAGTAGTAGGACAATCAATCCACTGATAAGTTTTGCGAAACCACTCATTTTTTTATTATCTTTATCATCAAAATTATTATTTTGATTATGCTTAGGCATATGCTCCCCTCACTTCAATTTATATCAAATCATCATTTTCAAATGGCATTTAACTTCATGTTAGAACTATATTTTACACTATTTCATTGATTAAACAACCATATTAACCACATTTTAATGTAGTTGTTACTTTGTGGTCCAAACTATAGTAAAATAATCATATACAACACTTTTATTTTTAACTTCAACTTAAATAGTAATCTAATTTCAATTGTTGTTTCAACACTTTCACTTAAATTATTCTACTATTGTCAATAATATCATAACAGGATGTGACTAGATTTTGAAAAACTACGACTTATTTAACGAAACAGATCAATCACAACAAAAACCTAAAGGTTTACGACATATGATGACCGAAAATGACAATGATGAATTAAAAATATCAATCAAAACACGCTATAAACTTTTTATACTCGTTCTTTTTTTACTTTTACTCGCTTTTGGCATTATTGCCTTATTTATTTTATAATATGTAGTACTTCAAATTCCCTTTTTAAAACGACATCAAAATTATTTCTTATTATTCAATAATATATATTATAAGGTATAAAAATTAGACCTACACGAAAATCGTATAGGCCTCTACTAAAGGGAGTCAAAATTTTACCTTCGCTAGTATATTATGGGGTATACTCGAAATAATTAAGAGATGATTAATTAATATCGAAGGTACCTTTATTATAACGACATATGATTTTATTTTAAATACATCTTAGATGTAGTAAATGACATATTTTTGAACAAAATTCGAATAAATTTTGTCATACTAAATCATGAGATTTTTTACTTTAAAAGCCTGCACGCTTCAATACTACAATTCTATGAGGTGATACTATGAAACACTATCTAATTACGGGCGGTACTGGTCTAGTAGGTACTCAGCTAATCGAGGCAATTCAACAAAGTGATTCGAAAATCACGATATTAACAAGACAAAGACACGCTACATCACATCCTAAAATCACATATGTTAATTGGACAGAACCAAATTGGGAAAGCCAAATTCCAGATATTGATATCGTCATCAATTTGGCCGGTGCTAGCTTAAATAACCGCTGGACTTCCGCACACAAACAAAATATAATGCTAAGTCGATTACAATCTACACAGGCATTATACGACCTTTCCAAAAACAGAAAGCAAAAACCTTCTGTATTCTTTAACGCCAGCGCAGTCGGTTATTATAAACCCGATTTAACACGTACATATACTGAGTTGTATCAAACATTACCATTTGATTTTTTATCTGAAGTAGTTTATCAGTGGGAACGTCTAGCACGTCAATTTGAATCCTTTGGAACACGTGTAATTATAGGTAGATTTGGAATGGTATTATCAAATAAAGGCGGTGCATTACCATTAATGAAATTACCTTATGAGTTAAATGTCGGCGGTAAAATTGGTAGTGGTAGACAATGGTATTCTTGGATTCATATTGAAGATCTAACAAGAGCGATACTCTATACCATCAATAATGATAAAGCGCGAGGTGTATTTAATTTCACATCACCTATCGCAGAACATCAAAATATGTTTGGTTATACCATTGCAAGAGAAGTACATCGTCCACATTATACGTGGGTGCCATCATTTGCGCTCAGACTTATCTTAGGAGAAATGTCTACAGTTGTACTTGATACTCAAAAAGTTTTACCTAATAAATTGCAAGCACTAGATTTCAAATTTAAATATCCTAACCTAAAACTTGCATTAGAAAATTTAGTTCAATAAGAAAGGTACCATTAAAAATGAAACAAGATAGTTTTAGCCATATCTTATTATTCATTGCAGGCTTGCTCATCATTACCAATAGTATTTTAGCATTTGAAAAACCTGCAATAATGATCTTCATTTCTATAACTTTGTTAATCATTGGTTTGTTAACTTTAATCGTTTCCATCTTATTATTTTATAAAAAAACAAAATCTATTAAATAAACACAACTCATAATTTCAATATATTCAAAAAAACAAGTCACGCATGCCAACCATTTCCTTATGCATCATACATTTGGAAATAGTCATACATTGTCGTGACTTGTTTTATAATCTGTTTATCCTAATTTACTTATGCGAAATATTATGATTCTGGCACCATAACTTCGTCGATTAATCCGTATTCTTTAGCTTCTTCTGCTGATAAGAAGTTATCACGGTCAGTATCTTTTTCAATTTGTTCAATTGATTGACCAGTACGTTCAGCTAAAATTTTGTTTAATTTAGCACGTGTTTTTAGAATATGGTTAGCGGCAATTTCAATTTCAGTTGCTTGACCTTGTGCACCGCCTAATGGTTGGTGAATCATTACTTCAGCATTAGGTAATGCAAAACGTTTACCTTTTGCACCTGCTGAAAGTAAGAATGACCCCATTGATGCTGCCATACCGATACAAATTGTTTGTACATCTGGTTTAATGTGTTGGATTGTATCATAAATAGCAAATCCAGCAGTTACACTACCACCTGGTGAGTTAATGTAAAGATAGATATCTTTTTCAGCATCTTGTGCTTGTAAGAATAATAATTGTGATACGATAGAGTTTGCTACGTTATCATCAATTTGTGAACCTAACATAATAATACGGTCTTTTAATAAACGTGAGTAAATATCATAAGCACGTTCCCCACGGTTTGTAGTTTCAATTACTGTAGGTATTAAATTCATTAATATTGCCTCCTTATTTCTAACTGATAAATTTATTTTAACCTAAAAGTCAAATATGGTCAAAAAATAACGCTTAGAATTTCCTTAAACTGTATAAATTATTGTTGACCAACACTTATAAGATTTGTACACTAATATTATTGTTATTTACCCCTCGTAGTGTAATGGATAACACATAAGATTCCGGTTCTTAGGATAGGGGTTCGATTCCCTTCGAGGGGATTAATAAGTTATTTTCTCATTTTCACCCGATATCACTAGTCGTCAAAACACTTGTGGTGTCGGTATTTTTATATTTTATAGTGTCATTCGTTTTGATACGTTTTGAATTTCGCGCCCCCATTTAGTCCCCATTATAAAATCAATTGTTTTGTAAATACTTCTCTCATTATGCACGAACTTTAATTATTAAAACCAATATATTTCTTAACTTCTGCATAGTTTTCTGTATCATAATTTAATTTACATTTCTTACTGACCATTACTGCAGCATAATCAAACATTTCAGTCATTTTATATAATGCTTCTTTTATTTCATTAGTATTTAAATGAGGATAAGTGGAAGTCAATTCACTATTTTTATTAGATCCTAAATAATTAGGCAAGTATTTAAAGCTCTTACCAAAATTAACTTGAAAATCAAATTTATAACCTTTATCCCATGCAAGCATTAAAAGTAACATTCTTCTACATATATTCAAATGATCTATTAAATAAAGCAACTCATTTCTCCATATACCTTTCATTACATAGGTAGAAACCCAATAAAACTCATTTATACATTCATCAAACAATTTCTGATATGGCTTGCTTATCCAATAACTTGCTTCACTAACACTATTGTTTTTTGGTAACAAATTATCTTTATCAAGAAGTATTTTTATTAATTTATCTTCTACCAAATATTCAGATAATTTATTTTTCGATAATAATGTTAAGTCTATTCGATTGTAATCATCAAATAGCATTAATATTGGATAACGTTCTTCTAATTCAGATGGATATAAATCTTGCGCTTCTGGAAACTGTGTTATTATTCTATTTCCAAACTGATTTATCCATTCCAAATCAGCAATTATATCTTCTAAATTTTCAACAATGTAGACAATATCAAAATCCTGATGTATATCGGGTTTAATTTTTTCATTAACCCTAGACCCATTCATACATACTGCTTTTATATTTTTATCTTGTTTAGCAATATTAAGAATTAAGTCCAACATTTCTTTTTCTGTTCTCATTAGACACCTCACATTTAGTTATGGACTTTTTTGTCTGTAACTGTCTTATATGTGTAGTTATAACTACGGTTGTACAATCAGACAATTTTGTTCGTTTGCTATCGTCCATTCTTGAGCAATAGTACGTGGTCATTTTTGACTGTGTACATTGGTTGCTCTTTTTTTGAGAAACCAAACCAAGTACTCATTTTTAGTTTATACTTTTATATATTGGTTAGACATTTTTGTCCGACCAAACTATATAATTATTTTTGAGTAATAGCTTTTGTTTCATTAAATAACTTAATATATAGTTCTGACATTCGTTCTGTGCTGCATCGAGAAATGAATTAACGTATAGTTGTTCGTTTGGCATTCAATATCTATCCATGCATATCATCTTATTCTAAGCTTTTAGAGAATCCAGATGACTTTTTTTCAAAACCATTATTTTTATAAAAACTATGAGCGTTATCTCTTTCTTCTCTATTACCACTATTTAAAGTGATTGCTTTACATCCTAATTGAGTTGCTAAAATTTGTGACTCTTTTAATAAAAGTGTTCCATAGCCTTTTTCTCTATAATTAGAATTAATAACAAATGTTAGTAAACGCATATATTCACCGTTCTTTTCATAGAACATCATTTTGCACATCCCGCTCAAACCAATTATCACATCATCTTTAATTAAAAGTAACAAATAATAATCTTCATGATTATATATTCTTTTTAAACGATTGAATAAATCCTCTGTTATTGTTGGATAGCCTAACTGTTCATATAAAACTAATAATTCATTTAACTTATTTAAATCTTGTTCTTCAAATAATCTTGTTTCTATTGTCATAATATAACCTACTTATATATAAAATTTCATATGTGGTTTCTCTTCTTTATAATAATCTAACCTATCTTGTAATGTACCTGTATGTAATTCTATTTTGTGGCCATCTGGATCAGTGAAGTATATTGATTGTTTATCTCTTATATCTCTATTACGTCCCTCTAATATATTAACGTTGTTATCTTTTAACCACTGATACCATTCGTCAAATTCATTTTCATTAATTGTAAATGCCATATGTGTATATGAGTATTGAATTTCATTTCTAGGTATATCTTTTTCTTCATTTAGCGCTAACCAGAGACCACCTATAGTGAAATACGCTGTTTTATCACTCTCTACTAAAATTTTAGCTTTCAAAATGTCTTTATAAAAATTAATCGACTTACTAATATCTGATACTGAATAAGTAACGTGATTTATAGATTGAATCATATATACGCTCCTAAATAAATTAGTTTACAGAATATTCTAACATAAATCCACGTAAAAAGACCCACTATTTAAAATAGTCACAACGTTTTTAACTGATAGTGCTACATAATTTTTTATCAAAATGTAATATAAGTATATTCATAAATATTATTTTTAATCATAACTTTTTGTTATCACCATAAATTTTTATGTATAGTACAATTAAGTTAATAATTTATTTTTAAGGGAGACTATTAAATGAAAAGAATTTTATTTTTATTATTAGCTAGCTTCTTAGTATTAGCAGCATGTGGTCAAGAAGAAAGCAAGTCTGAAGATAAGAAAGAAATAAAATCATCAGATAAAGAAAGTAAAAAAGGTGAGAAAAAATCTGATAATAGTAATAAAGACAATAAGAAATCAGATGAAGAAAAATCTATAACAGATGATAAAAGTTCTGAACAAGTAGCAAATAACGAAGAAAAACAAAATCAACAAGCACAAAACGACCAATATCAAGAAGAGCAGCAACAGCAAGAACCTGTTCAATCTCAAGAACGACAACAATATCAAGAACCACAAACGCAAGAAGAAGTTATAGATAATCCAGCAAGAGATCAAGTAATTAACGAAGGTATTGATATGGATAATCCTACAGATGAAGAAATTGAACGTATGAGAGAGTTAAGCAAAGATTCACCACATGGACTACAAAACTCTCCGTCTTAAATTTTATTCTATGGGCAGTTATCCTTGCCCTATATATTTTATCTTTAAGGAACTAAACAACTTATAAAATTTGTTAAAGTAATGTTTAAGATGACACACTATGGTTATATAACAAATAGCCACTACTTAACTACCTTTATATTGATTTATGAGTATATCTCTGAGACCTGCACTTTATTTAGTGCAGGTTATTTTATGTCTACAATATCCATCAAGCTAATTTTACTTAACTTATCTTCTACATGGATGTATAAGCATTCCTCTAAGTCATCCATCTTGTGAATGCTACCCTCTATATTTTCAATGTAACCATCTTTATAATAGCTGACTGTAAGTGATGGATCATGAAACATCTTATATACTAATGTATCATTTAACTCATTTAATTGATCTTCACTTAATATAGGTCTCTCAATTTTATTTTGGTCTAGTATGTATTGCTCTAATCTTTCGTATTGCTCAGGCATTGTCTTAAAAGGTTGCCATTTAACCATGCCACGTCCTTGTGGTATGCGTGGGTTAAGATATTCACGTGGTATTTTACGATAGTCTGTTTCATTTTTATATTTATCTGGCATCATAGTATCACCTCACTAAATATAATAGAACATATGTTCGTTATTGTAAATAAAAAAAGACAGACTAGACCGTCTGCCTTATAAATTAAGAGTTATAATGCTAAAAACTGATAAATACAATTTAACATGACATTAAACTATCAAGCAAATAACCATCCCGTAACATACTTGGGCAATTGGTATGAGCAAAATTAATAATTATAAAATAATATATATAGCTGTATGTAAGTTTACTATAGCATTAAATATTAGAATAAGCCTATTCTATACGCATTCTAAAGTGATTAAAAGAATTAGTTGTATTAATAACCAAATAAAAAAAGACGACTTTTAAAGTCGTCTAGTGTGTATTCGTAAGAAAGTGATAAGTGATTCCATTACCTATTATATACAATTTTAGTTATATTGCAAATATTTAATCATTTTAACTATTAACTTGTCTAACATCTGCTTAACTCTCTGCTCACCTACTTCGAATATACGAGCCATATCTTTGTAAGTTTTCCCCTCTGCCATCAGTAAAAACAAATTAAACTCTTTGAATGTTCCTACTGTTTCGGCGGCCAATTCTAGCTCGTTTAAAAATATCGCATCTTCTGTATTCATTTGATCTATACGCTTATGGCCAACTTCAGCACCTAACTCAAAGAAATCATCTGTTTCAATGGGTTTATCTTCATAATCATCGTTAATATGCTCGTGACAACTCAATATAAACTGTTTAATCGTCTTTTTATCATACATAGCTGATTTCACTCGCCAATCGATCTAATATAGACGTTCTAGCACGCAACAATGCCCTTTGTTTAATACCGATGATGTCGCAAATAACGTCATCTGATAAGTTTTCCTTGTCCCACCACGTCAACTTGATAACTTGTTGCTTTAATAAAGAAGAATTGTTATATACAGCAGTTATACCTTTAACCACATCACATATATTTCGGTACTGAAGGTCATTGACGTTATGAGGTCTGTTGATGTACCAGTCACAAAGTCTGTGATAGTTCAACATATACTTGGATAACATTTTATAGTTCACATCTTGATACTCAATAATCATATGGCAAGCACCTCACGTTCATTTTGCAGGCTTTCACGTTTTGTTTCGATATAGTCATTATAAATCACTTTATTGGCTTGTATATGCTTCTCACGGCGTTGTGAACGGTTTTTATGATGGACTTGATATAAATCTTTCTGCAGTTTCTCAATCATTTTGTGTGGCTTATATGAGCCATTTGACTGCATGTATTGAATGATAGCCTTTTGTTCATGCGAAGGATAGTGTTTGATTAGCTTTTTAACCAAATTTAGTCGTTTATTTGATTGTTTTTTATATCTATCCAGTTCGTCTTTTTTCTCAACAATCCAACATACTAACTTTTCTAAAGGATATGAAGTTGTGACTACACCCATCACATCATCACACACTGTATGACTGACATTTAAATGATACATTGCATCGATTTGTTCCTCTATTGCTTTTATTTTACGATTAATAAACATAGGATTATAAGCAGTTAATAGCTCGTATTCGGTTATCTTTTCTGCAGGATAATATCTTAATACTTGCTTACAGGGTTTTAGATGCATGTTATAACCTCATTTCTTTATATAGTTATATAAACGCTTATAAGTTTTCTGCAACAGTTGCAGAAATCCATTTCTTACCAAAATTTGGAATGTATTATTATATATTTAAGTTTGTGCAACAGTTGGACAATTAGTCATCTTTGCCTATGCCAAACTCTTCATATACTGATTTAGGCTTCTTACCTGTCACAAAATCACCTACGGGATCATACTCATTTTTTGTCTTAGGTTCCATAATCTTGAGACGTGCCTCAACAGTTAAGCCTAATTTAGGGCAAATGGCGTTCATTGTATTCACGCTATCCCTTTGTATTGTGTAATGAGGTGAGAGCTTACTTCCACGTTCAGTCACAACCACCATACCTTCTTCTTGAATTTTGAGTGTGGCATTTTTGTAGTTACTATATGTTTGGCAATAAGTAGCAAGCAGACCTTTGTCTAAATCTTTTATAGGTAATTCATTAATAAGTGGAAGCACTCTATACCATTCTTGAATAGCATCATCGTCTAAAAAATCGGGTGGCTCTTTTGATAAAGGTGTAAGCTCATTCATAGCTTTCTCAGTCGCATTTCTTTGTTCTTGTACATCTTTGGTACGATAAGCTTTTTGTTGTGATAATAGTTTTCTCTGTGACATTTATATCATCTCCTATAAATATTATGTATTGAAATATATTCCTCTAGTTGCTTATGTGCAATTGATTCAGAACGTTGTGCTTGTTCAAGTTGTGATTGGAGTTGTGATTTTTCTTCGTCGCGTTGTTTGAGTTGTTTCTTCAATTCACGCAATTCTTTAACAGTCATTTCATCAAGTGTTTTCGTTTCACCTTTTGAAGTTGTGTGTTCTTTGGTACGTTCTGGTTCGGGTAATGTGGAAATTTCGTAAACAATACTCATTCCAATGTTCCCGACGTCGGGAAGTTTACCTTGAGAATGTTCAGAATAAATTTTTATAAATCTGTCTGATTGTGATTTAGTTAAACCAACTGATTTTAAAAACCTTCCAAATTCTCCATGTGCTAAGTCATTCTCTTTTACATGTTTTAATCTTCGACCAATCTCGAATATCGATTGACCCGCAATGTTTTAAAAACTTTACTAATTCATCGATAATCGCTACTGAGAAAAGCCCTATATTGCGTTGAGAACATGATTATCTTGATAATAAGGGCGTTATGTACTTAAACTTAAGCTATATCGCCTGCATACATTGTGAAAAATTACACAATTTTACCTTTTAATATCAAGATGCGGTTACAGATAAGACGGGCTCGTCGTTCTCAACCCTTGATGTGACGGGCGTTGTTCGAAGCCCCGCCAAAAATATTTTTGAAATTTATTTTTTGAATCTCAATCCGAAAATTTTTTTCACTGCCGATAAAATTAATCTATCCGTTAAAATTTCCACCACTACTTTAATTATCTACTGGGCAAAATTAATTTACTTTCAATCTAAATTTAGTGACTTTTTACTCTTTTCATACAACGTATTCTAAGCCCATTTAAGCCACATGTAAGATTGTTGAGTACCTAAAAAACATCTAAATAATAAATGTATGCTCTGTATAGCTCTCTAAATGGCTACAAATGGCATTGTATAATGCAAAGTATTCATGCTTAGTTATAACGTTTTGTATCTCCTAATTGCTTCTAACATTGTTCTTGCTTATCACTTTACGAACAACAATTATTATTTATATTTTTAAAT